>JAUYCF010000091.1 GCA_030692355.1 Thiobacillus sp.
TCGATGCCGAATGCGAATCCCAGCTGCGCCAGCAGCATCAGCGCCACCGCGCCAATGAACACCGGCTTCATCTGGCCGCGCTTTTCGCCCACGATGATGGCCGGCACCATCAGCGCGAAGGAGCCCAGCAGCACCGGCAGGTACACCGCCCAGTGGTCGTCGACGGCGAGGCCGCTGTTTTTGAGCGCCACCGGCACCACCACGAACATCGCCATCTGCGCTGCATGCAGCGCGAAGATGCCGAAATCGAGCCGGGCGAGCTGGCCGTTTTTCAGCACGTCGATCAGTTTCGCCGGATTGGCCTGGGCGTCGGCATGAAAGTGGCTGTCGGCGGGGTCGGGCACCCATATCTTGACCACCCAGATGGCGGCCAGCGCCAGGATGCCGGTCAGGGCGAAAATTCCCGGCACGCCGATCACGCGGTTGAGCGCCGGCCCCGCCACCAGCGACACAGCAAAGGCGATGCCGATGGTGGAGCCGACCAGCGCCATCGCCTTGGTGCGGTGCTCCTCGCGGGTGAGGTCGGCGAGCATGGCGGTGACCGCGGCGGAAATGGCGCCCGCGCCCTGCAGTGCGCGGCCGGCGATGGTCCAGTAGATGTCGGTAGCCGCCATGGCGACGAAACTGCCGAGGGCGAACACGACAAGGCCGAAGATGATGACCTTCTTGCGCCCGATGCGGTCGGATGCCATGCCGAAGGGAAGCATCAGGAGGGCCTGGGTCAGGCCGTACATACCGAGTGCCAAGCCGACCAGGGTGTGGTTGTCGCCGCCCGGCAGGTCTTCGGCATACAGCGCGAACACCGGCAGGATGAGAAACATGCCCAGCATGCGCAGGCCGAAAATCGCCGCCAGACCCGAAGCCGCGCGCTTTTCGGCGCGGGTCATGCTTTCGGTCAGGTCGATGTTGGCCACTGCGGGATGTTCTAACCGGGGTTAGGCGATTACGGGAAGTCCGCTATATTAGCAGGTTGCGAATTACGCTCGCCGCCCTAACCGATAGCCGTCAAACAATGGAATTCATCCGCATCCGTGGCGCCCGCACCCACAACCTGAAGAACATCAACCTCGACCTGCCGCGCAACAAGCTGGTGGTGATCACGGGGCTGTCGGGTTCAGGCAAGTCCTCGCTCGCTTTCGACACGCTCTATGCCGAGGGTCAGCGCCGCTACGTCGAGTCGCTGTCGGCCTACGCACGGCAGTTCCTGCAGTTGATGGAAAAGCCGGACGTCGACCTGATCGAGGGCTTGAGCCCGGCGATCTCGATCGAACAGAAGGCGACCAGCCACAACCCGCGCTCGACCGTCGGCACCGTCACCGAAATCCACGACTACCTGCGCCTTTTGTATGCCCGCGTCGGCGATCCGCAGTGCCCGGAGCACGGCATCACGCTTGCCGCGCAGACGGTGTCGCAGATGGTCGACGCAGTGCTGGCGCTGCCGGAAGACACCAGGCTGATGATCCTGGCGCCGCTGGTGGTGGGGCGCAAAGGCGAGAATCTGGAGATGTTTGCCGAGTTGCGCGCGCAGGGTTTCGTGCGGGTGCGGGTCGACGGCAAAGTGCACGAGATTGACGCCATTCCCAAGCTCGACAAGAACAGGAAGCACACCATCGAGGTGGTGGTCGACCGTCTGAAAGTGCGCGCCGATGCCAAGCAGCGGCTGGCCGAAAGCTTCGAGACTGCGCTGCGCCACTCGGATGGTCGCGCGCTGGTGGTGGAAATGGATTCGGACAGGGAGCATCTGTTTTCTGCCAAGTTCGCCTGCCCGGTGTGCAGCTACGCGCTGCCGGAACTGGAGCCGCGCCTGTTTTCGTTCAACAACCCGATGGGCGCCTGCCCGACCTGCGACGGGCTCGGCCAGATCACCTTCTTCGACCCGGCGCGCGTGGTCGCCTTCCCTCATCTTTCACTGGCAAACGGCGCGATCAAGGGCTGGGACAAGCGCAACCAGTTCTTCTTCATGATGCTGCAGAGTCTGGCGATGCATTACGGCTTCGACCTCGACACGCCGTGGGATGCGCTGCCGGAGCGCACCCGCGACGTGATTCTCAACGGCTCCGGCCGCGACGCGATCGCGTTCCAGACGCTGGCGCCGCGCGGCGGCTACACGACGAAAAGCTACCCGTTCGAGGGCGTGCTCGCCAGCATGGCGCGGCGCTACCTCGAGTCCGACTCGACGGCGGTGCGCGAGGAACTCGCCAAGTACCAGAACAACAAGCCCTGCCCCGCCTGCAACGGCACCCGGCTGCGCGAGGAAGCGCGCCACGTGATGGTCGGCAGCGTGCCGATTTACGTCATCAGCGCGATGCCGCTGAAACAGGCGCTGGCGTTTTTCGAGACGCTGACACTCGACGGCCACCGCGCGCAGATCGCCGACCGCATCGTCAAGGAAATCATCGCCCGCGTCGGCTTCCTCAACAACGTCGGGCTGGATTACCTGTCACTCGACCGCTCCGCCGACACGCTCTCCGGCGGCGAATCGCAGCGCATCCGCCTCGCCAGCCAGATCGGATCGGGACTGACCGGCGTGATGTACGTGCTGGACGAGCCGTCGATCGGCCTGCACCAGCGCGACAACGATCGCCTGCTGGGCACGCTGAAGCACCTGCGCGACATCGGCAACTCGGTGCTGGTGGTCGAGCACGACGAGGACGCGATCCGCGCCGCCGATTACGTGGTCGACATGGGCCCCGGCGCCGGCGTGCACGGCGGCGAAGTGGTGGCGGAAGGCACGCCCGAAGCGATCCGCATGAGCGAACACTCGCTCACCGGGCAGTACCTGTCTGGCCGGCGCCGCATCGCCATCCCGAAAACACGCCGCCAGCCCGATCCCGAGCGGCAGCTGGTGGTGACCGACGCCAGCGGCAACAACCTCAAAAACGTGACGCTCAACCTGCCGGTCGGGCTGTTCGTCTGCATCACCGGGGTGTCGGGTTCGGGCAAGTCGACGCTGATCAACGACACGCTCTACACCGCCGTCGCGCGCCATCTCTACGGCTCGTCGGCCGAACCCGCGCCGCACGGCGAAATCCGCGGTCTGGAATTCTTCGACAAGGTGATCAGCGTCGACCAGTCGCCGATCGGCCGCACCCCGCGTTCCAACCCGGCGACCTATACGGGTCTCTTCACCCCGATCCGCGAACTGTTCGCCGGGGTGCCCGAAGCACGCATGCGCGGCTACGGGCCGGGCAGATTCAGCTTCAACGTCAAGGGCGGACGCTGCGAGGCCTGCCAGGGCGACGGCGTGATCAAGGTCGAGATGCACTTCCTGCCCGACATCTACGTGCCATGCGACGTCTGCCACGGCGCGCGCTACAACCGCGAGACGCTGGAAATCCAGTACAAGGGCAAGACCATCCGCGACGTACTGGAAATGACCATCGAGCAGGCGCACGAATTCTTCGCCGCGGTGCCGGTGGTCAGGCGCAAGCTGCAGACCCTGCTCGACGTCGGCCTCGGCTACATCCGCCTCGGCCAGTCCGCCACCACGCTGTCGGGCGGCGAGGCACAGCGGGTCAAGCTCGCACTCGAACTGTCCAAGCGCGACACCGGGCGCACGCTGTACATCCTCGACGAACCGACCACGGGCCTGCATTTCGCCGACATCGACCTGCTGCTGAAGGTGCTGCAACGTCTGTCCGACGCCGGCAACAGCGTGATCGTCATCGAACACAACCTGGATGTGATCAAGACCGCCGACTGGCTGATCGACCTCGGCCCCGAAGGCGGCGGCGGCGGCGGGATGATCGTCGCCGAAGGCACGCCCGAGGCGGTGGCCGACAATCCGGCCAGCCATACCGGCCAGTACCTGCAACCGGTGCTGGCGCGACATTGACTTCTTTTCGCAGGCATTGGGGACAAGGTATTTACATGCCGTGTTATCCCCCCGAGGGGCGGGAATTGTGTGGCGAACAAAGATGTTTAAGGCCCTCAGTCCACCCCGAGATCTGGCTGGCGCGCACCCGAATTAATTGCTACCATTAGTAATACCAATCAGCCTACTTATTGGAGCACCTGAATGCATGCCGAAAAGCTCTCCATCTCCCTACCCGCCGAGACCGTAGGCTTTCTTGAGGCTTACCGGACTACACACGGGGTTAAAACCCGCTCCCAGGTAATCGACATGGCACTGAAACAGATGCGGGAGCGCGAACTCGAAGCCGCCTATCGGGATGCCTCGGCAGAAATCGACCCGGCATGGGACATCACTGTTGCCGATGGGCTTGGCGATGAAACGTGGTGACATCTATTTCGCCGAGCTGTCGCCCACGCGCGGTTCGGAAATCGCCAAACGACGCCCGGTGATCCTCGTCAGCAACGACGCCAATAACCGGGTCGCCACGACCGTGACTGTGGTGCCCGTGACATCCAACGTCAACAAGGTTTACCCATTTGAAGTGTTTTTGCCTGCGGGCGACAGCGGATTGCCCAAAGACTCCAAGGCGCAGGCGCAGCAGGTGCGCACGCTTGCCAAGGAGCGCCTGACAGGCGCGCGGGCCGGCAAGCTCGTCAAGCCCAAACTTGAGATGCTCGAACAGGCGCTGCGCCTGCATCTTGGTCTTTAACCAGAGACTTCATCAGCCAACGCCGCCTCGCGCACACCCCATCCGTCATCGAATGAAGCAATCCATGAACGACATTCCTGTTTTTGACCCCGACACCCTGTCCCACGCTCCAGTCGGGGATTTGCTCGATCTGCTGATCGAGCACGGGGACCGCGTGCCGCGCATCCTGTTCGATGCCTGCGTCGCGCGCGGCGAGGACATGGTGGCGGCTCTGGCGGAGTTTTACGCGCGGCTGGACGCGCCCGACGCGGACGATGAGCGGGATGTCTGGTGGATGGGGCTGCACGCGCTGTTTCTGCTGGGCGCGATTCCGGGCGAGGCGGCGGGCCGTTTGCTCATTGACGCGCTGCGCCGCGCGGACCGGGAAGACAACTTGCTGCTGGACTGGGTGGCGGGCGACACCGCCTGGCTATTCGCCAACAAGCCGCCTGTAATCATCGACCAGGCGAGGGAATTGGTGCAGGACCGCAACGCGAGCTGGTTTGTGCGTTGCGAGGTGGTGGACCCCGTGGTGGCAGCGGGGCTGGCAGCCGGCCCCGCCGGGCTGGACGCCGCGCTCGACTGGCTTGCGGATTTGGTGACGGACACGAGCGATGACCTGGATTTTCGCCTGCTTGCCGCCAACAACCTGCTGGACTTTCCCCGCCAGCGGCATCGCGCCCTGCTGGATGCGATGGCCGCCGAACAGGAAGCGGGTTCCAGCTTCGGCGTGGTGTTCGGGTCGGATGATGTCGCACACAGTTTCGCAGATGCAAAGGACGCACCGGGATGGGCGCGGCGCGGCGAGCCCTGGACGTTTTACGACGAGGCGGAGATTCTGGCGCGCCAGGAAAGATGGCGCGAAGAAGAAGATGCCCGCGCACCGAGCGTGGCGGACCGACACGATGGCCTGTACGACTTTCCCGAACCCTACGTGCGTGAGCAGCCCAAGCCGGGCCGCAACGACCCCTGCCCTTGCGGCAGCGGCATGAAGTACAAGAAGTGCTGCCTGCCCGCCGACGAGGCGCGCGAAGCACTCGCCCGCCAGTTGTATTGAGCGGATTACGACATGACCGAACCGATCCGCCTTTCCAAACTGATGTCCGAGCGCGGGCTGTGCTCGCGCCGCGAAGCCGACAGCTACATCGAACGCGGGCTGGTGTTCGTCGACGGCCGCCGGGTGAGCGAGTTGGGCACCAAGGTCGACCCGGCCTGCGCGATCCGGCTGGACACGCAGGCCAGCGCCCAGCAGCAACAGCGCGTCACCATCCTGCTGCACAAGCCGGTGGGCTATGTGTCGGGGCAGCCGGAGCCGGGCTATCAGCCTGCGGTGGTGCTGATCCGCCCCGAAACGCAGTGGCAGGACGGGCGCGCAAACCAGGCGTTCCATCCGACGCACCTGAAAGGGCTGGCGCCGGCAGGGCGGCTTGACATCGACTCGACCGGCCTTTTGGTGCTGACGCAGGACGGGCGTATTGCCAAACAGCTGATTGGCGAAGATTCCGGTGTCGAGAAGGAATATCTGGTGCGGGTCGAGGGCCGGCTGGATGATCGGGGCCTCGCGCTGCTCAATCACGGCCTCTCGCTCGACGGCCGCAAGCTGCGCCCGGCCCGGGTCGGCTGGCAGAACGCCGACCAGCTGCGCTTCATCCTGAAGGAGGGCCGCAAGCGCCAGATCCGCCGCATGTGCGAACTGGTGGGGCTAAAAGTGGCGGGGCTGAAGCGCGTGCGCATCGGCCGCGTGTGGCTGGGCGAACTGCCGCTGGGGCAATGGCGCTACCTGCGCGACGACGAGGCGTTCTGAAGCGAAAGACCGAAAAAATCGGGTTGCGCGACCGCGCCGCTTGCTTCGTCGTTCTTTTGCACTATCAACGAAGGTGTAGGTTGGTAAACCTGCATCATTAATTGACATCAGGGAGATACTCCATGCAATCCAAACTTCTCGTCGCACTGTTCGCTGCCCTTGCATTGACCGCCTGCAAAAAATCTGAGGAAGCCGCAGCCCCCGCCATGGAGCAGGCCCAGGAAGCTGCCGGCGAAGCCGCGGAGTCCGCCGGCGAAGCTGCAGACTCCGCCGCTGAGGCAGCCGGTGCCGCTGCCGAAGCCACAGGTGAGGCAGCCGCCGCCGCTGCCGATGCAACCAAAGATGCAGCTGCCGAAGCCGCCCAGGACACTGCCGACGCAGCCCAGGACATGGCCGACAAAGCCAAGGACGCCGCACAGTAATTCCGCCTCTTGCAGCACGGACGGCCAGGTTTCTCCTGGCCGTTTTTGTTTGCCGCAACCGGCCCGGGAGGCCAGCCGCTACAATTCAGCCATTCCACTTCACGCTCCCGCCATGCGCCTCGCTATCTGCTTACTCGCCCTGTTGTGCGCGCCCGCGCTGGCCGCGCCGCCCGTTCCCATCAAGAGCCGCCCGCTGGCCGAACTGGCCATCCATCCGGTTCGCGAGGCATCGGCCGAGGTCGTTTCACTCAACCTCGCCAAGCTCTCTTCTGAACTGGCGGCGCGTATCGAGCGGATCCCGGTGGAGCCGGGCCAGCGCATCGCCAAAGGCGCGGTGGTGGCGCAACTCGACTGCGCGGATGCGAAAATTGCCGCCCAACGCGCGCAGGCCGCGCTGGAGTCGTCACAGGCCCGCCAGAAGCTCGCCCAGCTGCAACTGCAGCGCAGCACGGAACTGGCCACCAAGAACTTCATTTCCGGCGATGCGCTCGACGCCAAAAAAACGGAAGTCGCCGTGGTGGCGGCCGAAGTCAGGCTTGACGCCGCCGCGCGCGCCGCGGCCCAGCGCGAGATCGGCAAGTGCACGCTGCGCAGCCCCTTCCCCGCGATCGTCGAGGCGCGGCTGGCGCAGGTGGGCGAACTGGCCAGTCCCGGCACCCCCATCGTGGAGCTGTGGGACACCTCGCGCCTGCAACTGGCGGTGCAGGTGCAGGCCGACGACGCCGACCGGTTGGCGCAGGCAAAACCCGTGTTCGTCAGCCAGGGCGGCGAATATGCAGTGAAGCTGCTGCGCGTGTCGCCGGCGATGAATCTCGCCAGCCGCACTCGTGAGGCGCGCTTCGGCTTTGCCCGGACCGCGCCCGCGCCCGGCAGCAACGGCGTGCTGCGCTGGCGCGACCCGCGCGCCTTCGTGCCGGCGGATTACCTGATCCGGCGCAACAGCACACTCGGCGTGTTTGTCGTCGACGGCCAGCGCGCGCGCTTCGTGCCCCTGCCCGGCGCACAGGAGGGGCGTCCGGCCGCTGCCACAGGATTGCCGGGCGACGCCGCGCTCGTCACCGACGGCCGCTTCGCCCTGCAGGACGGCATGGCTGTTACCCGGCGCTGAAGCCATGAGCCTGTACGCGCGCTTCATCACCAACCACCCGCTGGCGAATGTGTCTTTCGTGGTGATCCTGCTGCTCGGCGTGCTGGCCTATCTCGGCATGCCGCGCGAGCAGGATCCGGAAATCAACTTCAACTGGCTGGTGGTGAACACGGTGCTGCCGGGCGCTTCGGCCGAGGACGTCGAGAAGAAGGTCACCGACCCGCTGGAAGAGGCGATCCGCACACTGCCCGACATCCGCTTCGTGTCCTCCACCAGCCGCGACAATTCGTCGATCATCCTGGTGCGCTTCCGCGAGGTGTCGCAACGCCAGTTCGACAAGCACGTCACCGACCTGCGGCGGCTGGTGCAGAACAAGTACAACAGCGACCTGCCCGACGACGCGCGGGAGCCCGACGTGCAGGAAATCACCACGTCGAACGGCTTCCCGACGGCGATGGTGCTGCTGACCGGCCCCGCCAACGATGAGCGCCTGCGCCGCACCGCGCGGCAGATCAAGGACGACATCGAGCGCCTGCCCGGCGTTGACCGGGTGATGGCCACCGGCCAGGGCGACCCCGAGCTGCGGGTGGAGTTCTCCCCGGCCGAAGCGGCCGCGCGCGGCCTCACCGCCGCGCAGATCGCCGACGCGGTGCGCGGCTGGTTCCGCGACACCTTCGCCGGGCGCGCGCGGGTGGGCGAGGACGACTGGCTGGTGCGGGTGATCGGCCAGCAGGCCGACGCCGATTACCTGGCGCGGCTGACGGTGCTGTCGCCGCGGCTGGGGGCGCCGGTGCCGCTGTCCGCGGTGGCGACGGCGGAGACCGCACGCGCGCGACCCGGCAGCCTGGCGTCCTCCAACGGCCAGCCCGCGGTGATCCTGGCGGTGACCAAGAAGAGCAAGGTCAACACGCTGAACCTGGTGGCCGACATCAACCGCGCCATCGCCGAACGCGAGCCCGCGCTGAAAGCGGGCGGTTTTTCGCTGATGCTGTTCGACGACCAGACCGTGCCGACCAGGCATGCCATCGGCGTGATGGAAACCAATGCGCTGATCGGCCTGCTGATCGTGCTGGGGCTTTGCTGGCTGTTCCTCGGCACCCGGCTGGCACTGCTGGTCAGCCTCGGGATTCCGTTTTCGCTGGCGGGCGCATTCGCCATCCTGTATGCCTTCGATTTCACCCTCAGCATTCCGGTGCTGCTCGGCATCGTCATCGCGCTGGGCATGCTGGTGGATGACGCGGTGGTCATCACCGAGGCCATCTATTACCGCATCGTGCGCGGTGCCGAGGCCCTGCCCGCGACGCTCGGCGCCATCGGCGAAGTCGGGCTGCCGGTGCTGGCGGCGGTGTCCACCACCATCGCCGCATTCATGCCATTGATGCTGATGCCCGGAATCGTCGGCAAGTTCATGCTGCTGGTGCCACTGGTGGTAACGCTGGCGCTGCTGATGAGCCTTGCCGAAGCCTACTGGATCATGCCGGCGCACGTGGTCGGGCTCGGGCTCAACTTCCGGCAGCCCACCCGCATGCAGCCGCGGCGGGAGCGCGCCACCCACACCCTGCGGGTGAAATACACCCGGCTGCTGGTCAAGCTGATGCGTTATCCGTGGATCAGCGGAGTGATCGTGCTGGCGCTGTTCGCCGGCGCGGTAACGCTAGTGGCGACCGGCGCGGTGCGCACACAGTTCTTCGCCTTCGATCCGATCCGGCTGTTCTACGTCAACCTCGACATGCCAAGCGGCAGCGCCATCGACGTCACCCTGCGCGAGGCCGCGAAGGTGGAAGCAGTGGTGCGCCGCCACCTGGACGAAGGCGAAGCGCGCGGGGTGACGAGCTACGCCGGGGTGAAATGGACCGACACCGAGCCGCTGTACGGCGAATCCTACGGTCAGGTCAGCGTGTCGCTCAACCCGCGCGGCGAAGGCATGCGCGAGGTCGGCGAGGTGGTGGCCGCGATGCGCAGCGAGATCGAAGCCCTGCCCGGCCCCGGCAAGCTTTCCTTCACCCAGCTGTCGGGCGGTCCGCCGGCGGCCAAGGCGATCAAGCTGCGACTGCGGGGCGACGATGTCGACGAATTGCGCGCCGCCGCGCAGGAACTGAAGCAGGCGGTGATGCGGGTCGATGGCACCCGCGATGTCACCGACGACGACCTGCCGGGCCGTCCGCAACTGGTTCTGCAGCTTGACGCCGAAGCGCTGAAAAACACCGGCCTCGATCCCGCCACGGCAGCGCGCCTGATCCGCCTGCACACCGAAGGCGAAATCGTCACCGAGATGCGCGACAGCGGCGACCGGATCGAGGTGCGGGTGCGCGGCGCTACGTCCAATCAAAGCGAGCCCAATCAAAGCGGGGCCAATCCGAACGGTCTTGCCGACATCCAGCAGTTGCTGGCCGACCCGGTGGCATTGCCCGATGGCACCACTACCACCCTGGGCGCGCTGGTCCATGCCGACACCCGTATCGGCTCGGGCGGCATCAAGCACTACAACCTCAAGCGCGCGATCACCATCGAGTCCGACCTCGACAAGGCCCGTATCGACACGGTGGAGGCGAACGCGCGGATCGCCGCGCAATGGGACGCGATGGAAGCGCGCTATCCGAACACCCGCATCGACTTCAGCGGCGAGCTCGACGACATCAACGAGAGCCTTGATGCGATGAAGATGCTGTTCCTGCTCGGCGTCGGCCTGATCTATCTCATCCTCGCCACGCAGTTCCGCTCCTACTGGCAGCCGCTGCTGATCCTGCTGACCGTGCCGATGGCCTTCACCGGCGTGGTGTTCGGCCTGTTCATCACGCAGAACCCGCTTTCCCTGTACACGCTATACGGCGTGATCGCGCTGACCGGCATCGCGGTCAACTCGGCCATCGTGCTGATCGACGCCGCCAACACCCGGCTCGCCTCCGGCATGAGCCTGCTGCACGCCACGCTGTATGCGGCGCGGCGGCGCGTCGTGCCCATCCTCATCACCACGACCACCACCATCGGCGGCCTGTTCTCGCTCGCGGTCGGGCTCGGCGGCAAGTCGCTGATCTGGGGACCGATGGCAGCGAGCCTGGTGTGGGGCCTACTGGTCGCCACCACGCTCACCCTGTTCACCATGCCGATCCTTTTCCGGCTGGCGATGCAGATCGGTCCGGTGCTGCGCGGCGGTGTCTCGCGCAGACTGCGCCGCCCTGCCGCCGCCTGATCCGGGATATAGCATGAACCCGCGCGAACTGCTGCTGGGATCCTTCCGTGCCGCGGTGGCCGCCGCCGACCCCGCACGCATCCTGCCGCCGCACCTGCCCGCGCCGCCGCGCGGCCGCACCCTGGTGGTCGGGGGCGGCAAGGCGGCCGCCAGCATGGCCGCTGCGGTGGAAGCCCACTGGCCGGCGGATGCGCCGCTGTCCGGGCTGGTGGTCACCCGCTACCAACACAGCCTGCCCACGCGCCGCATCGAAGTCGTCGAGGCGAGCCACCCGCTCCCCGACGGCCGCGGGGAGGAAGCCGCCTTGCGCATGCTGGAGATGGCGGGCCAGCTGGGGCCGGACGACCTGCTGCTGGCGCTGATTTCGGGCGGCGGCTCCAGCCTGCTCGCCGCGCCGGTCGAGGGGGTGACGCTGAAGGAACTGCGCCAGGTGACCAAGGCGCTGCTCAACGCCGGCGCGACCATCCACGACATCAACACCGTGCGCAAGCGCCTCACCCGTCTGTCGGGCGGACGCCTGGCACAGGCGGCAAATGGCGCGCGTACCCTGGCGCTCATCATCTCCGACGTCGTCGGCGACGACCCGACCCATATCGCGTCCGGCCCCTGCGCGCCCGACCCCACCACCTGCGCCGATGCGCTCGAACGGCTGCTGCGCTTCCGTATTACACTGCCCGCCGGCGTACGCCGCCATCTGGAACAGACGGCACCGGAAGCCGACACGCCCAAGCCCGGCAACCCCTGTTTCGCCAATACGGAAAACCGTGTCATCGCCAGCGCTCGGGCCAGCCTCCAGGCCGCATGCACGTATTTCGAACAACACGGCATTCCCGCCATGGTGCTCTCCGACTGCGTCAGCGGGGATGCGCAGGCGGTGGCCAAACAGCACGCCGCGCTTGCGCGCGGCGTGAAGTCGCGTCTCATCGCATTGATTTCAGGCGGCGAGACCACCGTCACCCTGCGCCCACAGCACGGGCGCGGCGGCCGCAACGCTGAATTCCTGCTGGCCCTGGCGCTTGAATTGAAAGACACGCCGGCGTGGGCGATCGCCTGCGACACCGACGGCATCGACGGCAGCGAGGACAACGCAGGGGCATTGATTGGCCCGGACACGCTGCGGCGCGCACATGCGCGCGGTCTCGACGCGGCGAACTTCCTGGTCGCCCACGACAGTCACGGATTTTTTGCCGCGTTGGGCGACCTCATCGTCAGCGGCCCCACCCGCACCAATGTCAACGACTACCGGGCGCTGCTGCTCGGTCTGGATTGATTGCGTTCAATTCAGCCGCTGCACCTGCACCGGATCGCCCACCTTCAGACCAAATACGGCTGCGGCGCTGCCACGGTTGACTGCAAGCTCCAGCAGGCCGACGCTGTTGTTGAGCCAGAGTCCCTCGCCCTTGCCGGCGAAGCCGAAGCTCTCGCCGTGCCTGAACCGTTCGCCCGCAGCGCTGACGTGCGCGTCCTGCGGCACCCCGCGCACGCCGGTCCAGGCGTTGCCGTAATGATCGATATAAATCACCCGTGCCAGGTCGCCGGCGTCGAATTCGACATTCAGCTTGTCTATCGGGATCAATTTGTCAGTGGAAAATTCGCCGTGCGCGATGTCGGCCGCAATCGGGGCAAACAGGTCGCGCCCGTGAAAAGTAGGCGATAGTGTCTCGGGCAGCCAGGTGATGCGCCACGTCCGGGTGTCGGCATGGCGCGCGGCAACGACTGACAACAGCCCGTTGTCCGGCCCGACGAACCAGCGGCCTCCAGCCATGACCACCACGGCGTCGCGCGGCGTGCCTACGCCCGGATCGACCACCGCCAAAAACACGCTGCCGGACGGAAAGCCGGATGCGAGTGCCGCCAGCAAATGCGCGCCGGCATGCGGATTGAAGTCGGGCACCTCGTGCAGCAGATCCACCACCAACTGTGTGGGTGCGTGTTCGGCGAGGCGCGCCTTCATCTGACCAACGTAGGGATCGCGCACGCCAAAATCGGTGAAAAGTACGATCACAGGTTTTTCCTGGCTTGAGGGTAAGGGCACTATGCCTGACATGGCGGGCTTGCGGCAATTGCATCGGTAGGCCCGCCCGGCACGTGCCACGCCTGCGGAGCGCCCCGGAAAACAGGCATGAAAAAAGCCGGGTGATCCCGGCTTTTTTCATGAACTCGATATGATCTGGCTTTACTCGGCCTCGACCACCTCGGCGTCCGTCTCGGGACGGTCAACCAGTTCGACCAGCGCCATCGGCGCATTGTCGCCTTTGCGGAAACCATACTTCAGAATGCGCAGGTAGCCGCCGGGACGAGCCTTGTAACGCGGGCCCAGTTCGCCGAACAGCTTGACGACGATGTCGCGGTCACGCAGGCGATCGAACGCCAGACGATGGTTGGCCAGGCTGGGTTCCTTGCCCAGGGTGATCAGCGGCTCGACGAAGCGGCGCAGTTCCTTGGCTTTCGGCAGCGTGGTTTTGATGACTTCATGCTTCAGCAGCGACACGGTCATGTTGCGGAACATGGCCAGACGATGGCTGGTGGTGCGATTCAGCTTGCGGTTGGATTGACGATGACGCATGGCGATTCCTTTCAGTCAGTATTCTTGGGCTAGGTCGCCAGCCACGGCGACCCGCACTTTATTGTTTGATTTCGGTTGCGGTATATTTTTCAGGGACGCTCGAGACCGGCGGGCGGCCAGTTTTCCAGCTTCATGCCCAAGGACAGGCTTTTGGAAGCCAGCACATCCTTGATTTCGTTCAGCGACTTGCGGCCCAGGTTGGGGGTGCGCAGCAGCTCGGTTTCGGAACGCTGGATCAGGTCGCCGATGAAGTAAATATTTTCGGCCTTCAGACAATTGGCCGAACGTACGGTCAGCTCAAGGTCATCGACCGGGCGCAGCAACAGGGGATCGATCTGCGGCGAACGCGGCGACTCGGACTCGGCCGGTGTACCTTCCAGGTCGGCAAACACGGAGAGCTGGTTCACCAGGATGCGGGCAGCAGTACGCACGGCCTCTTCCGGTTCAACCACACCATTGGTCTCGATATCGATCACCAGACGGTCGAGGTCGGTGCGCTGTTCGACACGCGCGCTCTCCACCGTGTAGGCGACGCGCCGAACCGGGCTGAACGATGCATCGACCAGGATCGAACCCACGGCACGGGTTTCTTCCGAAACCTTGCGCGCAGTAGCCGGCTGATAGCCGCGGCCGCTCTCGATCTTGATTTCCATATCAAGCTTGCCGCCCTTGGTCAGGTGGGCAATCACATGATCCGGATTCAGCACTTCGATATCGTGGCCAACTTCAATGTCACCCGCGGTCACAACGCCTTCACCGGTTTTGGAGACCTTCAGAATAGCCTCGGACTTGCCATGCATCTTGAAAGCAATGCCCTTGAGGTTCAGCAGGATATCGACGACATCCTCCTGCACGCCTTCGATGGTCGAATACTCGTGAACGACACCGCTGATGGACACTTCGGTGGGCGCATAGCCAACCATGGAGGACAACAGAATGCGACGCAACGCGTTGCCGAGCGTGTGGCCGTAGCCGCGCTCGAAGGGCTCCATGATGACCTTGGCGTGCAGCGGGGATGAGCGATCCACCTCCACAATACGCGGCTTGAGAAATTCTGTAGCGCTTTGCATAGAGTGCAATTCCTTAAAACCAGCCCTTAAGACCGGGTCACAGAGACCGAGCCAACTTATTTGGAGTACAGTTCGATGACCAGCGATTCATTGATGGTCGACGGCAACTCCGAGCGTTGCGGTGCAGCCTTGTAGGTCCCCTTGAGCATCTTGGGGTCAACTTCGACCCACTCCGGGTAACCACGTGCCGCCGCCGCTTCTGAAGCCGCCTTGATGCGCAGATGCGCTTTCGCTTTTTCTGCCACCTCAACCACATCACCAGCGCGAACCTGATAGGACGGGATATTGACCCGGCGACCGTTCACCATAATGCCGTTGTGACGCAGCACCTGGCGCGCCTCGGTGCGCGACGCACCAAAGCCCATGCGATAACACACCGAATCCAGGCGCGACTCAAGCATCGACAGCAGGTTTTCACCGGTCACGCCCTTGCGACTGTCCGCACGCTTGTACGTCAGGCGGAACTGGCCTTCCAGCACGCCGTAGATACGGCGAATTTTTTGTTTCTCGCGCAGCTGCACGCCATAGCCGGACAGGCGAGCCCCGCTCTTCTGGCCATGCTGGCCGGGTGCATAGGGACGGCGCTCGATTGCGCACTTGTCAGTGAAACACTTCTCGCCTTTCAGGAAAAGCTTTTCGCCTTCGCGGCGGCACTGACGGCATTTGGGATCAAGATTACGAGCCATGATTTTGCCTAGTATTAGATACGACGCTTTTTGGAGGGACGGCAACCGTTATGCGGAATCGGTGTGACATCAGAGATCGTCACGATCTTGAAGCCCAGCGCATTCAACGCACGCACGGTGGAATCGCGACCAGGACCGGGGCCCTTGATCCGCACTTCCAGGTTCTTGACGCCGCATTCCTGCGCCATTTTGCCGGCATTTTCCGCCGCAACCTGCGCCGCGAACGGAGTCGACTTGCGCGAGCCTTTGAAGCCCGCACCACCGGCCGTTGCCCACGACAGAGCGTTGCCCTGACGATCGGTGATCGTCACGATGGTGTTGTTGAACGATGCGTGAATATGCGCAATACCTTCTGCGACATTCTTCTTGACCTTTTTACGGACGCGCGTAGCTGGTTTCGTTGCCATGGTTAACCTTTATTTCCTGATGGCCTTGCGCGGCCCCTTGCGGGTTCGCGCGTTGGTGCGAGTACGCTGACCACGCACAGGCAAGCCTTTGCGATGGCGCAAGCCGCGATAGCAGCCAAGATCCATCAAACGCTTGATGTTCATGGTGGTCTCACGGCGCAGGTCGCCTTCGATCGTGAACTTGGCCACGATCTCACGTATGCGCTCCACCTCAGCCTCCGACAAATCCTTGATTTTCGAAGTCTGGGCAATGCCAGCCGCTTCGCAAATCTTGCCGGACGAGGTCCTGCCAATGCCATAAATGGCGGTCAACGCAATAATCGCGTGTTGATGATTCGGGATATTAACCCCAGCAATACGAGCCATTCGCAGAGCCCCAAATGCAGAACAAAAAATTATAACACGTCAACCCACGTTCAGGTTGACCCGGGTTCAAACTTACCGACAATTGCCCACTCATCCCTGGCGCTGCTTATGCCGCGGATCATCACAGATCACGCGCACAACACCCTTGCGGCGTACAACCTTGCACTTGCGGCACATCTTTTTGACTGAAGCTTGTACTCTCATGGTTTTCTCCATTCACTTGCCGGCGGCATTTTGCCGGCCAAAAATCATTTGGCTCGAAAAACGATCCGGCCTTTGCTCAAATCGTACGGCGTGAGTTCAACCGTCACTTTGTCACCTGGAAGAATGCGGATGTAGTGCATACGCATCTTTCCCGAGATATAACCCAGCAAAACATGGCCATTTTCAAGCTTGACCCGAAACGTGGCGTTAGGCAGGTTTTCAATCACCTCACCCTGCATCTGGATGACATCTTCCTTTTCCTTGGACATGTCATCGTCCTACCAGGCCATTCTTGAAATTGGCTTTCTTGAGCAAGCCTTCATACTGGTGAGACATGACATAAGCCTGAACCTGGGCCATGAAATCCATCGTCACCACCACGATAATCAACAGGGATGTTCCACCAAAGTAGAACGGAACATTCCATTTCAGAATCAGAAACTCGGGCAACAAACACACCAGGGTGATGTAGATCGCCCCCACCAGCGTCAACCGGGTCAGAATCTTGTCGATGTAGCGGGCGGTTTGATCACCCGGACGAATTCCCGGAACAAACGCACCGCTCTTCTTCAGGTTGTCCGCCGTCTCCTTGGGATTGAACACCAGGGCCGTATAGAAAAAGCAGAAGAAGATGATCGCCAGTGCATACGTCAGAACATACACCGGCTGCCCCGGGGACAAGGATGATCCAATGTCCCGCAACCAGCCCATGCCCTCGCCGCTACCAAACCAGCCCGCCAGCGTGGCGGGGAACAAAATAATGCTGGAAGCAAAAATCGGCGGAATCACCCCGGCCATATTCAGCTTGAGCGGCAAATGGGAACTCTGGCCGCCCACCACCACCTTGCCGACCTGCCGTTTGGCGTAGTTGACCAGAATCTTGCGCTGGCCCCGTTCGACAAACACCACCAACGCGGTAACCAGCAGCACACCGACAAACAACATCAGCACCAGCGGGATCGGAAATGCGCCGGTTCGCGTCAATTCCAGCGTGCCGCCGATCGCAGATGGCAAGCCCGCCACAATGCCCGCGAAAATAATGATCGAAATGCCGTTGCCCAGACCACGCTCGGTAATCTGTTCGCCCAACCACATCAGGAACATCGTGCCGGCGGTCAGGGTGACCACCGTGATCAAACGAAATGCCATACCTGGATCCAGCACCAAGCCTGCCTGCGATTCCAGCGCAATGGAAATGCCCAGCGCCTGAAACACCGCCAGGAACAGGGTGCCGTAGCGGGTGTACTGCGTAATCTTGCGGCGTCCGGACTCGCCCTCTTTTTTCAACGCCTCCAGATGCGGCGAGACCGTTGTCATCAGCTGCACGATGATCGATGCCGAAATGTATGGCATGATCCCCAGCGCAAACAGGCTGAAACGCGACAGCGCGCCACCGGAGAACATGTTGAACATGCCCAGGATGCCGCCCTGCTGCGACTTGAACAACTGTTCGAGCACCAGCGGATCGATCCCCGGCACCGGGATAAAGGTGCCGATACGGTAGACGATCAATGCGCCGAGCAGGAATAACAAGCGGCGCTTGAGGTCGCCGAATTTGTTCAAGCCGGTTTTTGGCGTGGCCAAGGTATGTGTCCTCGCAGGATCAGTCGGCGATGGTGCCGCCCGCCGCCTCAATCGCAGCGCGCGCACCCTTGGTCACGGCAATGCCGCTCAGCTTGATCGCCCGGTCGATTTCACCCGCCAGGTAGACCTTTGCCGCCTTGACTGCGGAACTGACCAGTCCGGCCTGTTTCAGCACCAGCAAATCGATCTCGTCCACACCCACTGCCGCCAGTTCATACAGGCGAACGTGTGCCGTGTTCGCCTTGGTCAGCGAAACAAACCCACGTTTGGGCAGGCGGCGTTGCATCGGCATTTGACCGCCTTCGAAACCCACCTTGTGGAAACCACCCGAACGGGACTTCTGGCCCTTGTGGCCACGCCCCGCGGTTTTACCCAAACCGGAGCCAATGCCGCGACCCGGGCGACGCTTGTCTTTCTTGGCGCCGTCTGCCGGTTTAATCGTATTCAGTTCCATTTAAGCCTCGCACTTCAACAAATAGGCGGCCTTCGTGATCATCCCGCGGTTTTCCGGGGTGTCGAGCACCTCGACCGTGTGGTGCATCCGGCGCAGACCCAAGCCACGAACACAGGCGCGATGTGCTTCCTTGGTGCCAATCAGACTTTTGATCTGCGTCACCTTGATTTTTTTCTGCTCACTCATGGCTTACCCCGTGATGTCTTCGAGTGACTTGCCACGCTTGGCCGCAATCTCGGACGGCGTGGACATTTTCAACAGGCCGTCAAGCGTCGCACGCACGACGTTGTAGGGATTGGTCGACCCCAGGCACTTGGCGAGAACGTTCTGCACGCCCATCACCTCGAAAACGGCACGCATCGCACCGCCGGCGATAATGCCGGTACCTTCGGATGCCGGCTGGATCAGCACGCGCGAGGCGCCATGCTGGCCCACCACCGTATGGTGGAAAGTGCCATTCTTCAGGCTGATCTTGACCAGTTTGCGGCGGGCCTCTTCCATTGCCTTCTGCACGGCCACCGGCACTTCACGGGACTTGCCCTTGCCCATGCCGATGCCGCCGTCGCCATCGCCTACCACGGTCAGCGCGGCAAAGCCCATGATCCGACCGCCCTTCACCACTTTGGTGACCCGGTTGATCGAGATCATTTTTTCGCGCAAGCCGTCGCCGCGCTCTTCGTTACTACTAGGTGCTGTACGGGCCATCTTGATTCTGCCTCGTTAAAAAACCAAACCGCCTTCACGCGCGGCATCTGCCAGGGCTTTCACACGCCCATGGAACTTGAAACCCGAACGGTCGAAAGCCACTTTTTCAATACCCAAACCTTTGGCCTTTTCAGCCAGGTGCTTGCCGACTACCGTCGCCGCGGCAACGGTACCGCCATTGGGCAACTCGGCACGCAGCGCCTTGTCGTTAGAAGACACGCTGCACATCACCGTGCCCCCATCCGCAGAAATAATCTGGGCGTAGACATGGCTGTTGGTGCGGTGAATTGCCAGGCGAGTCGCCTTGACGGCCGCGATCTTGGCGCGGGTTTTGCGCGCTCGGCGAATCCGTGATTGCTTGGTGTTCATTTTCTGTCCTTAAGCCTTACTTCTTCTTGGTCTCTTTCTTGATAACCACTTCGTCGCTATAGCGCACGCCCTTGCCTTTGTAAGGCTCCGGCGGACGGTATGAGCGCACATCGGCGGCCACCTGCCCAACAACCTGACGATCAATACCCTTGATCAGGATTTCAGTCTGCGTCGGCGTCTCGACCTTGATGCCGGCAGGCATCTTATGCACGACGGGATGCGAAAAACCCAGCGTCAGGTTGAGCGCGTCGCCCTGAGCCTGAGCGCGGTAACCGACTCCGACCAGCAACAACTTCTTCTCGAAACCCTTGGTAACACCCTGCACCATGTTATTAACCAGCGCACGCAGGGTTCCCGCCATGGCATTCGCCTGGATGCTTCCACCGACAGGCGCAAAAGTCAGAACACCCTCTTTAAGCGCGACCGAGACATCGCTCGATGCCGCCCGACTCATCGAACCGAGCGGGCCCTTGACCGAGATCACACTTCCCAGCGCGACCTCGACGCCTTTCGGCAATGTAATAGGATTATTGGCTACACGTGACATATCCGCTCTCTCTTACGCAACCACGCACAGGACTTCACCACCCACACCCTTGGCGCGGGCATGGCGATCGGTCATCACACCGCTCGAGGTCGACACAATGGCTACACCCAAGCCATTCATCACCCGCGGCAGATCCTCGGCACCCTTGTAGATGCGCAGACCAGGCCGGCTAACTCGCTCGATACGCTCGATGACCGGACGTCCAGCATAATATTTAAGCTGCAACTCAAGCTCGGGCTTTCCTGCCTCGCCACGGATGGCGAAATCATCGATGTAGCCCTCGTCCTTCAGCACCTTGGCGATAGCCACTTTGACCTTGGAAGAAGGCATCGTAACAGCCATCTTTTCGACCGCTTGCGCATTGCGGATGCGGGTCAGCATGTCCGCGATGGGATCACTCATACTCATATCGTTTACCCCTTACCAGCTTGCCTTGACGATGCCCGGGATTTCGCCCCGCATCGCATACTCACGCAGCTTGCCGCGCGCCAGGCCAAATTTGCTGAACACGCCGCGTGGGCGCCCCGTCAACTGGCAACGGTTGCGCTGGCGCACCGGGCTGGAGTTGCGTGGCAGCTCTTGCAATGCCTTGTACGCTGCCATGCGATCTTCATCGCTGGTCCGTACGCTGGCGATCGCAGCTTTGAGGTCAGCACGCTTGGCAGCATATTTCTTCACCATGCGCGCGCGCTTTTCTTCGCGGTTAATCAAGGATAACTTGGCCATGCCTACCTCAACTCTTGAACGGGAAACTGAAGGCGGCAAGCAAGGCTCGCGCTTCATCATCAGTCTTGGCGGTGGTGGTGATCGTAATGTTCATGCCACGCAACACGTCAATTTTGTCGTATTCGATTTCAGGGAAAATAATCTGCTCTTTGACGCCCATGTTGTAGTTGCCACGGCCATCAAAGGACTTGCCCGAAACCCCCCGGAAATCGCGGATACGGGGAATTGCCACCGTCACCAGACGATCCAGAAATTCGTACATCCGCACGCGACGCAGGGTCACCATGCAGCCAACGGGGTAGTTTTCACGGATCTTGAAACCCGCGATCGATTTCTTCGACTTGGTGACAACCGGCTTCTGGCCGGCGATCTTGCGCATGTCAGCCACCGCATGATCCATCACCTTCTTGTCCGCAACAGCCTCGCCGACACCCATGTTAAGGGTGATCTTCTGAATGCGCGGAACCTGCATGACAGACGTGTAGCCAAACTGCTCAATCAGCTTGGGTACCACCGTCTCACGATAAAACTCTTGAAAACGCGCCATGATCACCCCTGTGCGTCAACCATTTCGCCATTGGACTTGTAAACGCGCACCTTGCGGCCGTCCTCCAGCACCTTGTAACCCACGCGATCAGCCTTCTGCGTGCCGGCATTGAACAATGCGACATTGGAAGCCTGAATCGGCATCTCCTTTTCGACGATCCCACCCTGGATGTTGCGCATGGGATTCGGCTTCTGATGCTTCTTGACGCGATTCACGCCCTCAACCAGCAGATGATCATTGTCAAACACCTTGAGCACCACGCTGCGCTTGCCCTTGTCTTTCCCAGTCAGGACGATCACCTGATCACTTCTACGAATTCGTGCCATGACTCCCCCTTACAGAACCTCGGGCGCCAACGAGACGATCTTCATGAACTTCTCGGTACGCAACTCACGGGTAACCGGCCCAAAGATACGGGTGCCGATCGGCTCTAATTTGGCATTCAACAACACCGCAGCATTGCCATCAAAACGCACCAGCGAACCGTCTGGTCGCCGCACGCCTTTGGCGGTGCGAACCACAACAGCGTTGTAGACGTCGCCTTTTTTCACGCGACCGCGCGGTGCAGCATCCTTGATGCTGACCTTGATGATGTCACCGACGCTTGCATAGCGCCTGCGGCTGCCGCCCAACACCTTGATGCACATGACCGAGCGCGCACCTGTGTTGTCCGCCACATCCAATACGGACTGCATCTGAATCATTTAATTGCCTCCAACTTAATCCACCACGCTTTAATCAAAAGAGCGGCGGCTAGTTTTGGATCCCGTTCGGGAGAAAATTCCGCCATGCGCGGAACCACTTGAGCCAGCGAACCGGACTAAAACCAACCGGCTCACTACCGGAAAACGCAGAATTATACTGGGTCTTTGCGCTGCGCGCAAGCTTTAAACGCGTGCGCGCTCAATCAGCTTGCTCACTGTCCACGCCTTGGTACGCGACATCTTGCGCGACTCTTCGATCTGCACCATGTCGCCCTCGTGAAACTCATTGTTTTCATCGTGGGCATGGTATTTCTTGGACAGGCGAATGAACTTGCCAATAACCGGATGCTTGACACGACGCTCGACCAGCACGGTGACCGTCTTGTTCATCTTGTCGCTCAACACACGCCCTGTCAGCGTGCGCACCATCTTCTTGTCTTCAGTCATGCTTGCCCCGCCTTTTCGCGCATAATCGTCTTGACCCGTGCAATATCGTGACGCAACTTGCCCAGGTCGGCAGTTTTATTCGACTGCTGGGTGGCCACCTGCATACGCAACGCAAAGTGGGCACGCAACAGCAACTCCAGTTCCTGCTGCAGTTCTGCGGCATTCTTGCCGCGCATTTCATTTGTATTCATCACTCAACTCCCGATCATGCGGGTCACGAAGGTGGTCGCGATCGGCAACTTGGCAGCCGCCAGGCGAAACGCCTCGCGTGCCAGCACTTCGTTCACGCCATCCATCTCGTACAACACCTTGCCCGGCTGGATTTCAGCCACATAGTATTCCGGCGCGCCCTTGCCGTTACCCATCCGGACTTCGGCCGGTTTACGCGAAATCGGCTTGTCCGGAAAAATACGAATCCAGATGCGTCCGCCGCGCTTGATATGACGGGTCATGGCGCGACGTGCGGCTTCAATCTGACGCGCAGTCAAGCGACCGCGGCCTACTGCCTTCAAACCAAAGTCGCCAAAACTTACGCTGGCGCCACGGGTGGCCAGACCGGTGTTACGGCCTTTCTGTTCCTTGCGGAATTTTCTTCTAGCTGGCTGCAGCATGTTTCACTCCTGGTTTCTTGCCGCGCTTTTCCTGTTCGGCCACCGCAGGCGTCTCGCCACGGCCGAGCGTGTCGCCCTTGTAAACCCATACCTTGACACCGATGATGCCGTAGGTGGTCTTCGCTTCGGCAAAGCCATAATCAATGATGGCGCGCAGGGTGTGCAGTGGCACACGTCCTTCGCGATACCATTCGGTACGGGCGATTTCCGCGCCATTCAAGCGCCCGGAACTCATGATCTTGATGCCCTGGGCACCCAGGCGCATGGCATTCTGCATGGAACGCTTCATGGCGCGACGGAACATTACGCGCTTTTCAAGTTGCTGGGCAATACCGTCAGCAATAATTTGAGCATCGGTCTCGGGCTTGCGCACTTCTTCGATATTGACATGCACGGGCACCGACATCAGGCGCGCCAGCTCACCGCGCAGCACCTCGATATCCTCGCCTTTTTTGCCGATGACCACGCCGGGGCGACCACTGAAGATCGTGATGCGTGCATTCTTGGCCGGACGCTCGATCACCACCTTGGAAACCGACGCATGGGCGAGCTTCTTTTTCAGATAATCACGAACCTTGATGTCCTCAAGCAGGGTGCTGGAGAAGTTGCGATTCGAACCGTACCATTTTGCCGTCCAGATGCGCTGAACGCCAAGACGGAACCCAATCGGATGTATTTTTTGTCCCATGGCGCTTCCTTAATCCCCAACCGTCACACTGATGTGACAGGTTGGCTTAGTAATACGGTTGCCACGGCCTTTGGCGCGTGCAGTAAAACGCTTCAGCACCGTACCCTGGTCGACAAGAATCGTCTTGACCTTAAGGGTATCGATGTCGGCGCCTTCATTGTGCTCGGCGTTGGCAATCGCCGACTCAAGCACTTTCTTGATGATGCCAGCACCTTTTTTAGGGCTGAAGGCCAGGAGATTCAACGCCTTCTCCACGCGCAAGCCGCGAATCTGGTCGGCGACCAGGCGGCCCTTCTGTGCGGACAGACGCGTACCACGCAAAATTGCAGAAACTTCCATCATGCGCTCCTTATCTCTTCGCCTTCTTGTCCGCAACGTGGCCCTTGAAGGTCCGCGTCAGGGAAAACTCACCCAGTTTGTGGCCGACCATGTTCTCGGTCACGAATACCGGCATATGCTGACGCCCGTTATGCACCGCAATCGTCAGACCGATAAAGTCGGGCAACACGGTGGAACGGCGCGACCAGGTCTTGATCGGGCGCTTGTCGTTGGTGCCGCGAGCGGCTTCAATTCTCTTCAGAAGATGCCCGTCGACGAAGGGGCCTTTTTTAATTGAACGTGCCATATCTTTCTACCTCTATCAGCGCGCGTTGCGGCGGCGGACGATCATGTTGGAGGTGCGCTTGTTGCTGCGGGTACGATAGCCCTTGGTCGGCGTGCCCCACGGGCTGACCGGATGGCGACCGGCCGCTGTGCGGCCTTCGCCGCCGCCATGCGGGTGATCACACGGGTTCATCACCACACCGCGCACGGTGGGACGGATGCCACGCCAGCGGTTTGCGCCCGCCTTGCCGATCGAACGCAGGCTGTGCTCCTCGTTGCCCACCTCGCCGAGCGTGGCGCGACAGTCAACGTGCACCTTGCGGATCTCACCCGAACGCAGACGCAACTGCGCATAACTGCCCTCGCGCGCCAGCAACTGCACCGAGGTACCGGCGGAACGCGCGATCTGCGCACCCTTGCCAGGCATCATCTCGACGCAATGCACCGTGCTGCCGACCGGGATGCTGCGCAGCGGCAGGCAGTTGCCCGCCTTGATCGGCGCTTCGATACCATTCACCAGCTGCGCACCCACCGCAATGCCGCGCGGTGCAATGATGTAGCGCCGCTCGCCGTCGGCATAGCACAGCAATGCCAGATGCGCCGAACGGTTGGGGTCATATTCGATGTGCTCAACCTTGGCGGGGATGCCATCCTTGTTGCGGCGGAAGTCCACCACGCGGTAATGCTGCTTGTGGCCGCCGCCCTTGTGGCGAACCGTGATATGACCATTGTTGTTGCGGCCCGAACCGCGCTTCTTCGGCTCGAGCAGTGCTGCGAACGGCGCGCCTTTGTGCAGGCCGGCGGTAACAACCTTGACGAGCGCACGGCGCCCGGCAGAGGTGGGTTTAACTTTAATCAGTGCCATGGTTTTCTCCCTTACAGACCGGACGCGAAGTCGATGTCCTGACCCGGCTTCAGGGTGACATACGCTTTCTTCCAGTTGTCACGGCGACCCGTGACACGACCGGAGCGCTTGACCTTGCCCTTGACGTTCAGCACTTGCACACCCGTAACCTCGACCTTGAACAGGCTGGCAACGGCTGCGCCAATTTCCTGCTTGGTGGCATCGGGCAACACACGAAAAACAACTTGATTCAGCTTGTCGGCCATGCGCGTGCTCTTTTCGGAGATCACCGGCGCGAGAATGACTTTGAGCAAACGCTCTTGACTGATCGCACCCATTACACCATCTCCTCAAACTGCTTGACCGCCGCCTTGGTGATCAATACGTTACCGAATTTGACCAGGCTCCACGGATCGGCCTGGTGCGGCTCGACCACATAGACATTCGGCAGATTGCGCGACGACAGCCACAGGTTGTCATCCACGCTGTCCGCAATAATCATGACCTTGCCGTATCCCATCGACTTCAGTTTGTCGGCAAGCAACCGGGTCTTGGGCGAATCGATGCCCAGGCTTTCCACCACCTTGATCTTGCCGTCGCGAGCCAGCTGCGACAGGATGGCCGCCAGGCCGGCGCGATACATCTTGCGATTGACCTTGTGGGTGAAGTTTTCGTTGGGCTTGTTCGGGAAGGTGACGCCACCCCCGCGCCAGATCGGGCTCGAGGTGCGGCCGGAACGTGCACGGCCGGTGCCTTTTTGACGCCACGGCTTGTGCGTGGACGCGCTCACTTCGGCACGCGTTTGCTGCGCACGGTTACCGCTGCGCGCATTCGCCTGGAACGCGGTCACCACTTGGTGCACCAGCGCCTCGTTGTAGTCGCGACCAAAGGTCTCATCGGCGGCAGCCAGGCTGGAAATCTGCTGGCCCTGCTCATTAATGACGGTCAAATCCATTAGGCACCTCCCTTCACTGCCGGGCGCACCACCACATGACCACCCTTGGAACCCGGAACGGCCCCCTTCAACAACACCAGCCCGCGCTCCGCATCGACGCGCACGACTTCAAGATTCTGCTTGGTGCAGGTCACCGCGCCCATATGGCCCGACATGCGCTTGCCTGGAAACACCCGGCCCGGATCCTGGTTCATACCGATGGAACCCGGCACGTTGTGCGAACGCGAGTTGCCGTGCGTGGCACGCTGCGACTTGAAGTTGTGGCGCTTGATGGTGCCCGCAAAGCCCTTGCCCTGGGTTACCCCGGTCACATCGACTTTTTGCCCGGCCTGGAACAGCTCGACCGAAACGGCAGCACCCGGCTGATATTGCGCGGCCTCCTCGGCGGAGACGCGGAACTCACGCATGAGCTCACCCGCATCGACGCCCGCCTTGGCGAAGTGACCAGCCTGTGATTTATTGACACGGCTATTGCGGCGGCTGCCATAAGCGAGCTGCACGGCGGAATAACCGTCATTTTCTGGCGTGCGCACCTGCGTCACACGATTGTTGGACATTTCCAGCACTGTCACCGGAACGGACGCACCGTTCTCAGTGAAAATGCGGGTCATGCCGACCTTGCGGCCAACGAGCCCGATACTCATTTTATATTTCCTATCTCAAGCCGGCAGCCGGAGCCGCTGACAAGGGTTGTAGGTGCCGATTACAATTGACCGGCGACTATTGATACAGCTGAAGGGGCGGCATTATAACCATGCCGCCCACTTTTTACAACTTGATTTCGACGTCGACGCCGGCAGGCAGATCCAGCTTCATCAGGGCATCCACCGTTTTATCGGTGGGATCCATGATGTCCATCAGACGGCGATGGGTGCGGATTTCGAACTGGTCGCGCGACGTCTTGTTGACGTGCGGCGAACGCAGCACGTCAAAACGCTCGATCGAAGTCGGCAACGGAACCGGGCCCTTGACCACGGCGCCGGTGCGCTTGGCCGTTTCCACGATTTCGAGCGCAGACTGGTCGATCAGTTTGTAGTCAAACGCCTTCAGGCGGATACGGATTTTCTGGCTTTGCATGGTTTGAACCTTATTCTTCGATCTTGGCAACAACGCCGGCGCCGACGGTGCGGCCGCCTTCGCGGATGGCGAAACGCAGACCTTCGTCCATGGCGATCGGCTGAATCAGCGATACCTTGATGCTGACGTTGTCGCCAGGCATCACCATCTCGGTGCCCGCCGGCAATTCAATGCTGCCGGTGACGTCGGTGGTGCGGAAGTAGAACTGCGGACGGTAGCCGTTGAAGAACGGGGTGTGACGACCG
>JAUYCF010000099.1 GCA_030692355.1 Thiobacillus sp.
TTGGCCGCACCGCCAAACTTCTTCGACAGAATGGTGGTGATCGCCGCGGTCAAGGTGGTCTTGCCGTGGTCAACGTGACCAATCGTGCCAACGTTTACGTGCGGTTTGGTCCGCTGGAATTTTTCCTTAGCCATTTCAGTACCCTATGAGATCAAAATTATTTCGTGGCGCCAGATCACTTCTTGGCAATGACAGCTTCTGCGACGCTTTTCGGCGCTTCGGTGTAATGCTTGAATTCCATCGAATAGGTCGCGCGACCTTGCGACATCGAGCGCAGATCGGTGGAGTAGCCGAACATCTCGGCGAGCGGCACTTCGGCCTTGATCGCCTTGACGCCGCCGACATCGTCCATACCCTGGATGATGCCGCGACGACGGTTCAAGTCGCCCATCACGTCACCCATGTAGTCTTCCGGCGTTTCCACTTCCACCGCCATCATCGGCTCCAGCAGGATCGGGCTCGCCTTGCGCATGCCATCCTTGAAAGCCATGATCGCTGCCAGCTTGAATGCCAGCTCGGACGAGTCGACATCGTGGTAGGAGCCATCGAACAATGTGACCTTGACGTCGACCACCGGGAAACCGGCCAGCACGCCGCTGTTCAGGGCTTCACGCAAGCCTTTTTCCACTGCCGGAATGTATTCGCGCGGCACCGTGCCGCCCTTGATGGCGTCGATGAACTCAAAGCCTTTACCCGCCTCATTCGGCCCCATCTTGATCCAGACATGGCCGTACTGACCTTTACCACCCGACTGCTTGACGTGCTTGCCTTCCTGCTCGACTTCCTTCTTGATCGCTTCGCGGTAGGCCACTTGCGGCGCACCAACGTTGGCCTCGACGCCAAACTCGCGGCGCATGCGATCAACCAGGATTTCCAGGTGCAATTCACCCATGCCTGACATGATCGTCTGGCCGGTCTCTTCATCGGTACGAACGCGGAAAGACGGGTCTTCCTGCGCCAGGCGGCCCAAGGCAACGCCCATTTTTTCCTGGTCGGCCTTGGTTTTCGGCTCAACCGCCACGTGAATCACCGGCTCGGGGAAAATCATCCGCTCAAGCGTGATCGGGTCACCCATGTCGCACAGCGTATCGCCCGTTGTGACATCCTTGAGGCCGACCGCAGCGGCGATGTCGCCCGCGCGCACTTCCTTGATTTCCTCACGCTGGTTGGCGTGCATCTGCAGAATCCGCCCCAGACGCTCCTTGCGGCCCTTGACCGGGTTGTAAATCGTGTCGCCCGATTTGACCACGCCGGAATACACCCGGAAGAAAATCAACTGGCCCACATAGGGATCGGTCGCGACCTTGAACGCCAGCGCAGAAAACTTCTCGTCGTCAGACGGACGGCGCGCACCCTCACTGCCATCATCCAGTTCGCCCTTCACCGGGGGAACGTCGGTTGGCGCCGGCATCAACTCGATCACCTTGTCGAGCATCGCCTGCACGCCCTTGTTCTTGAACGCGCTGCCGCACATCATCGGGACGATTTCGCTGGCGATCGTGCGCGTGCGCAAGCCCAGGATAATCTCGGCCTCGGACAGATCCCCCTCTTCGAGATACTTGTTCATCATCTCTTCGGATGATTCCGCGGCCGCCTCAACCATGGTTTCACGCCACTTTTTGCACGTCTCAACCAGCTCCGCGGGAATCTCGCGCAGGTCGAACTTCATGCCCTGGCTCGCCTCATCCCAGTAAATCGCCTTCATCTTGACCAGATCAACCACGCCCTCGAACTTCTCCTCCGCGCCGATCGGCACCTGAAGCGGAATCGGGTTCGCCTTCAGGCGCAAACGCATCTGGTCATAGACCTTGAAGAAATCTGCCCCGTTGCGGTCCATCTTATTGACGAAGGCCAGACGCGGCACGCGGTATTTATTGGCTTGGCGCCATACGGTTTCGGACTGCGGCTGAACGCCGCCCACCGCGCAGTACACCATGCAGGCGCCATCCAGCACGCGCATGGAGCGCTCCACCTCGATGGTAAAGTCGACGTGTCCCGGCGTGTCGATGATGTTGATGCGATGCTCGGGGAAATTGCCATCCATCCCCTTCCAGAAGCACGTGGTCGCAGCCGATGTAATCGTAATGCCACGCTCCTGCTCCTGCTCCATCCAGTCCATGGTGGCCGCGCCGTCATGAACTTCGCCGATCTTGTGCGACACACCCGTGTAAAACAGGACGCGCTCGGTGGTGGTGGTCTTGCCGGCGTCAATATGGGCCGAAATGCCGATATTGCGATAACGCTCGATAGGAGTATTGCGTGCCACGTTAATTACCTGCCAATTTGTGCGTTGAGATTAGAAGCGGAAATGCGAGAAGGCTTTGTTGGCTTCAGCCATACGGTGCACTTCCTCACGCTTCTTCACTGCGCCGCCACGACCTTCAGCCGCATCCAGCAATTCGCCTGCCAAACGGGCGCCCATGGATTTCTCGCCACGCTTGCGCGCCGCATCCTTCAGCCAGCGCATGGCCAGCGCGGTACGGCGGCTCGAACGCACCTCGACCGGCACCTGGTAGTTGGCGCCACCGACGCGGCGGCTCTTCACCTCGACCATGGGACGGGCATTGTTCAGCGCAACACCGAACACCTCCAGGGGGTCCTTGCCGGACTTCTGGACGATCTGCTCGAATGCGCCGTAGACGATGCGCTCAGCGACCGACTTCTTGCCGCTGGACATGACGACGTTCATGAATTTCGAAACCTCCTGATTGCCGAATTTCGGATCAGGCAGGATTTCACGTTTGGGGACTTCGCGACGACGGGGCATATTCCTGTCTCTCTATCTAGTTAAGCTGGTTGGACGCTTTTGAATCAGGCTTTTTTCGGGCGCTTGGCGCCGTACTTCGAACGCGACTGCTTGCGATCCTTCACGCCGGCGGTATCCAGGCTGCCGCGAACGGTGTGGTAACGCACACCCGGCAAATCCTTGACCCGGCCGCCGCGCACCAGCACCACCGAGTGCTCCTGCAGGTTATGGCCTTCACCACCGATGTAGCTGATGACCTCGAAGCCGCTGGTGAGCTTGACCTTGCACACCTTGCGCAAAGCGGAGTTCGGTTTCTTGGGCGTCGTGGTGTACACACGGGTGCACACACCGCGACGCTGCGGGCAGGCCTTCAAGGCCGGAACCTTGCTCTTTTCCACCGGCGCCTGGCGCGGCTTGCGGATCAGCTGGTTAATCGTTGGCATGTCAAAAATTCCGAAAAATTAAGTAAGCGTATCGTTTCTAAAACAAGCGGGACGGCGCCAACCGCATTTTTTAAACGCGGCGCCGTCCCGGGCTACAGTCCTGCGTTTCCCGCCAAACATATGGCCGGAAAAAGACGCGTGATTCTATGGGAGAGACTCCCCCCTGTCAAGCAACTTCCTGATTCTCGGCGGGATTCACGCCCCCGCCTTCGATCAGATGTTCGGCCCCCAGGTCTTCCCCGGCTGCCTGACGGCGCCGGGTGTTGTGGTAGGCCAGACCGGTGCCCGCAGGGATCAGGCGTCCGACGATCACGTTTTCCTTCAGCCCGCGCAGCTCGTCCCGTTTGCCCATGATGGCCGCCTCGGTCAGCACACGCGTGGTTTCCTGGAAGGAAGCCGCGGAAATGAACGAATCGGTCGACAGCGATGCCTTGGTGATACCGAGCAGAATCGGATCGTAGATTGCCGGTTCCTTGCCCGCCGCCGCCATATCGTCGTTGATCTGCAGCACTTCCGAGCGCTCGACCTGCTCGCCGGGGATGAGACCGGTGGCACCCGGATCCGCCACGGTGACGCGGCGCAGCATCTGACGCACGATGACCTCGATGTGCTTGTCGTTGATCTTCACCCCCTGCAGGCGGTACACGTCCTGCACTTCGTCGGTGATGTAACGCGCCAGCGCTTCCACCCCGCGCAGGCGCAGGATGTCATGCGGGTCAACCGGGCCGTCGACGATGATTTCACCCTTCTGCACGATCTGGCCGTCGTGCGCCGTCACATGTTTTTCCTTGGTGATCAGGTATTCATGCGGCTCGCCATCCGGGTCGGTGATCACCAGACGCTGCTTGCCTTTGGTGTCCTTGCCGAACGATACGGTTCCGGTGACTTCCGCCAGCACGCCGGCATCTTTCGGCGAACGCGCCTCGAACAGCTCGGCCACGCGCGGCAGACCACCCGTAATGTCACGGGTCTTCGACGTTTCCTGCGGAATACGCGCGATCACGTCGCCCACCGCCACGTCCTGGCCATCCTTCACGGTAATGATGGAGCCGATCTGGAAAGTAATATTGACCAGCGTCTCGGTGCCCGCGATCTTGATTTCATTCCCGGTCTCGTCCAGCAGCTTGACCTGCGGGCGCAGACCCTTGGCGGCGCTGCTGGCCTTGCGCTTGGGATCGATCACCACCAGCGTGGACAGACCGGTGACATCGTCGAGCTGCTTGGCCACGGTGACGCCTTCCTCGATGTTCTCGAAGCGGATGCGCCCGGCGTACTCGGTAATGATCGGACGGGTATGCGGATCCCAGGCCGCCAGCACGGTGCCGGCCTTGATCTTGGCGCCGTCGGTCACCATCAGCGTGGCGCCGTAGGGCACCTTCTGACGCTCACGTTCGCGACCGCTGTCGTCCGCAATGATGATTTCGCCGCTGCGCGAAATCGCCACCGGCTCCTTGCGCGCGTTGGTCACGTAGCGCATGGTGGCGGTGTACTGCACCGTGCCGTTCGACTTGGCCTCGAGCTGGCTCGCCGCCGCGGCACGCGAAGCGGCGCCGCCGATGTGGAAGGTCCGCATGGTGAGCTGGGTGCCCGGCTCGCCGATCGACTGCGCGGCGATCACGCCAACCGCTTCGCCGACGTTGACCAGATAGCCGCGACCGAGATCGCGGCCATAGCATTTGACGCACAGGCCGTAACGCGTTTCACAGGTCAGCGGGGTGCGCACCTTGACTTCGTCGAGGCCGAGCGATTCGATGGTGTCGACAACGTCTTCCACCAGCAGCGTACCGGCCTCGAACACGGTTTCCTGGGTGTCGGGATGGATGATATCGCTGGCAGCCACGCGGCCGAGAATCCGCTCGCGCAACGCTTCCACGACTTCACCGCCCTCGACCAGCGCCTTCACCGCCAGGCCGTTCTTGGTGCCGCAATCGTTCTCGGTCACCACCAGATCCTGCGTCACATCGACCAGACGGCGCGTGAGATAGCCGGAGTTCGCGGTTTTCAGCGCGGTATCGGCGAGGCCCTTGCGAGCACCGTGGGTCGAGATGAAGTACTGAAGCATGTTCAGGCCTTCGCGGAAGTTCGCCGTGATCGGGGTCTCGATGATGGAGCCGTCCGGTTTCGCCATCAGGCCGCGCATGCCGGCCAGCTGGCGAATCTGCGCCGCGGAGCCGCGCGCCCCCGAGTCGGCCATCATGTAGATCGAGTTGAACGACTCCTGGGTGACTTCCTTGCCGTTGCGGTCGATGACCTTCTCACCACCCAGTTGGCCCATCATCGCCTTGGCCACGGCATCCCCCGCGCGGCCCCAGATGTCGACCACCTTGTTGTAGCGTTCGCCCTGGGTCACCAGACCCGAGGTGTACTGCGATTCGATCTCCTTCACCTCGGCTTCGGCGGCGCCCAGAATCTGGCCCTTCTCACCGGGGATCAGCATGTCCTTGACCGCAATCGACATCCCCGAACGGGTGGCGAAGGTGAAGCCGGTGTACATCAGCTTGTCGGCGAAAATCACCGTCTCGCGCAGGCCGCAGCGGCGGAAGCTGGCGTTGATCAGCTTGGAAATTTCCTTTTTCTTCAGCGCCTTGTCGATGAAGCTGAACGGCAGACCCGGCGGCAGGATTTCGGACAGCAGCGCGCGCCCGAGCGTGGTTTCCACCCGCTTGACGGTCTCGACCCGGTTCTTGTTCTCGTCCAGGGTCACTTCCTTGATGCGCACCGTGACGCGGGCGTGCAGCTCCGCCTCGCGGGTGTCATAGGCGCGGCGCGCCTCGGTGACGTCGGCAAGCAGCATGCCCTCGCCCTTGGCGTTGATCTTCTCGCGCGTCATGTAATACAGGCCCAGCACGATGTCCTGCGACGGCACGATGATCGGCTCGCCGTTGGCGGGCGACAGCACGTTGTTCGACGCCAGCATCAGGGTACGGGCTTCGGTCTGCGCTTCCAGCGACAGCGGCACGTGGACGGCCATCTGGTCGCCGTCGAAGTCGGCGTTGAACGCCGCGCACACCAGCGGGTGCAGCTGGATCGCCTTGCCTTCGATCAGCACCGGCTCGAACGCCTGGATGCCCAGACGGTGCAGCGTCGGTGCGCGGTTCAGCATCACCGGATGCTCACGGATGACTTCTTCCAGCAGATCCCACACGATCGGCTCTTCGTCTTCCACCATCTTCTTGGAAGCCTTGATCGTGGTCGCCAGCCCCAGCACTTCGAGGCGGTGGAAAATGAAGGGCTTGAACAGCTCCAGCGCCATTTTCTTGGGCAGACCGCACTGGTGCAGTTTCAGCGTCGGGCCCACCACGATGACGGAGCGGCCGGAGTAGTCGACGCGTTTACCGAGCAGGTTCTGGCGGAAACGGCCGCTTTTACCCTTGATCATGTCGGCCAGCGACTTGAGCGGGCGCTTGTTGGCGCCGGTCATCGCCTTGCCGCGACGGCCGTTGTCGAGCAGCGAATCGACCGCTTCCTGCAGCATGCGCTTTTCGTTGCGCACGATGATTTCGGGCGCCTTCAGTTCAAGAAGCCTTTTGAGCCGGTTGTTGCGGTTGATGACGCGGCGGTAGAGGTCGTTCAGGTCGGAGGTCGCGAAACGACCGCCATCCAGCGGCACCAGCGGGCGCAGCTCGGGCGGCAGCACCGGCAGCACTTCGAGGATCATCCACTCGGGCTTGATGCCGGATTTCTGGAAACCCTCGAGGATCTTCAGCCGCTTGGACAGCTTCTTCAGCTTGGTATCGGAACCGGTCTTGTTGATTTCCGCATGCAGGCTTTCGACAGTGGTATGCAGATCGAGCGAGCGCAGCAATTCGCGCACGGCTTCCGCACCCATCAGTGCCTTGAATTCATCGCCGTATTCTTCCAGTTTGGCGAGGTAGTCTTCCTCGGTCAGCAGCTGGCCGCGGTTGAGCGGCGTCATGCCGGGCTCGACCACCATGAAGCCTTCGAAGTAGAGCACCCGCTCGATGTCGCGCAACGTCATGTCGAGCACCATGCCCAGACGCGACGGCAGCGACTTCAGGAACCAGATGTGGGCGACCGGCGAGGCCAGCTCGATGTGGCCCATGCGCTCGCGGCGCACCTTGGACAGCGTGACTTCGACGCCGCACTTTTCGCAGATCACGCCACGGTGCTTGAGGCGCTTGTACTTGCCGCACAGACATTCGTAGTCCTTCACCGGACCGAAAATCTTGGCGCAGAACAGGCCGTCGCGCTCCGGCTTGAAGGTGCGGTAGTTGATGGTCTCCGGCTTCTTCACTTCGCCGTACGACCAGGAGCGGATTTTCTCCGGCGACGCCAGGCCAATCTTGATGGCGTCGAACTCTTCCTCGTGGGTGGCCTGCTTGAATAGATCCAACAGTGCTTTCATGGCTGTGTCCTCACCCTAAATTAATAACGTTCCAGATCGATGTCGATGCCCAGCGAGCGGATTTCCTTCACCAGCACGTTGAAGGACTCCGGCATGCCCGCCTCGATCTTGTGCTCGCCCTTGACGATGCTCTCGTACACCTTGGTACGGCCGTTCACATCGTCCGACTTCACCGTCAGCATTTCCTGCAGCACATAGGACGCGCCGTAGGCTTCCAGCGCCCACACTTCCATTTCACCGAAGCGCTGGCCGCCGAACTGCGCCTTGCCGCCCAGCGGCTGCTGGGTGACCAGCGAGTACGGGCCGGTGGAGCGCGCGTGCATCTTGTCGTCGACCAGGTGGTGCAGCTTCAGTACATGCTTGTAGCCCACCGTCACCTGGCGATCGAAGGCTTCGCCGGTCTGGCCGTCGTACAGCGTGACCTGGCCGCCCTCGGGCAGGCCGGCCAGCGTCAGCATCTGACGGATTTCGTCTTCCGAAGCGCCGTCGAATACCGGCGAGGCAAACGGCACGCCCTTCTTGAGGTTGCGCGCAAGCTCGAGCACTTCGTCATCGCTGAAGCCATCGATGTCTTCCGTCTTGCCCGACTGGTTGTAAATCTTCTTCAGGAAACCGCGCAGGTCCTTGACCAGCGTCTTGGTCTGCGCCGCCAGCATTTCGCCGATGCGCTCGCCCAGGCCTTTGGCCGCCCAGCCGAGGTGGGTTTCCAGAATCTGGCCGATGTTCATCCGCGACGGCACGCCGAGCGGATTCAGCACAATGTCGACCGGACGGCCGTCGGCCATGAAGGGCATGTCTTCGACCGGAACGATCTTGGACACCACGCCCTTGTTGCCGTGACGACCGGCCATCTTGTCGCCGGGCTGCAGGCGGCGCTTGACCGCAATGTAGACCTTGACCATCTTCTGCACGCCGGGCGGCAGTTCGTCGCCCGCGGTAAGCTTTTTCTTCTTCTCCTCGAACATCAGGTCGAACTCGATGCGCTTCTGCGTCAGGCTGTCCTTCAGCGACTCGACCTGGCGGCTGGCGTCGTCGTCGGCCAAACGGATGTCGAACCAGTCATGACGGTTCACTGACTCCAGATAGTCACGGGTGACCTTGCTGCCTTTGGCGAGCTTCTTGGGACCGCCATTGGCGACCTTCAGGTGCAGCAGCTTTTCCAGACGCGCAAAGGTGTCGCCTTCGACAATGCGCATGCGGTCGGTCACGTCCTTTTTGTATTCAACCAGTTGCGTATCGATGATCGACTGCGCGCGGCCGTCGCGTTCAATGCCTTCGCGGGTGAACACGTGGACGTCGATCACCACGCCCGACATGCCGGACGGCACCTTGAGGCTGGTGTCTTTCACGTCGCTGGCTTTTTCGCCGAAAATGGCACGCAGCAGTTTTTCTTCCGGCGTAAGCTGGGTTTCGCCCTTGGGCGTGACCTTGCCGACCAGCACGTCGCCCGACTCGACTTCCGCGCCGACGGCGATGATGCCGGAGTCATCCAGGCGCCCCAGCTGGCGCTCGGCCAGGTTGGAGATGTCACGGGTGATTTCTTCCGGACCGAGCTTGGTATCGCGTGCCACCACCGACAGCTCCTCGATGTGGATCGAGGTGTAGCGGTCTTCGGCGACGACATTCTCGTTGATCAGGATCGAGTCTTCGAAGTTGTAGCCGTTCCACGGCATGAAGGCGACCAGCATGTTCTGGCCCAGCGCCAGCTCGCCCATGTCGGTCGAGGCGCCATCGGCGATGACATCGCCACGGGCGATGACGTCGCCCACCTTCACCAGCGGACGCTGGTTGATGTTGGTGTTCTGGTTGGAACGCGTGTACTTGATCAGCGAGTAGATATCCACGCCCACCTCGCCTTCGCGCGCCTCCTCGTCGTGCACCCGGATCACGATGCGGCCGGCGTCGATGTAATCGACGATGCCGCCGCGATGCGCGGTCACCACCGTGCCGGAGTCAACCGCAGCGGTGCGCTCGATGCCGGTGCCGACAAAAGGCTTTTCCGGGCGCAGGCAAGGCACTGCCTGACGCTGCATGTTGGAGCCCATCAGCGCGCGGTTGGCGTCGTCATGCTCGAGGAAGGGAATCAGCGAAGCTGCCACCGACACGATCTGCGCCGGCGCCACGTCCATGTATTCGATGCGGTCGGGCGTCGATAGCGTAAATTCGTTCTTGAAACGGCATGACACCAGCTCGTCGGTGAACCTGCCCTTGGCATCGAGTTCGGCGTTGGCCTGCGCGATCACGAATTTGCTCTCTTCGATCGCCGACAGGTATTCGATGTCGTCGGTCACCTTGTTGTTGATCACTTTCCGGTACGGCGTTTCGATGAAGCCATACCAGTTGGTGCGGGCGAACAGGGCCAGCGAGTTGATCAGGCCGATGTTCGGGCCTTCCGGCGTTTCGATCGGGCACACCCGGCCGTAGTGGGTCGGGTGCACGTCGCGCACCTCAAAGCCCGCTCTTTCACGGGTAAGACCGCCCGGGCCCAAGGCCGAAACACGGCGCTTGTGGGTGATCTCGGACAGCGGGTTGGTCTGGTCCATGAACTGCGACAGCTGGCTGGAGCCGAAGAACTCCTTGATCGCCGCCGACACCGGCTTGGCGTTGATCAGGTCGTGCGGCATCAGATTGTCGGATTCTGCCTGGCTCAAACGCTCGCGCACCGCGCGCTCGACCCGCACCAGACCGGCGCGGAACTGGTTCTCGGCCAGCTCGCCCACGCTGCGTACGCGGCGGTTGCCGAGGTGGTCGATGTCGTCGATTTCGCCGCGGCCATTGCGCAGCTCGACCAGGATCTTGATGACGGCAACGATGTCTTCAGTCGACAGCGTTCCGGTGCCGGTCAGTTCTTCGCGGCCGATGCGGCGGTTGAACTTCATCCGGCCCACGGCCGACAGGTCGTAGCGGTCCTCGTTGAAGAACAGGTTGGTAAACAGGGTGTTCACCGCATCTTCGGTGGGCGGCTCGCCCGGACGCATCATGCGGTAGATCGCCACCTTGGCAGCGTAATCGTCGGCAGTATCGTCGGCGCGCAGCGTCTGCGAAATAAAGGCGCCGTGATCGAGATCGTTGGTGTAGAGCGTGTTGAATTTCTCGACGCCAGCCGCGGCCAGCAGAACCAGCAGCTCTTCGGTGATCTCGTCGTTGGCGCGCGCCACCAGTTCGCCGGTATTGGTGTCGACCACGTCGTGCGACAGCACGCGGCCCACCACGAACTCGGCCGGCACCGCCCATTTCTTGACGCCTGCGGCGTCAAGCTCACGAATGTGCTTGGCGGTGATGCGCTTGTCCTTGGCAACGATAACGTGGTCATCCTTGCCGCAGATATCGAAACGCGCCAGTTCGCCACGCAGGCGCTCGGGCACCAGTTCGAACTGCACGCCCTGGGTGTTGACGTAGAAGGTGTCCTTGCTGAAGAAGTCGTCCAGAATGGTGGCCGGGGTGTAACCCAGCGCCTTCAGCAGAATGGTGACCGGCATCTTGCGGCGGCGGTCGACGCGGAAGAACAGGATGTCCTTGGCGTCGAACTCGAAGTCCAGCCACGAGCCGCGGTAGGGAATCACGCGCGCCGAGAACAGGAGCTTGCCCGAGCTGTGCGTTTTGCCGCGGTCATGCTCGAAGAACACGCCGGGCGAGCGGTGCAGCTGCGACACGATGACGCGCTCGGTGCCGTTGATCACGAAGGATCCGGTCGGCGTCATCAGCGGGATCTCGCCCATGTAGACTTCCTGCTCCTTGACCTCCTTGATCGTCGGCTTGGACGCCTCCTTGTCCATGATCACCAGACGCACCTTGGCACGCAGCGGGGCGCAATAGGTCAGGCCGCGCTGCTGGCATTCGCTGATATCGAACACCGGCTCGCCCAGGGTGTAGCTGACGTATTCCAGCCGCGCGTTCTTGGAGTGACTCTCAATCGGGAAAATCGAGGTGAACGCCGCCTGCAGGCCTTCGTTCAGGCGCTCCTCGCGGGTACGGCCCTCTTGCAGGAAAGCGCGATAGGACTCAAGCTGAGTCGCCAGAAGAAAAGGCACCGGAAGGGTGTTGGTACGGCTGGCGAAGCTCTTGCGCAGACGTTTTTTCTCGGTAAAGGTATAAGCCATGGGGTCTCCTTGACGATCAGGGGCGCGCTGGCGCGTGGGTTACGGCCAATGCTTTGTAGGGCACATGCAAAAAGCAAACGACCCGGAAGCCGATTCCGGGTTCCGGGTATTTGCTGCTTGCGTCTGCCGCGGGTTGCCCCGCTGCATACGATCGAAATAAATGCGTCACCGGAAGCAGGCGGCACGCTTGCACGCACCGCCCCGTGATCCGTTGACTTATTTGACTTCGACGGTAGCGCCAGCTTCTTCCAACTGCTTTTTCAGCGCGTCGGCATCGGCCTTGGTAACGCCTTCTTTCACCGCCTTGGGAGCGCCGTCGACCAGATCCTTGGCTTCTTTCAGGCCCAGGCCGGTTGCTGCACGCACCACCTTGATGACTTCCACTTTCTTTTCGCCACAGGAATTCAGCATCACGGTGAACTCGGTCTGCTCTTCGGCGGCGGCGGCGGCACCGGCAGCGGGGGCTGCCACGGCAACCGCAGCGGCAGCGGCGGAAACGCCAAACTTCTCTTCCATCTCTTTGATCAGCTCGGACAGATCCAGCACCGTCATGCCGGCGATCGCGTCGAGAATTTCAGCTTTAGAAACAGCCATTTGTATTACTCCTGTCAATGTGCTTCAGATTTAAAAACAATATCGTCGATTCGGATGTCGGCAGGCCGCTTAAGCGGCCTGCTTGTCGCGCACCGCAGCCAGTCCGCGAACGAACTTGGTCGGCACTTCGTTCAGCGTACGAACGAATTGCGCGATCGGGGCCTGCATGGTGCCCAAGAGCTTGGACAGCAGTTCGTCACGGCTGGGCATGCTGGCCAGATTCCCCACGTCCTTGGCGGACATGAGGAAGTTGGGCATGGCGCCGGCCTTGACGACAAACTTGTCGTTGGTCTTGGCAAATTCGTGCATCACCTTGGCGGCAGCCACCGGGTCTTTGGACATGCCGTAGGCGAGCGGGCCGACCAGCTGGTCGGCAAGCCCTGCAAACGGCGTATCCGCAAACGCGCGGCGGACCAGCGTGTTTTTCAACACGCGCAGATAGACGCCTTCCTTGCGCGCTTGCGCGCGCAACCGGGTCAGATCTTCCACCTTGATGCCACGGTATTCGGCAACAACAACCGTCTGGGCAGCCGCGACCTGCGCAGCAACCTCAGCAACGACGGCTTTCTTTTCTTCAAGATTCAGACTCAAGGTCTTACCTCCTTCTCAGTTACGGAGCGTTGCCCGCTCCGGCTGGCGACCTTGACAGGGAAATCCTGCTGGGGAACGCCATCTGCGTGGGGCGGTTTTCGGTGAGTCGTGAGGGGTGAGGCATAAGGAACACGCCCGCGCACCAACGACCTTCCATCCAACCGATTAAGCACGTAGGAGGCTGATTTGTTCGGGGAATGCACCTCACCCCTCACGCCTCACGCCTCACAAACGACGCCCCTACGGTCTTTGACAACCCGTCAGCCGAAACCACCGGCTGACGGCCCAAAGTTCATTCAGGCACTCTTTCCAGAGATGCCCACAATTACATTTATGCGCTGACGCTGGCCTGGTCCACGCGAACGCCCACGCCCATGGTGGAAGACACCGACAGGCGCTTGAAATAGGCGCCCTTGGAACTGGCCGGTTTGGCGCGCTGAAGCGCATCCAGCAGTGCAGCCAGGTTCTCTTTCAGGTCTTCGACACTGAACGAGGCGCGTCCGATGGTGCAATGCACGATGCCGCCCTTGTCGGTGCGGTACTGCACCTGGCCGGCCTTGGCGTTTTTCACCGCGCCCGCCACGTCGGCCGACACCGTGCCCACCTTGGGGTTCGGCATCAGGCCGCGCGGGCCCAGAATCTGGCCGAGCTGGCCGACGACGCGCATGGCGTCGGGGGTGGCGATCACCACGTCGAAATCCATTTTCCCGGCCTTGATTTCGGCGGCCAGGTCGTCGAAACCGACGATATCGGCGCCTGCATCTTTTGCCTTCTGCACGTTGTCGCCCTGGGCGAATACGGCGACACGAACCGTCTTGCCAATACCCTTGGGCAGCACCACGGCACCACGAACCATCTGGTCGGATTTACGGGCGTCAACGCCGAGGTTCACCGCAATGTCGATCGACTCGTTGAACTTGGCGGTGGCGGCGTCCTTGACCAGCTGCAGCGCATCGGCCACCGGGTAATTGCGGTTACGGTCGATTTTTTCTTTGAGCGCGCGCAAGCGCTTGGATACGTTAGCCATCTCAGACTCCCTCCACGATGATGCCCATGGAACGGGCTGTGCCGGCAATGGTTCGCACTGCCGCATCCATGCTGGACGCGGTCAGGTCGGGCTCCTTGGCCTTGGCGATCTCTTCCAGCTGGGCACGATTGATCGTGCCAACCTTGTCGAGGTTCGGCTTGGCGCTGCCTTTGTCGAGCTTGATCGCCTTCTTGATCAGCACCGTTGCGGGCGGCGTCTTCATCACGAAGGTGAAGCTCTTGTCCGCGAACGCGGTGATGACGACCGGAATCGGCAGGCCGGGCTCCATGCTCTGCGTCTTGGCGTTGAACGCCTTGCAGAACTCCATGATATTCAGACCGCGCTGACCGAGCGCGGGGCCGATGGGCGGCGAAGGATTCGCCTTGCCCGCCGGGACTTGCAGCTTGATATAGCCGACAATTTTCTTTGCCATGATGGCTCCTGATAAGTGAGTACCAACGCGCTTTGGGTAACCCTACTCGCGCTCCTCTCCGGCGAACCGGATTTTTGCCCTTCACGGCCGAAGCCGGAATTCAGGCTTTTTCGACCTGACCGAAGCCCAGTTCCACAGGCGTCGCCCGGCCAAAAATCATCACCGACACGCGCAATTTGCTCTTGTCGTAATTCACTTCTTCCACATTTCCACTGAAGTCGGTGAACGGGCCGTCAATGACACGCACCGCCTCGCCCACCTCGAACAGCACCTTGGGCTTGGGCTTTTCAACGCCCTCGCGCATCTGATCGAGGATGGACTGAACCTCTTTCTCGGTAATCGGCGCGGGCTTGGTTGCCGTTCCACCGACGAAGCCCGTCACCTTGGGCGTGCTTTTCACCAGATGCCAGGTGTCATCGTCCATCTCCATCTGCACCAGGACGTATCCGGGGAAGAACTTGCGCTCGGCGGTCTTTTTCTGGCCGCCCTTCATCTCAACCACTTCTTCCACCGGCACCAGGATTTCGCCGAAACGGTCCTTCATGCCCGCACGCTCGATGCGCTCAATCAGATTGCGCGCGACGCTTTTCTCGAAGCCGGAGTAGGCATGAACCACGTACCACCGCATACTCAACCCCCCTGTCCCATGGCCAGTTTGACCAGCCACATCAAAATACTGTCAACCGCCCAAAGAAACAGCGCCATCACGATCACGAACAACATGACCACACCCGTCATCTGGATGGTTTCCTTGCGCGTCGGCCAGACAACCTTCTTGGCCTCGTCACGCGCATCGAGCGCGAAGCTGAAAAACTGCCTGCCCGGAGTCGACATGCCGGCAACGACGCCAGCCAGCACGACACCCACGATCACGGACAGCACACGAACCACGGTGGGCGCGTCCGCAAAAAAATAAAAGCCGGCCACCCCTGCGATGACCAGCAACACTGCTACCAGCAGCTTGAGTTTGTCAGCCATGAATGCTGTGCGCCTTGCGGCTTATCCTGTGGCAGGCCAAGAGGGTCTCGAACCCCCAACCTTCGGTTTTGGAGACCGACGCTCTACCAATTGAGCTATTGGCCTGTATTCTTAAAGGCCGGCATTCGGTACGCACCCGCCGCACCGAACCCGGCCTTGATTTCAACTACCCGCCTTATTCTTCGATCTTGGCAACAACGCCGGCGCCGACGGTGCGGCCGCCTTCGCGGATGGCAAAACGCAGGCCTTCGTCCATGGCGATCGGCTGGATCAGCGATACCTTGATGCTGACGTTGTCGCCAGGCATCACCATCTCGGTGCCCGCCGGCAATTCAATGCTGCCGGTGACGTCGGTGGTGCGGAAGTAGAACTGCGGACGGTAGCCGTTGAAGAACGGGGTGTGACGACCG
>JAUYCF010000111.1 GCA_030692355.1 Thiobacillus sp.
GTTGCCCGATCTGGCCGGGCGGGGTTTGCTGCTGTCGCTGCGGCGGCTGGCCGGCGCCTGCCGCTCGACGCTGCGCGTGGCTTCGCCGGCGTGCAGCGCGGCCAGTTGTTTTTCCGCTGCGTCGAGCTGCTTTTGTTTCCCGGTTGTCGATTTCGAATACTCGGCAAGGGACAACGCCAGCTTTTCCTCCGCTTCGGCACGTCTGGCCTGTTCTTCCTCAAATGTTTTCAGCGTTTTGGCACCGGGCTTGATTTTTTTGACGAGCGCGGCCTCCTGGCGCAGGCTTTCCTCAAGCAGTTGGCCGAGCTGTTTCTGGTACTGGTTGTAGGCGAGGGCGCCACCTCCGATGCCGCCGGCCAGCATGATGCTGACATAGATCAGGAAAGCGCGCAGGCGGCGTCGGGGCTTGGGGGGCTCGGCCGCGGCTTCGTCCGGGGGCGCGGTCCTTTTCCTTGCCTCCGGCCGCTCACGCTTCGATCCGGGCCGGTCCTCGTCTTCCCCAGCGTCCTGCGCACCGCCGACCTTTTTGCGCACTCCCTGCAGCAACGTAATGCCGGCATCCAGAAAGGCCGCGATCCTGGCACGCACCCTGGTAAGCAGCGCGCGCCTGGCGTGTGCGGACAGGCTCTCTTCGGCAATCGGTTCTTCGGTCGGCGCGCGCTGGGGGCGGCTCGCGGCAGGGGGCGTTGTATTCAACAAGGTCTCGGATCGGGAAAGGCGGTTACTAACGATATCGGCCTGTATGGGGATTAGTTGAATGCATGGCGGTCGCAGGCCGATTCCCCGCCAGCGTCCGGGACGCAAAAGTTTTTTCCTGCGATTCAATGCGGGCTGCCGGCGAGCGGAAAAAATATGCTGATTACTTTCCTATACTCGTTCTTGTGGCTTGAATATTTTGTGGGGGCATCATGTCAAGAACATCCGAGTTGGTGAAATTGCCCGGCACAGTGGCTGCCGGTCTCTTTTCCAGAAAGGGATTTCTGGAAGAGTTCGAGGGAACATTGACCGAAGCCGAGGCCGAGAAAATGGCGACCCTGGGCGCGGCCATTACGCTGACCATGGAAATGCAGGGCCGCCTGCTGGGCCGCATGGTCGATCAATCGGGATGGGATACCAGTTACGGCTGGATGACGTGGGGGCCTGAGATGTCATTCGTCGCGGTTCACGACAGCGTATGCATCGTGCGGGGGCAGCAAGCCTCATTCAACCAGGTGATCAAGGCCATGAAGGAGTCGGCCGATGCTGAAATCGTCAAGCCAGGGAAAGGAGAGCCAAATGCCGGCATTGGATGAATTGATGTCTTTACCAGGGGTATACGGTGCGATCGAATTTTCTTGCACGGGTGAACTGGGTCAGACGCGCGGCGATATCGAGCCCGATTTTGCGGAGCTTGTCGCCCAGATGTGCGCCGCCAATATGGCAATTTACCGAATGCAGGCCACCGGATGGACGAAGCTGACGGGCCAGAAAGGGTTTCTGCCCGAGCGCGGGTTTGCCTTCCTGGCCCTGGATCACGTGGTGATGGGCATGAACGGCAATGCGATCCTGGCGCGCAGCACGGATTTCGATTACGACGCAGCCTACCAGCGCTTCAATGCCACCGCCTGAATGCGGCGCTCGCAAAAGGAGAATTGCACCATGCTGGATTTGCAGAGCCTGTTTGCGCTTAAGGGCGTTGTTGCCGCACTGCGTTTTTATGACGATGGTTCCCTGGCGGAGGCCGCGGGCGATCTGGACCAGATCGACGCGCAACTGGCCGCAGAGTTGTGTTACGCGAATGGACGCATCATGCACCACAACGGCGATGCGCTTGCGACCCTTTCCGGCATCGAGGGGTGGCCGCCTCGGGGCTGGATGATGATGAGCGATGAGTACTCCATTTGTGCCGTTGCGGAAGTGGCTTGTTTTGTACGCAATCGCGAGGCGTCTTTCAATGATGTGTTTCGCGGCTTGACGGAAATTTCCAGCAAATAAGCGGGCCTG
>JAUYCF010000024.1 GCA_030692355.1 Thiobacillus sp.
GTGCCGTCAAGAATGCAGCACTACACTATTGATCCGGCACGAATTAAACATGACTACCGTTCGCCCTGAGCCTGTCGAAGGGCTGTGCTTCGACAGGCTCGGCACGAACGAACTCACGGATAAATCTGGCCGGATCAATAGTGTCGGCGTTGACCTTCCATTCGGAACTTGGCACATAATCGTTGCCCTGGCTTCAGATTCGGTGCTTCTCGAACTTAAAACTGGACCGTTTGACTTCAGGGCAGCCAAAGAGCCAGCGCCTTGGGAGCCCGATGAGGGATCGGCGGATGCTTTCCCTTGTCTTCAATGGCTTCGTGGTTTGTTATCCTGGCCTTCGCCGGGGTGATGGATTTTTTATGGTGTATTCGGATTGTTCAGACTAATCCGGATTATTGCAGATGTTGATTTACTTACTTGACAGGAGAAATACGATGGCGACATACAAGGAATTGAAGGCCCAGGCGGAAGCATTGTTGCAACAGGCCGAGGCAGCGCGTCGCGCTGAAATCGCCGCGGTGGTGGCGGAGATTCAGGCGAGGATGAAAGAATTTGGAATCACCCTGGCTGACCTGGGCGGGACGAAAAAGGCCAAGGCGCGTGGGACGGTGGCGGCCAAGTACCGCAATCCGGCCACCGGCGAGTCGTGGTCGGGCCGCGGTCGTGCGCCCAGGTGGCTGGCGGATGCCTTGGCCAAGGGGCGGACGAAGGATGAGTTTTTGGTTGGGTGAGGGGGCGGAGCGCGGAGCGCTGTGGGAGGGTCGCCCCCGGCCCGATGCCGTGGTGTTTGCACCCGAAAATCGCGGCGATGGCGCCGGTGCGTGAGTGTAGGTAGACATCGTATGCGCTGCCCGATTCCTTCTGCCTGCCCGTGCGTACGGTTGCTGTAATCGGAGGCGGTCCGGCGGGCCTGATGGCTGCCGAGGTGCTGGCGCAGGGCGGCGTTCAAGTTGATCTTTACGACGCCATGCCGTCGCCGGGGCGCAAGTTCCTGCTCGCCGGCGTGGGCGGCATGAACATCACCCATTCCGAGCCGTTCGATATTTTTCTGTCGCGTTACGGTGCGCGCGCCGAAACCGTCAAGCCGCTGCTCGAAGCCTTCCCCCCGGATGCGCTACGCGAATGGGCTCACGGGCTGGGGGTCGAGACTTTCGTCGGTTCGTCGGGTCGGGTGTTTCTTAAGGACATGAAGGCGGCGCCGCTGCTGCGCGCGTGGCTGCATCGGCTGCGCGAAGCCGGGGTGCGGTTTCATGTGCGGCATCGCTGGCTGGGGTGGTGTGAGGATGGCGCGCTGCGTTTCGCTGCCCCACAAGGGGACTCCGATCCACTGCGAGCCGGTGTGGAGTCGTATGCGCCCGGCGGCGAACAGGCGGTGAAGGCCGACGCGGCGGTGCTGGCGCTCGGCGGCGGCAGCTGGGCGAAGCTGGGGTCGGACGGCGCGTGGGTGCCGCTGCTGGCGCAGCGCGGGATCGGGGTCGCGCCTTTGCTGCCGTCGAACTGCGGCTTCGATGTGGCGGGCGGCTGGAGCGAGCATCTGAAGAGCCGTTTTGCCGGGCAGCCGCTGAAAACCGTGGCGCTGCGCTTCACCGATGCCGCTGGAAATTCGCACGCGCGCCGTGGCGAGTTGATGCTGTCCGACAGCGGCATCGAGGGCGGCCTGGTGTATGCCCTGTCGGCGCCGCTGCGCGACACCATTGCGGGGCAGGGCGCGGTGACGCTGCAACTCGACCTGGCGCCCGACAAGACACTGGAGCGGGTCATTGCCGAAGTCGCCCATCCGCGCGGTGCGCGTTCGCTCTCCAGCCACCTGCAAAGCCGCGCCGGAATCCGGGGCGTAAAAATGGCGCTGCTGCGCGAAATCCTGTTGCCCGATCGATTGAACGATCCGCTGAAGCTCGCCAGCGCGATAAAATCGCTGCCGCTCACGCTCGCCGCCCCGCGCCCGCTCGACGAGGCGATCAGCAGCGCCGGCGGTGTGCGCTTCGAGGCGCTGGACGAAAACCTGATGCTGTGCGACCTGCCCGGCGTGTTCTGCGCCGGCGAAATGCTCGACTGGGAAGCGCCCACCGGCGGTTATCTGCTGACAGCCTGCTTCGCCAGCGGGCGCGCGGCGGGGCGGGGCGCATTGAATTACCTGTCCCGGATGGGCTTGGGGAAACGCTGATTTATTCGTCAGCGCGGGGAACGGAGCAGCGACGGACTAAACCAGCCCAGTAGGGTGCGCCATGCGCACCATTTCTCACGTTATTGGTGCGCATGGCGCACCCTACGAGCCGCATTCAACCGTGAATAATGGGCTTTAAAGACTCACCATGCTGCGACTGACTGAACTCAAACTCCCGCTCGACCATTCGCCCGAGACCCTGCGCGCGGCGATCCTGCAGCGCCTGGGACTGGCCGACGACGACCTCGTCGGCTTCAGCATTTTCAAGCGCAGCTACGATGCGCGCAAAAAGCACGCGCTGCTGATGGTCTACGCGGTCGACGTCGAGGTCAGGAACGAGGCGGCGCTGCTGAAGAAATTCCGCGACGACCGCCATCTCGCGCCGACGCCGGACATGGCCTACCAGTTCGTCGGCCGCGCGCCGGAGAACCTGACCGAGCGTCCGCTGGTGGTCGGTTTCGGCCCCTGCGGCATCTTCGCCGCGCTGGTGCTGGCGCAGATGGGCTTCAAACCCATCGTGCTGGAGCGCGGCAAGGCGGTGCGCGAGCGCACGCAGGACACCTGGGGGCTGTGGCGCCGCCATGTGCTCAACCCGGAATCCAACGTGCAGTTCGGCGAGGGTGGGGCGGGGACGTTTTCCGACGGCAAGCTCTACAGCCAGATCAAGGACCCCAGGCATCTGGGCCGCAAGGTGATGATCGAATTCGTGAAAGCCGGCGCGCCGGAGGAGATTTTGTACGTGTCGAAACCGCATATCGGCACCTTCCGCCTGGTCGGCATGGTCGAGGCCATGCGTCACGAGATCGAGTCGCTGGGCGGCGAGATCCGCTTCCAGCAGCGCGTCGCCGACGTGCTGATCGAGGAGGGCCCCGACGGCAAACGGATCGGCGGGGTGACGCTGGCCAGCGGCGAAACATTGAAGAGCCGGCACGTCATCCTCGCGCTCGGTCACAGCGCGCGCGACACTTTCGAGATGCTGCATGCGCGCGGCGTGACCATGGAAGCGAAACCGTTTTCCGTCGGCTTCCGCATCGAGCATCCGCAGTCACTGATCGACAAGGCAAGGCTGGGGCCGAACGCCGGCAACCCGCAGCTGGGCGCGGCGGACTACAAGCTGGTGCACCACGCGAAGAACGGTCGCACGGTCTACAGCTTCTGCATGTGCCCCGGCGGTACGGTGGTGGCGGCGGCCTCCGAGCCGGGCTGTGTGGTGACCAACGGCATGAGCCAGTATTCGCGCAACGAGCGCAACGCCAACGCCGGCATCGTGGTAGGCATCACGCCCGAGGATTTCCCCGGCGACGATCCGCTCGCCGGCATCGCGTTGCAGCGCCGCCTGGAAGCGCGCGCGTTCGAACTCGGCGGCGGCAATTACGATGCGCCGGCGCAGCTGGTCGGCGATTTTATCGAGGGCAAGCCGTCAACACAGCTCGGCAGCGTCGAACCCTCGTACCAGCCCGGCGTGCATCTCACCGACCTCGCGTCCTGCCTGCCGGACTACGCCATCGAGGCGATCCGCGAGGCGCTGCCCGCGTTCGACCGGCAGATCAAGGGCTTTGCGATGAAGGACGCGGTGCTGACCGGCGTCGAGACGCGCACCTCGTCGCCGCTGCGCATCACCCGCGACGACGATTGCCGGAGCGTGAACGTCAAGGGCCTGTACCCGGCGGGCGAGGGTGCGGGCTATGCAGGCGGGATTCTGTCGGCGGGGGTGGACGGCATCAGGGTGGCCGAGGCGGTGGCGAAGCAGATGCTGGCGCCAGCGGAAAGCGGAGAGCGTGGCTCGTAGCAGGGCTGCCTCCGGCCGATGTCGCGGTGTTCGCAGCGGCCCGAAAATCGCGGCGTGGACGCCGCTACAGGGGCCGAGGTTGGTAGGGTCGCCCCGGCTCGAAATTGGATTCCCCGGAATTCATCAAGATTTCATTTGCTTCGAATCCAATAGTTCGATTATCATTGAAATATGGAAACGAAAGCTGCCGTCACCGCCCTTGCTGCCCTTGCCCAGGATTCCCGCCTGGCGGTCTTCCGTGCGCTGGTCCAGGCGGGGCCGGAGGGGCTTGCTGCTGGAAAAATCGGCGAACTCACCGGCATTCCGCCGTCTTCGCTGTCCTTCCACCTGAAAGAGCTGTCTCACGCCGGCCTGGCTTCGTCGCAGCAGGCGGGGCGCTTTGTCATCTACCGTGCGGAGTTCGAGGCGATGAATCACCTGCTCGCCTTCCTCACCGAAAACTGCTGCGGCGGCAATCCCTGCTCGCCGGTCTGTTCGCAGGCCTGTTCGCCCTCGAAGGCGTCGACATGAAACGCCTGGAAGCTGCCGTACGCTCGACAGCGTTCCCGTATTCGGGACGCATCGTGAAAAAGTTCTCCCATTTATCCATTCACACGTATTCAAGGACCTATCGTGGTTGAAAAGACCTACACCGTGCTGGTGCTGTGCACCGGCAATTCCTGTCGCTCGCAAATGGCCGAGGTGCTGCTGAATCACGACCTCGCCGGCCGGGTACGTGCGCTGTCCGCCGGCACCCGGCCGCAGCCGAAGGTGGCCGATGGCGCGATCGCGGCGCTGAAGGACGCAGGCCTGAATACCGACGGCCTGCACCCGAAGGACATCGATGCGGTGATGAACGAGGACGTCGATCTGGTGGTGACGGTGTGCGACAACGCGAAGGAGGCCTGCCCCATCTTCCCGCGCCCGATCCCGGCCATCCACCTGCCGTTCCACGACCCGCACGGCGAGCCGCTGGAGAGCTTCATCGCGGTGCGCGACGACATCCGCACCCGCCTGGTCGCCGCTGTGAAGCAGGCCTTGCAGCTGGCATGAACCCGATCGTCCATTGGGCATGCGAGGTGTTCAGTAGGGTGCGCCATGCGCACCGATCCATGCTCTCCATGGTGCGCACGGCGCACCCTACAAGCTTCAAATCGGCGAATGGATCCTCCGTGATGAATGTCTCGACCGGGAGTGCGCTATGCGCGCATCGAATGTAATGGAACGCGCCCCATGAGCGCGCAGTGCGAAGTCACCGCGAAGTGTGCAGCTGGCGCACCGATGAGCGTGTTCGAGCGCTGGCTTACCCTGTGGGTGGCGCTGTGCATCGTTGCCGGCGTGCTGCTGGGCCAGCTGTTTCCTGCACCGTTCCACGCGCTGGGGCGGATGGAAGTCGCGCAGGTGAACATTCCGGTCGGGTTGCTGATCTGGGTGATGATCATCCCCATGCTGATGAAGATCGACTTTTCCGCGCTGCACCAGGTGAAGTCGCACTGGCGCGGCATCAGCGTCACCCTGTTCGTCAACTGGGCGGTGAAGCCGTTTTCGATGGCGCTGCTGGCGTGGCTTTTCATCCGTCACTGGTTCGCGCCTTACCTGCCGGCGGAGCAGCTCGACAGTTACATCGCCGGGCTGATTCTGCTGGCCGCCGCGCCCTGCACCGCGATGGTGTTCGTGTGGAGCCGGCTGACCGGCGGCGATCCGTATTTCACGCTCACCCAGGTGGCGCTCAACGACGCCATCATGATTTTCGCCTTCGCGCCCATCGTCGGCCTGCTGCTCGGGCTGTCGGCGATCGTGGTGCCGTGGGACACGCTATTCACCTCGGTGGTGTTGTACATCGTCATCCCGGTGATCCTGGCGCAGGTTTGGCGCACGCTGCTGCTGAAGCGGGGCCAGGCCGCGTTCGACGCGACGATGGCGCAGATCGGCCACGCCTCCATCCTGGCGCTGCTGGCGACGCTGGTGCTGCTGTTTGCCTTCCAGGGCGAAGCGATCATCGCGCAGCCGCTGATCATTGCGCTATTGGCCGTGCCGATCCTGATCCAGGTGTTCTTCAACTCGGGCCTCGCCTACTGGCTCAACCGCACGGTGGGCGAGACACACAGCGTGGCCGGCCCGTCGGCGCTGATCGGCGCGTCCAACTTCTTCGAGCTGGCGGTGGCGGCGGCGATCGCGCTGTTCGGCTTCCAGTCGGGCGCGGCGCTCGCCACCGTGGTCGGCGTGCTGATCGAAGTGCCGGTGATGCTGCTGGTGGTGAAGATCGTCAATCGCAGCAAGGGCTGGTATGAGAAGGGCGCATTGCGCGCACACAATTGAAGTCTGGATTGTTCATTAGGGCGAAATGCTTTGGGTAGGGTGCACTCCGTGCACCTTCGGGCGTCAATCGGTGCACGGAGTGCACCCTACGCACCATCAATCGTCTAATGAACAATTCGGGTTGAAATTGAAATCTGGATAACCTGGAGAAATACCGATGTCGAATCTGTTTCGTGCCGTTCTTGTCTGGCTGGCGGTTTTGTCCGCGCCGGCGTTCGCCGACCGCGCTTTCATGGTGGATGCCGACTGGCTTGTCGCCGAGATGAAAAATCCAAAACTGGTGGTGCTGGAAGTGCGCTATCACCCGCATCGCTATCACACGGTCGGGCATATCCCCGGCGCCATTCAGGTGCAGCGCTTCAAGGATCTGGGCGACAACACCGGGCGTTCCATCATGCTGTTTCCGAGCAAAGACACGTTCCAGGCGACGCTGCGGCGCTGGGGCATCAACAACGATTCCACCATCGTGCTGTACGACGATTCGCGCTCCGCGCTCACCGCCCGAGTGTATTACCTGCTTTCGCTATACGGCTACGACATGAGCCGAGTGAAGATTCTCGATGGCGGGACGCAGGAGTGGATGGGCTTCAACGAACTGACCCGCGAAGTGCCGAAGGTCAAACCCGGGAAGGTCACGCTCAAGCCCGCCGACGCCAGCATGTTCGTCGAGTGGCAACAGGTCTACGAGGAGGTGCTGTCCACCCGCAATCCCGATGTCGTGCTGGTCGATGCGCGCCCCGCGGACATGTACACGGGCAAGGTCATCCGCCATGCGGTGCAGGGTGGCCATATTCCCGGCGCGGTCAATGTGGTGAGCCTGGACGCCACCGATGGCCAGAGCCAGAAATGGTTCGACGAGGAGAAACTGGCGGCGTTTTACAAGGACGTGCCGAAGGACAAGACCGTGTACGTGTATTGCCACGACGGTTTCCGCATGAGCCTCGGCTGGCTGCAGATGAAATCGCTGGGCTACAAGGACGTGCGCGTGCTGGACGGCGGCTGGGGCATCTGGGACCGTGCCTTCACCCTGCCGGTGGTGCAGGGCGACGCGCCGTATGACGACGAGTTTGCGCTGTAAGTCGCGTCATCGCCGGAGCGGATCGAATGTTTGACGCATTGGGCAATCTGGTCGCCTACCAATGGCTGGGCCTGCAGGGAACGCCGGCAGGCGCCGCGCTGCACTTCTTCGTCATGGACGTGGCGAAGATCCTGGTGCTGCTGACCTCGGTGATCTACCTGATGGGCTGGCTGCGCGCGCTGCTCACCCCGGAGCGGGTGCGGGCGATGATGCGCGGCCGCTCCGGCCCCGGCGCGCGCCTGATGGCGGTGGGCCTGGGCGCGATGACGCCGTTCTGCTCGTGCTCGTCGATTCCGCTGTTCATCGGCTTCGTCGAGGCCGGCATCCCGCTCGGCGTGACGTTGTCGTTTTTGATCGCGAGCCCGATGGTCAACCAGGTCGCGGTGGTGGTGCTGGCCGGCGTCATCGGCTGGCAGATGACGTTGATCTACGTGCTTACGGGCCTCACCATTGCCTTTGTTGGCGGCTATGTGCTGCAGGCCTTCAAGCTGGAACGCTGGGTCGAGGACTACGTCTGGAAAATCCAGATGGGCGAGGCGGTACTGCAGGAAGAACGTGACAACAGCCTGCGCGCCCGCCACGACTACGCCTGGAACGAGGTGCGGCAGATCGTCGGCCGCATCTGGAAATACGTGATTGTCGGCGTCGGCATCGGCGCCTTCATCCACGGCTACGTGCCGGCGGATTTCGTGGCGAAAATCGCCGGCGACGGCAGCGTGCTGTCGGTGGTCGTCGCCGTGCTGGTCGGCGTGCCGATGTATTCCGACGCGGTCGGCATCATCCCGGTGGCCGAGGCGCTGCTCGGCAAGGGCGTGCCGCTCGGCACCGTACTGGCCTTCATGATGGCGGTGATTGCGCTGTCGCTGCCGGAGATGCTGATCCTGCGCAAGGTCGTCAAATGGCCGCTGCTCGGCATCTTCGCCGCTTATCTCGCCACCGCCTTCGTGCTGGTCGGCGTCCTGTTCAACGCCTTGAGGAGTGTCATCGCATGAGTACCGAACTGCATCCGTCCATCGTCGCCCTGGTCTCGCTGGCGGCCAACATTGCCGCCAACCATCCCAAACAGGGCCTGTGCCAGGTCGACCGGCTGAAGGGCTACGGCGTCAGCAAGGAACAAATCGATTCCGTCATCGAAATCGCCCGGCACATCCGCGACGAGGCCGCGCAAAGCCTCGATACCCGCTTCGACGAAGCCTACGCCGCCAGCGCCAAACCCGCCGACCCGCTTGCCAAGATCGCCGTGGTGGAGTCGGGCGCGGCCTGCTGCACCCCGACGCCCTCCGGCAAGTCCTGCTGCTGAAGTCCAACATTTTTCAAGGAGACCGATCATGACCATTCACGAACACGACCAGATCCGCCAGCAGGTACGCGCCGCCTACGGCGCCGTGGCACGCGCCGAATCCAGCGGCTGCTGTGCGCAGGGCACGGGTTGCTGCGCGCCGTCGGACCAGGACGTCGCCGAGCTGCTGTCGCGCGGCATCGGCTACAGCGCCGAGGAGACGGCCGCAGTGCCGGAAGGCGCCAACCTCGGGCTGGGCTGCGGCAATCCGCAGGCCATCGCGGCGCTGAAGCCGGGTGAAACCGTGCTCGACCTCGGCAGCGGCGCCGGCTTCGACGCTTTCCTGGCGGCGCGCCAGGTGGGCGCGGGCGGCGCCGTCATCGGCGTCGACATGACCCCCGACATGATTTCCAAGGCCCGCGCCAACGCGGTCAAGGGCGGCTATGCCAACGTGGACTTCCGCCTCGGCGAGATCGAGCATCTGCCGGTGGCCGACGCCACGGTGGACGCCATCATTTCCAACTGCGTCATCAACCTGTCTCCGGACAAGGCGCAGGTCTTTCGCGACGCCTGGCGGGTGCTGAAACCCGGCGGCCGTCTCGCCATCTCCGACATCGTCACCACCGCCCCGCTGCCGCCGGCGATGCAGCAGGAAGTCGCCCTCCACACCGCCTGCGTGGCCGGCGCGGCCAGCGTCGACGCGCTCACCGCCATGCTCACGGATGCGGGCTTCACCGACATCCGCATCGCCCCCAAGGACGCCAGCCGCGAGTACATCCGCCACTGGGCGCCCGGACGGGGGGTCGAGGATTACATCGCGTCCGCCACCATCGAGGCCGTCAAACCGGCAAACTGAAAGAGAACGACATGAAAAACATCAAAGTGCTCGGCAGCGGCTGCGCCAACTGCAAGACCACGCTGAAGCTGATCGAGGAAATCGCGCAGGCGCGCGGTGTGGCGGTCGATCTGGAAAAGGTCGACGACATGGCGGCCATCCTCGGCTACGGCGTCATGTCCACGCCCGGCGTGGTGATCGACGGCAAGGTGGTGCACGCCGGCGGCGTGCCGGACCGCAAGAAAGTGGAAAGCTGGCTCTGACCTGCGCCGCGAAAATTGCGGCGAGGACGACCCCATGTGACGGCGGCGGGCGTTTTGTGGGAGCGGGGTTACCCGCGATCGGGGTGGGCCATCGGGGCTAAAGCCCCTCCTACAGGGTCGTGACGGCGGCGGGCGTTTTGTGGGAGCGGGGTTACCCGCGATCGGGCTGGGCCATCGGGGCTAAAGCCCCTCCCACAGGGTCGTGACGGCGGCGGGCGTTTTGTGGGAGCGGGGTTACCCGCGATCGGGGCGGGCCATCGGGGCTAAAGCCCTTCCCACAGGGTCGTGGCGGCGGCGGGCGTTTTGTGGGAGCGGGTTTACCCGCGATCGGGGGCGGGCCATCGGGGCTAAAGCCCCTCCTACAGGGGCGTGACGGCGGCGGGCGTTTTGTGGGAGCGGGTTTACCCGCGATCGGGGCGGAGCCATCGGGGCTAAAGCCCCTCCTACAGGGGTCGTACCGAATGCGGCACCCGAGCAATCCCCGGGATGCTCGCGCGTGGGCTATGAATAATAGTGTTACGCGTTTTCCCAGGAACCCATCATGCCCAGCATCCGTTGTATCGTTGCCGCCACCGATTTTTCCGAATTTTCGGAGCGTGCCGTGCGCCGCGCCGCGCGCATTGCCCAGCAGCACAATGCCGAGCTGCATCTGCTGCATGTGGTGCGCCCGCTCGATCTCTACCCCAGCCTGACGCTGACCCCGGACGAATTCGGCCATAGCGACCAGGAGTTGCAGCAAGCGGAGCAGACCCGGGTGGAGGCCATGGCGACGGCACTGTCCGGTCAGTTCGGGATTCGCGTCCTTCCCGTCACCCGCCTCGGCCGGGCGCATACCGAAATCGCCGCCTACGCGCAGGAGGTGGCGGCCGACCTGGTGGCGGCCGGATCGCGCGGCGAGAGCACGCTGATGGATTTGTTCCTCGGGTCCACCGTGTCGCGCCTGCTGAGGGTGGCTGCGTGCCCGGTGCTCATCGTCAAGAAGCCGGTAGATGAACCCTACCGCAAGGTGCTGGCGGCGGTGGACTTCTCGCCGGTGTCCGCGGCGGTGCTGAGCCATGCCTTCGACCTCGCCGACGGTGCGCAGGTGGAAATGCTGCACGTGCTGGGCAGCGAGGTCGAGCAGCGTTTGCGCAAGGCGAAGTTCGTCCGGGTGGACCTCACCGACTGGCTCGCGCGCCAGCGCGCGGATGCCGAGAAGCAGCTGGATGCCCTGCTGGCGCCGCTCGAAAAGGGCGCGCCAACCGGGCGCCTGGTCCAGCCGGGCTTTCCCCCCGCAGTCATCTGCCAGTGCATCGAAGATGGCCAGGTCGATCTGGTCGTTCTGGGGCGGCATGGCTATGGCGGCGGCTTGCAGGACTGGCTGCTGGGCAGCGTGAGCAAGGACGTGGCCCACGCTGCGACATGCGACGTGCTGCTGATCGGAACGGGCGGGCAGTAGCGGGGTTTTTCTGCATGGAACCCATCTGGATCGAGCACTATCCGGCCGGTGTTCCGCCAGAAGCCGACATTCTCCGCTATGCCTCGCTCAAGGATTTGCTCGAACAGAGCTGCGAGCGGTTCCGCGCGCGTCCCGCCTTCACCAGCATGGGCGTCAGCCTGAGCTACGACGAACTCGACCGCCTGTCGCAGGCATTCGGCGCCTGGCTGCAGCACGAGGCCGGTCACAAGCGCGGCGAGCGCGTGGCGATCATGCTGCCCAACCTGCTGCAGCATCCGGTGGCGCTGTTCGGCGCCCTGCGCGCCGGCATGGTGGTGGTGAACGTCAATCCGCTCTACACCGCGCGCGAGCTGCAGCACCAGCTGGCCGATTCCGGCGCGACGGCGATCGTGGTGCTGGAGAATTTTGCCCGCACGCTGCAGGAAATCGTCGCGGCCACCGCGGTGCGCCACGTGATTACCGCGCGGGTGGGCGACCTGTTGCCGCCGATCAAGGGCTGCCTGGTCAACTTCGCGGTCAAGTGGATCAAGCGCGGGGTGCCACGCTGGCAACTGCCGGGTGCGGTGGGCTTCAACAGCGCGCTCGAACGCGGCGCGCGCCATCGCTTGACGGAGGTTACGGTCACGCGGGACGACATCGCCTTCCTGCAGTACACCGGCGGCACCACCGGGGTGGCCAAGGGCGCGGTCCTCACCCACGGCAACCTGGTGGCCAACGTCGAGCAGACCTCCGCCTGGATCGGCAGCGTCCTCAGGGAAGGCGAGGAGGTCGTCGTCACGCCGCTGCCGCTCTACCACGTGTTCGCGCTCACAGCCAACCTGCTGACCTTCGTCAAGTGGGGCGGAAACAACGTGCTGATCGCCAACCCGCGCGATATTCCCGGCTTCGTCAAGGTGTTGCGCACGACCCGCTTCAGCGTCATCACCGGCGTCAACACCCTGTACCGCAAGCTGCTCGACGCCCCCGGCTTCGAGCGGGTGAAGCCGGCCAACGCCGGAGCGCTCAGGCTCGCGGTGGCTGGCGGCATGTCGGTGCAGCGTGCGGTGGCGGAGCGCTGGCAGCAGCGGATGGGGGTGCCGCTGATCGAGGGCTACGGCCTGACCGAGGCGTCGCCCATCGTCTGCGCCAACCCGCTCGATGCCAGGGAATTCAGCGGCGCGATCGGCATGCCGATTCCCTCCACCCGGGTGGAGATCCGCGACGACGCAGGCAACCCGCTGCCGTTGGGCGAGGCGGGCGAGCTCTGCGTGCAGGGGCCGCAGGTGATGCGCGGCTACTGGAACATGGCGGACGAAACCGCCCGGGTTTTGAGCGCGGACGGCTGGCTGCGCACCGGGGACATCTGCGAGATGGACGCGCGCGGCATGGTCCGCTTCGTCGACCGCGGCAAGGACGTGGTCGTGGTGTCGGGCTTCAAGGTTTATCCGAACGAGGTCGAGGACGTGCTGATGCTGCATCCGGGGGTGAGCGAAGCGGGGGTCGTGGGGGTGCCGGACGAGACGAGCGGCGAGGCGGTCAGGGCCTTCGTGGTGAAGCGGAACCCTGCGCTGACCGCCGCCGAACTGATCGCCCACTGCAGGACGAATCTGGCTGCGTACAAAGTGCCGAAGCAGGTGGAATTCCGCGAGCGGCTGCCCAGGTCGCCCATCGGCAAGGTCTTGCGGCGGGCGCTCAAGGACGTGCCTGCCTGATGCCGGCGATGCGCGGACGGAGCATGACGGCAGCCTCTATTTCTCGTTCCGGCCCGGTGGCGCTCGCGCTGGCCGTTGCGCTCCTCGTCGCGCTGGCGGGATGCGCGCCGGTGCGGCACTACGAAGCGGTGCGGGTGCTGCAGGATTTCGCCGCCGGCACGGCCGACTCCCGGCTCAAGCGGACCACCCCCGCGCCACTGCGGCAAACCTTCGCCTACACGGTGGCCGGGCGCGCGCACCGCGCCGACCTCTACCTGCCGGCCGCGCTGGACGGCTGCGCCGCGTGGCGACCGGCGCCTGCCGGGGATGCGCCCGCGCGCTGTCCGCGCGCCGCGCTCGTCGCGGTTCCCGGCGCGGTGCCGCAGGGCAAGGACGATCCGCGCATGGTGGCGTTTGCCACCACCCTGGCGCGCGCCGGATTTGCGGTGATGGTGCCCGACCTCACCGGCTATCGGCAATTGCGCATCCGCCCATCGGACGCGCGCGAAATCGCCGATGCCTTCGCCTGGATCAGCCGCCAGCCGGAGCTGGCGCCGGATGGCAACGCCGGCATGTTCGCCTTCAGCTATTCGGTGGGCCCCGCCGTGCTGGCCGCACTGGAAGACGACATCCGCGAGCAGGTGCGCTTCGTCGTCGGGCTGGGCGGCTATCACGACCTGCCGCGCGCCATGCGGTTTTTTACCACCGGCTGGTTTGAGCATGCGGGCAGCTGGGCATACATCACGCCGGACGATACCGGCCGCATGGTGCTGGCCTATTCCAGCCTGGACTACCTCGCGGACGCGGCGGCGGATCGCGCCGTGTTCGACCGCATGGTGGCGCAGCGCATGGACGACCCCGAGGCCGACCTGGCGCCGCTCGCCGCAGCGTTGAGCGACGAGGCACGCGCAGTGTATGAACTGGCCCTCAATGCCGATTCCGCGCGCTTTGCCGAACTGTTCGCGGGGCTGCCCCGGGCCATGCGCGAGGATATCGCGCGGCTCGATCTCGCGCGGCACGATCTCGCCCCGCTGCAGGCACGGCTGATCCTGGTGCACGGCCTGAATGACAATCTCATTCCCTATACGGAGAGCCTGGCGCTTGCCGCCGCGGTGCCGGCGGGGCAGGCGCGCGTATTCCTGATCCGGCGCGTTCTGGGGCATGTCGACCTCGGGATTTCCGACCTGTTCACCTGGCGCTTCTGGCGCGAGGACCTGCCCGACCTGTGGCGGCTGTGGCGGGTGATCGACCTGCTGCTGGCCGAGCGCGCGGACGACGCATGAGCGGCTGGCGTCCACGCGCCCTGTGGCTGCTGGTCGTGGCGCTGGCGGGACTGGCCTGGGTGCTGCCGCCGATTGCGCAGCCGCCCGCCTATCACGATTTTGCCGACCAGCGCGCTTGTTGGGGCCTGCCCAATTGCCTCGACACCGCCAGCAATGCCTTGTTCGTGCTGGCGGGGGCGCTGGGGCTGCGCTTCGTGCAGCGAGGGCAGGGCGCCTGGCGGGATCGGCGCGAGGCTTGGCCGTACGGCCTGTTCTTCCTGGCCATGATTCTGGTCGGGCTGGCATCGGGCTATTACCACCTTGCTCCCGACAACGCGCGGCTGCTGGGGGACCGCCAGGCGATGATGCTGGCGTTCATGGCCTGGTTTGCCGCCGTCGTGTGCGAGCGCGTCGGCCCGGTCGCCGGCCTGCGCCTGCTGCCGCTCGTCGTCGCCGCCGGCCTGGGCAGCGCCGCCTGGTGGGGCTGGAGCGAGGCGCGCGGGATGGGCGACCTGCGTTTCTATTTTCTGATGCAGCTTTATCCGGTGCTGCTGGTCCCGCTGCTGCTGCGCCTCTATCCGCCGCGCTACAGCGGCGACCGCATCATCCTGGCGGTCGTCGGGCTGTATCTGCTGGCCCTGCTTTTCGACCTGGGCGACCGCCCGGTACTCGCGCTGACCGGCGGCCTCGTCAGCGGACACACGATCAAGCACGCGGTGGCTGCGCTGGCGGCGATTGCGGTGCTGCTGCACCTGCGGCAGCGCACTATAAAACAGGCATGAGGCATTCAACGCCCTCCGAAGCGCAACTGCTCGACCTTGTCCGCGGCCTTGCGCGTGAGCTGCGGCCGGGCGCCCATGGCATCGACCGTCTCGGCCTGGATCATGAACTGGAGCGCGATTTCGGCCTCGACAGCCTGGCGCGGGTGGAACTGCTCGCCCGCATCGAGCGCGAACTCGGGGTCGGGCTGGCCGAGGCGGCATTCGCCGAGGCCGAAACGCCGCGCGACCTGCTGCGCCAGATGTCGGTGGCCGGCCCCGCTGAAGCGCCCGCGCCGGCGCCTGCGGCGATGGAGGAGGCCGTACCCGAACAGCCGCCGCCAACCCTCGCCACCCTGGTCGAGCTGCTCGACTGGCATGTCGCGCAGCACGGCGAACGGGTGCACATCACGCTGGAGGACGGGGCGGGGCAGAGCGAGGACATCAGCTACCGTGCGCTGCGGACCGAGGCGCTGGCGCTGGCGACGGGGCTTGTCGAGCACGGCCTGCCGCTTGCGGCCGCGTCCGGGAAGGATTGTGGGAGGCCCGCCCCCGGGCCGAATGCAGGCGACCGCGTCGCACTAGACTCGGATATGGGCGCCCGCATCGCGCCAGACCCCAAGGAGACGCCGAATCATTCATCTTTTGTCATTGCGAGCGCAGCGAAGCAATCCAGAATGCCGGCTGAACCAACGCGCGCTGGATCGCCACGGCCCTGCAGGCCTCGCGATGACGGAATAAATCAGCGCTTCCCTGACATGGGCGACCGTGCTGCGCCAAACCCGATTACTGGCGACCGCGTCGCGCCTGACCCCAATACCGGCGACCGTGTCGCCATCATGCTCCCTACCGGACGCGAATTTTTCGCGGCTTTCTATGGCGCGCTCTACGCCGGCTGCGTGCCGGTGCCGCTGTACCCGCCGGCGCGGCCTTCGCAGATCGAGGAGCACATGCGCCGCATCGCCGGCATCGTCGCCAACGCCGGGGCCACGCTGCTGATCACCGACGCGCGCGCCAAGCCGCTCGGCCATCTGCTGCGCGCGCAGTGTCCCTCGCTGCGCGCGGTGGCGACCGTGGCGGACCTGTCGCGCGCCGCGGCGGCGCAGCTGCCGCCTCCGCCGCGCCCGGAAGACACGGCCTTCCTGCAGTACACCTCGGGCAGCACCGGCAATCCCAAGGGGGTGGTGCTCTCGCACGCCAACCTGCTGGCCAACCTCGATGCGATGGCGCGCGCCTCGGGCGTCAGCGCCAAAGACGTCTTCGTGTCCTGGCTGCCGCTGTACCACGACATGGGGCTGATCGGCGCCTGCATGGGCAGCCTGTATGTCGGTTTCCGGCTGGTGCTGATGTCGCCGCTGGCTTTTCTGGCGCGGCCCGGGCGCTGGCTGTGGGCGATCCACCGCCACCGCGCCACCCTCTCGGCGGCGCCCAACTTCGCCTATGAACTGTGCGTCAACAAGCTCGACGAGCGCGAGCTCGATGGCCTTGATCTGGGCCGCTGGCGGCTGGCCTACAACGGCGCCGAGCCGGTCAGCCCCGACACGCTGGAACGCTTCGCCACGCGTTTCGCCCCGTACGGCTTGCGCGCCGACGCGATGACTCCGGTCTACGGCCTGGCCGAGTCCTCGGTCGGCCTGGCCTTTCCCCCGCTCGGGCGCGGGCCGCTGATCGACCGTGTCGACCGTGCTGAATTGTCGGCGAGCGGCATCGCCCGTCCCGCTCCGGCCGAGGATGTTCATGCCCAGCGCATCGTGTCCTGCGGCCTGTCCCTGCCGGGCCACGCCATCCGCATCGTCGATGCCGACGGCCGCGCGCTGCCCGAACGCACGCTCGGGCGCGTGCAGTTCCAGGGGCCGTCGGCGACCCGCGGCTACTTCCGCAACGTGGAGGCCAACCAGGCCCTGTTCGACGGCGGCTGGCTCAACACCGGTGACCTCGGCTATCTCGCGGCCGGTGAGCTTTTTCTTACCGGGCGCGAGAAGGACGTCATCATCCGCGGCGGTCACAACCTCTACCCGCAGGAACTGGAGGAAGCGGTGAGCCGGCTGCCCGGCGTGCGCCCCGGCGGCGTCGTCGTGTTCCCGGCCACTGACGCTCAAAGCGGCACCGAGCGTCTGGTGGTGCTGGCCGAAATCCGCGACGAAAAGCCGGCGAACCGCGCGCGCATTCAGGCGGAAATCAACGGCCTCGCCGTCGACCTCATCGGCATGCCGGCCGACGACATCGTGCTGGCGCCGCCGCGCACGGTGCTCAAAACCTCCAGCGGCAAGGTCCGCCGCGCCGCCTGCCGCGAACGCTACGAGCGCGGCGAACTGCTCGGCGCACAGCGTCCGCCCTGGCAGCAGTGGCTGCGCCTGGCCGGCGCCGGTGCCGTCGCCCAGACCCGCCGCCGGCTCGGGCGCGCCGCCGATGCGGTGTGGGCGGCCTGGGCGTGGGCGGTTTATCTGGCCATCGTGCCGCTGGCCTGGCTGCTGATCGCGGCGGTGCCCGGCCTCGGCCTGCGCCGGCGCATCGCCCGGGCCTGCGCGCGGCTGGCCCTGGCGCTGACCGGGCTGACCCCGCGGCTGACGGGCGCGCAGCACCTGGCCGGCCTCGACGCCCCGCTGATCGTGGTGGCCAACCATGCCAGCTTCCTCGATGCGCTGATCCTCACTGCCGTGCTGCCGCCGCGCTTTGCCTATGTGGCCAAGCAGGAACTGCTGCACAAGCCGCTCGCCGCCATTCCCCTGCGGCGGCTCGGCAGCGCGTTCGTCGAGCGCTTCGACAGCGCGCGCGGTGTCGAGGACACGCGCGCGCTGGAGGAACGGCTGCGCGCCGGCGAATCGATGGTGTTCTTTCCCGAGGGCACCTTCAAGCGCGAGCCCGGCCTGCTGCCTTTCCGCATGGGGGCGTTCATACTCGCCGCGCGGACCGGCGCGCCGGTGCTGCCGGTCAGCCTGACCGGCACCCGCACGCTGCTGCGGGGAGAGTCGCGGCGGCCGCATTACAGCGTCCTCAAGGTTTGCATCGAAAAACCGATATCTTCAGCAGGAGAAGACTGGCAGGCCGCGCTGCAATTGCGTGACAGTGTGCGCCGCCAGATCCTGGCGCAGCTGGACGAGCCCGACGCAGCCGGCTGAGCGGCGCCCGTTGCAGCGAATGTTTACATGTTGGTGCAAGCCATGGCCGAGCGTCACGAACCGGAAATAATGAAACATGAAACCGCGTCTTTGTTCGCCAAGCCTCGTTGCAGCGGGTTGAATAAATAATGGCGCCTTCTTCTTCCGGATCGGTCAGCAAGGAACAACGGCGTCATGCGCGGCAGGCGACCCTGCAAACAGCGCGCATCCGGTTCGGCGAGGGCGCGGCGATCTCTGCCGAAATTCGCGACTATTGCCCGACCGGGCTGTACGTGGCCTTTGCCGGAGACGGCACGCCCGACGCTGCCCTCCCTGCCCTGCAGGGCGCCCCCGTGCAGGTGGCGTTTGCGGTGGGCGATTCCGGCATGTTCAGGTTCAACGGCCAGGTCGCACGTATTGCCCCCGGCGGGATGGGCATCTTCGTTGCGGCCATGCCGGAAGACGCCCTGCAGGCCTTGCGCACGGCGAGCGAACGCCTTGCCCGGCCCGATTCCGCTTGGGCCGCGTCCGACCTCAGCCCGCAGCAGGCCCAGGCGCTGCAACTGGCATGCACCAGCCTGTTTCGCAGTTTCCTCGATGAGGTATTGCAGGATTTTTTCCAGCACGCCGTGGAGCGCCTGGGGGAAGCGGGACAGGACGAATCGAGCTTCCTGGAGCGCACCCGCTACGACTATGGCGCCCAGGAACTGTTGAAGCGCCGCGACCGGATCAAGGACGATTTTTTCAAAGCCATACGCGGCCGCATCCAGCATATCGGACCGGCGGAAGCGTCCGCCGGGGCGGCGACGAACAAGCTGGCCCTCGTCGACGAAGGCGAATTCGAGGACTGGCTGAATTTGTCGGCGGTCATCAAGCAGATCGAAGAGGGCATCGTGCCGCTGCTCTACGCGTTCGAGCAGCGCTACAGCCGGCTGGCCGGCCTGCCTCTCGACAGGAAGAACAATCCCTTTGGCCCGGAAGTCATCTGCCGCACCTTCCAGGACGTCATGCAGGGGCTGGATTTTTCCAACCCCATGCGGGCGATTCTCTACAGGGCACTCGGGCAAGCGGTATCGCTCCATGCCCCGGCGCTTTACCAGCAGCTGAACCAGACCCTGGCGCCCCTGCAGCCGGTTGCGCCGCCGGAACCCGTCGGTGGCAAGCCGGGGCCGACGTCCCCGTCAGCCGTCGGGCCCCAGGCCGCTGAAAGCGAGAAGGGCGGAACCGATCTGGCCGAAATTGCCGCCGCCCTGAACACCCTGTACCGGAAGGATCAGGCTGGGATCAGCCAGACCCCGGAAAGCGCCGAATACAGCCTGGACCGCATCCTGGCCACCCTCAACCAGTCCCGGCAGCGCGCTGCGGCCGGCACGCCGGCTACGCCTGCGGCGCGAACCGTGCCCGGCGCTCCCTTTGCGCATCCGGCTGCCGTGCGGCCCGAGGTTCTGCAAGTGGTGAGCCGCCTGCAGCAGGCCGCCCGGCAGTTGGATGGCCGCAATGCCCAGCATGCCGGCGCGCGGGGGCGCAGCGGGGCAGTGGGGCCGGAGGCCAGCCTGCAGGAGCTGCTGATTGCCCTGGAGGGCCTGCCGCTGGTGAGCCTGGCAGCACCGGACATGCCGTCCCTGGCCGATCAGGTCGATGCGCGCATCGCTTCGGCTGCGGGCGCCGCCCGAGGCATTGCACCGGGCTACCGGCGGATTCTGGATTCCACATCGAGCCTGTTCGCGCGGGCGCGGGCGGACTTCGTTCCAAGTTCGGACGTGGCGTCGCTGGTGAAACGGCTGGAACGTCCGCTGCTCAAGCTGGCGCTGCAGGACGCGGACTTCCCCAACCTGCCCGACCATCCCGCGCGCCAGGTGCTCAACCTCATCGAGCAATACGCCGTGGCGGCGGACGACCAGGGCAGGATTTTCGATGCCAAGTTGCAACGCTTCCTCTACCTGCTGGTGGACCGCATCTGCAGCCAGGCCGACGCTGACCCCGGCATTTTCGGGACGGTTCGCGACAGCCTCGAGAAGGTGCTGCTGCCGATCCTGCAGATCCGCAGAACGCGTGTCGCGCGCCTGCAGGAAGGCTGCGAGGGCCGGGCGCGCATCAGCGCCGCCCGCACCCGGGTCAATGCGGCGCTGGAACAGCGTCTGGCGGGACGCGACGTGCCCGCGATGCTGCTGCGCCTGCTGGACGCGGGCTGGCGCCAGTATCTGGTGCTGCTGGAGATGCGCCAGGGCGTGCAGGGCGAAGCCTGGGATGCGGGCCTGGCGGTGCTGGACCGGCTTCTCGCCTGGCTCGGCCCCGACGCGGAGATGTCGCGGACCATGGCGGCGGCGCAGCGCTTGCTGAGCGAAATCGAGCGCGCGCTGGCCACGGTCAATGTGGATGCCAAACTGCTGGCCGCGTTCATCGACGAACTGGGCGACCGGCTGGCCAATGCCTCCGCCCATTCTGCCGCTGGCTCCGTGATGATTCGGGTGCCGCCCGGCAGCCTGGCTGCGCCGCAAGGCGGGGAGGACGCTGCCCAGGCCGCGCATCTGGCAGATCGCCTGCAGGTGGGCGACTGGTGGGAGTTCAGCCAGGACGCCGGCCGGGTGCCGATGCAGCTCATCTGGATCAGCCAGCCGCCGTCGGGTTGCGCCTTTGCCAACCGCTCCGCCACCAGCAAGACTGAACTCGCCCTCGCCGAGCTTTCCCGGCAGATCCACAGCGGCGCCGTCAAACCGGGCAAGGATCTCGACCTGCCGCTGATCGAGCGTTCGGAACATGCCCTGTTCGACGAGACTTATCGAGGCCTGCTGCATCAGGCCATGCACGACCCGGTGACCGGCCTGCTCAACCGCAAGGGCTTTCTGCTGCACCTGAACCAGCTGGCGCTGCCGGACGGGGCGGACAAGGCGCACGCCGTCGGCATCATCGAGTTCGACCAGTTCCGCATGGTCTACAACAGTTGCGGCGAGGAAGCAGCGGAAGCGCTGGCGCGCAGTCTGGCCGCCGAGGTTCGCGCGCAGATCGGCCCCGACGCGGTGCTGGCCGCGCTGCGTGACGACACCCTGGCGATCCTTCTGCCCAACTGCAGCCGGGCAGAAGGATGTCCCGCCGTCGACAAGCTGCTCGATCAGGTGAAGGACTACCATTTCCAGCACGAGCAGCACCGCTACAGCATCGGCTTCAACATCGGCATCAGCGAGTTTGCGGCGGAGCGGTTCAGCGCCGCAGAAGCAATCCGGCGCGCCGACTCGGCCTGCATCACGGCAAAATCCCAGGGCCGCAACCGCATGCAGATATACGAGCGGGCCAGCCAGCAGTTGCAGTCCCAGGAATCGTTGATGGACTGGGCGGGCCGCCTCGACGCCTTCCTCAATGACGGCGGCCTGCATCTGCGCTGCCAGCAGGTGATGCCACTCGGCGCGGGCACGTCCCTGCTGCCCTATTACGAAATCCTGCTTGGCATCGAGGGCGAGGACGGGCTGGCGATCGACCCGGCGCACTTCATCCCCAGCGTGGAGCGCCTGCAGCGCGCCCACGAAGTGGATATCTGGGTGATGCGCAATGTGTTCGAGTGGATCGCGGCCAACCGGTCGCACTTTGCGTCCGTGAGCGGTTTCGCCATCAACCTTTCAGCTACCTCGCTCAGCAACCCCGAGGTGATGCGCTATCTGCAGAAGGTGCTGCCGGACAGCGATTTCCCCACCGACAAGATCATCTTCGAGATCACCGAAAGCGCCGCCATCGAAAGTTACGGCGCCGCGCAGGATTTCATCCGCGAAATTCGCCGCTATGGCTGTAAATTCTCGCTGGATGATTTCGGCAGCGGCTTCACTTCCTACGCGCACCTGAAGAACCTGCGCACCGACACCCTCAAGATCGACGGCAGCTTCATCAAGGACATGCTGCAGAACCCCGGCGACCTCGCCATGGTCAAGTCGATGAACGACATCGGTCATTCGCTGGGCCTGCGCACCGTTGCCGAATACGTGGAATCCCCCATGCTGCTGGAGGCGCTGCGGGAAATCGGCGTCGACTATGCCCAGGGCTACGCCGTCCACAAGCCCTGCCGCCTCGACGAATTGGTGATCGAGCAGGCGGTTTAGCGCGAACGTCGCGGTGCGACACGATGAGTATCCCGTCCGTTTGCGGGCGTAGCCGGGTTTGTTCAACCGGGATTGTCCATGAGGCGATTTGTAGGAGGGGCGCCCTCGCCCCAATAGGCTTGCTGTTGTGGGAGGCCCGCCCCCGGGCCGAAGCCGTTTGAAGTTGGATTGTGGCGCCCTCGCCGCGAATGTCAGCGCTGCGCAACCGCCAGCATTCGGCCGGGGGCGGGCCTCCCACATTCCATCCCGGACGCCTCCGCAAGAGGCAGTCCGTGAAGACGGCTTCAAACAAAATCTGGCCGAATCCTGGCGCGCCATAAATCATCCAGGAACAATCCTGGCTCAATCAGGGCAAGCATCTTCGCCGCAAATCGACACCCGCCCATTCGCCTCGAACCCGGAAGGCAGGGGCGCCGCCGGGTCGGCCAGCCAGGCGGCCACGTCTTCCAGAACCACCCTGGCGCCGAGGTCGCGGGTGAGCATGTGGTAGCCGTCAGGGTAGATCGCGGTCCGGGCCGAGGAAGCCAGGACGGAGAGCATCCGGCAGGTGGGGCGCCGCGGGATGATCTCGTCATGTTCGCCGTAGAGGACCAGGGCGGGCACCGACAGCATGGGCGCAGCGGCGAGCGCCCGGTCCATCAGGTTGGTCAGACCCCACATGGCGTCCGCCCGGGCCGCCTTGAGCACCAGGGGGTCATCCCTCAGCGCGCGCAGCATCGCCTGGTTGTCGGAGGCCGTGATGCCCAGCCCGCGGCCGGAGAGCCGCATTCCCGGGAGACTGTGCGCCACCAGCCACAGCGCGGCGCGCTGCAGCGGATTCATGGTCGCCCGGCCCCACACCGCCGCGGCCACCAGCACCGCCCCGTCGGCCGCTTGCGGCGTTTCGGCGAGGACGCTCATGGCCACCGCGCCCCCCATACTCTCTCCCAGCAGGTAGAGCGGTTGGCCGGGATGCCGCTGGCGCAGCAATGCAGCCACCCTCCTGGCATCGTCCACCAGCAGTTCCGAGCCGGGCCAGATGCCGCGCCGGGCGGTGGCACCGAAGCCGCGCTGGTCGTAGGCATAGGTGACGATCCCCCCGGCGGCGAGAAAGGGCCCCACCTCGGCGAAGGCCAGCCTGTGGTCGTTGAAGCCATGCAGGGCAAGGACGACCGCGCGCGGCGCCCCGTGCGGCCGCCAGACGCTCAGGGGCAGCGTTGCGCCGTCAGCGGCGATCACGCGGTCGGCCTCCAGGCGCGGGGCAGCCGGATGCGCCCCGCGCTGCTGCACCACAGGCGTGGCGCAGCCGGCCAGCCACGCCAGGCACACCAGCACCGAACAGACCCTGGCGGTCACCCGGCCGGCTCCTGTCATGGCCATCTCCTCAGTCTTTCTGAAGATATAGCACCGGGAAAAACGTGGCGCGGAAGGCGCCCTGGATAGCCTGCGGCGTCTTCCCCGCCCAGCGTACCGATGAAATCATCGACGGCCGGCAGGATGTTGCAGCCCATGGCCCACGTGCGATGCCTGTCTGGGGCAGGGACTACCGAGCAAATGTGCCAGACCTTGAGGGCTACTTCGACCTGCGGACTACCGTCGCAAGACGGCATCTGCCCCGTTGTTTACCGCCAGTAACGAACCCGCTAGCAGAAGGCGAAGCGCGATTCAGGCCGCGCTGGCAACTTGCAAAATGGCTTGTGGCAGAAAATCGGAATCCCCAAGATGCCGGGTCAGGCTGACCTTGATCTGGGGGTGAATTGCCTGAAACGCCTGGATGGCTTCCGGGATATCGTGCACCACATGGGTTCCGGCGGCCAGAAAATAGGGAAACACCACAATCTCGGAGGCGCCCTTGGCCAGACAGGCGGCCAAACCTTCGGGAATGGAGGGTTGCGCCAATTCCAGAAAAGCGGTTTCCACTCCGGAGAATCCAGGTGGGTTGATATCATTCAGGCGCTTGGTCAGTTGACGAACTTCGTCGTTGGATGCCGCTCGACGGCTGCCGTGGGCAATCAGTAAGAGCGTTTTCATGGATGCTTTCTTAAGGTTGACATGAAGTTTTTTCGTCATGCAATCGACCAGAACGTTCCCAGGGTATGGCTGGTTATTCGGGGGGTCGAGTATGCGGCGTCCTCACAAATGCCTGCCGATCAAATCCAAGTGCACTCGCCCGAGCCAACAGGTGCTGCAATGTTGCGTCTTCGAGCTGCGGCTGCCGCGCCAGCACCCAGGCATATTGACGACCAGGTTCACCAACCAGCGCCCAGCGATAATCCGGGTCAAGTTCCAGGATCCAGTAGTCGCCATAAAAAGGGCGAAAAAAACTCACCCGCAACTTTGCGCCGCGACTTCCTTTAACGACCCTGGCAAGCCCATTGGCCTGTTCGAACGTGCCTTCAGCGGTTCGGCACTGGTTCACCACTGATACCACGCCACCATCCGGACGATAGGTGGCCTGAGTGTCCGATACGCACATCGATTGAAAACGGTTGGGCAAGTGGGCAATCTCATACCAGGTGCCGTAATAGCGACCCAAGTCAACCGATTGAACAGTCGGGAGCGGCGGAGCAGGCGTTGTGCAGGCTGCCACGAACGCCACAGCAAACAGCGCACTTGAAACAGGAAACACGGTCATTCGGCAAGGTAAGCAAGTGCGATCTGTGCCGCCAGTTCCAGTGGGGTCAGTGATCATCCGTAATCTCCAGCATCACTTCGTTGCGGCGAGAAAAAGGCAGTGTCCAAGGCGGGTTGAAAAAAGCGTAGGTGGGCGCCGATAGGGATTTGAGTTCTTTTGTCGTGACGAATTCACTCAGTTCTTTTGTGTGGCGCTTCAGACTGTCTTCCCCCGCCATGCCTGAAAAGCGGATTACCGCGAAGCGCTTGCCACCGATCTCTTTCAGCTTTACAGCGGAATTGTTGGGCTTGGGTAGCGTGTCCATCGTGTAGCTGGCAGGCATGACAAAGTGCACATGCCAAGTATCCCCGTCACCTTGCTGCGTGACTGGCGCGGTCATTGCGATCTTTTCGCTCCCCTGCTGGGTGACGGGAGCGGTCATTGACACTTTCTGCGCCGTGGAATTATTGCCAAAGATGTAATCGGCAATAATGCGGAAGCCTTCGCTTATTGCCTTTTCCCGCGCCCCCGCCACTTCAGTTTCTGCCACGATCATTGGCGCGTAGTCGCGTATCTCGATGTTGTTGTTCTTCTCAACCACACTGTATTTCGCCTGTTCTACATTGCTCACAATCGGTCCCCATAATGCCCCACCAAGGATGGTTATACCCACAATAGTCCACCACATGGTTTTCTTCATTTGTCCGTTTTTGAGTATCGGGATAGGCCAATGCTGGCCCTAAGCGCGCAGTCCAACTGATTTGATTGAGTTCTGGCTTCGGCCAAAGCGCTCAATCGGCGCGAGCCTGAACATTCCGCTGGAACTTTTAAGCTGATCTGCGGCCATGTTCGGTTCGCCATTTTGCGAGGCCATCATACAAATCCTGGAACTCGGGCATCAGACAGACCCCATCGATGGTTTTGCGGATTGCCTTCACACCGTAGCCACCTGCCCACAACTCAATGCCTGCGGGCAGCATCTGCCGCAGATCACGCAGTCCCTGTGCCGCAAGGGTGGACGAATAGGCACTGCTGAACGACAGGCACACGGCATCGACCTGTTTGAGTTGCGCAGCGCGCAGGATTTCGTCGATGGGTGTCTGCGGGCCCAACAGCACTGGGTAGACGTCTTCCACCACCATCAGGGCTTCCACCATCAGCAGCCCCAGTGTGTGCTCCTCGCCGGACAGGGTGGTGAGCAGCACACGCGGGCTGCCACGCTGAGGCGACATATTGGCCAGCACGGTACGGAACATCTTTTCCAGATGCTGCGAGAACAGATGCTCCTCGAATACACCGAGTTCATTGCGTGACCAGGCTTCACCCACGCGAACAATCAGAGGTGCGACGATGTCCTGGACAAAGCCCGCCAAACCCCGCTTGGCCAGCTCGCGATAAAACTGCCGCTGCAGGGCTTCGCTGTCGTGGGTTTTGACCAGACGCATCCAGGTATCGAGCTGTAGCACGTTGGGGGTGACCAATGCGCCGGGACGGGCTTCGTCGAGTGCTATCAGGGCCACATCATCAAGCGCCAGCAGCTTGCCCGGACGGTACCCGCGATCCATCAAACGCTTGATTTGCGTCAGTCGTTGCACCTGCGTCGGCGCATACAGACGCTCTCCATTCGCATCCCGCTCAGGGGTCGGAAAACCATAGCGCCGCTCCCATACGCGCAAGGTGTCCTTGGACAAACCGGTTTCGCGCTCAACCGATGCAATCGGCAGACCAGAAACGAATGATGTGGTTTCAGTATTCATTTATTGTCCAGGACAAAGTGTTGACATATGCAAATTATTGGCCTAATTTAAGCATGTGTCCAGCTTTTGACCAAGACAAAATGCGAACGCAATCTCAACTACTCGTTTCATTGGCCGGATTGGCTGCAGTGTTGCTGATCGGCGAACCTGCGGCTGTTGCCCGTACGCCGTCATCGCCGCGAACGGATTGCGCCGCCGCCACGGCAACTGTTCCGGCCGAGTACTGGTTCTATCACGCGCTGGTCGCATCGCATCCGTCTCTGTTCGATCCAGGTGCCGGATCGGCCCCCTGTCCTGCCCACAAGGTAATCCGCACATGAAACCCATGCTTTTTATCGCAACGCTGCTGCTGACAGCCAGCGTGAACGCTGCGCCCGCCTGCCCGCCGCTGCTCAACTTCAGCCTCACGGATATCGACGGCGAGACCCGCAACCTGTGCGCATACGCCGGCAAGGTGGTGCTGGTGGTGAACACTGCCAGCCAGTGCGGTTACACCGGCCAGTACAAGGGCTTGCAGGCGCTGTCCGACCAATACGGGCCGCAGGGCTTTGTGGTGCTGGGCTTGCCAGCCAACGATTTCGGCGGGCAGGAGCCCGGCAGCAACGCCAAGATCAAGAATTTCTGCGAAGTCGGCTATCAGGTCGATTTCCCGCTGTTCGCCAAAACCGTCGTGACGGCCGCCAACGCCAACCCGCTGCACGAAGCGCTGGCCCGGGCCACCGGCGAGCGGCCGCGCTGGAATTTCCACAAATACCTGATCGACCGCAGTGGCACGCGCGCGCTGTCGTTTGCCAGCCAGGTGGAGCCGCAGTCGAAGGAGATGGTGCAAGCCATCGAGTCGCTGCTCAAGGCCAAACCCGCGCCGGCCCAACCTTCGCAGAGGGAGAAATAGCATGCGCATCGCAGTCGTCGGATCCGGCATTTCCGGCCTGTCGACCGCCTGGCTGTTGAGCCAGCGCCACCAGGTCACGCTGTTCGAAGCGGAGAACCGTTTGGGCGGCCACACGCACACGGTGGACGTGACACTGGATGGCCAGTCCTTCCCGGTCGACACCGGCTTTCTGGTGTTCAACCACCGCACCTACCCCGAACTCACCCGGCTGTTCGACACGCTGGGGGTGGAAACCGTCGCCAGCGAAATGTCGTTCAGCGTGCGGCTGGATCAGCCCGACCTGGAATGGGCCGGCACCGATCTCAATACGGTCTTCGGCCAGCGCCGGAATCTGGCGCGACCTGCATTCTGGGCCATGCTGCGCGACATCCTGCGCTTCAACCGCGAGGCAGTGCGCGAATCCGCGCTCGCCGGCAGCATGGCGCTGGGCGACTACCTCAGGGCGCGCAGCTACGGCACGCCCTTCATCGAGTGGTATCTGCTGCCGATGGCGGCCGCGATCTGGTCGTGCCCGGCGTCGCAGATGCTGGAATTCCCTTTGTCGTCCTTCGTCACCTTCTGCCGCAACCACGGCCTGCTGCAGGTGATGAACCGGCCGCAGTGGCGAACGGTCAAGGGCGGCGGTCGCGAATACGTGAAAAAGCTGGCCGCCGGCATCGGCGAGATCCACCTCGGGCAGCCGGTCGAAACGCTGCGTCCGCGCGGCAGCCACATCGAACTCGTCAGCGGCGCGCTGTCGGGCGTGTACGACCAGGTCGTGCTGGCCTGCCACAGCGACCAGTCGCAGGCCATCCTCGCGGCGCATTACCCGTCGCAGGCCAGGCTGCTGCAACAGATGCCGTACCAGCCGAACCGCGCGGTGCTGCACAGCGACGCCAGCATGCTGCCGCGCCGCCAAAACCTGTGGTCGGCATGGAACTACCAGTCAGGGAACGGCGGGCTGAGCGACCGGCCGGTGGCAGTGCATTACCTGATCAACCGCCTGCAGCCGCTGCCGACCGACACACCGGTCATCGTCTCGCTCAATCCGCTGCAGGAACCCGATCCGGCCAGGGTTCATGGCGAATTCCATTACAGCCATCCGGTATTCACCCGTCATGTCACCGCCATCCAGCGTCAGATTACATACGACAACGGCCGCGACGGCATCTGGCTGGCGGGCGCCTGGCTCGGCTACGGCTTCCACGAGGATGGCCTCGCTTCCGCGCTGCACGTGGCTCGGCGGCTCGATACGGCCGCTCCCTGGAAGGCACTCGCCGATGCTGCCTGACCCACGCCCCGGCGCGCAGATCGGCTTTGGCCGCGTGATGCACGTGCGGCAGCAGCCGGTCACGCATCGCTTCGACTACCCGGTGTATTTCGTACGCCTGCCGCTGCACGACCTGGCGCATGTCGAGTCGCGGTGGTTCTCGCGCAACCGCTTCAACCTGCTGAGTTTTCACGAAGCGGACCACGGCGACGGCGGCGACAGCCTGGCCTGGGCGCGCGGCCTGTTGCGCCAGCATGGCCTCGTCGCCGACGGCGAGATCTGGCTCATTACATTTCCGCGCGTGCTCGGCTACGCCTTCAAGCCGGTGAGTTTCTGGCATTGCCATGCCGCAGACGGCGGCCTGGTGGCGGTGCTGGCCGAGGTCAACAACACCTTCGGCGAACGCCACGTCTACCTGCTGCGCACCGACGATCCCGGCGCCACGCTGCACGCCGAAAAGGTGTTCCACGTCTCGCCGTTCTTTCCGGTGCACGGCGACTACACCTTTCATTTCCAGCCGCACGCCGACCTGTTCCGCGCTCGCATCGACTACGCCACCGGCAACGGCGAAACCCTGCGCACCGCCTGGTGGGGACGGCTCGAACCCTTGACGCCGCGCGCCTGCCTGCGCGCCTTTTTCCGCTACCCGCTGATGACCTGGGGCGTGATCGCGCGCATCCACCTGCAGGCCCTGCGTCTGTTCATCAAGCGCGTGCCGTTTTTCCGCAAGCCCCCGGCTCCACTCGAAGAGGTCACCGAATGAACACCGCCACGCTGAACACTTCCCGCCTCAACGCTGCTCTGCAACGCAGCAACACGCCCTGGTATGCCCGCCAGGTCATTCATCTGCTGCAGGAAATCGAACACGGCTGCCTGCATCTGGAACTGCCCAACGGCATTCAGCTCACGGTCGGCCACGGCACGCCGGATGCCTATCTCAAGTTCGACCAGTGGAGCGCGTTCCGCGATGTGCTGCGCAAGGGCGACATCGGCTTTGCCGAAGGCTATATCGCCGGCACCTGGCACACCGCCGACCTCACCGGCGTGCTGACCCTGCTGGCCAACAACCGCAGCGCGCTCGACCGCGCCATCTATGGCCGCTGGTGGGGGCGCCTGTACAACCGCCTGCGCCACCTGCTGAACGCCAACACGCTGCAGGGCTCGCGCCGCAACATCGCCAGTCATTACGACCTCGGCAACGATTTTTATGCGCTGTGGCTCGACCCGTCGATGACCTATTCCAGCGCGCGCTACGACGGCGACACCACACTGTCGCTGGAGCAGGCGCAGACCCGCAAATACCAGCGCATGCTCGACTTGCTCGAGCTGCCGGACGGCCAGTCGCTGCTGGAAATCGGCTGCGGCTGGGGCGGCTTCGCCGAACATGCGGCGCGCAAGGCTGGACACCGGGTGCGTGGCATCACCCTGTCACGCGAACAGCTCGACTATGCCCGTGATCGAGTTGCCAGAGCCTGGCTGAGCGACAGATGCCAGTTCGATTTTCAGGATTACCGCGAGGAAGTGCGGCAATACGACGCCATCGTCTCGATCGAGATGTTCGAGGCGGTGGGCGAAGCCTACTGGCCGACCTACTTCGACACCGTCAAGCGCAGCCTCAAGCCGGGCGGCCGCGCGGTGGTGCAGACCATCCTCATCGACGACGCCTTGTTCGAGCGCTACCGCACGGGTTCCGACTTCATCCAGCAGTATGTGTTTCCCGGCGGCATGCTGCCCTCGCCCTCGCGCTTCACCGAGGAGGCCGCATGCGCCGGACTCAGGGTGAGCGCGCAGGAAAACTTCGGCCTCGATTACGCCGAAACCCTGAAGCGCTGGCGGCTGCGTTTCCACGAACAGATCGACACCGTGCGCGCACAGGGTTACGACGAGCGCTTCCTGCGCATCTGGCATTTCTATCTGGCTTATTGCGAGGCCGGCTTTCGCGCCGGATCGGTCGATGTCGCGCAATTCCGTCTTGAACACGCGGCTTAGCACGACGCTGGCCGCAGCCTGTCTGCTGGCGACATCGGCACTGCACGCCAGCCCGCTGCCGCACCTGCCCAGCTTCGAGGCGGTCGGCAGCGGCACCATGCGCTTCTTCGGCCTGCGCCTCTACGATGCCACGCTGTGGTCGCCCGGCGGCGTGTGGTCGGCCAGCCAGCCCTATGCGCTGGAACTGGTCTACGCGCGCAGCTTCGACGGCGGCGCCATCGCGCAGCGCTCGATCGAGGAAATGCGCGCCCAGCGCCCCTGGCCCGAGGCGACGCTGGCGCGCTGGGAAAAAGACATGCGCGCGCTGTTCCCCGATGTCGACAAGGGCGACCGTCTCATCGGCGTGCGCATGCCCGGCGCCGGCGCGACGTTTTACAGCGGCAGCCGCAAGCTGGGGCAGATCAATGACGAAGCGTTCGCCGACGCCTTCTTCGGCATCTGGCTCAACCCCGCCACCCGCGCGCCCGGCCTGCGCGCGCAGTTGCTGAAGTCGCCATGAGCCCGTTGCCGCGCACGCGTCTGCTGGCCTATGGCGGACTCGGCCTGCCGCTCGCGTTCGCGGCGCTGCCGCTGTATGTCCACCTCGCGCCGTTCTACAGCGGCGTGATCTCGCTTTCCCTGCTCGGCGCAATCCTGCTCGCGCTGCGCTTTCTCGATGCCGCCATCGATCCGCTGATCGGCGCGCTGTTTGACCGCTTTCCCCATCCGCGCAGCCTGGTTGCGCTCTCCCTGCCTGTGCTCGGGCTGGGCTGGATCGGCGTTTTTACCCTGCCCGCAAGCCTGCCGGTGGTGCCCTGGCTGATCGTGATGCTGACGCTGACCACGGTCGGCTACAGCCTCGCCACCGTGGTGCACACCAGCTGGGGCGCGCGCTTGTCGAACGTGCCGCATGAACGCACCCGGCTGTTCGCCGCGCGCGAAGGCTTCGGACTGATTGGCGTGGTGCTCGCCGCTGCGTTGCCGACGGTGCTGGCGGCCACGCTGGCCGAGGGCCTGGTACGCATGGGCTGGATTTTTCTCGTTCTGCTGCTGGTCTTTGCCACACTTACCCTCGTCGCCACCCCGCCAATGCAGCGCAGCGCCCGCTCGCCTGGTTTGCGGCAGATGCTGCGCCCACTGGCCAACCCCGCGTTCGCCCGTTTCGCGCCCGGCTATCTGTTGAATGGCGTCGCCGCCGCGCTGCCCGCCACGCTGGTAATTTTCTTTATCGACGATGTGCTGAAGCTCGCCGCCCACAGCGGGCTGTTTCTGGTGATTTATTTTATGAGCGGCGCGCTCGGCCTGCCACTGTGGGTGCGGCTGGCCAAACGCATCGGCACGCTCGACGCCTGGCTGGTGTCGATGGGACTGTCCATCGCCGCATTCATCGGCGCATTCTGGCTGGGGGAGGGCGATATGGCGGGCTATGCGCTGGTGTGCGCAGCCTCCGGTCTCGCGCTCGGGGCCGACCTCGCGCTGCCGCCCGCCCTCGTTGCTGACATGATCGACAGCGACCCCGCGCCGCAGCCCGGTGCGTATTACGGACTGATGAGCTTTTTCGCCAAGCTCACCCTGGCGCTCGCCGCCGGGCTTGCGCTGCCGCTGCTCGACATCTGGGGCTACCGGCCCGGCGGCGACCAGCTGTTCGCGCTGTCGGCCACCTATGCCCTGTTGCCCATCGTCATGAAACTGGGCGCGCTGGCCTGGTTCTGGCGCATGCGCCCAATCACCCACCCTGGAGTCGTCCCATGCTGAAAAAACCGCTTGCCATCCTGTGTACCGTACTTGGCCTGTCCGGCTGTGCCGGTGTTTCGCCCGAGGTCTATCGCGATCAGAAACCCACACTCGACATCGCCACCTATTTCAACGGCCCGCTCACCGCCTGGGGTTATTTTGCCGGCCGTTCGGGCGAGGTGAAGCGCCGCTTTACGGTAAAAATGACCGGCGTCTGGCAAGGCAACGAAGGCGTGCTGACCGAAAATTTCGACTGGTCGGACGGCGAAAAATCACAGCGCATCTGGCGCATCACCAAGGTTGACGCATATCACTACATTGGTCGCGCCGACGACGTCAAGGGCGAAGCTACCGGCACCGCCTACGGCAACGCACTGCAATGGAAATACACCTTGCTGCTGCCGGTGGACGGCAAGACTTACGAGGTGCAGTTCGACGACTGGATGTACCAGATGGACAACATGGTGATGCTGAACAAGTCGGAGATGCGCAAGTTCGGTTTCAAGCTCGGTGAAATCGTGATCAGCTTCAGGAAAGAATCATGAGCCTGAATCCCAGGCTCGCTGACTGGCGCGGCCAGCGAGTCTGGCTGATCGGCGCCAGCTCGGGCATCGGCGAGGCCACCGCAAAGTTGCTGATGGCGCGCGGCGCGCGGGTGGCGCTCACCAGCCGCTCGCGTGAAACGCTGGAAAAACTGGCCGACGGCAACACGCGGGTCGCGCCCGCCGATGTTACCGACCGCGCCAGCCTCGCGGCTGCGTTCGACTCGATCCAGGCTGAGTTCGGCGGCATCGACGTGGCGATCATCAACGCCGGCACCCATCAGCCGGTGCGCGCGTGGGAACTCGACGCCGTCGCCGCCGAACAGCTGGTGCAGGTCAATCTGGTCGGCGCGATGAATGCTGCTGCCCTGCTCGCGCCCTACTTCGCGCAGCGCGGCAGCGGACGGCTGGCGATCACTGCCAGCGTCGCCGGCTACGGCGGCCTGCCCACTGGACTGGTGTACGGCGCGACCAAGGCTGCGCTGATCAACTTTGCCGAAACGCTTTACCTCGACCTCGCGCCCAAAGGCGTGGCAGTGCACCTGATCAACCCCGGCTTCGTCAAAACCCCGCTGACTGATCTCAACAAGTTCAAGATGCCGGCGCTGATCGAAACCGGTGAAGCGGCGCGCGAAATTCTGGCCGGCATCGAAGCAGGGGCATTCGAGATTCATTTCCCCAAGCGCTTCACCCGCGTGCTGAAGGCGCTGAACCTGCTGCCGTATCGCGCCTACTTCCCCCTCGTCCACCGGATCACTGGCTTATGAATGCGCTCGACGCCCTGTGTGTCTATTTCGAAAAGCTGTCCGCCAACAACCTGGACGCGCTCGACACCTACTACGCGGCTGATGCGCGCTTCAAGGATCCTTTCCACGAGGTGGCCGGCGTGGAAGCCATCCGCGCTATCCTGCACTACACCTTCGACAAGCTGCCGGGCGCGCGCTTTCGCGTAACCCGGCGGTTTCCGGGGGAGGAGGGACACGCCGTCATCCTGTGGGAAATGGATTTCACCATGCCGGTCACACGCCAGCCCACCACCATACGCGGTGCCACCCACCTGACTTTTGCCACCGACGGCAAGGTGACGCTGCATCGCGATTACTGGGATGCCGCCGAAGAACTCTATGGCCGACTGCCCGTTCTGAAATGGCTGATGCGCGCACTGGCCCGACAGGCGGCAGCACCACACTAGAACCGAAGGTGGCATGGCCAAACAAAAACGCCGCTCGATGAGCGGCGTTTTTTTACAACTGGTGCCGTTGGCCGGAATCGAACTGGCGACCTTCGCATTACGAATGCGCTGCTCTACCAACTGAGCTACAACGGCGAAAAACAGCGCGCATTATAGCGGATTCGCCCGTGCGTGTGGCGGCCTAGAGTGCGGCTTTCAGGCGGCTGACTACCTTTTCCTTGCCGATCAGTTCCAGCGTGGCGTCGATCGCCGGGGTCTGCGCTTCGCCGGTCACCAGGACGCGCACCGGCATTGCCAGCTTGGGCATCTTGAGGCCGTGCGCGGCGAGGGTTTCCTTGAATGCGGCGCTGATGGCGCTGCGCTCCCAGGTCAGCGTTTCGAGGCGCGCGGCGAGGTCGGCCAGCGCGGGCATCACCTCGGGCGTGACATGCTGCGCCAAGAGTTCGGGCGTGGGATGCAGGGTGCGGTAGAACAGGGTGGCGGCGTCGGCCAGTTCCTCGATGGTGGCGGCGCGTTCCTTCACCAGCGCGCACACTGCCGCGAGGTCGGGGCCGTCGTCCGGATTGCCGCCATTGCGGATCAGGAAGGGGCGCATGAGATCGGCCAGGCGCGCGTTGTCGGCCGCCTTGATGTACTGCTGGTTGAGCCAGCGCAGTTTTTCGGTGTTGAACTGTGCGGCCGACGGCGTGATGTGGTCGAGGTCGAACCACTGCACGAACTGCTCGCGGCTGAAAATTTCGGCGTCGCCGTGCGACCAGCCGAGCCGCGCCAGATAGTTGATGACGGCTTCCGGCAGATAGCCTTCCTCGAAATACTGCATCACCGACACCGCGCCGTGGCGCTTGGACAGCTTGGTGCCGTCGTCGCCGAGGATCATCGACAGGTGCGCGTACTGCGGCACGGTCGCGCCCAGCGCGCGCAAGATGTTGATCTGGCGCGGGGTGTTGTTGACGTGGTCGTCGCCGCGGATGACGTGGCTGATCTGCATGTCCCAGTCGTCCACCACCACGCAGAAGTTGTAGGTGGGGGTGCCGTCGCCGCGCGCGATGATGAGGTCGTCGAGCTCGGCATTGGAAAACTCGATGACGCCCTTGACCAAATCTTTCCATGCCACCACGCCTTCGGTGGGATTCCTGAAGCGCACCACCGGCTGCACGCCGGCGGGCGGCACCGGCAGCGTCTTGCCGGGCTCGGGGCGCCAGCGGCCGTCGTAGCGCGGCTTCTCGCCGCGCGCGCGCTGCGCCTCGCGCATTTCGTCGAGTTCCTCGGTGCTGCAATAGCAGTGGTAGGCCTGGCCGCTGGCCAGCATCTGCTCGAGCACTTCCTTGTAGCGGTACAGGCGCTTGGTCTGGTAGAACGGGCCTTCATCGTGATTCAGATCCAGCCATGCCATGCCGTCGAGGATCGCCTGCACCGCCTCGGGGGTCGAGCGCGCGATGTCGGTGTCTTCGATGCGCAGGATGAACTGGCCGCCGTGATGACGCGCAAACGCCCACGAGAACAGCGCGGTGCGCGCGCCGCCGACATGCAGATAACCGGTGGGGGAGGGAGCGAAGCGGGTGCGGATCATGGCGGGGCCGGGCGGGAAAAAGGGGCCATTTTACCGGATCAATCACGGCAAAAAGTTGGCTCCGTTCGTCTGAACCATGGCAAGATTGACCAACATTTGGAATATTCCGCCACGTTATACCAACCAAACTGCCAGACCATGACCGAAGCCGATGGCGAAATTCTCAGTTCCTTGTGAAGGAAGAAATCGATGAGACCTTCTGTTGCGCTTGACCTGAAGCGCGCAGCCGTGCGCGAAGCGGTCAACCGTTTTCACACGGCAAATCCGCGCATCTTTGGTTCGGTGTTATATGGCGTCGACCGGGACGGCAGTGACCTGGATCTGTTGGTGGATGCGCTTCCCGGTGCGACGCTGTTTGATCTGGGCGGCCTGCAAGCCGAACTGGAAGCGTTGTTGGGTGTTCGTGTCGATGTGCTGACGCCGGGCGACCTGCCCGCCAAATTTCGTCAGCAGGTATTGGTGGAGGCGCAGCCGATATGAACGAGAACCGTCTGACCGATTACCTCGATCACATGCGGCAGGCGGCGACCAACGCGTTACCCGACAGAGGACACAGGACTCTGCGGGTGCCAGGCTTTGGAGCTGTGCGGAAGAATTCTGTCATCGCGAGGCTCGCAGAGCCGTGGCGATCCAGCGTCTGTTGCAGCGACGGGCTTTCTGGACTGCTTCGCTTTTCTCGCAATGGGCGAGGAGTGTGCGCTGAAATTGACCTTGTCAGGTCGGATGTGGTTTAATTCGCGCCGCTTCGGGGCAGTTAGCTCAGCGGTAGAGCATCGCCTTCACACGGCGGGGGTCACAGGTTCAAGCCCTGTACTGCCCACCAGCCCGAACATAGTGGAATCAACCACTTACAAGAGTCCAGCCTAGTGCTGGATTTTTTGTGTCCAGAAGAAAGTAAACAGATAGTAAGCAGCGGGCCAACAAAAAGCCCAGCGCGAAGGCTGGGCTTTTTCTCGAGTGCTTCGCCTCAGTGCAGCGGCTCGGTTCTCGACTCCGCGAGAACCTCTTCCATATCCTCGCGGACGGCGACGGCAATCGCAAGCCGGGCGTGCAGGGCCTCGAACAGTTTGAGAAGCCCTTGATAGCGCGCTTTGACTTCGTCGAGAGACAGGAAAACGCTACCAACAGCAACGGCAAACTCGCGATCGGCACTGATTTTTTCGAGCAAGTCGGCGCCAGCAACCGATGCAATCGCGAAGGCTGCGCGGCGGTTAACATCCCGCTGAATGCTGTTTTCGATTGCGTAAACCTGTGACTCGTCGAGCAGGGCGGGGGCAGCGCGCAAACGTGCCAGCATGAGGTCGCCGAATAGGTCCTCGTCCATCGAGTCGAGGTCGGGGGTTTGAAGTTCAGCTTGGGGGATAATAGTTGCAGCCATGATGTGAGTTCCTTTCACGTTGTGGTTAGTGCGGGGTCGTGCTTCAACACGATTTCCGCACGCCCACAATACACCAGCCCCGACACCTTGCAAACTGCCCCTCCAGAATCGACGCCATGGCCCTTTCTAGGGCCGGCCCTTGTCCTTACCTATCCGCACATAAAAAAACCCGCCATAGAGGCGGGCGGGCGGTGCGTGAACTTCATCGACAGCGCGTGGCAGGCTTAAGGTCGTCGGCCGTGACGACGGCGAATCTTGCGACGATCAGATCCACGCCAACGCCCGCGATGCGGACGGCACAACCAAACGCCTCGACGTGCAATCTGCCGGCTGCCACGCGCCGCTGAAAGTCCGTGGCTGCGCTGGCGTGGATATAGACGCTTTTCAAAACCTCTTCCATTTTTTTCAGCGCTCCCATTTCGTTGAATTAATCCAGCGCCCTTGTTCGCGCAAGGTGTTGGCGATGGCCTGAACGTCCGGCCAGGCGGTCGTGAGCAAATGGCGCGCTTGCCGCTGCACCCAGGTCATCGCCAAACGCTGGTCGGTGGCGGCCAGGATGGCGCGGGCTTGCTGGTGGTCGGGGTCATTGAGGCGCAGCTCGCCCGCGAGCCGATGGCCGGCTGCGATCAACTCAGCCTGCCGCCCGGCCACCAACATGGTGGCGTAGCGCAGCGCGGCATCGGCTGACGGCAGGCCCGGCCAGACAAGCGGCGCGGCCTGCCGGTAAATGTCAGCAACGTTTTCCGGCGCCGGCAACGTGTCGGCGGTGGCGATTGCGCTTACAGGGGACAGCACGCCCGCCTGGCCAGCGGCGCCATCCGGCGATATGCGCGCATTGGGGCAAGGCATCCCCAGCGCCATGCCGACAACGATATGGCCGGCCTCGTGCACGGCGACGTCGCCAGCGCCCACAAGCGGCCACGAATGGATGCCGAAAACCCGGCGCTTGATGGCATCGGGCGGTATCGGTTCGATGGTTGGTTTCATTGGTGTGCTCCAGTTTGAGGGTGCGCCGTACCCCCGGTTTTTAGGCGGGAGGGGGGCGGCTCCAGACGTTTCAGCCGTCGCCTGCCTGCCGTGCCCATGTTTCAGGAGGTCTTGCCGCTGGGCTATGGGTCGGCTCTACTCGCCCAGGCGGCACATGCACGGCGCGTTTGCGCCGTAGATTCGGTCAGGTTTTGCGGGCTGGCATTTTCCAACCAGGCTGGCGGGCGATGATCTCCGTCTCGGCGCGCTCGAGCGCGGACGAATCGGGGAACTCAAGCGGCACGTCCATGGCCTTCGGCACGAAGGCTGGGCAAGGCCCGGCGATGATGTGCTCGATCAGGCCGCGTGCCGGGTTTGTGAGCAAACTACCTGCCAGCCGATGCAGATCGTTCACCTCGGCGATGTGCGGCGATACGGCCTCGATCAGCCGGCGCTCGGCGGCTTGCGCCTGCGCACGCCAATAGCTTTTGTGGGCCTGAAAGGCGATCTCGCTTGCCGCCTCGGCGTCGCGGGTGGCGGCCTGCGCGCGAATCCGCGCCGGGGTGACGCGCTCGGGGTCTGCCGCTTCGCGGGCTGCTTCCAGCCGGTCGAGCGCACCATTCAACGCGTCCTCGGCTTTGGACAGTGCCTTGGCGGCTTTCAGGTAGTCAGCGGCTTCGTTCATACGCCACCCCGCACACAGCCAACCCGGCCGACGGCAACCACGCCGGCATCGTGCCTTATGCCCAGCAACACACCATCGGTGTCGACGTCCAGTTTGCGTTTGGCCGGCCCAACGAGCAGCCCGCCATTGGTGCCCTCAAGATGCAGCAGCGCGATGACGGGCGATTGCACGGGATCGGCGAACACAAACCAGCGGCCAGCGGGCAGACCGGCGGCGGCGATCACGGTGATTTCATCCAGTCCGGCCACGTGCAACAGCTTGCGCGCCAACCCTTCAAGGCCAGACGCGCACACAACAAACTTCGCGTCCAGGTCGGCAGTGATGCCAGCGGGGGTTAGCTGGTCGCGCAGCGCGGCCAGCGCGGCAAACAGATTGGCTTCATCGAGCGCGCCGGCGATCAGGTTGCCGTGGTCGACGTGGAACAAGGACTCGCCGTCGCCTAGGATGGGATTAGACGACAGCAGGCCGTAACACAAGGACGCCTCAAGCCGCGCGGCATTCGCCCCGGCATTCGAAGCCATGGACACCAGAAGCCCGACGTCATCGTTCACGATGACCTGGCGGGAAATATTGATGTTCCGGCCCCAGGTTCGGATACGTGCCGAAAGCCCGGCGCTGTCGCCTACCGCGATCATCGGGGCTTCGGCGTTTTCGGCGAGTTCCACCAGGGCCACATCCATGTCGGCGCGCGGGAAGTCGTGTGGCATGAAAGACTTCAGCGGGCGCATTTCACAGAAGGCGCGGTGACGTGCCTGAGCGTTCAGCTTGCCCAGGCTGGCGCTGCGCAAGATGCTGGATAGCGCGTTCTGGAAGTCGCCGGTACCAAGCCCGCGGCCAAACACACCGGCGGGGTTGAGGGTGCGGCGCACTTCGGCGGGGACGCAAGCCAGGGCAAGCTGCTGCAACAAGCTGGAGTCACTGGAGGCGAGAATGTGCGCGTCGGGGTGCGCGGCTTTGGCTGTGATGACTCCGGCGCGCAGGGCTGCGGCATCGCGGATTGAATCGATCAAGTCTTGATGGTTTTTCATGGTGGGGTTCTCGGTTTGGGATTGGAGGCTTCATTTTCTTCAGGTCGCACTTTCATCGCTCGGGCAGCTTGCAAGTACGTCGTAAATGCGATGTTGGGTTGTCAGCGGCGGCGCTCCCGTGGCGAAGGCGTCGCGCAATTCGGAATCCAGCGGCGACAGCTCGCCAGCATCGCCGCGCCGGATACGCGGCAGGGTGACGGTCTCGAAGCGATTGACGGCCTGCCGCACCAGCTCGGCCAGGTGCCAGGCCGATAGACCCCGGCCAGCGTCGACAATCCGAGCCGCGCGGATCAGGGCGTCATTGCGGGCGGCCTTGCGGCAGGCCATGGTTAGCCGCAAGCAAACATCCGCCGGCGCATCGCCGCGCAGGATGCGCTGGATGCTGGTGCGCAACCAGCCCAGCGTCGCGGCGGTGGGTGGTTCGCCGGCTGCGAATCGCTCGGCCAGCAGGATCGGCGCGCGCGCGGTCATTCGCCCCCATCCCCCTTGGTGTTTGATACTTCGCGCCGTGGCGGGGTGAGCCGCTGATTGAACGCAGCCCAATCAGCGGCCAGGGTGGCGTCCAGCTCAAGATCAAGCGGGCCCACGTCCAGGGTGTCGGCGGGATCGGGCTGAGCGTCGGCGGTTTCGGCGGGATCGGGCTGAGCGTCGGCGGCTTCGTCGGCATCCAGTTCTAGGCGGGTCAGGATTGCCGGCCAATCGGCGGTCGCCGCGCTGCGCAGCTCGGCGGCGGCGTCGATCACCATCGTCTTCCAGATTGCGGCGGCGCGCTCGGCAGATTCAATCCAGCCATCCCGGTGGACGATGCTTTCCTGTGCCTCCTGCAGCGCGGCGTCGGCGGCCTCTGCGCGCGCCGTGGCGGCGACGGCGCGCGCCTCGGCAGCTTCAGCACCATCGCGCAGCGCCTGCGCGTCATCGACGGCCTGCCGCAGGATCCGCGCTCGGATTTTTGAAGGAGGGGTGTTGCGCAAAACCTGCCGTGTGGCGGCCTGCGCATCGAGCCGGCCATCAATCGGGCTGGGCGGGGTTATCTTGCCTTCGGCAATCCAACGGCTAATGGTCTGCTTGGAGACTGAGAGCACGATCGCCAATTCGACGGGCAGCAGACGCAGGCGCAGCAATTCCTTGCGGTCTGCCAGCAGCGATAGTGACTGCTGGATGTTTCCGGGCTGCTGGTCGCCGGGATTTTGGGTGTCGGTCATGGCGTCACCCCATTGGGCAACGATGTTGCATAAGCACCGAACCCAAACCCTAGCGAAACCCCGAGCCCTAAACTACCCGCATGGGTTGAGGCTCCCAAGTACCTTTTTGGTGTCGGGTCGATACTACAGACGCAGGCCATACCGGATGCAGCCTCAGCGGCGGCGCGGGTCAGGCCTGCAATCACCCATCCGCACACCTGGCAGGAATAAAGGGTTAAAAGTGCTGAAAGTGGCTTTCGCACCTTTCCGCCCTTTATTCCGGCCTTGGTGTGCCCCAGGTCTTGAAGGCCTTTATTCACAAGGAAAGAAAGAAAAACCTTATTAAAACCTTCTAGGGAATCAGCTAAAAAAGGTGCGAAAGTCGGCATCACTCCACCCCTTTCATGGCAAGCGGGTTGACCGCGTAATAGATCGGTGGGCGCCCGCCCGTGCCCGTTCCCTTGTATGGGCCGGCGATCAGGTTCCGCGTCTTGAGTGCTTCCAGCGCGGCGATCAGGCGGTCGATCTTGTCGAACCGGGTGTGGTGGGCGCGGTGCAGTTCGGAGCGCAGGAACTCAGCCTCACCATGCCGCTCAATCCACCGCCAGCACAGCCGCGCATCGTCTGTAGTGGCATCAGCTCCAATCAGGTCGAACACTGCCTGCGCGTGGCGTATCAGCCGCCGGCACAGCCCGACAGCCCGCTTCATGGTTTCCTCGCTGATTGTTTCCGACGCCTTGCCGCCCCCGGCGACGTGGAACAGGCCAGCCACCCGCAGCGCGCCGCCTGGCAGCTTTGCGCACCAGTCGCGCATGGATTCCAGCGGCCCGCCTTCGGCCTGTTCGTTCTCGATCTTCTGTGCGAACTTCACCCACAGTTCGCGCGCGGCATCGGACAGCAGCAGTACATGCTCGTCGTCTTCACCGGCTTCCACATCGGTGCGCGCCTCCAGTTCCAGCAGGCGCAGCACCTCGCCGCGATACCGCGCTTCAAGATCGACAGGGATGGTGACGCGCCGGCCCATATCGCGTTTGCCGATGCGGGTTGCCGGTAGTCCGAAAAAGAATCGGGCGAACGTGCCCGAGCTGCGAAACTTGCGTTTAGCGGCCGGCGCCATGTCCTGCAGCAGACCGGGCTGCATCCCGAGCCCAAAGGTCAGTGCTGGCCGGTTGATAATCGCCGTTCGGCTGCCACGGTCAACGCGCACGGATGAACCGCTGTAGGCCTGCAGCGCCACGTCCACCACGGCCTCGCCGCCCGAGTACAGGCCAGCCAGCACGGCGAATATGCCGCCTTCGTCACTCATCACCGCCATGCGGCCGTCGTGTTCCGCCAGCATCGCCTGCAGCCGTTCCGGGGTGACGTCGCCTGTAAAAAATCGCGGCGGCCGCAATTCGTCCGGGGTTTGCTCGGCCAGTTCGGTAATCTCGCGGACGATCTCGCCGCGCCGCACCGCGCTGTCCTCCTTCGCTGCATCGCCCTGCAGCTTTTCCGCACGGCGCTGGCTGATTTTGCGCAGGGTGTCGCGCTCGATAATGTCGGGGCGCATCTGGTCGGCCAGCTTCGCTTCCTTCAACAGCACCGGCTTGAGCAGCCGTTGGATCAGTGCCGACTTGCGCTCGCCTGAGTCGGCCAGGATCACCGTCCACACGCATACAGGCTCGCTGTAGTCATCACCGAACGGCGATACCTTGAACTTGCGCTGCAATGCCAGGGACAGAACCGACACGGTGAACAGCGTCGCCATCGTCGGGGGCGTCTGAAGCCCATCCGACAGCGCCTGCGCATACTCGCCAAAAACGCCGGGTAGAAGATCGGCGGAAAGCTCCGGGGTCTCAATCCGATTGAACGGAAGATACTCATCCCAGCGCGTGCCATCATCCGCAGGCGAAGGCGCGGCCGGTTTTGCCGCCTCCAACGACTTGCGCACCGCCTCAGGGCCGGCCGATAGCGCCAGGTCGTTCATGTCGGTCAGGTTCATGGCCGCACCTCGCTGAAGTCGGGGCGTGCGATCAGGCCACCCACCATCGTGGCCGCGCGTGTGGCTGCGGTCAGGCCGGGATTGCCGGGTGTGGCCGCATCGTCATCGGCTACTACGATGATTTTCTCGAATGGAAAGTGGCGGCGAAGCTTGCGTGCAACCAACGCCAGGTTGCCGGCATTAAATGCCACGGCGGTGGCGTGCCCGGTCGCCTCATAAACGCTGGCGGCGGTGGCGTAGCCTTCGGCAATACAGATCGTGCCCGCTGGCACGCCAATGGCGAAATAGCAGCCGCGCACCATGCCGCCGGTCAGAAATTTCTTCGCCCCGTCCGGGCTGATAATCTGCAGCGAGTGCATCACCCCGTCGCTCCGCACCGGGATCAGCAGGTTGTCGCGCAACTGCCGTATTCCCCAGGCCTTTACTTGCTTGCGCTGCAGGTAGGCGTGCCGCGCATCGGCAGGCCTGGACGCAGCCCACATCTTCGCGGCGCGGCCACGTGCTTCCTGCCAGACCTTTTTTTGTTCCTCGAAACGATCCGCTTTAACCTTGGCCATGCGGCGCTGCAATTCCTGCCATTCCTGCCGGTTGATTTTGCCGGCGGCGGCATCGCGCCAGGGGTGCGTCTCTCCGGTTTTCCACGAACCTACAGCGCCGTGCGGGATCGGGTCGAGGTGTAGTGCATACCATCCGTTCATGCTGCCCGGCTTGTCACCGTCGACGCGGTAGCGGTGCAAGCGCCCATCGGCGGTCGGGGTGTCCTTCAGTGGCGCCAGGCCGGTCGCGCGCATGAAATCGAGGAAGCGGAGTTCAATGGCGTGTGTCATGGCCGATGCCCTTCAGGTAGGCTTCGAAGGCGCGAACGGTTGCTTCCCGTGCGGCATTGTCGGTGCCGGTAAGCGCGGCCTCGCAGGCGTCACACACGAACCACGTTGTCAGTGTCAGACGCGGCGCACAGGCAATCACGTCGAAGCCGTACCTCCGATGAATCACTTCGGCAGAACAACAAGGACACTGAATCGCAAAACGTTGAGGCGCTTCGTTTAGGCGGCTCACAGGGCGCCACCAATCAGACGAACAATCAGTAGGCAGACCATCGCAACGGCGGCGCCGGACGTGACGCTGGCCGCTATCAGTAAACAGACAAGCCGTGTATTATTCGAGCTGAAGTGTTTTTTTACTTTTACCAAGCCCGCCTGCCAGCGGGCTTTTTTATTGGGTGCGTTCATTGCGCGACCTCGCAATCATCGAGGTCGAACTTGGCGGGCCGGGCGTAGGTCATCGCGGGTGCGCCCATCTTGCGCTCTGCCCAGGCGTCAAGATCGGATGCCAGATAAACGGCGCGGTGCCCGAAGCGGCGATACAGCGGGCCGCCTCCGACTGTTACCAATTTTTGAAGGGTGTTCTTGCTGACACGCAAGCCTTTTGCGGTCAGATATTCGGCTGCTTCGATGCGGTCAAGAAAGCGTGTGGAATCCATTTTGCCTCTCCATATAAACCCCGCTTGCCAAAGTGGCTGGCGGTATGGATAGGCAATTTATTGATTCAGACGGGTTCAAGCACGGGGACAAAATGGGGGTGCGTTTTGTACCTCACTGCTCCCAGCGCGGCAAAGTGAATGCGACTTCCTCATCATTCTTGCGGCGATTTGTGATCGCGCGCTTCAGGCCTTGGTGTATCGCGGAAAATGTTTTGCTTTCGCGAGCAGCCAACTCTTCGATCAGTTCCAGCTTTTCGGTGGTGTTCTCAGGCTGAAATCGTTCGCATTCTTTAAGTAGGTCGTCCCAATACTGAGGATCCTTCGCCCGCAACTCCAGTGCTTGCACGGCGGCAATGGCCTTGTTTTTCGATCCCTTAACGCGGGGGTTCCTGTACTCGCGTTCGGCCTCACTGATACGGCCATGTTCGCGCAGATAGTTGTCGTCGGCCGCTTTTCCCTGCTCAAAGACGTGGTTCAGCGTTTCTTCCAGCAGCTCGACAATCCGCACGGCATCGCCAGCATTTATTGAAACCGCTGGCAGTCCCATCGCATCAGCCATACGCGGTGAAGGAAAAAAGCCTTCGCCATGACCGTGAATAACGCTACTCATCAGCGCATCGCGAAGCGCCTTAACGATGCGGTCGCGTTCGGCGCGTAGATCGGTATGAACGATGCCGGTCATTTCACCACCTCCAGCTTGGGCTTGGCCTTCGGTGCCGGTGTCGTGTTCATGGCGGCGGTGATATGCGCGGCAGACCGTTCAGCTAAGCCTTTGCGCGCATCCTCAGCCCAGTGAATGTATCTCTGTGCGGTCGATAACTGCCGGTGTCCCAGTGCGGTCATGATCTCGGCAGCTTGTGCGCCATTGATCGCCATGTGGCTGGCAAGTGAATGCCTCAGACCGTGCAAGCCTATGCCGTCGGGTAATTTGGCTTCTACGCGCACCTTGCGCCACGTGGCCGATAGGGTGACGGCTCCGCCGCTGCCCTTGCTCGGAATGAAAACGAAGTCGTCAGGATCGCCAGCGGGTTGTCGGGCGATGATTTCAACGGCGGCCGTTGGCAGACCAATGATGCGCGGCTTGCCGGTCTTGCGTCCGGTCTTGTGCTGGCTTGGTGGCAGGGTAATCAGTGCCTTCTTTTGATCGACGTGCCGCCATTGCAATGACGCAATTTCGCCGCGCCTGGCGCCGGTCAATGCAATGATGCGGATGGCGTCGGCATGGGCTGGCCTGATTCGTTTCTCGTTCTCCATCGTGATCAGGGTTTCAAACAGGCGGGCGTATTCCTCGCCGGTTTCCAGAACGGTGTCGCGTTCGCCATCGCTGCCGACGTTCACATTGTTGGCCGGGTTCCTCTCTCCGGTGTATCCCTCCCACGTCAGAACAGCCCGTAGCAGCCTTACTGACATACGGGCCGCACCTTCCCCGCCCCGAACGATTGCGCGGCCTCTGAAGCCCGTTTTCTGATTCGTGGCGGTCTTGCCATCGCGGATATGGTTGAAAGCTTTGCGCACGTCCTCCGCTGTTAGATCGTCGGCGTACAAGCGTCCGATGGTCGGCTTCAGGTGGCGATTGATTCGGCCCCGGTCGGTCGCCCTGGTGCTGTCTGCTTTTTCTGCAAACTTGGCAGACGCCAGATAACGGTCAAACACTTCCTCTAATGTCTCGGCCTGCCGATTGACCTGTTTTTCGTTCATCGGGTCGCCACCATCCTCGACGGCGCGGCGTAAATCCTTTGCGCGTTTTCTGGCCTGGTCGGCGGTGAGCGTATCGCTATAGCGCCCGATGGTGAATCGGCGGCTTTTTCCTTGCTTTGTCCTGTACTGGAAAACAAACGCCTTTGACCCGGAAGGGGAAACCTTCAGGCCGAAACCCTTGATCTCGTCATCCCATGAAAAAGCATCTTTCTCGGGTGTGCTGGCGGACTCCACAAAGGACTTGTTGATCTTCGGCATGACGGCTCCTTTTTTTCGGCCTGCTTACTTTTTCTGGTGCCGTTTTTTGAAGTGCAGCGGTCAAAAAAGTAAACACATAGTAAGCAGTAAGCAGTAAAAAACAGTCAAAATCAGTTTGACCACTGCACTAATAGTAAGCCGAAAACGTAGACGCATCAAGGGAAAGGCGCGGTTTAGTAAAAATTAGTAAGCAGTGGAAATGCCCCTGTTTTAGCCTTCACACGGCGGGGGTCACAGGTTCAAGCCCTGTACTGCCCACCAGCCCGAACATCGAAAAGGGACCGGTACATGCCGGTCCCTTTTCATTTCCAGAAGCTGGCGGCTGAAAAGCATTGCCGCGTCAGGCCGCAGCCGGTATAGTGCGGCCTCCCGCACCCTGCCAATCGGTGCGCGGTTCTCTTACCCCGATCTCACGATCCCCTATTCGTCTGCCTCGATTGGTGTTGCCACAAGCGCAACAGGCCGTCGCAGGAAAAAATTAAATGACTACTGAAACAAACTCAGCCAGCCCGGCTTTTGCCGAGCTCGGCCTGGCCGAACCCATCATGCGTGCGATTGCCGATGCCGGCTACACCACGCCCACCCCGATCCAGGCGCAGGCGATTCCGCAGGTGCTGGCAGGCGGCGACCTGCTCGCCGCGGCGCAGACCGGCACCGGCAAGACCGCCGGCTTCGTTCTGCCGATCCTGCACCACCTGTCGACGCGCGCAGCAGCGGCACCCAAGCCGGGCCGCCCGCGCTGCCTGATTCTGGTGCCGACGCGCGAACTCGCCGCGCAGGTCGAGGAATCGGTCAAAACCTACGGCAAGCACCTGTCGCTCACCTCGATGGTGATGTTCGGCGGCGTCAACATCAACCCGCAGTACAAGGCGCTGAAGTCGCGCGTCGACATCCTGGTGGCGACGCCGGGCCGCCTGCTCGACCACATGGGGCAGAAGACGGTGGACCTGTCCGGCGTTGAAATCCTGGTGCTCGACGAAGCCGACCGCATGCTCGACATGGGCTTCATCCGCGACATCAAGAAAGTGCTCGCCGTGGTGCCGAAGCAGCGCCAGACCCTGCTGTTCTCGGCGACCTTTTCCGACGAGATCCGCGCCCTGGCCAACGGCCTCTTGAACAACCCGAAGAGCGTCGAAGTCGCGCGCCGCAACACCACGGTGGAAGTCATCGAGCAGTCGATGCACCGGGTGCCGCAGGCTCATAAGCGCGATCTGCTGGCGCACCTGATCAAGCACCACGACTGGCAGCAGGTGCTGGTGTTCACCCGCACCAAGCACGGCGCCAACAAACTGACCGAAAAGCTCATCAAGGACGGCATCACTGCCGCCGCGATCCACGGCAACAAGAGCCAGCCGGCGCGCACCAAGGCGCTGGCCAGCTTCAAGGACGGCAGCGTGCGCGTGCTGGTGGCCACCGACATCGCCGCGCGCGGCATCGACATCGACCAGCTGCCGCAGGTGGTCAACTTCGAACTGCCCAATGTGCCGGAAGACTACGTGCACCGCATCGGCCGCACCGGCCGCGCCGGTACCACCGGCTCGGCGCTGTCGCTGGTGGACGACGAGGAAATGAGCTATCTGCGCGACATCGAGAAGCTGATCAAGCGCGCGATCGTGCGGGTCGAAATCGAACCCGGCTTCGTGCCGCCGGCCAAGGCCGACCTGATGTCCGAGGAACGTCCGCCGCGTCCGCCGCAAGGTCGCGGCGGCCCGCGCCAGGGGCAGGGCGCGGGACGTGGCGGGCAACCCGCCGGCCGCAGCGGCTCCGGCCGTTCGCCGCAGGCCAAACCCGCCAGTGCCGGCGCCAAGCCGGCAGGTGGTCGCAGCGGCGCACCGGGTCAGTCGACCCAGGCGCGCAAGCCGCGTCCGCCGGCCGCCCTGTTTGCCGGTAAACCGGGTTTGCGCGGGCACTGATCCCGCTGTCTCCCGCCCCATCGCTGTCATTGCGAGCAACGCGAAGCAATCCAGCAGCGGCTGCCGCAGGCTGGATTGCTTCGGCTGCGCCTCGCAATGACGAGGCGGGGCGGGCATCGAATGCGCGCAAGCCGTGCCCGGCTTAGCGCTGCGTGACCCGCGCCGCGATCCAGGTGACGCCGATGGCGACGCCGATTAGCGCAAACGCCACGCCGAGCCGGTTCAGCCAGTCGGGCGCCAATACCAGCAGCATCCCCAATTGCAGCATCATCAGGCCTGACATCAGTTTGAGCAGGCGGCCTTCGCGCTCGCTCAATTTTCGCGCGCCCATGGTGAAGGAGAACACCCCCACGATAACGGCGAGCGGAATCACGTAGACCACGTTGTACAGCGCCAGATACAGGTAATGTCCGGCGGGGCCGATGTCCTGCAGGGTCAGCAGGCGGGTATAGACCATGGGAAAGCCGGCGGTGCACAGCAACTCGTAGAAGTTGACAGCCACCGCGAGCAGCAGCGTGGCGGCGAGCATGGCCGGCATAGTGCCGGCGGCGAGGATGGCGCGTGCGCGCCGGTAAATCGCGGGCTTGCGGGATTCCGGAATGGACAGCGAGATGCCGCGCCCGAAGCGGAAGAAATCCTTGACGTTGATGAGCCCGACTGCAAAGGCCATGGCGCCGGCGGCGAGCGTCACCCAGGCCAGATTGCCGAGCAGATGGAACAGGTTGAGCCACGCCGCCATGAAGGCGAAATACATCAGCCCGGAAGTCAGCACGAAGACGCCGCCGATCGTCAGCATGCGCGCGCGGCTGTTCTGGTGGGCCAGCAGCGACAGCAGGAACAGCAGGACAAAAAACGCGCACGGATTGAAGGCGTCGAGGCCGGCGATCAGCACTGTCAGCAAGGGCAGCGACAGCGCGTCGGCCTCCAGCTTGCCCAGCAGGGGCAGGGTGGGCGCGGGCAGGCTGCGGGCGGTGTCGAGCGCGCTGCCGGTGTGCGCGGCGTCGCGGCAGGCGTCCAGCGCGGCGAGCAGTTCCTGTCCGCTGCCGGCGTCGCTGTCCCATCCGGTCTGCATGCGGCCGCAGAACAGCAGCGCCGGCACGTACTGCGCGGATTGCCCCAGTTGGTCGGCGAGCGCGACATAGTGGCGGGCGTGCCCGGGATGACGGGCAAGTTCCATCGAATGCAGCTTCACCCACGGCCGGCTGGCGGGAATGGCCTCGACGAAGGGGCGCGCCTCCAGGCAATGCGGGCAGGTCAGCAACCAGAAAAAATACAGGTGCACCACGGGCTGGCCGTCCGCGCCCGGCTCGATCCAGGTCGCGTCCGCGCGGGCGCCCGGCGCCAGCAGTGCAAGCCACAGCAGGGCGCTGGCGAGCCAGCGCAGCGGCGTCATCCGGCAGGTCTGTGTCATGGCGTTAAGTATGGCCGAGGCTACAATTTCGTGCATGGATACCCTTCCCAGCTACGACGAACTCCCCTACGACAGCCTGCCGCTGCCCGAAACCCAGCCGGATTTTCTGGCGGCGGTGGCCAGGCTGCACGGCTTCGATGCGCCCGAGCCCAGCCGTTCGCGCATCCTCGAACTCGGCTGCGCGCAGGGCGGCAACCTGATTCCGCTGGCGTGGCGCTGGCCCGGGGCCGACTGCGTGGGGGTGGAATTGTCGCGCGTGCAGGCGGAGGCGGGTGCCGCTTTCGTCGAGGCGCTGGGACTGCCCAATGTCCGCATCCTGCACGGCGACCTCGCCGCGCTGCCGGACGATCTCGGCGAGTTCGACTTCATCATCGCGCATGGCGTGTTTTCCTGGGTGCCGCCGTCGGTGCAGCAGGCGCTGCTCGATGTGTGCCGGCGTCATTTGTCGCCGCACGGCATCGCCTACGTCAGCTTCAACGTCGCGGCTGGCTGGGAAAAACTCCAGCCGCTGCGCGCTGCGCTGACCGGGCGCACCGCAGCCGATCTGCCGGCGCCGGCGCGTTTTCAACAGGCGCTGCGCGTGCTGGACGAGCTGCAAGCCGAATGGAGCGATCCGGCCCTGCTGAAGGAAATCGCCTATCTCAAATCGGCCGCGCCGTCCTATCTGTTCCACGAATATCTCGCCGAATTCAATGCGCCGATGCGCTTCGGCGAATTTGCCGCGCAGCTGGATGCGCATGGCCTGCGCTACGTCGGCGAGGCCGGCCCGCGCAGCGCCGTGGTCGAGCTCGAAGATGCCTGGGGCCTGGTTCCGGAAGGCATGGCCGGGCGCTGGCTGGAGGCCGAGGCGGCACTCGACGAAGCGCTTGCCGTCCGCTTCCGCCGCGCGCTGATTGCGCGTGCCGACGCCCCCTGCGCGCGGCCGCCGCAGGCCGAAGCCTTGAGCGCGCTGGCGTTTTATGCCGACCTGCGCTGCGACGAGGAAATCGATCTGGAAGCGGCGAGCGGGCAGTGTTTCATCAACCCCGCAGGCAATGCCTTTTCCATCGCGCAACCCGTGATGAAGGCCGCGGCCGTGGCCCTGTCGGCCGCCTATCCCGGCTCGCTTGCGTATTCGGACTTGCTGGCAGCCGCCCGGCAGATGCTGGCCGAATATGGGGTGGGCGGGGACGTCGATGAGGCCGCCTTTCGCGATGCCCTGTTCCCGCTGGTCATGGCTCACTGCGTGATGCCCACCGTGACGGCCGTTGCGTACGCGAACGCGCCGGGCGAGCGTCCCTGTGCGCATGCGCTGGCGCGGCAGCAGGCAAACGCGCCGAACTGGGTGGTGAGCGGCGCGCGCCAGGTGGCGATGGAACTGGACGTGCCGGGGCGCATCCTGCTCGGCATGCTGGATGGCCGCCGCACCGCCGATGAACTCGCGGCCGCCATGCGGCAGACACTGGCCGCACAGGGGCTGGCGCTGCCGCTGGAAACCGTCGGCGAACTGAGCCGGCAACAACTGTGGCTGTTTGCGCGCCAGGGCCTGCTGCTGGCGTAAATCAGGGGTGCCGGGGATGGGGCACTGGCGTTGACCGGGCTTGACGCCCGAGCGCTTCAAAATATCTCGGGGTGTGTGCCAGATCCCGCCCGGATGCCAGCGCGGCGGACGGCGCACCGGGGTGGTTTTGGGGCCGGACAGCGGTCCATCAGGATCGTCCCGGCAACAGGGTCCGCAGCCGTGCACGCAGTGCGTCCATTTCTTCCAGCATGACGTCCGGGTGGTACTTGCGCGCCAGCCTGGGGAACGCTTTCTTGACCTCGTTCGCCGTGGCTTCCCGTGCACCCCGAGGATCTGGTAGTAGTCCTTGAACTGCATGTGCCTTCCTGACTGTGCGAATCGTGGCAGCTTGATCGGCTGGCGCGAGTCGCGCCAGGAGATTGAAAACACGCCTTCAACGCCTACATTGACAAGCTGGGCGCGCGCAAAGGGGGATCGAACAACATGGCGTATCGCTCGCGGAGCCGGATCGCCATTCAATAAGGAGAATAAATCATGAGCGGGAGCGTCGCCGTCCTTCGGGCCGAACTGCCCAAGGCCGAGGCCGAGGCCGGCAAGCGTCGCGCCATCGTCGTTTCCGGTCGAATGAGCCAGGGATTCCGCGTCTTGAAAAATGCGCGGACGGGTCTAGATTCCATGTAAGGTCGCTACGGCGGCTTGAGCTGGCATTTAAAAATTTTCGACAGGAGAAAAATTATGGCCAATATCACCCGTTACGATCCCTTCGGTCTTGCCCGTATCGATCCTTTTGCGGACATCGATGACATGTTCAAGGGTTTTTTCATGCGTCCCGTTCTGTTCGAAGGCAAGCCGCAGATGGAGATCAAAATGGACTTGAAGGAGGATGACAAGGCCTATACCGTTCACGCCGAGATCCCGGGCATGAAGAAGGAAGATATCCAGGTCAGCATCGACGGCAACCGGGTTTCGATCAGCGCCGAAACCAGGACGGAGAAGGATGAAAAAAAGGGCGAAAAGGTCCTGCGCTCCGAGCGTTACTACGGCAAGGTGGCGCGCAGCTTCACCCTGGCGAACGACGTGGACGAAGCCAAGGCCAAAGCCAAGTACACCGAAGGCGTGCTGGAATTGACGCTGCCGAAAAAGGAAGGCGCCGCCACGGCCAGGAAGCTGGCCGTCCAGTGATTTTTCGCGACGCAGTCAAGGGCGGCGTCCTTCATCGGACGCCGCCTTTTTGATTCCGCACATCCTTCAGGCCTCGCCACCTTCTCCCACGGTTGCAGTAGGGGATCGTTTATTTAACGCGGCGCCTGCCAGCAGTTGTTGTTGATCTGCCAGGTCATCGAGAGTTGCTCGCTGGCGGGGTACAGAACGTATTTGACGCCCATGTAGTCGGCGCCTTTGCGCCAGAACATGGCCAGCAGGTTCTTTTCGCCGCTGGCGATGACGCTGGTATAGGGGATGACCTTGAGCGGACTGCCGTAGAGGTTGGAATAGTTCGAGGCGACGATGACGAAGTGGCGGAAGGCCGGTTCGATTTCCTGGTCGAACGCCACCAGCTTGTCGTTGCAGAAGGTGAACAGGAAGCGGCGGCCGCCGGGGCTGTTGGGCAGGTCGTAGACAAACAGGCCGTCGTTGCCGACGGGCAGGGCCTTGTCGAAATTCCAGGTTTTGAGCGCCTGCTCGACCTCGGCGCGGCTCATGCCGTTTTTGAATTCGCCGATTTCCCACGCCAGGGCAGGCGGGACGAGCAGCAGCCCGGCAAGCAGGCCAAGCATTTTTATTTTCGTTGTCATGGCGATCCCGAATGCGGGGCGCGAACCCCGCTGAAGCTTGGTCCTGTGTGCCACATGGCGTGCGGCGATCTCGTCCACATTACTTGCCGCTGACGGCGCCAAAGACTTTTTTCAGCAAGTCGCTGCCGGCCTGCATGGGGTTGGCGCGGATAGCCGTCTCTTTTTCCCCGATCAGGGTATAGAGCCGGTCGAGTGCCTGCTGGGTGACGTACTGCTCGACGCTGGCCTGCTTCCTGTCGATCAGGTCGAACTGCGCGGCCGCGCCGGCGTACTGGTTGTACTGCTGCGCCAGCCCGACCTTGTCGGTGCTGGCCTTGACGATGGGCCCGAAGCGCTCGGTGAGGCGGGCCTCGGTTTTCCTGCGGAAGAAGTCGGTGGCCGAGGTCTGCCCGCCGGTCAGGATGCCTCGGGCATCGTCCAGCGTCATCTCCTTCACCGCATCGACCAGCAGGGTTTTGGCTTCGGGCACCGCCGCCTCGGCGGCGCGGTTCATCGACAGCACCAGCTCGTCGGCCTGCCTGCCCATGCCGAGCATGCGCATGGCCTTTTCGGCTTTTTGCAGGCCGGGCGGCAGCGGGATTTTCAGCGCGGGGTTACCGAAGAAGCCGTCTTTCTGGCCGAGCTGGGCGACGGCGGCATCCGCCCCGCGGGTGAGCGCTTCCTTCAGTCCGGCGTTGATGTCGGCGGTGGAGAGTGCGTCGACCCCGCTGGCCGTTGGCTGGCTGGCGGGTTTGCCCAGAACGCCCTTCAGCATCTCGTTCCAGTCGAAGGCGTGGGCGGGCAGGGTCAGAGTGAGGCCGGCGGCCAGGATCATCCAGCGCTTCATGGTGCATCTCCTCAAGTGATTCCTGAAACCGCGGTGCGCCCACCCTTACTCAACAAACCATTGGTTTCCTGCCGTTCTCCATGCCTGCGTGTCCCAAGGGATACCGTCCCTGCGGGACATATCTTCGTGGTGGGTTTTCAGGGTGATTGGACTACAGCACCTCTGCAGCATAGTCCGCCAGGCGCGAACGTTCGCCCCGCTGCAGGGTGACGTGGCCGTTGTGCGGCCAGCCCTTGAAGTGGTCGACCACGTAGGTGAGGCCGGAGCTGCCTTCGGTGAGGTAGGGCGTGTCGATCTGCGAGATGTTGCCCAGGCACACCACCTTGGTTCCCGGCCCGGCGCGCGTGATCAGCGTCTTCATCTGCTTGGGCGTGAGGTTCTGCGCTTCATCGATAATAAGAAATTTATTGAGAAAGGTGCGCCCGCGCATGAAATTCAGCGACTTGACCTTGATCCGGGAACGGACCAGGTCCTGCGTCGCCGCGCGTCCCCAGTCGCCGCCGTCGTCCTCGCTTTTGTTCAGTACGTCGAGGTTGTCTTCCAGCGCGCCCATCCACGGTGTCATTTTTTCTTCCTCGGTGCCGGGCAGAAAGCCGATGTCTTCGCCGACCGGCACGGTGACGCGGGTCATGATGATTTCACTGTAGAGCTTCTTGTCGAGCACCTGGGCCAGCGCGGCGGCCAGGGTCAGCAGGGTCTTGCCGGTGCCGGCCTGGCCGAGCAGGGTAACGAAGTCGATGTCGGGATCCATCAGCAGGTTGAGGGCAAAATTCTGCTCGCGGTTTCTGGCCGTGATGCCCCACACCGCATGTTTGGCATGGCTGTAGTCGATCAGAGTCTCGATTTCCGCCGTCTTGCCGGCGCCGACTTTTACCAAGGCCTGCAGGGGCTGGACGCCGTCCTGCCAGACGAATTCATTGACCAGCAGATCTGGGCAGAGCGGGCCCTTGATCCGATAGTAGGTTCGGCCGTCCTTCTTCCAGGACTCCAGACCCTTGCCGTGCGTGTCCCAAAAATCTTCAGGTAGCTCCAGGCTACCGGTATAGAGGAGATCAGTGTCTTCCAGTACCTTGTCGTTGAAGTAATCCTGTGCATCGAGGCCCAGTGCACGGGCCTTGATGCGCATGTTGATGTCCTTGGTGACCAGAATCACCGGCCGTTTTGGCTGCGTCTGATGCAGATGCAGCGCCACGGCGATGATCTGGTTATCGGCGCGCGAAGTCGGCAGCGATGCGGGTAGGACACTGTTGATCGCTTCGGTTTGCAGGAACAGGCGCCCGGTCGCCAGCTCGTGCGAGGGTCCGGCCAGTTCGATGCCGTCTTTGATGCTGTCTTCACAGCAACTGACAATCTCGTCGAGCATGCGGCTGGTCTGGCGGGCATTGCGGGCCACTTCCGACATGCCCTTCTTGTTGGCGTCGAGTTCTTCGAGCGTCATCATCGGCACGTCGAGGTCGTGTTCCTCGAAGCGGAACAGGGAGAGCGGATCGTGCATCAGCACATTGGTGTCGAGCACAAACAGCTTGGTGGTGCGTTTGGCGTTCATGGCACTCCGATCGGGAAAATCCTTACAGCGCTTGCAGGGCGGCCAGCACCTCGGCCGCATGGCCATCGGCCTTGACGGCGCGCCACTCGCGGGCCAGCTTGCCGTTGCGGTCGATCAGAAAGGTGCTGCGCTCGATACCCTTGACCAGCTTGCCATACATGTTCTTCAGTTTGATGACATCGAACAGGATGCAGGCGGTTTCTTCGGCGTCGCTCAACAGTTCGAAGGGCAGCCCCAGTATGCTTTTGAAATTCTCATGCGACTTGATGCTGTCGCGCGACACCCCCCAGACGCTGCCGCCCGCCTGGATGAATTCGCCATGCAGGTCGCGAAACTGTTGCGCCTCGGTGGTGCAGCCGGGTGTGCTGTCCTTGGGATAAAAATAAATCACCAGCGGATTACCGCGTTGCGCGGAGAGGGTGAAGGTCTTGCCGGCGGTGGCCGGCAGGGAGAAGTCGGGAACTTCCAGGCCAACGGCGGAAGGAGTGGGTGAATTGCTCATGTGGCATGCCTCCAGTCGGATAAAAATTCGTTGCCCTGCAACAGCAGGGTGCCGTGGCGTCCTGGTACCTTGCCCACCACGATCTCATGTCGGGGAAGTTTATCCACGGCAAGGCCGGTAGCCAGCGTCTGAATAGATGTCAGTTCGTAGCCCTGTTCCCGCCAGCCGGTCAGTAATGCCTCGATCAGTTCGACACGCTGCGTCGCGCCGGGTTCGATGCGCAGGGTGAAGACATGGCCGGTCGGGGATGGCGTGGCGGTGAGCGCCAGCAATTGCTCGCACATGGAGTGCGGGTCAGGTTTTGCTGCATTGGCGAGTTCGTCCAGCGTGGGCAGGGTGGTGGGAAATTGCGGGCAGCGCACGATCTCGCCATGCCACACCGGTACAAAGGGATGGCGGCCGCGAGTGTCGCTGGCATAGGCGAAATTGCAGCGCTGGGTCAGGCGCAGGCTATGCGGATTGCCACGCCAGCCGGGGGCGGCATGCAGCAGGGGGGGCGTGGAGAAAATTTCCTCGAAAGCAGCCATGGCGCGCTTGAGCTGCGTTTCGCTCCAGGCAGGGCCAGCCTTGTCTACTTCGGCCAGCCAGCGCAGCGTGTCCCAGCCGTGCAGGCCAAGCTCGAAACCATGGTCGCGCACGCTGCGCAAAATGTCGGCACAGCGCCGGCCGATATTGGGTGCCGGCAGCAGGGTGCCGTAAAGCAGCGAGCGCAGTCCGAAGTGTTCTGTCAGCGTGGTGTTGCTGGCGCGACCATGCAATTGCGGTTGCCAGGCATGGCCGAGCGCCCGTCCGGAGCGGTCGGGGCCAAGGGCAAACACAAAGCTCGCGCCGGCGCGGTGGCGACGCAGCAGGTCGGTCAGTACCGGCACGCCGTTACAGGCAGCGCAGTAGCTGGGAACTTCAATTTTGAGAGCGATGCGCGGCATGGAGGGCTCGAAAATACGGGGTTGAGATGACCATTACTGGCCTGCGGTGCAGGATCCTGGCCCGGTCAGCCTAGGAACGGGCAATCAGCCAGACGCCGAGGACGATGAAGCCGATGCCCAGCAGTTTCTGCGCGCCCAGCGGTTCGTTGAGCCAGGCCCAGGCGGCGAGGGCATTGATCAGGTAGCCGATCGACAGCATCGGGTAGGCAATGCTGACCGGCACGCGCGAGAGCGCCATGATCCAGACAACCAGGCTGATGGCATAGCAGGTCATGCCGGCCAGGATGGCGGGGTGCATGGCCAGCTTGATGCCGACGGGGAAGGCGTTCTGCCAGTGAAACTCGAAATGGCCGATGGCGTTGGTGCCGGCCTTCAACAGCAGCTGGGCGACGGCATTCAGCAGCACGCCGGTAAGCACCAGGCTCAAGCTGACGGCATTCATGGGGCGGACGAAATTTCGATGATCAACGCCGCGGCCACTACGCGGCCCTCGGTCATCAGGATGTTATAGGTGCGGCAGGCGGCCTGTGTATCCATCACTTCGATGTTACGGCCGGCTTCGATCAGCGGCCGCAGCAAGGCGGGCGAGGGAAAGCGTTGCCGGCTGCCGGTGCCGAGCAACAGGACATCGCAACGCAGCGTCGCCAGTGGTTCGAGGTGGGCATGGGCGAGCGCGGCGAAGTCGTCCGGACCCCAATCCAGGTCGAGATGGTCTGGCAGCAGCAGCAGGCTGCGCCGCAGTTCGCGGCCGTCTACGGAGACGTGGTGGTCGCCATAGCCGGTGACGGCGTGGCGGGTGCTGAGCGAGTCGTCGTGAAGTTTCAAGGCGGTGGCGTGTGGTGAGAACGTAATTTCTGATCGTTGGGTTGCCGCGGTTCTGGCTCAGGCTGGGTTAAGATTATAACCTTTCACTTTTATCGCCTTCGTGCCCCAAACCACCATGCAACCCGTCCATAAATCCGCCAAACTCGCCAGTGTGTGCTACGACATCCGTGGGCCGGTGCTGGCGCGCGCGCGCCAGATGGAAGAGGAGGGGCACCGTGTCATCAAGTTGAACATCGGTAATCCGGCGGCGTTCGGTTTCGAGGCGCCGGAGGAAATCGTCGTCGATGTGATCCGCAACATCCGCGATGCCTCCGGCTACTCTGACTCCAAGGGCTTGTTCGCCGCACGCAAGGCGGTGATGCACTATTGCCAGCAGAAGCAGATTGCCGATGTCACCATTGATGACATCTATCTCGGCAACGGTGTTTCCGAACTGATCGTCATGTCCATGCAGGGGTTGCTGGACAATGGCGACGAGGTATTGGTGCCGGCTCCCGACTATCCGCTATGGACGGCTGCCGTCACCCTGTCCGGGGGCACGCCGCGGCACTATCTCTGCGACGAGGGCGCCGGTTGGCTGCCCGACATTGCCGACATGCGCGCCAAGATCACCCCCCAGACCCGCGCCATCGTCGTCATCAACCCCAACAATCCCACCGGCGCCTTGTATCCGGATGACCTGCTGAAAGAAATCGTCGAGCTGGCGCGCCAGCATCAGTTGATCATCTTCGCCGACGAAATCTACGACAAGGTGCTCTACGACGGCCGCACGCACACCTCGCTGGCCAGCCTGGCCGACGACGTGCTGTTCATCACCTTCAACGGCCTGTCGAAGAACTATCGGGCCTGTGGTTTTCGCGCCGGCTGGATGATCGTTTCCGGCGAAAAACGCCATGCGCAGGATTACATCGAGGGGCTGGGCATCCTCGCCTCGATGCGCCTGTGCTCCAATGTGCCGGGTCAGCACGCGATCCAGACCGCGCTGGGCGGCTATCAGAGCATCGATGAACTGGTGGCGCCGCAGGGTCGTTTGTCCAAGCAGCGCGACGTGGCCTGGGAACTGCTCTCGGCGATCCCCGGAGTTTCATGTGTCAAGCCACAGGCGGCGCTTTACTGCTTTCCGCGCCTCGACCCGAAAATTTACCCGATCAGCGACGACCAGCAGTTCATTCTTGAACTGGTAGAAACGGAAAAGGTGCTGCTGGTGCAGGGGCGCGGCTTCAACTGGCCGACCCCCGATCACTTTCGCGTCGTGTTCCTGCCCAACGTCGATGATCTCACCGAAGCCATCGGCCGCATCGCGCGTTTCCTTGATCAATATCGCAAGCGGCACGGCACCTGATCAATCTTTCTCACTTTTCCGAGTATTTATGAAACCAATCAATGTTGGATTGCTGGGCATCGGCACGGTCGGTGGCGGCACATTTACAGTTCTTTCCCGCAATGAAGCGGAAATCACCCGGCGCGCCGGCCGACCGATTCGCGTCACGCAAGTTGCCGACAAGAATCTTGAGCTGGCCAGGCAAGTTACCGGGGGCAAGGTGGCGGTGACGGATGACGCCTTTGCCGTGGTGAGCAACCCCGAGATCGACATCGTTGTTGAACTGATCGGCGGCTGCGGCATAGCCAAGGAACTGGTGCTGAAGGCCATCGAGAACGGCAAGCATGTTGTTACCGCCAACAAGGCTTTACTGGCGATGCATGGCAATGAAATCTTCGCCGCCGCCCAGAAAAAGGGGGTGATGGTCGCCTTCGAGGCGGCCGTGGCCGGTGGCATCCCGATCATCAAGGCGCTGCGCGAGGGCCTCACCGCCAACCGCATCCAGTGGATCGCCGGCATCATCAACGGCACCACCAACTTCATCCTTTCCGAGATGCGCGACAAGGGCCTGACCTTCGATGTCGTGCTCAAGGAGGCGCAGCGCCTGGGCTATGCCGAGGCTGATCCGACCTTCGACGTCGAAGGCGTCGATGCCGCGCACAAGTTGGCCATCATGTCGGCGATTGCCTTCGGCATCCCGATGCAGTTCGACAAGGCGCACATCGAGGGCATCAGCAAGCTTGAAGCCGCCGACATCAAGTACGCCGAGCAATTGGGCTACCGCATCAAGCTGCTGGGCATCACCAGGCGCACGCCTGACGGCGTGGAGTTGCGCGTCCATCCGACCCTGATTCCTGCCCGGCGCCTGATCGCCAATGTCGAGGGCGCGATGAACGCCGTGCTGGTGCAGGGTGACGCGGTTGGCGCCACGCTTTACTACGGCAAGGGCGCCGGCGCCGAGCCGACCGCCAGCGCGGTGATCGCCGATCTCGTCGATGTCACCCGCATGCAAACCGCCGATCCGGAACACCGCGTGCCGCATCTGGCTTTTCAGCCCGACCAGATGGACGACCTCAAGGTATTGCCGATTGGCGAGGTGCGGACCGGCTACTACTTGCGCATGCGGGTCGAGGACAAGCCGGGGGTGCTTGCCGACATCACGCGCATCCTTGCCGATCAGCAAATTTCCATCGACGCCATGATCCAGCGCGAACCCGCCGAGGACGAGACGCAGACCGAAATCATCATGCTGACCCACATCGTGCGCGAAAAGCAGGTCGATGCGGCGATGCGCTTGATCGAGGCCTTGCCGGTCGTGACCGGGAAAATCGTGCGTTTGCGCCTCGAAGAGTTGAGCTGACAGCTCCAGCAGATGCTGGTCTATCTCGGCATCTGCGCCGTTCTGGCCTTTCTGGCGGCGCTGTTCGCGGCGTTACTCGCCGTACCGCCAGCGCCGACTATTCATATCGCCTTTGCCGCCGGCGCAATGCCACTGGTATTCGGCGCCATCATTCACTTCGTGCCGGTCCTGACCCGGACCGCCACGCCCGGGCGCCCGCTGCTGCTCCTGCCGCTCCTCGTCCAGCTTGCTGGCATTGCCACTCCGCTCGCCCTGGCCGGAATCCTGCCTGGTTGGAGCCTGCATGCCGCGGCGAGCGGGGTTGCGCTGGCAGCCCTGCTTCTGCTGGTGTGGATCACGCGTCGCCTGCGCGTCACGCTGGGCTCCCCGCATCCTGGTGCGCGCTGGTACGGGGCCGCGCTGCTCTGTCTGTTTTTTGCCGTCAGCCTGGTGCCGGTCTGGCTGGCACGGCCCGAACTGGGCGCGGTCTTGCGCCTGTTTCACCTGCATCTCAATACCGTGGGATTCATCGGCCTGGCGGCCCTGGGCACGCTGCCGGTGCTGGTGCCGACGGTGCTGGGACGCCCCGATCCGGCTGCCGCCGCGCGCTTGCGCCGTGAGCTGCCGATTGCCGCGAGCGGGGTGGTGCTGGTCGCGGCGGGAGCGGCCGGCGGTAACCCGGTCGGTGCCTGGCTGTCCCTCGGCGGTGCCGCGCTGCTGCTCTGGGTGGTCGGTAACAATCTGCTGGCCTGGCGGCGTACCTTTGGCTTCGCCGCGATAATCAACGCCGGAGCGGCGGCGTCATTGCTGGCGGCCACCACCGGCCTGGCGCTGCTGCTGCTGCTGGGCATGGCGCATGGTCTGGGGCTAATGTCAGCGCGCCCGGCGATTGCCAGTTTCGTGGCGGCCTTCCTGTTGCCGCTCGTCACTGGCGCACTAAGCCACTTGTTACCGGTCTGGCGCCATCCGGGCGCTAATTTGCCGCAGCGCCGCATCCTGCATGCACGTCTGGCCTGGGGCGGTCGCTGGCGTGCCGTGCTGTTTCTGGCGGGCGGGCTCTGGCTCGCGTTTGACGATGCGCGTGGGTGGCTGCCCGTGGCAATCGGCATGCTGCTGTTTGCCCTGCAGCTGCTGCGCGGATGGGTGGACAGGCCAGAACCCAGCGACGATAATTCCCGTCCGCATTAGTCACTCGATAGCCAATACATCCCATGAAATACATTTCCACGCGCGGTGGTGCCGCACCGCAGAACTTCAGCGACATTCTCCTCGGCGGCCTGGCATCCGACGGCGGCCTTTATCTGCCCGAAACCTATCCGCAGGTCAGCGCTGCAGAACTCGCCGCATGGCGCGAACTGCCTTATGCCGGGCTGGCGCTGCGCATCCTCGAAAAGTTCATCGACGACATTCCTGGCGACACGCTAAAGGATCTGGTTGAACGCGCCTACACGGCCCATACCTTCCGCCATACACGCCCCGGTTGCGATGCTGCTGACATCACGCCATTGACTACGCTCGAGCCGGGATTGCAAGAAACACGCCGGGCCGCCCCAAGTGTTTCTTTGCCCCCGAGGGGGGAAGCCGAGCGCGGCGAGGTTTGCGGGGGGGGGCTTTATCTGCTCGAACTGTCGAATGGCCCGACGCTGGCCTTCAAGGACATGGCGATGCAACTGCTCGGCAATCTGTTCGAGCATGTGCTATCTGTGCGCGGTGAAACCATCAATATCCTTGGTGCAACCTCGGGCGATACCGGCTCGGCGGCCGAGTACGCCATGCGCGGCAAGCACGGCGTGCGCG
>JAUYCF010000055.1 GCA_030692355.1 Thiobacillus sp.
CAAGGCCGGCCTGTCGCTGGTGTCCGCCGTGCGCCAGGTCAGCGCCGAACTGGCGCCGCCGCTGGTGCAGGAATTCCAGCTCATGCAGCACGAACAGCGCCTCGGCGTCAGCCTCGACGATACGCTGGAGAACCTGACCCATCGCATCCCCGTGCAATCCGTCAGCCTGATGGTCTCAGCCATGCGCATCGCCTCCGAGACCGGCGGCGGCCTCGCCGAAACCCTGGAGCGCACCGCCGCCACCCTGCGCAGCCAGCACGCCATGGAACTCAAGATTCGCGCGCTCACCAGCCAGGGCAAGCTGCAGGCCTGGATCGTCGGCCTGCTGCCGATCTTCCTGCTGTGGGTGCTCAGCCGCATGGAGCCCGAAGCCATGTCCCTGCTGTGGACCACGCAAATGGGGTGGGGCGTACTGGCGGCCGTCGCCATCATGGAATTCTTCGGCGTCTGGATCATCCGCCGCATCGTCGCCATCGACGTATGAGCAACCCGGCATGAACCCGATGAACCCAGACACCCCATTGGCCCGTCATTCCGGCGAAAGCCGGAATCCAGCATGGAAAAACGCCCCGCGTAGCGGACATAAGCGCAATGTTGTCTGCTTGCGCAGAATATTCTTATTCCGCTGGATTCCGGCTTTCGCCGGAATGACACCGTTTTGTCTTATGGGTAATCCAGCATGAACCCGCCAGACATGAACCCGCAATGGATCGTCACCGCCTTCGCCCTCGCGGCGGGCCTGTCCTTCGCCCTCGTCGCCTGGGTCATCTCGCGGCTGGCGGCCGCCGTGCCCGAGCAGGATCGCGCCTGGCTCGACGCCCCGCCGTTGGGCTACCGTCTGCTGTGGTGGCCGGTGCAATGGCTGGCGCACTACCTTGCCCCCTGGCTGTCCGCACAGCGCCAGGCGAAACTGCTCACCCGGCTGCGCATCGCCGGCGTCGACTTTGCCCTCAACCCCGCCCAGTACCTGGCCGGGCGCCTCTGGTGGGGCCTCCTCTGCGGCCTCGCCGGCGTGTGGCTGGCCGCCAGCTTTCATCTGCCCGGCCTGTGGCCGTTTCTCATCGGCTTTCTGGTCGGCTTCGTCTACCCCGCCGTCTGGCTCAAAGACCGCATCGACCTCCGTCGCCGCCAAGCCCTGAAGTCGCTGCCCTTCATGCTCGACCTCATCACCCTGTGCGTCGAATCCGGCCTCAACCTCACCGGCGCCATCGGCCAGGCCGTCGACAAAGGCCCCGCCGGCGCCCTCAAGGACGAATTCGCCCGCCTCCTGCGCGACGTCCGCGCCGGCAAACCCCGCAGCGAAGCCCTGCGCGAACTGGCCGCGCGCATGGACATGCCCGCCGTCTCCAGCTTCGTCGCCACCCTCATCCAGGCCGAGGCCACCGGCATGAGCCTGGGGCCGATCCTCCGCGCCCAGGCCGACCAACGCCGCATCGAGCGCTTCGCCCGCGCAGAAAAGCTCGCCATGGAAGCCCCGGTCAAGATGCTGTTTCCGCTCATCGCCTTCATCTTCCCCTGCGTCTTCGCCATTCTGCTGTTTCCCATCGTCATGAAATTCATGGCTTCGGGGTTCTAACAACCCGCTGTTTTGATCAACCGAAAGTGAATCCAATGAAACATCTCTCATGCAAGCCTTATTTTGAAGCACTGTTGTTCGGCCCCCCCGTGTCCATTGCGCAACCCAGCGAATTGAGCGAGCGGGAAATTGCCGTGCCGACCTGCTCGCGCCCGGCCGCCA
>JAUYCF010000067.1 GCA_030692355.1 Thiobacillus sp.
CAAGGCCGGCCTGTCGCTGGTGTCCGCCGTGCGCCAGGTCAGCGCCGAACTGGCGCCGCCGCTGGTGCAGGAATTCCAGCTCATGCAGCACGAACAGCGCCTCGGCGTCAGCCTCGACGATACGCTGGAGAACCTGACCCAATACTGTTCGTTTAGTCAGAAATCGCCTATATTTCAGCCATTGCCCCCTCGGGAGTGGAAATGGCACGTACCAAAGCGGTATTGGGAGTCGGAGCACGGCTCAGCGACTACCTTAGCGCCAGCCTGCTGGCGCGTGTTTATCCAACAGAACGGGTTGAGCAGATACTCGATGAACAAGGCGTCAACAGCCAACGCATCCGCAGCCTGCCGGCTTCCGTCACAGCGTACTACTGCATGGCTTTGAGCTTGTACCCCGAGGCGGCTTACGAGGAAGTCTTTGCCGTCATCGCCCAGGGGTTGGCCTGGGCGCACGGTGGAACCGCCGCACCGAGCGTCGCCAAATCCTCCATCAGCGCCGCGCGTAGCAAATTGGGCGTGGCGCCGCTGAAAGAGCTGCATCGACGTAGCTGCCTGCCACTAGCTGACGCGCAGCGGCAACCCGAAGCCTTTTATGCCGGATTGCGCCTGGTTGCCATTGATGGCAGCAACTTCGAAGTGCCGGACGAAGCAGCCAATGCGGCCGCGTTCGGCTATCCGGGCAGCCGCACCGGCCACGCCGCCTATCCGCAGGCGCAATGTGCGGTGTTGGTGGAGTGTGCCAGCCACGCCATCCTTGGCGCAAATCTGGGGGCTTACCGCAGCGCCGAGTGGACCATATGCAAACCCCTGCTGTCGCATTTGGATGCCACCATGCTGTGCATGGCGGATCGCGGCTTCAATGGCTATCGTTACTGGCAAGCAGCGCGCAACACCGGCGCGCAACTGCTGTGGCGCTGCGCCTCCAACCGGCAATTGCCGGTGGTCACACCGCTGCCGGACGGCTCGTATCTCTCCGTTATCTACCCCGACGTAAAATCCCGTCGCACCCAGCAGGATGGAATCACGCTGCGCGTGATTGAATACAGTTTGCCTGGAATGCCCGAGGCGCAGGCGCGTTACCGGCTTCTCACCACCTTGCTCGACCCTGAGCGGGCACCCGCACTGGAGCTGGCTACGCTCTATCACCAGCGTTGGGAGGTAGAGGCAGTGTTCGACGAGTTGAAAACGCATTTGCAACAGCGTCGTCGGGTGCTGCGCAGCAAGACGCCCGATGGGGTTCGGCAGGAGTTCTATGGCTGGGTATTGGCGCATTACGCGGTGTGTTGGTTGATGTACCGGGCTGCCGATGCGCATCGCCTCAAACAGCGAAGTTTGTCGTTTACCGGGCATGTCCAGCTCATGCGACGCGCCCAACCCCGCTCCGTGGCATTTCCCCCCAACGCGCCCCCGGTTGCGAAGGTGTTGGTTCAATGAGCTGCTGCGCGAGGCATCAAGATTGCGCTGTGTCAGCAGTCGTGGCTGGTCGAAGCCTCGAATGGTCAAGCGACGACATTCACCCTATGCCAGTCACGCCCGTCCAAGACCCCGAAGCCACAGAGGTGACCGCACCCCGGCTCTGCTTGACCCGATACCCTTGTCAAAGCGGTGGGGTGTCACACATGCAGTCTAAACGAACAGTATTTGGTAAGGTCCTGGGCCACGAAGGCGAATGGGACTGCGCGAAGAAAACCACGCCTCCACCCTCGAGGCTCTGCTACCCTCCACTCCGCCATGCGACTCTCTCAACTCCGACAACGTCTACGCGATCTGGGCGCTGCCCCCTGTCATGAGGGGCGCGTGCTGCGGGCGTGGGTGCAGGGGCGCTCGCTCGACACCAAGCGGCGGCGTGCCGAAGACTTCCTTCCCCTGGCGGTGCGCAATGCGCTGCCTGGCCTGTTCGACGAATTGCGCGGCTTGGCGCGGGTGCATTCCGAGCACGCCGGCGAGGATGGCTCGGCCCGCTTGCTGGTGGCGCTGGCGGATGGCCAGACGGTGGAGAGCGTGCTGCTGCCGCGCGACGGCGTGTGCGTGTCGACCCAGGTCGGTTGCGCGGTGGGCTGCGTGTTCTGCATGACCGGCCGCGCCGGCTTGCTGCGCCAGCTCTCCAGCGCGGAGATCGTCGCGCAGGTGGTGCTGGCCCGCAGCTGTCGCCCGGTGAAGAAGGTCGTGTTCATGGGCATGGGAGAGCCGGCCCACAATCTGGACAACGTGCTGGAGGCCATCGAGTTTCTCGGCGTGGAAGGCGGCATCGGCCACAAGAACCTGGTGTTTTCGACCGTCGGCGACCGGCGCGTGTTCGAGCGCCTGCCGCAGTCCACGGTGAAGCCTGCCCTGGCACTCTCCCTGCACACCACCGATGCCGACCTGCGCTGCCGTCTGCTGCCCAGGGCGCCCGACATCGCGCCGGCTGAACTGGTCGAACTGGGCGAGGCCTATGCCCGCCGCACCGGCTACCCGATCCAGTATCAGTGGACACTGCTCGAAGGGATCAACGACAGCGAGGCCGAACTGGACGGGATTACCCGACTGCTGGCCGGCAAGTACGCGGTGATGAACCTGATTCCCTACAACAGCGTCGAGGGCGTCGAGGGCTTCGACTTCCGGCGCCCAAGCTGGGAGCGGGCGGCCGGGATGGCGCGCAGCCTGCACCGGCGCGGCGTGCTCACCAAGCTGCGCCACTCCGCGGGGCAGGATGTGGAGGGCGGTTGCGGACAGTTGCGGGCGCGGGTGCCGGGCGTGGCTGTCGGTTTCTCGCCCGCTGGCTTGCCCTGACCCTGACGGCGCCGTATAGCCGATTGCTTTCTTTAACGTTGATCAGCAAGGAAGCAAGAACACCATGGATCCGAAGATCGTTATCAGGAGCGAAACCGATGTCGATGTGGACGCGATAACCGATGGGACCGTCGCCGCATTCAAGACTCTGGAGATCAGCAATCACACGGAGCAGTTCATCATCGCGGCACTACGCGCCGCCAGGGACCTCTCGGTATCGCTCGTCGCGGAGGTGGATGGCCGTGCGATCGGGCACATTGCTTTCTCTCCCGTGACCATTTCGGATGGCACCCGGAACTGGTACGGACTTGGACCGGTTTCGGTGTTGCCGGCGTATCAGCGGCAAGGCGTTGGCAAAGCCCTGATACGGGAAGGGCTGTCACGGCTGAAAGCCATGAATGCGCAAGGATGTTGTCTTGTTGGACATCCGGATTACTACCGGAAATTCGGCTTCACCAACATGCCGGGACTGGTGCTTGAGGGCGTGCCACAGGAGGTCTTCTTCGCGCTGTCTTTCGACGGTAAGCTCCGCAGGGCAGCGTCGCTTTCCATGAAGGATTCAAAGCGGATGGCCAGCAAGCGGGTGCAACCGGACCGGGCTAGCTCAGACACCTTTTTCGCCTGGGCGTGTCCGGGATCAAACGGTGTGCGTCGTAATGGAATTCGCTGACCGTTCGCATCATCGCCGCGTGCATTGGAGCGTAGACTGTTCGTGCAACCCTGCATGATGGAGAGTCATGAAAGCTTCCTGGAAAGACAGCATCTACCTGCAACGGGAAGAGTTGGCGCGCATCCTGCGCGAGCCGATGGGGCAACTGGCCGGGCGTTGCGCGTCGGCATGGGGCGATTGCGCTGCGCTGGATGCGATTCTCGTGGAGCATTTCTCCAGCATTGAGCATTGCTCGTACCTGTACTGCATGGGAACTGACGGTATCCAAATCAGCAACAACGTCGGCCAGCAGGGGATCGTGCCGGGACACCTCGGACGCGACCGCTCGCAACGCCCGTATATGAAGGAAGCAGTTCCGGCCTGGGGGTTTCTGCTCTCGGATGCGCACATCAGCTTGCTTGAACGCCGGCCTTCGCTTACGGCGCTCCAGGTCATGAGTCGGGATTCCCGGACGGTGGGCTATCTCGCGGCCGACTTCGACCTGCGCAATTTGCCGGTGACGTCTGAACTCTATGAAGAGCCCGGCTATTGGCGTCAGGTGAAAGGCGACCCGGCAATCCGCGGCGCGGTGTTTCAGCAACACCGTGTGGAAAGTCCGATGGACCGCAATATGGACCAGGCGCTGGCGATCCTGGAGGAACTGCTGACGCAATGCGGCGTGTTTCAATGCCAGATCCACTTTTCCAGCAGCCAGGCCACGATCTGGACCGTTGAAGATCCGTTCCGTTATCGCATTCTGGATCATGAGGCCTTGAGCGATCCGGACATCTGCCTGATCTATCCCACTCGCGATTACCCCTCCGATGCCGCGATCCCGCAGAACGATATCAAGCTGATTCTGAATGCCCTGAAGTCATTGCGCCTCACCGATCCGACTTTCTATCTGCGCATGGCCTCGATCAACATTTTCAATGGCATGGTCAGCGTGACTTTTTCATGTGATGGTTCACATTACATGCCGCACGTGGAGTTTCTGATGAAGGGCAATTCCTTTTGGTTCGGAGCCTGACAAGGACCACAGGGGCAGCGTGAGCTGCCCCCTTTCGCTTGCACTACAGTACTAAAACGGAATCAGGCATCGCCACCGGGAACCTGACGCACGTCTTGTGAAAAATCATCGCCTTTCATCGATTGAGGTGCTTCATGCGGACAAAAATCATTGTGTATGCTGCGCTGCTTTCGCTGGGGTTCGTCATCCCGGCTTGGGCCACTTCACGCACCCTGCCTGTGTCGCCGGCCCAGGAGAACGAAGCGCCGCTCATGAATGAACCCCGGCAAGAACGGGTTACGCCACCGGTGCCGCCGCGCGGCCAGATGCTTTATGAGAATCACTGCATGTCCTGCCACGAAAGCGTCGTTCACATCCGTGGCAACCGCCGTACCCGATCGCTGGCGGAACTGCGGGGGAGGGTGTCGCACTGGGCAAACGCTTTGCCATTGCGCTGGGGCAAGGAAGAAGTCGAGGAGGTGGTGACCCACCTCAACGATCATTATTACAAGTTCGAATCCCGCCAGAAATGAAACAAGCGCAATCGAGAGGATGTGCCGATGCGTCTTAGTAAGGACGGTGCCGTCCGCGCGTCTGGGAGCATTACAGTATTTGACGTTGATGTGCAGGATCAGCACATCGCACCAATGCGCGGGGTTGTTGAGCGCCCCGTTGACGATGTCGAACGGATAATCGACTACGGCGTAGATTTCGCCCTTCAAATGGGTCGAAGATTGCGAGGAATCCACTGCCCGATGGCCGCCCTGTTTATATCAATGGGGTTCGCGGCGTGGTGGAACGCAACACCATGCGCTATTACCTGGCCATCGATGCCTGTTTTGACGCGTTGACCACATCGCCCGAGGATCAGTTGGAGCAACGATTGCAGAAGTGGTATCACAGCGCGGAACAATACGCCCGCCAGCTGCATGAAGTCGAACGGGATGATTACCTCGACATGAAACGAAGGGAGTACCAGCGCCAGCAGGTTGCGCAATAGTTTCGGTGACTGCCTTGCTGGCCGCGTGTCGGGGAAGGCGAACGGCGCTTGAGCCGCGCCGCCCGGCAGGAATAGTCGGACCCCGCCTCAGCCCTTCAACTTCGAAAACGCTGCCGCCATGGCGCCGCCCATCGGCGCTGCAGCGGGCGCACGGTTCGGTTTGCCCTGGTTGCGATTGTCGCGCTGCGGACGCTGGGCCGCTTGCGGCTTGCCTGCCGTCTTCTCCGGCGTATCGGTCAGCCGCATCGTCAGCGCGATGCGTTTGCGCTTCGCGTCCACTTCCAGCACTTTAACTTTCACGATCTGCCCGGCCTTGACCACGCTGTGCGGGTCCTTGACGAAGGTGCTGGACAGGGCGGAGATGTGGACCAGGCCATCCTGGTGCACGCCGATATCGACGAACGCGCCGAACGCGGCGACGTTGGTGACGACGCCTTCCAGGATCATGTCGGGCTTGAGGTCGGCCAGTTTTTCCACGCCGTCCCGGAAGCTCGCGGTGGTGAATTCGGGACGCGGGTCGCGGCCGGGTTTTTCGAGTTCCTTGAGGATGTCGGTGATGGTGGGAATGCCGAATTTCTCGTCCCGGTATTTCGCCGGATCGAGTGACTTCAAGAGGCTGCCGTTGCCGATCACGGCTTTGAGATCCTGCTTGATGTCGGCGAGGATCGCTTGCACCAGCGGATACGATTCGGGGTGGACGGCGGAGGCGTCGAGCGGATCGTTGCCGTCCATGATGCGCAAAAAGCCCGCCGCCTGCTCGAAGGTCTTGGCGCCCAGGCGCGGCACGTCGAGCAGCTGCGCGCGGCTGGCGAAGCGGCCCTGGGTCTCGCGGAAAGAAACGATGGCCTGCGCCACGCTGTTTGAGAGGCCGGAAACGCGCGCCAGCAAAGGCACCGACGCCGTGTTGACGTCGACGCCGACGGCGTTGACGCAGTCTTCCACCACCGCATCGAGCGAACGCGCCAGTTGGAACTGGCTGACGTCGTGCTGGTACTGGCCGACGCCGATGGATTTGGGATCGATCTTCACCAGCTCAGCCAGCGGGTCCTGCAGGCGGCGCGCGATGGAGACCGCGCCGCGCAGCGAGACGTCCAGCTCGGGCAATTCACGCGAGGCGAATTCGGACGCGGAATACACCGACGCGCCGGCCTCGGACACCACCACGCTGGTCAGTTTCAGTTCGGGACGCAGCTTGATCAGGTCGCGCGCCAGCTTGTCGGTTTCGCGGGAGGCGGTGCCGTTGCCAATCGAGATCACGGAGACTTTGTGCTGCTCGGCCAGCCTGGCCAGTGTGTGCAGCGAACCGTCCCAGTCGTTGCGCGGCTGGTGCGGGTAGATGGTGGCGGTGTCGAGCACCTTGCCGGTCTCGTCCGTCACCGCCACTTTCACGCCGGTACGGATGCCGGGGTCGAGCCCCATCGTCACGCGCGGCCCGGCCGGTGCGGCCAGCAGCAGGGCCTTGAGGTTGCGCGCAAACACCTGGATGGCGTCGGTTTCGGCGCGGTCGCGCAGCGTGCCCATCAGCTCCAGCTCCAGATGCATGAAGCTCTTCACGCGCCAGGTGAAGCGCACCGTGTCCATCAACCAGCGGTCGGCGGGGCGGCTCTGATCCTGGATGCCGAAGTGGCTGGCGATGCGCGCTTCGCAGGGATTGCGCGGCGCGCTCCAGGCCGGTCGTTCCTCTTCGCTGTCGAGGCGCAGCCGCACGTCGAGCAGGTCCTCGCGCCGGCCGCGGAAGAGCGCCAGCGCGCGGTGCGACGGAATGGTGCCGATCGATTCGGAATAGTCGAAGTAGTCAGCGTATTTTTCCGCCGCGGCTTCCTTGCCTTCGCGCACTTTGGATTCGACGATGCCGTGCTCCTGCACATAGTCGCGCAGCCATTGCAGCAGGGGCGCATCTTCAGAGAAGCGCTCCATCAGGATCTGCCGCGCGCCGTCGAGCGCGGCCTTCGCATCGGCAACGCCGGGGTTGTCGCCCTGCTCGGTGGTGAAGGGCTCGCGCAGGTATTGGGCCGCTTCCTCTTCGGGATTGAGCATCGGGTTCGTCAGCAGGGCGTCGGCCAGCGGTTCCAGCCCCGCCTCCTGTGCGATCTGCACCTTGGTGCGCCGCTTCTGCTTGTAGGGCAGGTAGAGGTCTTCCAGATGTGTCTTGTCCGCCGCCAGCGAGATCGCCGTCAGCAGCTCGGGCGTCATCTTGTTCTGCTCGGTGATCGACGCGATGATGGACGCGCGGCGGTCTTCCAGCTCGCGCAGATAGCGCAGCCGGTCTTCCAGCAGGCGCAGCTCCGTGTCGTCCAGGCCGCCGGTCGCCTCCTTGCGGTAGCGCGAGATGAAGGGCACGGTCGCCCCCTCGTCGAGCAAGGCAATGGCCGCGGCGACTTGCGCAGGTTTGGCCGCGATCTCGGCGGCAAGTCGGTGTTCGATGGATGGAAGCATGGTTCGGTCTGCTGAATGGTTCGGCCTCCGTGTCGCGAGGCCGATGGGTGAAGGGTACGGGTTGCGCATTATGCCGAATATCCTCAAAGCAGCGCACCACCTCTTCCAACCATTTACCCGGCAAAAAATGGGATCATTGATCCATCCACCTGGGCTGAAACCTGCCCCGGCCTCCTCACAAACCGAAATAAACCCTTTCTATATCGATCGATATGAGCAACAACACTGTCCGCGCCCGACTGTCCCTCTCGTTCAAGGGCGAGACCTATGAACTCGATTCCGTCATCGACCTGGATGGATGTCTCGACGCGTCTGGCGAGGCGCCCGATTTCCACCGGCTACTGGCCAGGGCGGCGGGGATCGATCCCTACTCGTACCTGTATGAAGTGCTGGAGACGCACGAGATCGCGTTCTCGGATGCCGCGGGTGTCGCGGCGCGAAGCTGTTGCGATGGCCGGTTCGACTGGACCCGATTCGAGCAGGAGCGGCGCGAGGAACAGGATTGGCAAGTTGTCAGGGCCATCGCGCAGCGGATGCTGGGTGCGCGCGACCTGGACGCAGATCCGGACCTGTGGGCGGCCCTGCTGGCAGCGTACCGGGTGGGGAAGGCGAGCGGACTGAAACAGCCGGGGCCGAGTTAACGCGGCGCGCCTGCTGGCGCAGCAGGCTCGGCTGTCGGCGCCACTTCGCTGGTCAGCTCCTCGGCCCAGGCAAGCGATTGCAGCTGGGCGAGATTGACCTCTTCCGGGCTGGAGGCAATTTCGCCGGCGTAGCGGGCGATTTGCCCGAAATCGCCGCGCTCCGACGCTTCGGAGAGTTTGAGGAAGGGCGCATAGGGCCCGGTCTGGTGGACCAGCGCCTGAACGATGGGGTCGGGCATGGGCAACTGTTCGAGCAGATAGGCGAGGGGGATTCCCATCAGCGGTTCGGCCAGGGAAAACAGCCCGGTCATGAACAGCTCGTCCTGAGCCTCGCGGTTGAGCCGGGATTGGCCGAGCAGTTCGCACAGGCGCCCGCGCGTGACGGCTGTCCGTGCCAGCAGGGCGTTGGTTGGCGTCGGGTTGGCGGTGATCAGCAGCAGCGCCAGCCAGCGATAAAGCGTCTTCAGTCCGATCTGGGTCAGGGCCTGGCGCACGGTGTGGACGTGCTGCCGCAGGCCCGAGGCGGCGGAATTGGCGTAGCGCAACAGACGCAGGGTCAGGGCGGCATTGCGGCGCAAGGGCTCTTCGATCTCGCCCAGGTCTTCGCAGATCCGAACTTTGTTCATCAGGTCAAGAACCGCCAGCTGACCCGGCTGGATGGCCTTGTTGGCGAGATTCTCCGGGCGGGCGAAATAATAGCCCTGAAAATACTGGATGCCGCTGTCGCGGCAGAGGTCGAACATCTCGCGGGTTTCGACCTTTTCGGCGATGAACTGGCCGCTGAAGTTGAGCCGGATGTGCGCGATGATTTCCACGGTCTTTTCGGGAGGCTGCTCGAGCATGTCGAGCTTCACGAAGTCGATCATCGGCAACAGAGGGCGGTATTCATCCAGGCAGACGAAATCATCCAGGGCAAAGCGGTAGCCGAGCTGCCGGAGTTCCCGGATGCGGGCGATCAGCACCGGGGTGACCGGTACGGTCTCGAGGATTTCGTAGACGACGTGGTGAGGCGGGAGCAGGCAGACGAAGTCGCTCATCAAGGTGGCTTCGTCCAGATTGATGAAGGCGAGCTTGCCCTGCAGCAGCCAGTCGGATCCGAGACAGAGGGTGCTGCTGATAACCTCGACGCCGGCTTGCAGCTGACTGGTGATCTGGGCCGAGACGGAAGCCAGCGATTGCCTGAACAGGAGCTCGTAGGCAAACAGGCGATGTTCGGCATCGACGATGGGTTGACGTGCGAGAAAGGTTTCCTTGCCCATCCGGCGCTCCTCGAAAAACTTGTTATGTATTTGTCATGCAGGCGCAGCATATCAGCTCAACCCGACCAAGGTGAGCTGGGGCCGTAAAGACGGCAGGGTGACTGGCACCCTGCCTGTTTACATCAAGGTTTGGCTTCGGTAGCCAGGGCGCTTGCTGCGATGGTGGAAACTGCCCCGGCAGTTGTTCCGCCTGCACTGGCGTGCGGCCGTCCTGGCGATCGCCAAATCCTGCTTGAGATAATATGCGCCGACAGGACAACTCAAGCACGCAATGATGCTGACAAAATTTTTGCCCTACCTGATTGCCGAGTCCACGCCCCTGAGCATGGGCGAGAAATTGCGCGCCACCTTGGGCGCCTTTTTCGCCACGCTGGTCGTCGGCCTGGTCAGCAGCCAGTTTCTGCAAGGCAGCGGGCTGCATATCATGGTCACTTCCATGGGCGCTTCGGCGGTGCTGCTGTTCGCCGCGCCCCATAGCCCGCTCACCCAACCCTGGCCGCTGATTGGCGGGCACCTGATTTCCGCCTTCATCGGGGTTGCCTGCGCCATGCTGGTGCCGGATTTGTGGGCGGCCACCGCGCTGGCGGTTTCCCTCTCCATCCTGGCCATGCATCTCACCCACAGCCTGCATCCGCCGGGCGGCGCCATCGCCTTGATGGCCGTGCTGGGCAGGGACCATGGCATCGCCAGCGATTTTTCCTTCGTGCTCGCACCGGTGGGACTCAATGCCCTGCTGATGCTGGTCATGGCGCTGGTCATCAACAACCTGTTCGGGCGCCGCTATCCCGCTCGCGCTTATCCGGCCCGGGACACGAAGCATCGGCACGACGATCCCAGGCCCCTCGACCGCATCGGCATCGACAAGAACGATTTGCACCAGGCTTTGCGCGACATGGATGTGTACCTTGACGTCAGCGAGGCGGACCTGAAGCAGGTTTACCGCCGGGCCGGCATGCATGCCTACCAGCGCAAGATGGGAGAAATCACCTGTGGCGACATCATGTCGCGCGACGTCATCTCGGTCGATTTCGGCACGGAACTGGAAGAGGCCTGGGCGCAACTGCGCCTCCACAAGATCGGCGCCATCCCGGTTGTGGACAAGGCGCGGCGGGTGATCGGCATCATCTCGCTGGTGGATTTTCTCAAACGCGCCAACCTCAAGACCTATGAAACCTTCGAGGACAAGCTGGTCAAGTTCATCCGCCGTACGCCCGGCGTCACCTCGGAAAAGCCGGAAGTCGTCGGCCAGATCATGGCCACGCCTGCAGTCACGGCGCCCGAGGATATGCATATCGTGGAACTGGTGCCCCTGCTCTCCGATCACGGTCTGCACCATATCCCCATTGTCAACGCCGAGCAGCGACTGGTGGGAATGGTCACCCAGTCCGACCTGATCGCGGCGCTCTATGCTGGCGGCAGCCGGCCTGAAGGAGCGATGCCCGTCATTCCATCGATCACCTGACGGTCTTCGGCAGACAGCTCCGCCGCCCCTGCCCATGGCCGGCTTCGCGGCTAATATAACGATTTCCGGGAGATCCAATGAACAAGCTTCTGCCGATCGCGGTGCTCGCCGTCGCCGCTTATTTCGCGTTTGCCCCGGGTCCCGACACGCCGGAAAGCCGTCAGGCAGCAGGCCTGCCCATGGTGTCTTCGACAGCGCCTGACGGTAACGATGCCGCCATCGAAAACGCCTTCTCCAACCGCCTTGGCAGCCAGCTGGTTGAAGGGAAGGGAACGGTGGTGAAAATGCTGGCGGACGACAACGACGGCAGCCGGCATCAGCGCTTCATCGTCCGGCTGGATTCCGGGCGGACGCTGCTGATAGCGCACAATATCGATCTGGCACCGCGCATCGACGGGCTACGCACGGGAGACACGGTGGCCTTTTACGGCGAGTACGAATGGAATTCGAAGGGTGGCGTGATTCACTGGACGCATCACGATCCACAGGGTCGTCACCCCGCGGGCTGGATCAGGCACGATGGGCGGACTTATCAGTGACCGGGAAACGGCTATTGCTGCCGGGCATCACGGGTTCAATTTTGCAGGCATCCGGAAAACACGGGGCGGATCGGACGCTTTTCCCCGAAGTCCCGCACCTCCGCGCGAGCCGGGCTTGCGGGGCCGGTGCCTGGGCTAAATCGCCGCCAGGATCTTGCGTGCCAGCCGCAGCATCCCGCTGGCCGACAGGTCTTCCGCATGGAAGCTCAGGTCGGTGGCCGAGGGGGCGTAATTGCGGGATAGCGACTTCAAATAAGCCGGGTCGTAATGCTGTTCCAGCAGCACGGCCACCAGATCGGGCCAGGCCTGCCGGGTGGCCAGCGCCTGCCAGGCAGCAACGGTTTCGCTGCCGCGCAGCGCGGTGAGAAAGCCGAGCTGGCGGTTGATCGTCTCCGGGTCGTGCAGAAAGTGCGCGTAGTCTTCGGTCAGCAACTGAACCCGTGCGGCCAGCGGTACGTCCAGCCGCAGGCAGGGGCTGGCGTGCATGGCCGCGATCAGCGCAGCGGGCACCCGCAGCGCACCGATCTTCTTGCTTTCCGATTCGACGAACACGGGTATGGCGGGGTCGAATCCGTTCAGCGCCGACCAGATGGCGCTCTCGAAATTTTTTTGCGACGGCTGGGCTTGCCCCGGCAGCGCCCCCAGCAGCGAACCGCGATGCGCGGCCAGCGCTTCGAGGTCAAGCACCTGGGCGCCCTCGCTGGCCAGCGCCAGCAGCAGGCGGCTCTTGCCGCTACCGGTGGGGCCGCTCACCACCCGGTAAGCAAACAGCGCCGGCAGGCGGGCGAGTTCGGCCACCACGTGGCGCCGATAGGCCTTGTAGCCGCCATCGAGCTGCGTCGCCGCGAAGCCGATTTTTTGCAGGATGTGCGTCAGCGACCCGCTGCGGCTGCCGCCGCGCCAGCAAACCACCAGCGGCCGGTATGACTTCGGCTTGTCGGCGAACCAGGTGTCCAGATGCAGCGCGATATTGCGCGCCACCAGCGCCGCGCCGATTTTCTTCGCTTCGAACGAGGACACCTGCTTGTACAGCGTGCCGACGCGCGCGCGTTCGGCGTCGCCCAGCACCGGGAGGTTGATCGCGCCGGGGATGTGGTCTTCGGCGAATTCGCCAGGGGAGCGGACATCGATGATCTCATCGAAGGCCGCGAGTTCATCTACGGTGGCGGGCAAGCTGGGCTCGACTTTCGGGGGAAACAGGGAATAGGTTCAGGTTCCCGCCATTGTTACACGGACGCGCTTGAAAACCGCGTCCGCCAGGCGTGAGTCATCTTGGCTCGGACCACGCCGGTGGCCATTCTGGCGATGTAGGGGGCAACTAACAAAGAGGTCATGGCGAACGACAGCACAGTCGCTGCAGCCAGGACAAACGGGACGACCCGGCGCGATGCGCCGGCGTTTGATGCCTAAACGACTTTAAAGGTCGCGGGTTTGCGTTCTTCCTCGCGGCGGCTGGTGGCCGTGCGGCGATCTGCCGTGATGTATGCCGGCAACGCAGCATCGCGCGGTGCGACGCGACGGTCACCCAAACGACGTTCCAGCGGAATGAACTCAACTTGATAAACAGGAAGGGCCGACATGATCTTGCTCCTTTTTGTCGATATCTCAACCCATACTAGTCAGGATGTCGACAGCCCGCAAGCGCAAATTTGACCGATTGGCAGATTATTTCATCCGTTTGTCGGCGCTGCTTTCATTCACTTATGGGCGCTCCGCACCATGCGTTGTTTTTCGCGCTCCCACTCGCGGTCTTTTTCGGTCGCGCGCTTGTCGTGCTGTTTTTTGCCTTTGGCCAGGCCGAATTCAAGCTTGACGCGGCCTTTGACGTAGTGCAAGTCGAGCGGCACCAGGGTGTAGCCGGCGCGTTCGGTCTTGCCGATGAGCTTGTTGATTTCCGCCGCATGCAGCAGCAGCTTGCGCGAGCGCGTGGGGTCGGGATGGATGTGGGTGGATGCGGTGGACAGCGGGCTGATGTGGCAGCCGATCAGATAGACCGCGCCGTTCTTGACGACCACATAGGCTTCCTTCAGTTGCACCCGACCCGCGCGAATGGCCTTCACTTCCCAGCCTTCGAGCATGATGCCGGCCTCGAATCGCTCTTCGATGAAATAATCGTGAAAGGCTTTTTTGTTGTCGACGATGCTCATGGCTGACAGCTTGCGTACAATTCTTGATTTTACAAGGCTTTAGGTTAGAGATGGCGCGTGTGCAAAAAAGTGTGCTGGTGGCGCACACCCCGGAACGCATGTTTGAACTGGTGGACCGGGTCGAGGAGTACCCCGCTTTCCTGCCATGGTGCGGCGGCACCGAGTTGAAGTGGCGCGATGAAGCGAGCACGGTGGCGACGATCCATATCGCCTATATGGGTATCCGCCAGAGCTTCACTACGGAAAACGCCAAAACCCATCCGCGCGAGATGCGGATCACGCTGCAGGATGGCCCGTTTTCCGAACTGGAAGGCGACTGGTTGTTTTCTCCGCTGGGGGAAGATGCCTGCAAGATCGAATTCCGTCTCGACTATGCGTTTTCGAGCCGGATGCTGGAAACCCTTCTGGCGCCGGTTTTCAGCCATATCACCAATACCTTCGTCGATGCCTTCGTGCGCCGCGCCGACGAAGTGTATGCCGCATGAACGCAGCCACGATCAACGTTGAAGTCGTCTATGCCCTGCCGGCACGGCAGGCCCTGCTGCGCGTCCGCCTTGCCGAGGGTGCGACGGTGGAAGACGCCATTCGTGCATCCGGCGTGCTGGAAGCCTTTCCCGAGATCGATCTCACCCGGAACAAGGCCGGGATTTTCAGCAAGCTGGTCAAGCTGGATGAAAAAGTGCGCGACCGCGACCGGGTGGAAATCTACCGCCCGCTAATCGCCGATCCCAAGGAAGTGCGCCGCAAGCGCGCGGAAGACGGCAAGGTAACCACCAAGGGCGGCGGCGAAGCCGCGCCGGGGAAAGTCGCCGAGACGGACAAGCCCCCGGCGGCATGAGCCGCACTGCCGGGTGCACCAAAAAAAAGGCCTTCCGGGTTCAACCCGGAAGGCCTTTTTGCCGACGCGGACTAACTTAATTGCCGACTTTGAGCGTCGGGTAGTTGAGCTGGGCCAAGCCTTTCTTGGCATGGTCGCTGGCCAGTTTGGACTGCTTGATCACCATGTCGCTATCGCTTTTGGCGGCAGCGGCCTCGGCAGCCTTCAGGGCAGCGTCGGCGGTCGTCCATAGCGCATTCTTGGCCTTGGCATCCTTGACCGCTGCCTGGGCGGCGCTGAGCGCTGCCTGCGCTTCGGCGCTGATGCCGGTCTTGGCCACAGCGGCCGTGTCGGCCGGCTTGGTTTCCGTACCGGCACAGCCAGACAGGCCCAGCAGGGCGGCGGAAGTCAGGGCAAGCAAAACTTTGGACATTGTTTTATCTCCTCGATTGATATGGCGTTCAGGAATCGGGTTGTTGGCCGCACATCCTGGCAAGTCGAATGCTGACGCAAAGTTAGCCGCATCGGGTATGGGAGTCAACCGCCAGCCGTGCGATTGGGTTGGTAAATTACGACCACGTGCTTGCGGGCGCGGCGATCGCCGGTTTGTGCGGGGCAGGGGCGGGCGCGTATAATTCCGCTTTGCGTTAAGGAAAGCCCATGCGTGTTCTGCAAAAAGCGCTGACGTTCGACGACGTTCTGCTCATTCCCGCCCATTCTTCCATCCTCCCGCGCGAAGTCAGCCTGTCCACGCAGCTGACCCGCACGATTGCCCTGAATTTACCCCTCTTGTCCGCCGCGATGGATACGGTGACCGAGTCGCGGCTGGCGATTGCGCTGGCGCAGGAAGGCGGCATCGGCATCATTCACAAGAACATGAACGCCGAGATGCAGGCCGCGCAGGTTGCAGCGGTCAAGCGCTTCGAATCCGGCGTCGTCAAGGACCCCATCACCGTCACCCCGCAGATGACCGTGCGCCAGGTGCTCGAGATCACTCGCGCGAAGCGCATTTCAGGCCTGCCGGTGATCGACGGCGGCAAGGTGGTCGGCATCGTCACCAACCGCGACCTGCGCTTTGAAACCCAGCTTGACCAGCCGGTGGCCAACATCATGACGCCGAAAGAGCGGCTGGTGACGGTGAAGGAGGGCGCCAACCGCGACGAGGCGATGGCGCTGCTGCACAAGCACCGGCTGGAACGCGTGCTGGTGGTGAACGATGCCTTCGAGCTGTGCGGCCTGATTACCGTCAAGGACATCCAGAAGTCGAGCGAGCACCCGCTGGCGTGCAAGGACGCGATGGGCCGTCTGCGCGTGGGCGCCGCGGTCGGCACCGGCGAGGGCACCGAAGAGCGGGTGGCCGCACTGGTGGCCGCCGGCGTCGACGTGATTACGGTGGACACGGCGCACGGCCATTCCCAGGGCGTGCTCGACCGGGTGCGCTGGGTCAAGCAGAACTACCCCAACGTGCAGGTCATCGGCGGCAACATCGCCACCGCATCGGCGGCGGCTGCGCTGGTCGAGCATGGCGCCGACGCGGTCAAGGTCGGTATCGGCCCGGGCTCCATCTGCACCACGCGCATGGTCGCGGGTGTCGGCATGCCGCAGATCACTGCGGTGGCAAACGTGGCCGATGCCCTCAAAGGCAGCGGCGTCGGTGTCATTGCCGACGGCGGCATCCGCTATTCCGGCGACATCGCCAAGGCGCTGGCCGCCGGCGCCAACTGCGTCATGCTCGGCGGCCTGCTGGCCGGCACCGAGGAAGCGCCGGGCGAAATCGAACTGTTCCAGGGCCGCTCCTACAAATCCTATCGCGGCATGGGCTCCCTGGGCGCGATGCAGCAGGGATCCTCCGACCGCTATTTCCAGGACAACGAAAAGCGCGCCGAGAAGCTGGTTCCCGAAGGCGTCGAAGGCCGCGTGCCCTACAAGGGCAGCGTGCTGGCGGTGATCCACCAGCTGGTGGGCGGGCTGCGTTCCAGCATGGGCTACCTCGGCGTGGCTACCATTCCCGACATGCATGCCAAGGCCGAATTCGTCGAGATCACCTCCGCCGGCGTGCGCGAATCGCACGTGCATGACGTGCAGATTACGAAGGAAGCGCCGAATTATCGTGTCGAGTAGGATTTAGGATTTAGGAATTAGGGGCTAGGGATTAGGGAAAGTCACGCTGCGCGTGGCTTTCTTTTTTCCCGGCGCCTAGCTCCTAGCCCTAGCCCTAGCCCTAGCCCTAGCCCCTAGCCCCTAGCCCCTAGCCCCTAAAAAATGCACCAGAAAATCCTCATCCTCGATTTCGGCTCCCAATACACCCAGCTCATCGCGCGCCGTGTGCGCGAGGCGGGCGTTTATTGCGAGCTGCATCCCAACGACGTGACCGAGCAGTTCGTTCGCGACTTCGCGCCGGCTGGCATCATCCTGTCCGGCGGGCCGAGTTCGGTCTACGAAGACGAAACGCCGCGCGCGCCCGATGTCGTGTTCGCGCTCGGCGTGCCGGTGTTGGGCATCTGCTACGGCATGCAGACCATGGCGGCGCAGCTGGGCGGCCAGGTCGAATCCGCCGCCAAGCGCGAATTCGGCTATGCCGAAATCCGCGCGCGCGGCCACACCGCGCTGCTGCGCGACATCCAGGACCGCGTCAACGACGAAGGCCACGGCCTGCTCGACGTGTGGATGAGCCACGGCGACAAGGTCACCGCGCTGCCGGAAGGCTTCACGGTGATGGCGAGCAACGCCGCCACCCCGATCGCCGCGATGGCCGACGAGGCGCGCCGCTTCTACGGCGTGCAGTTCCACCCCGAAGTCACCCACACCCTGCAGGGCAAAAATATCCTCAACCGCTTCGTGCGCGACCTGTGCGGCTGCGCCGGCGACTGGAACATGCCCGATTACGTCGACGAAGCCATCGGCCGCGTGCGAAGCGAGGTCGGCAGCGACGAAGTCATCCTGGGGCTGTCCGGCGGCGTCGATTCCTCGGTGGTCGCGGCGCTGCTGCACCGCGCCATCGGCACGCAGCTCACCTGCGTCTTTGTCGACAACGGCCTGCTGCGGCTGAACGAGGCCGAGCAGGTGATGCAGACCTTCGCCGACAACCTCGGCGTCAAGGTCATCCACGTCGACGCGCGCGACCGCTTCATGGATGCGCTCGCCGGCGTCACCGATCCCGAGCAGAAACGCAAGATCATCGGCCGCGAATTCGTCCACGTGTTCCAGGAAGAAGCCGAAAAACTGCCCAAGGCCAAATGGCTGGCGCAGGGCACCATCTATCCCGACGTCATCGAATCGGCCAGCGCCAAGACCAAGAAGGCGCACACCATCAAGAGCCACCACAACGTCGGCGGCCTGCCCGACACCCTGCACCTGAAGCTGCTCGAACCGTTGCGCGAACTGTTCAAGGACGAAGTGCGCGAACTGGGCATCGCGCTGGGCCTGCCGCACGCCATGGTCTACCGCCATCCCTTCCCCGGCCCCGGCCTGGGTGTGCGCATCCTCGGCGAAGTGAAGCGCGAATATGCCGAACTGCTCAGGCGCGCCGACGCCATCTTCATCGAAGAACTGTGGTTGAGCGGCTGGTACGAGAAAACCAGCCAGGCCTTCGCCGTCTTCCTGCCGGTGAAATCCGTCGGCGTCATGGGCGATGGCCGCACCTACGATTACGTGGTGGCGCTGCGTGCCGTCGTCACCAGCGACTTCATGACCGCCCACTGGGCCGAACTCCCCTACACCCTGCTCGGCAAGGTTTCCAACCGCATCATCAACGAAGTGCGCGGCATCAACCGCGTCGTCTATGACATCAGCGGCAAGCCGCCGGCGACGATTGAGTGGGAGTAACGGGCATCCGAAGCGGAAAGAATTTGTTCAGCGCTATCCGTGGCTTGTCGGTTTTTGACAATCACTTCGGCAACATCGTCAATTGCGCGGATTTTCGGTGGTAAATGATTGATGCCGAAAGGATTTACACCTGTCACTTGTCGGCGGTTCACGCGTGCAGCGCGAAGATTTGACGGTAAATCTGACGGTGGATTTGTTTTTGAAATCTCGGTGTCTGCATTTACCGTCGCATCCGTGCGGCTTCAGACGGGGCGCTTATTTGACGGTAGAAAAGTGGGGCATTGGCTGACAGGCAAGTCTGCCGTCAGGCAGCATTGGTCTCATGCGGAATCATCCTGGTCCCAGGTAGCATTCATAATTCCGGATAAAGTCGCGTCAGCTTGATCCGCGCATCCGAAGTTGTAAATTCCCAGTTAATCTTTTTCAAGCTGTTGTTTCGGCCTCGCTCCCATGCAGCCACGTCGGCCTTCATGCTCTCTTCATGTTGCCTATTCGGCGGCCAAGGCATTGCCCCTTTTCCAGGATTATTTCTCCGAAAAGGCAGGCATGCCGCTACAAAACACCTTCCTGTTCACCCTTGACGTTGTGTTCGCGCATGTAGCCAAGCAGTGCGGACAGGGAATCGGGCAGGGCGTTTTGCGCAAGTTGCGCGATGCGCGTCTGGTCCCAGGCATTGAGCGCGCTACGGCTGGGCACGCCTTGCAGGGTGGCGATGTCCATATGCCAGGGCTGCCAGTCGAGTCCGGCGGCTTGCCATAGCGCCCCGGCCTGCAGGGCGATGGCGATGCCGGCGGGGTCGGGGTCGCAGGCGATGGCGGCGGGGGCGGGTGCCAGCGTCAGCAAGTGCGCGACGGCTTCGCGCCACCAGCCGGGCGGAAAACCGGGCAGCCAGATCATGCCGGCGTCGGCTGCGCGCGTGCGCGCGACGCGCTCGAAGCTGGTGCGGTTTTCCACCAGATGCCAGCGGGCCGGCGTGCCGTCTGCGGACGTGGCGGCAGCCAGGGTGGTGGGGGTGAGGGCGCAAAAATCGGCGCAGGCGGCGAGGTCGAGCACGCCTTGGGGCAGGCGCAGGGTGACCGGCGCGGCCACCAGCAGTAAGGGTGTGTGGCGTTCGATTCCCCATGCGGCGAGATCGGTTGCGAGGGCCAGCCATGCCCATTCGGCGGAGGTGACCGCCTTGGTGGCGCCGCGCGCAAACAGGGCGAAGTCGCGCTGGGTGCCGCTGCGCTGCTCAAGCTGCCAGCGGGCGAGTGCCGTGGCCAGGTCGGCGCGGGCCAGCGCGGTTTTGGGCGGCAGCGCATCGAGCGCGTCGAGCAGCGGCGTATCCGGCGGCAGGGCGTCGCGAAGGGTTTGCCAGTTCGCGGCCATCGCATCCGCATCCGCGATGCCGAGCGCTGCGCGCAGGGTGGCGGGTTCCAGAAACTGCACCCGGTACGGCCACCATTCCGCGCGTTCGAACTTTTCGGTCAGCACCACCCAGCCGTTATTCAGCAGCCAGTCGAGCAGCGCCTGCGCCAGATTCTGCCGCCCCACGCCCGCGTCGCCCTTGAGCGTTTCCCAGCGGCTGTCGCCGCCGCGCCTGGCCCAGCGTTTCAGCAGACTCCGCCAGTCGTCGGGCAGGGTGTCGAGCCCGCGCGGCGGCTGGTCCGAAACGCGCTGCCGCCGGGTTTTGCTCTGTGGGGTGATGCGCAGCATGGTCAGTGCGCCGTTGAGGTGTCGCGCATCAACACCTTCACGCCCGGCGCCCAGGCCTCGCCCGGACGTTTCTTGAACGTCACCAGGGTGAGCGTCGCCGGGTCGTAGATGTTGACGTTGTGCGTGACCGGCGTGGTGAGCAGGTATTGCGCGCGGGTGGCCTTGAGAAAACCCGACACGCGCTCGATGTTGACGATGTCCAGGTGCGCGAAGGGTTCGTCGATGAAGACGAAGCCGCCGGGGCGCGATTCCTCCATCATCAGGGCCACCAGCAGGATCAGCGATTTCATGACCTGCTGGCCGCCGGAGGCGTCGCCGTCGTTCATGCCCATGAAGCCCTTGGCGTCGAAATCGAAGCGCACCGCCAGCCCGGCCTGCGCCAGCGTGACGTCGTCGTTGCCGAGCGCCACCGCCTCGTGCTCGACCCTGATGCCGGCGACTTCGCCCAGGGTCTTGAGGTTCCTGGCGTAGCGGCCGACGGTGTGGCGCAGCACCGCGATGTAGTTTTCGCGCGCGGCGCTGGTTTGTTCGCTGGCGAGTTCGTTGTCGCGCCGGCGCGCAGCCAGATCGCGCTCCATCTGCTGGTAATTGGCGGCGATCTTGTCGCGCAGGGCGACCACGGTGTCGTCGGTTTCCCAGCTTTCGTCGGCGAACTTGGTGTCGATTTCGGCGAGGCGGCGGTCGACGTTGGTCGCGTCGCGCCATTTTTCCACCAGCTGCTGGTTGGCCGAAGCATCGTGCCAGGCGGGCGGGAACTGGCGGCGTTCGCGTCGCAGCCGCAGGCGGCGGCGGATCTGTTCTTCGCGACCGGCCCGGTTTTCGCGCTCGGCGGTTTCCCTGTCGAGTCTTGCGATATCGGCGTCGAGCCGGGTGCGGCGGGAGCGGGCGGCGGTCACGGCTTCGTCGGCGGCTTCGCGTTCCTGTTGCGCGGCGAGGACGCCGTTGTCGCGGCGGCGCAGCACCAGCGCTTCGTACTGGCTGCGCGCCTCGGCGAATTCGGCGGCGCGTTGCGCCAGCTGCGCGGCGGCGGTCTCGCCGGTCAACTGCGCCTTGATGCCGTGGATTTTCCCTGCGAGTTCGGCCTGCTGGGCCTTGAGCGGCGCAAGCTGCTTGTCGAGCCGGGCGCGCTCGTCGCGCAGCGCGTCGAGCCGGGCGCGGCCGAAGCGCGCCTGTTCCGGCGCGGCATGGCGGCCACCGCGCCGTTCGCGCAGATAACCGTTACGCGTGATCCAGTCCTCGCCGCGCGGCAGTTTGCTGCCCGCCGCGACGTCTTCGACGCGGCGGGTGCGCTCCAGCGTGCGCAGCAGCCATTCCGGCACGGGGCTGGAAAACCGCACCACTTCGAGCAGCGAACCTTGCGGCGCGAGACCGGCGGTCACGCAGTCAGGGACGATGAAATTGCGGTAGCGCTGTTTCTCGCCGAGCGCCATGGCGCGTTCGGCGTCGCGCGCGTGCTGCAGCAGCACGATGTGGGCGAAGGGCGCGAGCGCGGCCTCGACCGCCGGCTGCCAGCTCGCGTCGACGATCTCGACGACGTCGGTGAGCAGGTGGTGGGCGATGCCGGCCTGTGTCAGCGCCTGCCGGAACGCGGCGACGTCGTGGGGGTCGGCGCGGCGTCCGGCGGCGAGGTTTTCCAGCATCTCGTCGAGCTGACCCTGGCGCTGCTGCAGGCCGGCGATCCTGACCAGCAGATCGGCGCGCTGGGATTCGAGGCGCTCGATTTCGTTTGCGTCGGCGAGCTGTCCGCCTGCCGCCTGCGCCTGTTCCTGCAGCCGTTGCTGCTGTTTGACGAGGACTTCCCAGCCGCCGAGTTCGCGGTTGATCTCGTTGAGGGCGTTGTTCTGGATGCGCTCGTTTTCCGCAGCCGCCTGTTTGCGCAGCTGTGCCTGGGCGAGCGCGGCGTCGAGCGCGTCGGATTCGATGTGCAGCACGGCGCGCTCGGCGCGTTTGGCGCGCCAGTCGCGGCGCTGGGCGAGCAGCGTGCGCGCGGCATGGTCGGCCTCGCGCTGCAGCAGGCTGTGTTCGAGGCGCGGGCGGATTTCGCTGACGAGTTCGACGCGCTCCTGATTGAGGCGCTGCCATTCGCGGTAGCGGTTGACCTTCTGCTCGTGCTTTTCGAGATTGTTGCCGAGCGCTTCGAGCTGGTTTTGCCCGGCGTCGAGTTCGCGCGTGGTGTGTTCCTGATGGTGGCGCGCTTCCTGGTAACGGTCGAGCACGTCCTTGTCGCCGAACACCTGGAACACAAGGTCGAGCAGTTCGCGCGGGGACAGTTCGCACAGCTTGTCGGTCTGGCCCTGTTCGAGCGAGAGCACGCGGGCGATGGCGGGCGATAGCCCGGCGCCGTGGAGGATGCGCTGGTAGTCGCGCACACCGAATTCCTCGCCCTGTTGTTCGAGGTCGGCCAGGGCGACTTCGCCGTCGGCGATCCAGTATTTGCGCGTCCAGTCGCCGCCTTTCTTGTCGATGCGGCAGGCGAGCGTGATGCGGTCGCTGGTGTAGGGCAGGCCGAACGGGCGGCGGCTGCTGCCCGGCGGGCGCTGGTTGTCGATCACGCCGCGCAGCCAGCAGAAGTCTTCGCCGTTGCGGCGCACGTAGCGTTTGTAGTCGCGCTTTTTCGAGCAGTCCAGCGCCAACAGGGTACGCAGCGCGTCGAGCAGCGTCGTCTTGCCCGAGCCGTTGGGGCCGGAAATGGTGACGATGGAGGCGTCGAGCGGCAGGCGGAAACTGCGCCAGAAATCCCAGTGAACGGTTTCGAGTTCGAGCAGGCGGAACATCAGGCGTTGTCCTCGGATGCGGGTTCAGGTGCGTCGTTTGGAACCGCTTCCAGCATGCCGCGTTGTTTGAGCAGGTCGGACAGCGCGCCTTCGAGGATGCGCGGCGCGAATTCGGCGTAGTCGAAAGCGAGGTCGAGCAGCGGACCTTCGTGGATGACCTTGTTGCGGCGTTCGATAAAGCCCAGCCGCGACAGCTGCGGCAGCGCGAACTGTTGCAGCCGTGCCTTGCCGCCGAGCAGCTTGCCGTAGTCTTCCAGCAGCACGTTTTCGGGAATGCCGCGCGAAGCGTCGTGTGCGGCCGGGGTGAGCTTCACCGTTTCGAACAGTTCATTCTGCGTGTCGGTCTGCGTCGATTCGCTGGCCATCTGGCGCTCGCGCTTGGGCAGGATGATGAGCGCCCACAGGATCACCAGCAGCGCGGCGGCATCCTTGGGCAGGCCGATGTTCGAGGCCTGCCAGGCGTCGTTCTGCTCGAACACGGCAGCTTCGTGCTCGCGGGCGAGCGCGATCGAAATGTGGGCGGCGAAGGGCTGCGCGAGCAGGCGCAGGCCGCTGGCGGCGAGCCGGATTTCGACCTCGTCGCGAAAGCTTGTGTCGACCAGCAGGCGGCGGACTTCGAGGTCTTCGCGCGGCAGGTGGCGCAGCGCCAGCAGCCGGGCGATCAGGCGGGCGGCGGGGTCAGTATTCATTGGGTTTCGTCCAGGTTTGCGTCGCGCGGGGACGCGCCATCATCCGCGGCATGTGGGGTGGAGAGAATGCGGCCGGCACTGATTCGCGCGACCTCACCGCGTCCGACCGCCTCCATTTCCTCTCCCCATTCCAGCGTCACCGGCAGCCCGGCGAGCGGCGCAAGCTCGGGGCCGATATTGGTTTCGCCAATCAGCGCGAGCAGCGACAGGCGGTACGAAGCCGCGCCGAAGTGTCCGCCGACGACGGTATCGGCAACGCTCGCGGACGAGGCCAGACCGGCCAGCATGCGGGTGAGTTCGAGCAGTTCGCGCGGCGGCTCCAGCGGGATGTCGCGGGTGTATTCGATTTCGGCGGGCGCGGGCATCGCCGAGGTCTTGCGGTTGGGCTGCTCGCGCGTGACGAATTCCTCGGTGTTGTCGAGCATCACGTCGGGCAGCACAAAGCTGCATTCCGGCGTTGTCGCCAACTGTCCGTCGGCCAATGCCGCGAGGCTGTCGAGCGACCGGGTTTTCAGCCAGGCCGCGAGCTCGGAGGTGGATAGCCCGCCCTGCGACAGATGCACCTGCTGGCGCGCAATCGCAGCCAGTTCGCGCTGGAACACCGATGCCATGCGCAACAGCCGCGACTGGCGCTGGCCGATGCTTTGCGCCAGCCGCCAGCTGTCGTCGTCGAGGCCGGCGTCGCTGAGATTTTTCATCACCGCGTTGGCGCGGTCGAGCCATTGCTGCACCGAGGCCAGTTTGGATTGCGCGGCACGCAGGCGGAATTCCGAACCGGAGGCCACAGCCTGCGCAAACTCTTCTTCCAGTTCGCCCAGCCGTGCCAGGAGGTGGGACAAGGCTTCCGGTGCGAGCTTGCCGACTGCCGCCCCGGCCGCGACCTGCGCCGCCAGAAAGCCCAGTTCGCCGTCCTGTTCGGCGTTGAACGCCAGCAGATTCGACAGCGCCGACAGCACCATGCGGCCCTCGGTCGAGAGCTGATAGACGCGGCGTTCGCTGTCCCACAACAGCAAGGCATGTTCGCGCAGCCGCGCCAGCACGGTGTTGAGCTTGGTCTGCGACAGGTAGGCGAAATGCGATTCGAGCTCGCGCGGCGTCCACTCCGGCGCGTCGGCACGCAGGCCGACTTCGCGCAACACCATGAGGCGGATCAGCACTTCCTCGTCGCCGCCGCGAAACAGCGCGATCAGCGCGCCGATCAGCGGGCGCGCGGCAAGCAGCGGAAACAGCGGCGGGATGTCTTCCGCGATCAGGCCCGGGGCGAGAAATTCCGACAGGCTTTCCCGGGCTAGCTTGGTGGGGGGAATGCCGGCAGCGTCGGTCATGTGTCCTGAACCCAATTTTCGACCAAGAGTCCGGGGTAATCCCTGAAATCCGCTTCGTTGTTGGTGACGAGTGTGAGGCCGAGGCTGGCGGCGTGCGCGGCGACCAGGCGATCCAGCGCGTCGCGACGGCGGTCGCGGACGGCGGCGGCGAAAACCCCGTATTTCACGGCGACAGTGTTATCGAGCGGCAGCACAGGCAGATAGGTCAGTAAATCATCCAGCGCACGCTGGGCCTCGTGCTTGATGCTTGGGTCACGCTCGACGCCGTGTCGCAATTCAGCCAGGGTAACAACGGAGATAACCAGATCGCCATAATCAAATTCCTGAAAGCGGTGCAGCAGTTCGGGCGGATGGCGTTGGATGAGGTGGACGCAGATGTTGGTGTCGAGCAAGTAGCGCATGAGCTTACTTGTCGCCCACCGGTTTGTACTCTGGACTGTTTTGATGAACCGCGGCGCTTTCACCGAAGCCGCTCCAATCGCGTTCTTTCTGCTCATGGAATTCGCGGCCTTCGGCCATAAAACCTGGCGGGAAGGCCGCGAACGCTTCGGCCAGCCCGGTCAGCTTGCGCTTGACGATCGGGCGCAGCACCAGGGTGTCGCCGACTTTTTCAATCTCGATATCCTGGCCGGCTTCGACGATGGCCAACTCCTTGGGAATGCGGACTGCCAGCGAGTTGCCGCTTTTGAAGACGCGTGTGAGCATGGGGGCCTCCTGTGTATATACAGGATATACGTCTGCCACGCCGGGCGCAAGCCTTTGTTTACACGCCCTGTTTCAGGCTCGCCTCGATGAAGATATCGAGGTCGCCGTCGAGCACCTTCTGCGTGTTGGTGGCTTCGACGTTGGTACGCAGGTCCTTGATGCGCGACTGGTCGAGCACGTAGCTGCGGATCTGGTGGCCCCAGCCGACGTCCGCCTTGCCGGCTTCGAGCTTGTCCTGCTCGACCTGGCGGCGGCGCAGCTCGGCTTCGTACATCTTGGATTTCAGCATCGACATCGCCTCGGCGCGGTTCTTGTGCTGCGAGCGGTCGTTCTGGCACTGCACCACGATGCCGCTGGGGAGGTGGGTGATGCGCACCGCGGAATCGGTCTTGTTGATGTGCTGGCCGCCGGCGCCGGACGCGCGGTAGGTGTCGACGCGCAGGTCGGCCGGGTTGATGTCGATCTCGAAGGAATCGTCGATTTCCGGATAGACGAATATGCTGGCGAAGCTGGTGTGGCGCCCGCCCGACGAGTCGAACGGCGACTTGCGCACCAGGCGGTGCACCCCGGTTTCGGTGCGCAGGGTGCCGTAGGCGTAGTCGCCCTCGATCTTGATGCTGGCGGATTTGATGCCGGCGACGTCGCCGTCCGATTCTTCCAGCAGCTCGGCCTTGAAACCCTTGCGTTCGGCGTATTTCAGGTATTGCCGCAGCAGCATCGACGCCCAGTCGCAGGCCTCGGTGCCGCCGGCGCCGGCCTGGATGTCGATGAAGCAGTTGTTGGGGTCGGCCGGGTGGTTGAACATGCGGCGGAATTCCAACGTGGAGACTCCTTTCTCGATGGCGGCGATGTCGGCCTGCACGGCGGCAAGGGTGTCGTCGTCGTTCTCCTCGCGCGCCATCTCGAACAACTCGCCAGCGTCCTTGAGGCCCGACGCCACGCGGTCGAGCACCAGCACCACGTCTTCCAGCGACTTGCGTTCGCGGCCGAGTTCCTGCGCCTTCTCGGCGTCGTTCCAGAAATCCGGCGCTTCGGCCAGGCGGCTGACTTCTTCCAGGCGGTCTTTCTTTACTGCGTAGTCAAAGAAACCCCCTGAGTTGGGTGGCACGCTCGCCCAGGTCGGCGAGTTTGGATTCGATCTGATTGAGGCTTTCGGCTTCCATGATTGAGTGTGTGGCTAGGCGGAAAAGCCCCGGATTATAGCCCAGGCCGCGATCAGTCCCAGCCCCAGCGCGCCCATGCCTGCCATCGCATGGCGCGCCATCTGCCAGCCGCCGATGACCAGGGCGAGCATCGATTTGAAGAGCAGATTGGCCAGCACCGCGAGCGTGATGACGTTGACCAGAATCCCCACCGGCAGTTGGCCAAGATTGTGCAGACGCAGGCTGGACAGCGTGATGGCGTCGACATCGGTCAGCCCCGACAGCAGCGCCACCGCATACAAGCCGCGTGTCCCGAGCCAGTCGGACAGCCATGCCGCCGCCAGCAGCACCACGCCATACATCAGGCCGAATCCCAGCGCCGTGCGCAGCTCGGTTGGGTTGCCCATTGCCAGTGTGGGCAGTTCGCCCTGCGGCCGCAGCCGGTGCACGCCATACGCGGCGCCCAGACCGCCGACGATCAGCCCGCCGATCAGCACCGGCAACAGCTGCGGCATCACCTCCGGGGCCAGCAGCGCAGCCAGCACGCCCAGGCGCACCAGCACCACCAGGTTGGCCAGCACGATGACGATGGCCGCAATCGGAATCATCGTGTCGCTGGCACGGGCGTGGCGGCTGAACGAGAGCGTGGTGGCGGTGGACGACACCAGCCCGCCGAGCAGGCCCAGCATCACCGCGCCGCGCTCCTGCCCGACCACGCGCAGCGCGGCATAGCCCGCCAGCCCGACGCCCGCGACCAATACCACCATCCACCAGACCTGATGCGGGTTGATCGCCCCGTAGGGGCCGTAATCCCGGTTCGGCAGCAGCGGCAGGATGATCAGCGCCAGCACCGCGAACTGCAGCACCGACAGCAGGTCGCGCCGCGAGAGATGCTCGCTCAGGCCGCGCAGTTCCGGTTTGAAATACAGCAGCATGGTCGCCGCGATCCCCAGCATTACCGCCAGCTGGATTTCGTCGTGCCACACCAGAACGCCGAGGCCGTAGCACAGCAGCAGCGCCGCCACCGTCGTCGTGCCCGGGTCGCCGTCGGCGGTTTGCGGCGCATGCAGATAGGCCGCGATCATCATGCCGCCGACCAGCAGCAGGCCCACCGCGACCAGCCACGGCGCGCCCAGTTCGGTTGCCAGATGCGTTGTCAGCACGCCGAACAGCGCGGTCAGGGCAAAGGTGCGCAGCCCCGCTTTCGCTGCCGGGTTGCGCTCGCGCTCCAGTCCCATCAAGAGGCCGATCGCCAGCGCCACCACGTAGCGCGGCAGAGTGACCAGTTCGGCAGGCAGCCAGGCGATCAGTTCATTCATTTCGGTTCGTCTTTCAGGCGGAAGAGGCAGTGCGTATCGCGGTTCGACGTTCCCCCGCTGGCGAATTTGCTTGAATGCTTTAACTTTATTCGTGCCAGAATAAAGCCACATCAGTCGAAAACAACAAATTTGGTTCGTGGAGATCGGTTTCCCGGCGAAGCGCGCTTGCGGGAGGCGATGCGGGCAACCAGGCAAAAGGAGGATAGATGAATCAGGGATACCGCCGATTTTTTGTTGTTCGCGCACTGGCGCCGCGTGCGCTGGCGAGCGCCCGTAGCGGCCAGCCTCCCCTGATGCGCGTTGGGGCGCATTCTCTGGATCCCGCACGGGAAGGGCTGGCCTCCCCGCATTTTTTGCCGGCCTTGTCATGACGATGCGGCATTTGCCGCTGCGCATCGCCTTGCCCCTGGGGCTGGCGCTGCTGGCGCTGGTGATGCTGGGCGTCTCGGTGGCGAATGCGTTGCACAAGCGCCTGGGACAGCTCGACCAGCAGGCCAGGGCGGATATCCTGATCCAGACGGAACATCTGGCGCGCATGGCGGAGCAGGGCTGGGAAACCAACCGCGGCCTGGTGGAAGACGATATGGCCGGGACGGCGACCGACCCGCGCGTGGAGGTCGTGCTGCTGCTCGACGACAGCGGCCGCGTGCTGGCGGCGGCCCATCGCACGGCCTGGCGCGGCAGGCTCGCTGCCGACGTGCTGCCGGGTTTCGATATGCGCCGCTTTGCGCAAGAGAAACAAGCACGGCTGCCGGCGTTTTTTACCCTCAGCCCGGACGGCAGCCGGGTTGCCGCGACGCAGTATTTTCCGCGCCCCGCCGAATCCGAACCGCGGCAGTTGCGCAGCCAGCGACTGGGCATGGTGTATATCGGTTTCGATCTCACCCGCGAGCGGCGGGCAATGCGCGCTTTCGTGTTCAAGGCGCGCGCCCTTGACCTGATCGCCACCTTGTTGCTGATCGGCCTGCTGGGCTGGCTGCTGCATCGCTACCTGGCCATGCCGCTGGGTAATCTGGGCCGTGCGGCCAATGCCCTGCGCAGCGGGCAGCTGGATGTCAGGGTGCCCGAGCAGGGTCCGCAGGAGATCGCGGTGCTGGCCGGGAACTTCAATGCCATGGCGCGCGCCATCCAGGAGGCGCAGGAAAGCCTGGCCGCCAGCGAGGAACGGCTTGCCATCACCCTCAACTCCATCGGTGACGCCCTGCTGGCCACCGATACCGAAGAACGCATCACGCTGATGAATCCGGTGGCGGAAACCCTCACCGGCTGGCCCCAGGCCGAGGCCCTTGGACGTCGTATCGCCGAGGTGTTCGTGATCCGGAATGCGCTCACCGGCGAACCTTCGGAGATTCCGGTGACGCGCGTCATCCGCGAGGGGCGGGTGGTGGGGCTGGCCAACCACACCACGTTGCTGGCGCGAAATGGCGCGCGCTACCACATCGCCGACAGCGCTGCGCCGATTCGCAACGCACGGGGAGAATTGCAGGGTGTGGTGCTGGTGTTTCGCGATGTGTCGGAGGAATACCGGCTGCGCGAGGAACTGGCCAACAGCGAACTGCATTTCCGCGCCCTGGCCAACAGCGGACAGGCGCTGGTGTGGACGGCCGGGACGGACATGGAATTCGATTACTTCAACGAGCCCTGGCTGCGTTTCACCGGCCGCTTGCTGGAGCAGGAACTGGGACAGGGCTGGCTCGAAGGCGTGCATCCCGACGACCGTGCGCGCTGCACCGAGATCTATCGCGCCGCCTTCGACCGTCGCGAGCCGTTTTCCATGGAATATCGCCTGCGCCACGCCAGCGGCGAGTACCGCTGGATCATCGGCCAGGGCAGCGCGCGCTTTGGCAGCCAGGGCCGGTTCCTGGGGTATATCGGACATTGCCTGGATGCCACCGAGGCCAGGCGTGCCGAGGCCGAAATCGAGCGCCTGGCCTACCATGACGCGCTGACCGGCTTGCCCAACCGGATTCTGTTCCTCGACCGGCTGACCCAGGCGCTGGCCGCCGCACGCCGCAAGCAACGCTGCGGCGCCGTGCTGTTCGTCGACCTCGACCAGTTCAAGCGCATCAACGATGTGCATGGCCATGCCATGGGCGATTCCGTCCTGCGCGAGGTGGCCGGGCGGCTGGAATACTACATGCGGCTGGGCGATACGGTGGCGCGGCTGGGCGGCGACGAATTCGTGATCCTGTTGCCTGATCTGGCGGCGAACCTCGAGGACACCGGCGCGCTGGCGATGACGGTGGCGGAGAAGATTCGCGGTGCGCTGGAAAACCCGATCGGCATCGACGGCCAGGAATACGTGACCGGCGCCAGCATCGGCATCACCCTGTTTCCCAAGGGTGCAGAAAGCGTGGAAGACCTCATGCGCGAGGCCGACACCGCCATGTATCGGGCCAAGGAGCGCGGCCGCAATGCCCTGGCCTATTTCGAGCCCGCCATGCAGGAAGCCGTTGTCGAGCGCTATGCCCTCGATCGCGAATTGCGCGAGGCGGTGCGCGAACGCAGCTTCGAACTCCACCTGCAATCGCAGGTGGATGGCGACGGCAAGGTGATCGGGGCCGAGGCCCTGGTGCGCTGGCGCCACCCGCGGCGTGGCCTCGTGATGCCGGCCAGCTTCATCCCGCTGGCGGAGGAGTCCGGTCTGATCGTGCCCATGGGGGAATGGGTGCTGCGCGAAGTCTGCCTGCTCATCGCCCGCCTCGACGCCGAGGGCCGCGGCCTGCGCATCGGCGTCAACGTCAGCCCGCGGCAGTTCCATCAGGCCGATTTCGTGCAACGGATCAAGGAAATCCTTGCCGCCACCGGTGCCGACCCGTCCTACCTCACGCTGGAAATCACCGAAAACCTGCTGATCGAACACGCCTCCGAATCGGTGGCGCGCATGACCGAACTGGGGGCGCTCGGCCTGCGCTTCTCCATCGACGATTTCGGCACCGGCTATTCGTCGCTGGCCTACCTCAAACGCCTGCCGCTATCCGAACTCAAGATCGACAAGAGCTTCGTGCAGGACATTCCGCACGACCCCAACGATGTCGCGCTGGTGGAGACCATTCTCTCGATGGCGCACCATCTGCATTTCGAGGTGGTGGCAGAAGGGGTGGAAAACGAAGCCCAGCTTGCCTTCCTGCGCCAGCAGGGGTGCGAACGTTTCCAGGGATATTATTTCCATCGCCCGCTTGAGATGTGCGCTTGGGTCGGGCAGCTTCCGCCTGCGCACTGATCCGTAATCTCCAGATGCAGAAAGACCCGCAAGCCTTGCAGCATGCGGGTCTTTCTGCCCCCAAGACCTGGCCGAACTCAAGGTCCGGCCGCGTCCCTGGGGAAACGATGGCTTACTTGATCCGCATGTCGTTCTTGACGGATTTCACGCCGGCGACGCCGCGAGCAAGCTCAATCGCCCGGTTCGACGCAGCCTGCGATGAGACGAAACCGCTCAGTTGAACCACGCCCTTGAAGGTCTCGACGTTGATCTCCGTGGCCTTCGTCATGGGGTCTTCGATCAAGGCCGCCTTTACCTTGCCGGTGATGACGGTGTCGTCGATGTACTGGCCGGTTCCCGATCGCGTCTCAGTGGGCGCACACGCCACGACGGATCCCAGCGCAACGGCCAGGAATGCTGCTGAAAGAACTTTGCTGAATTTATTCATGGTGGATTCTCCATAGGTAAGAAAAAAAAGAACTGCTTGGTGCCGGTTTCTCGCCGACAGGCTAGTGTCATGCGGCAGGGCCTGAATGGGCTTCGCCGCATATCGTGTTAAAGCCTTGATTAAATATAGTCAAAGAAGGCTTGATCAAAATATAGTTTAAAAAACAGATAGGGTCGGTACGGTGGCGCACATAGCGCGGAAGGGTGTGGTGTAGTCAGACTGGGCTGCCGGACGCATGGCATCGTTATGTACGATGCCGCACAGACGCCCCCCCCTATCCTCCGTATTGTTGCCAGCAGGGAGAATGCATGACGTCGACTAAACGCAGGACGTCCGCCAAGTAGCCCCCTGCATTTTTTGACTACTATGATTAATAACGGCTGCAATCACACCAAGCCGTCATTGCAACGATTGTGTTCGATGTACAACTCAATGGATGAAAAGATGATGAAAAACACACACCCCCCCAAATTGAATCAAATGGCGCGCAGGATTGGCATGGCTGCCGTGGCTGCCGTGGCTGTCATGGTAATGGCGGGTTGCGCGAGCACCCCGGCACCGACAGAGCAGATGGCCGTTTCCCGGGTCGCTGTCAGCAATGCAATGGGCGCCGGCGGCGCTGAGTTTGCACCGGTCCAGTTCAAGTCTGCTTCGGACAAGCTGACTGCTGCCGAGCGGGCCATGGCAGACAAGGATTTTGAGCTTGCCTTGAAGCTGGCGGAGCAGGCGGAGGTTGACGCCAGGCTGGCTGCGGAGATGGCGCGTTCAGTCAAGGCACAACGCGCCGCGGATGCACTGCAGGACGATATTCGCGTGCTGCGCCAGGAAATCGACCGTCAATCCAAATAACCGTCAATGGAGCTCAACATGAAAAAAAATCGATACCTTCCCCTGAGCCTGATCGCAGCTGCGATGCTCGCGGGCTGCACCACCCTCCCGCCGAAAAACACAGCGCTCGAGGACGCGCGCAGTGCTTACAGCAGCGCACGAACCAACTCCCAGGTCGTGACTCTGGCGCCGATTGAGTTGCAGAAGGCCGGCGAGACGCTGAACAAGGCGGATGCGGCACTGAGCAAAGGTGACGATGCCGCGGTCAATCAGCTGGCCTATCTCACCAGGCAGCAAGTGGCGATCGCGCAGGAAATCGCCAAGCGCAAAGCCGCCGAGGCGGCGGTTGCCAGTGCCAGTACCCAACGCGACCAGGTTCGCCTTGCGGCGAGAACGGCCGAAGCCGATGCGGCCAGGCGACAGACGGCGCTCGCGCAGCAAACTGCCGAGCAGCAAGCAGCACGTGACCGGGCGCTGATTGCGGCAAGGCAGGCTGAACTTGAGGAAGCCAGGCGGCAGGCGGCGCTCGCGCAGCAAACCACCGAGCAGCAAGCGGCCGCATTGGCGGCCGCCAGTGCCCAGGCGCAACGAGACGAGGCACAGATTGCGGCGAGACAGGCCGAACTCGAAGCGGCCAGGCAGCAGGCCTTGATTGCCCAGCAGACCGCCGAGCAGAAAGCGGCCGCCTTGGAGGCGGCCCGCGCCCAGGCGGAGCGTGACCAGGCAATGATTGCGCAGCAGGAACAGCAGCTCAGGGAGCTGGATGCCAAGCAAACGGCTCGCGGCATGGTGATCACGCTGGGCGACGTGTTGTTCAGCGTCAACAGGGCGGAGCTGTCGCCGGGCGGCGTGCGCAACGTGCAAAAACTGGCCGGTTTCCTCAACCAGTACCCGCAACGCAAGGTGTTGATTGAAGGCCACACCGACAGCACCGGCAGCCTCAGTATCAACCAGCCGCTCTCCGAGCGACGCGCCGATGCCGTACGGACGGCTCTGGTCGGCATGGGGATCGGCGGAGACCGCATTGAAACGCGTGGTTATGCCGATGCCCATCCGGTTGCCAGCAACAATACGGTCGCGGGTCGTCAATTGAATCGGCGCGTGGAAATCATCCTGTCCGACGACAGCGGCAACATCGTTCCGCGCTAGTGTAGTGTTGCATTCTGTTTGGAACTTATAGCCATGTAATAACGGCCTCGTAGGTCGGGTTTTAACCCGACATGTCGGGCTGAAGCCCGACCTACAAGGGATTGCACATAAGTGCCGTCAAGAATGCAGCACTACA
>JAUYCF010000072.1 GCA_030692355.1 Thiobacillus sp.
GTAGTGTTGCATTCTGTTTGGAACTTATAGCCATGTAATAACGGCCTCGTAGGTCGGGTTTTAACCCGACATGTCGGGCTGAAGCCCGACCTACAAGGGATTGCACATAAGTGCCGTCAAGAATGCAGCACTACACTAGCCCCGGCACTTGAGCAAAAAACAAAAGGCAGCTGCGGCTGCCTTTTGTTTTTGGGTCGCGCGCAGCGGCGTTAAAATAGCGAGCTGCATTTCCGCTTTCGCCCCATGACCGACCCGCATTTCATCCACCTCCGCCTGCACACCGAGTATTCCGTCGCCGATGGCCTGGTGCGGGTAGGCGAAGCGGTCAAGCGCGCGCGCGAGTCGGGCATGCCCGCGCTCGGGCTCTCCGACCTGTCGAACACCTTCGGCTGGGTGAAGTTCTATCGCGCCGCGCGCGGCGCCGGCATCAAGCCGATCTTCGGCTGCGACGTGTGGGTGACCAACGCCGCGGACAGGAACCGCCCCTCGCGCCTGCTGCTGTTGGTGCAGCATCGCGAAGGCTATCGCCGCCTGTGCGATTTGCTCACCCGCGCCTATCTTGAAAATCTCCATCGTGGCCGCGCCGAGATCGATCCTGCCTGGCTGCGTGACGGCACCGACGGCCTGCTGGCGCTGTCGGGCGGCGACAGCGGCAACGTCGCGCAGGCACTGCTCGACGACAAGCCGGACGCCGCACGCGCGGCGGCCGAAGCATGGGCCGCGCTGTTTCCCGGGCGCTACTATCTGGAACTGCAGCGCTTCGGCCAGCCGCACGGCGAACGCCTGATCGACGGTCTGCTCGACATCGGCGCGGCGCTGAAGCTGCCGTCGGTGGCCACCCATCCGATCCAGTACATGCTGCCTGACGACTTCAAGGCGCACGAGGCGCGGGTCTGCATCGCCGAGGGCATGATGCTGGGCGACCCGCGGCGGCCGCGGCCATTCACCGCCGAGCAGTATTTCAAGACGCCGGACGAAATGGCGGAACTGTTCGCCGACCTGCCCGAGGCGCTCGCCAACAGCGTCGAAATCGCCAAGCGCTGCAACCTCACGCTGGAGCTCGGCAAGAGCCGCCTGCCCGACTTTCCGACGCCGGACGGCATGAGTCTGGACGACTACATGCGGCAGCGATCCTTCGAGGGCCTCGCCGAGCGCATGGCCCGCCTCTATCCCGACCCGGATGTCCGCGCCGCCAAACTGCCCGAATACACCGAGCGGCTGGAGTTCGAGCTCGGCACCATCATCCAGATGGGCTTCCCCGGCTACTTCCTGATCGTGTCCGACTTCATCAACTGGGCCAAGAACAATGGCGTGCCGGTGGGGCCGGGTCGCGGCTCCGGCGCCGGCTCGCTGGTCGCGTACAGCCTTTCCATCACCGACCTTGATCCGCTTGCCTACGACCTGCTGTTCGAGCGTTTCCTGAACCCCGAGCGGGTGTCGATGCCCGACTTCGACATCGATTTCTGCCAGGACGGGCGCGAGCGCGTGATCCAGTACGTGAAGGACAAGTACGGCCACGCGGCGGTGTCGCAGATCGCCACCTTCGGCACCATGGCGGCGAAGGCGGTGCTGCGCGACGTCGGCCGTGTGCTCGACCTGCCGTACCTGTTCGTCGACAAGTTCGTCAAACTGGTTCCCAACGAGCTTGGGATCAGCCTGGCCGAAGCGCGCGAGAAGGAGCCGCAGATCGACGAGCGCGCCAGCAGCGAGGAAGAGCTCGCCGAGTTGCTGCCGCTGGCCGAGAAGCTCGAGGGCATCACCCGCAACGTCGGCATGCATGCAGGCGGGGTGCTGATCGCGCCGGGCCGGCTCACCGACTTCTGCCCGCTGTACCGCGCCGAAGGCTCGGAATCGATGGTGTCGCAATTCGACAAGGACGACGTCGAGGCGATCGGCCTGGTCAAGTTCGACTTCCTCGGGCTGCGTACGCTCACCATCCTGGCCGAGGCGGTGCGTTTCGTGCGGCGCCACGAGGAGCGCAAGGACTTCCGCCTGGAGGATCTGCCGCTCGACGACCCGGCGGTGTACCGGTTGTTTGCCGTGGGCAACACCACGGCGGTGTTCCAGTCCGAATCGCGCTCGGCCAAGGACCTGGAAAAGAAGCTGAAAGGCGACTGCTTCGAGGACATCATCGCGCTGATGGCGCTGAACCGGCCAGGGCCGCTCGGCTCCGGCATGGTGGACGACTTCATCGCGCGCAAGCAGGGCAAGCAGAAGCCCGAGTACTTCCACCCCGACCTCGAACCGGTGCTGAAATCGACCTACGGCATCATCGTCTACCAGGAACAGGTGATGCTGGTGGCGCAGATCCTGGCGGGCTACAGCCTTGGCGCCGCCGACATGCTGCGGCGCGCGATGGGCAAGAAAAAGCCCGAGGAAATGGCCAAGCAGCGCTCGATTTTCCTTGAGGGTGCGGCCAGGCGCGGGGCCGATACCAAGGTCGCCGAGCGACTGTTCGACCTGATGGAGAAATTCGCTGAATACGGCTTCAACAAGTCGCACTCGGCGGCCTATGCGCTGATCGCCTATCACACCGCCTGGCTCAAGGCCTACTATCCGGCCGAGTTCATGGCCGCGACGATGTCATCGGAAATGTCCGACACCGACAAGGTGCGGGTGTTCTACGAGGACTGCCGCGCCAATGGCCTGACGATGCTGCCGCCCGACATCAATTCATCCGGCTACCGCTTCGATCCCGTCAGCAAGACCGGGATCCGCTACGGTCTGGGCGCGCTCAAGGGCAGCGGCGAGGCGGCCATCGGCGCCATCGTCGACGAGCGCGCGGCCAACGGTGACTACAAGGGCCTGTTCGATCTGGCGCGGCGGGTCGACAAGCGCTATCTCAACCGTCGCGTGCTCGAGGCGCTGGTTAAGGCGGGCGCGTTCGACAGCATCAACGCACATCGCGCCAGCCTGCTGGCCTCGGTAGGCGCGGCGCTGGAAACCGCCGACCGCGCAGCACGCAGCGGCGGCCAGGTCGGCCTGTTCGGCGAAATGCTCGACGGCGGCGAAGACCTGATCGACGTGCCCGAGTGGTCCGAACAGGAAAAGCTGCTGCAGGAAAAATCCGCGCTCGGCTATTTCTTCAGCGGCCATCCGTTCACCTCCTATCTGGCCGAGGTGTCCGGTTTCGCCAAAAGGCAGCTCGACAGCCTTGAACCCTCGCGCGATCCGGTAATGCTGGCCGGCATCGTCGTCTCGCTGCGCACCCAGATGACGCGGCGCGGCAAGATGCTGATCCTGTTACTGGACGACGCCACCGCGCAGGTCGAGGTGGTGATCTTCAACGAACTCTACGAGCAGAGCCGGCATCTGCTGAAGGACGACACCCTGCTGGTCATCGAGGGCAAGGTGAACCGCGACGACTATTCGGGTGGCGTGCGGGTCACCGCGGAAAAGATCTATGACCTGGCAGGCGCGCGCACCCGCTTTGCCCAGGGGCTGCGGCTGGCGTGCAACGGCCAGTGCCATGCTCTGTCCAACAGCGGCCGTAAACTGGCTGAACTGCTCGCGCCTTATAAGGTGCAGGAGGGCGGCTGTCCGGTATGGGTGGATTACCACAACCAGAATGCGCGCTGCCGGGTGCGTCTGGGCGAGGACTGGCGGGTGCGGCTGGACGACCGCCTGCTCGAGTCGCTGGTGGGCTGGCTCAAGCCGGAGGCGGTGAACGTGATGTACTGAATGCCGGGGGATGGCAAATACGTACCAATTCGTGCCTTGGGGCAAGAAAGTAGTTGACAGGCATTTCGTTATATTAGACTATTCTAATAACGCGAGGGCCTGCAAAGGGTTCTTGTGTTGTCTCCTCCAATCCTCCTCTTTTGGTGGATATTCTGCCCGGCTCCAGAGCCGGGCTTTTTTTGTCCCGGAATTCGTAGCGTGTTTGTCGGAAAGCTTTGCCAGGCTGCTGAAATACCCCCATCCGGTCCACGTCAGCAGCCCCACAGAAGTTAAATTGCTACCGAACCTTGACCCAGCCATGATGCCCTGCAGGAAATGAACGTCATTCCCCACGTCGCGCAAAACCAACCCGCGATGATCACGCGATCTTTCCTGAATCAGAGCTTGCTAACATGATCACTCAGGGCTACACGCTAAATTCAGGTAGTGATTGGCTTGGTTACGTATATCCAAATTTAACTGGGAATATACCTGGCTATTGATACTGCGCCCGATAGTCTCAGTAGAAAACATAATCATGAAGGAGCGAAAGATGCACAAGTTTTCGATGACGGTGGCCTTGCTGGCCACAATCCTTATTGGATGCAATGAGGGCGATTCAAATATTCCCGATACTGGGGGCACACCCAGTCAAGATTTACAGGCAACCGTGCCATTGCCAACTTATTCGGAAAATACTGGCGAATTAGCTTTTTTTTACTTTGTAAACGGCCTTCGCCAACAACTTGGGCTTGGATTGCTTGCACAAAGCACAATGTTGGATACCGTGGCAAAGAATCACGCTCACTATTTGGACTCATCCGGCACGGGAGACGAGATCATATCTGGCATCGAGAACGTGCAGAATAGCTATTTTACTGGCGCCACAACCCAGGACCGTTGTAGTTTCGTTGGCTACACAGGAGCGTGTCCGCAAACCGGCATGTGGTCAGAAGTCAGCTTTTTGATGCATCCATCGCCCTATCTCGGGCTCTTGGTGCTGACACAAGGGGCTCGCCAGATCGGTATTTCCATGCATTCCACCCTTCTGTTCACAGGAATGACAAATGGCCCGGAAGTCCAACTTGGATATCCGGCTGAAACGACACCGCAGCGACAGCCTGGTAACTTCATTGTAGCCACACAGCTGTGGGGAGCATTCCATATTCAAGTCAATGAGGGCGAAACCCTTTCTGTAGACACCTTCCAGGTTAGAGATTCCATAGGAAACGAAATTTCTGGTGACCTGGTCACCAGTTCGACTGATCCTCGCATGCGTGTCCCTGCCCATGCGGCCATGTTCGTGCCAACACCGGAAGGGGTCGTGTGCAACGGTGGTGTGTACAGCGTGTATTTTTCTGGCAAGCGCAATGGCACACCCTTTACTCTGACGCGTAATCTGACACTAACCCCCTATCTCTACTGCGGTTGATGTCACAGGTTTAATGAATCAAAGAGCCCACCTTAACTTTGCCATGATTCTTCCGCATCAAGGCAGCCCGCGTAGGTTGGGCTGAATGAAATGAAGCCCAACACATATAGCCGATTGCCGCGTTGGGCTTTGCAGCCCAACCTACTTGTCTATCGAGAAGTGAAATCTGCGGGTTCAGGCTGACGGGCGCTTCTGGAACGCCGTGAATTCGCCTGCCGCCGCGGTCTGTTCCACCTGCGTCACGTTGGCCAGGGGCGGGCCAGCATGGGTCCAGGCCAGCATCGCTGCTATGGCAGGTTCATTTCCCTGAATCACGGCTTCCACGCAGCCATCGGCGCGATTCATCACCCAACCGCGAATGCCAAGTTGTTCGGCTTGCTGCTTCATCGACTCACGAAACCACACACCCTGCACACGGCCATGAATGACCAGGTGCAGGGTTTGTGTGCTCATTTCACCTTCATGCCCGGCTGCGCGCCGCTGTCCGGCGACAGGATAAACAGGCCGGGCGCATCGCCCGAAGCCGCCAGCACCATGCCCTCGCTCATGCCGAACTTCATCTTGCGCGGGGCGAGGTTGGCGACCATCACGGTGAAACGGCCGACCAGCGTTTCCGGCGCATAGGCCGACTTGATGCCGGCGAACACCTGACGGGTGCCGAGTTCGCCGACGTCGAGCGTCAGCCGCAGCAGTTTGTCGGCGCCCTCGACGTGTTCCGCGTTGGCGATGCGCGCGATGCGCAGGTCGATCCTGGCGAAGTCGTCGATGCTGATGGTTTCGGACACCGGCGTGGCGGATTTCGGCATGGCGGCCGCCGGCTGCGCGGCATGCGCCTGCGCTTCGGCGTGGCGCACCGGAGCGGGGGCTGGCGTGGGTTCGAGATTCTGTTTGTTGGCGTCTACCATGGCTTCGATTGCTTTCGGGTCGATACGGGTCATCAGGTGGTTGTACTGCTTAATTTCGTGGCTAAACAAGATGCGATTTGCGTCATTCCAACTGAGTTTTGAGATGTTCAGAAAATCTGCAACCTTGTCAGCGGTGGTCGGCAAAATTGGAGCCAAATAAACTGTACATATCCGGAAATAGTTGATAGCTACGCTACAAACGCCGTGCAATAGTTTTTCGCTGCCTTCTTTTTTTGCTAAATCCCATGGTGCCAACTGGCTCAGGTAAATGTTTGCGACAGAGAAGAGCGTTTCAATTTCCCGGAGAGCCTTGCTGTATTCCCTTTTCTCGTAGAAATCAGAAATTTTGGCTCCCCGGATAGAAGCCCACTCTAAAATGTCTTGAGTCCTTGCCTCAACAAATTGTTCAATAGGTTTGTCCGGAAGGGGGGCCGAATTCTTTGAAATTACATCAAGGCGCGTAGGCGCGCGTGCCACGCCGGTCGCAATACCTCCGATAGAATAACTCTCGGAATCACCTTCGAAATCCGAGGCTCTGGCTGCTTCCTTGATAGTGTTTAGGTCGGCTAGCTGTCCACCGAATAGTTTAGTGATGAAGCCGGCGGTGCGGCTGGCGATGTTGATGAACTTGCCGACCAGGTCCGAATTCACCCGCGCGACGAAATCGTCGAGGTTGAGATCGATGTCCTCCATCGAGCCGTTGAGCTTGGCGGCGTAGTAGTAGCGCAGCCACTCGGGATTGAGCTTCTGTGCGAGGTAGCTGTCGGCGGTGATGAAGGTGCCGCGCGACTTCGACATCTTCTGTCCGTTCACCGTGAGGAAGCCGTGCGCGTACACCGCGGTCGGCAGGCGGTGGCCGGAAAATTTGAGCATCGCCGGCCAGAACAAAGCGTGGAAATACAGGATGTCCTTGCCGATGAAATGCACCAGTTCAGTTTTCGATTCGGCACCCCACCAGGCGTTGAAGTCGAGGCCGGTGTCCTTGGCGTATCTGGCGAAACTCGCCATGTAGCCGACCGGTGCGTCCAGCCAGACGTAGAAATACTTGCCCGGCGCGCCGGGGATCTCGAAGCCGAAGTAGGGCGCATCGCGGCTGATGTCCCAGTTGTTGAGACCCGAGGCGAACCACTCCTGCATCTTGTTGGCGGCCTCGTCCTGCAGCGCGCCCGACTTGGTCCACTCGCGCAGGAAGGCCTCACAGTCGCCGAGCTTGAAGAAGTAATGCTCGGAATCCTTGTGCACCGGCGTCGCCCCCGATACCGCCGACACCGGGTTCTTCAGCTCGGTCGGGCTGTAGGTTGCGCCGCACACCTCGCAGTTGTCGCCGTACTGATCCAAAGCGCCGCACTTGGGGCATTCGCCCTTGATGAAGCGGTCCGGCAGGAACAGGTTCTTCACCGGATCGTACAGCTGGGCGATGGTTTTTCTTTCGATCAGGCCGGCTTCCTGCAGCCGCAAGTAGATTTTTGACGCCAGCTCGCGGTTCTCGTCGGAATGCGTCGAGTAGTAATGATCGAAGCCGATGTTGAAGCCGGCGAAGTCGCGCGTGTGCTCGTCCCACACCCGGCCGATCAGTGTTTCCGGCGTGATGCCTTCCTTTTCTGCGCGCAGCATGATCGCGGTGCCGTGGGTGTCGTCGGCACACATGTAGCGGCAGTCGTGGCCGCGCATTTTCTGGAAGCGCACCCAGACGTCGGTCTGGATGTATTCGACCAGATGGCCGAGGTGGATGCTGCCGTTGGCGTAGGGCAGGGCGGAGGTGACGAGGATCTGGCGGGACATGAGCAGGCCGGAAGGCGCAAAAGCCGCCATTTTAACGCGAGCAGGCCGCGCCGATGACTCGGCGTGCTCAAGCGGCGGGTAGAGAAATACGCGTTCGATCGGCGCCGGTTTTTCATCCTCACCTGTTTCCAGCGCAGCGCCAGCGACTGCGGATCGGTAGCGAAGGCCTGCGGCTGGTCGCGATGATTTGCCCAGGCTTTGCTTGATTTTTCATGTGATTTTGCAGTAGAAGCGTAATCGATTGAGTGCAGTTGCAGATTGGTTAAGCGGCGGGTTCATGACGCGAGGCACATAGACGATAAACAAACACACGCAGGCTTCTTGAGCATATGTCCGCACCCGTAGACGAAAAATTTCTCATCGAACTTCTGGATTCACTCAGCCGGATCAATACCGGAGAAAAGCTTATTTCGTGGGTGCGAAAAGATCTGCAACACGTTTTGCCGCATCGCACCTTCATTTGCGGGTATGGGCGAATACATCCCGCCGGTATTGCACCCGTCAAGCTTTTTTCCTGGAATTTTCCGGCTGATTATTTGCGGTTAATCAAGCAGCCGGACGGGCTCTATTTCTCCGAGGTTATAAACAACTGGCTCGCAACCGAAGAAGTGCAGTTGTTCGACATTGGCGCAATGCCTGAGGCGGACTTCGACCGTGCCTGGCTGGAGCGCTTCAAAGTCAGCGGCCTGCAGAATATTGCCGCACATGGCGTATACGATTTATCCCGTCACCATGCTTCCTATTTCAGCTTCCACCAGATCCCCGAACCTGTAGGCGAGCGTTACAGGTTTCTGCTCAACATCCTCGTTCCCCACATGCATGCCACGCTGTTGCGCATTCTTCACAAAATCAAGGCGGACAACAGCGCTGAGCGTCCCGGCAGGACGCTCACCGCGCGTGAGCTGGAAGTGCTTGCATGGGTCTGCGCAGGAAAGACGAGCACCGAGATCGCATCCATCCTCGGCATTGCCCGCGGCACAGTCAGGAATCAAATTCAGAGCATTCTCGTCAAGCTGCGTGTGAATACGCGTGCCCAGGCGGCAGCCAAGGCGATCAAAAAAGGCCTGGTGATTTCACGGTACCCGGATTCGCAGTTTGGCGGCTTTTGAAGTGCGGCATCGCTCCATTATGAATTGCAGAACGACCTTCATTAAGCTGTTCTCAGTGTTGCCCGTTCATTTCAACTACTACTTTAGTCGTAGAGCAGTTGCTCTATAGCCTCCCTGGATTTAAACCCATACCCTCGGCCTCCGAGTCCACGCCCGGTTTCACTTCGGCGTAGCTCCAGTCTTAGCCGCCCCCTGGGGTGCAGGTTTGATCAGCCATCGAAAAGGGAATTGACATGAAATCCATGCGCCATTTGCAACGCGGTCAGGGCATGACCGAATACATCATCATCGTTGCCCTCATCGCGATTGCCGCGATTGCCGTGTATCAGTATTTCGGCAGCACCGTACGCAACCAGACTGCCGCGATCGCACAGGAGCTGGCCGGAAACAACGGCACTACCGCCAAGGAGGCAGCACAATCGGCCGCGACGGCTGGTGCCGCCAAGGCCGCCACAAAAGAGACCCTCGACACCTACACGGGCAATATAGACGAGTGACAATGCCGCCGCTCTTCAAATCGGAGCGGCGGCGTCTCAACAAACATCCAAGATGAGCCATTACGCCCAGCGCGGACAAGCCTTGCCCTTGGCGCTTGTTCTGCTTGTCGCTGTCGTAGCGACGGTTTTTTTCATGTTCAACAGCGGCCAGCTGGTGCAGGAGAAAATCCGCCTCACCAACACTGCGGATGCAGTGGCGTATAGCGCGGGCGTCTACGAGGCGCGCGTTCTGAATTACGACGCCTATACGAATCGCGCCATCATCGCCAACGAAATTGCGATCGGACAGGCCGTGGGGCTGGCATCCTGGGCGAAGTATATGGGCACCTCCGCCGATACGATCGGGCCCTATCTCCAGCTTATTCCTTATGTTGGTCCCTATCTGAAGCAGTTGATGGACTATATCGAGACCATCATGGATTACGTCTCGCTTGCGCTTTCGTATGTGATTCCGATGCACGACGCCGCCATCCAGGCGCTTATGGTTTCCCAGTATGCGGTGCATGGTCCCGGCAACGCAGTTGCGCTGGTTAACCGAAAAGCCGTCATGGACGAAGTGGCCAAGCGGAACGACCCGGATGCCAAGGTGGATTTGCTCCCGCTTGCTGACAATTTCCATGGTTTTACCCAGCGCTATAGCTCGAAAGAGGAGCGCGTTCGCATGGGGCAGGTGGTTAGCGACGGCCGTGATGCATTTCTGCAAAGCAGGAACTGGGATTTTGGTCTTGTCATAAATATATTGGGCTGCAAAGTCTCTATTCCACCTGGCGAACTCAAGAAACGAGGGAGCACCGAATTAATTGATTTGACCGAAGGCTGGAAATCCATGGATACCCTGTCACTTCACAATTTCGGGATAAAAATCAAATGGAATGGAATTAAATGCACGCATTCAGAATCACCGGTAATTGGATATGGAACTGCATTTTCCACGGACAACCTGGATGATTCCAACTACAGCTACGCCGGCTCGCGCAGCAGCAATCCAAGCGCCAGTGAAAAGGCGGATTCCAGCGAAGGAATCGCCAATGGTTTCGATCCCGCGCCTTACAGCATTGGAGGCGGGGCGATTCCTGCGTTTCACGAGCTTTCGGAAAGTGCCTTGAAACAGGACGATCCCCGTACGCAAATCACTATTCGGGTGACCAAGAGCCGTGACAAGCAACGCTACTCGGGTGGCAGCAGCATAATCAAACCCAGCGGCAGTCTGGACTTGTACCAGGGCGATCACGCCAGCGGGCTGAGCGCTTCGATCGCGCGCGCAGAAGTTTATTTTGAGCGTCCTGACGGCCCTTCTCCGCTTTTTTCTGGAAAAGCGGAGAAGGGCAGCCTGTTCAATCCTTATTGGCAAGTGCGTCTTGTGCCGGTCTCCGCATCTGAACGCGCGCTCGCCCAAGGCATACAGGGCGCCCTCCTGCCTTGATCATGAACATGTTCGATATCCCCATGCGCCTTACTGCCTTGCGTTGTCTTTTCATGATTGTCGTGGCATTGCACCTCATGCCCATGCCCTCGGAGGCAAAGGATGTCCCCCCTGCGATTGAAGGCATTCATGTCCATCGTTCAGGCGCATCCCCCTATTTTTTGAATGCCGCAAAAGAAACCCTCAAGACGTATGAAGGCCAATGCAAACTCATGAAATCTGTTTGCGCAATGATGCCTGCAGGTGCGAGCGCCAAGGATAAGGCCGCCTGTACAGTCGTTGCGAGCGGGTTCAGCTTGAAGGGCAATTTGGCCGACGTCGGAAAGCAGGAAACAGACGAGTATTTTGCGACCGCCATGCAAATGGCCGCCCGGCAGACCACGAAGACCGTGTTGCAGGTGAAATCCATATGTGAGGTCGAGGTTGTTGAGCAGGAGAGCGTGGACATCTGGCACTACGCGCCCCAAGCCTATACCCACTATGAATTGAAGAACCATCCAAAGAAAGGCCGCTACTGGGTGCGCAGCGAACATAAACGGCTGGCGCCGAAAACAGGCGCCTTGCTGGGTGGCGTTTACCCCATGTCTGATGCATCAAAAGTATCCCCGGTCCTGGGCCAAAAAGAATATGCGGGCATCAAGTGCGACGTGCGTGAAATCTCCGGTCCCTGGGCAGGGACTTTTTGCCTGAGCGCCACCGGGACGCCATTCCCCGGTCATTTGACGCTTGCAGGACAGGTTGTTGCCGGCAAGGACACGATGCTCGAAGAGCAGGCAACCGCCGTGGCGGTAAAAGTCATGCTGCCACGGGCCCATTTTTTCCCCCCCGAGCATGACAAGCTTGAAAGCACACGGGCGCTTTCGACATCGTCCGAGAATCCAACTCGGCGGTGGTGTGCCAAGCAGAAAATCAAAACCGGCATCGATCCCTGCAAGGAGGCAGCCAGTGACGATTAGAAGAAATCGCCCGATGGGCTTGGGCCGCCAGCGAGGCCAGTCAACGGTTGAGTTCGTGGTGCTGTCCTTTGTCATGGTGCCTTTGCTTCTGATTGTCCCATTGCTGGGCAAGTACATGGACATCGCGCAAACAACGGCAGAGGCGAGCCGCTACACCGCGTTCGAAGGCACGGTGCGCCACTCATCCAGCGCGGCCGGCTGGAAATCCGATATCGATCTGGCGACCGAAGTTCGCAGGCGGTTTTTCAGCAACAGCGATGCGCCAGTCAAGACCAACGACGTGGCTGGAAATTTCAACGCCCACCGCAACACACTGTGGTTTGACCACCGTGGCAATCCGCTGCTGCCGGATTTTTCCAAAAACGTTGTTGTGAAAACCCAAAAAGATTCGCTTTCGCAGCCCTTTGGTGCGATGGCCAGCAACTTCAATCTGTCTCAGCAGAATTTATATACCGGGCAGGTTACGGTGGAAGTGGCCGACATCGCCGGCCTGTCGCCTTTCGATTCAATCGGGCTTTCCATGACCCGAGGCACGACAGTCCTGGTAGACCCGTGGGCGGCCAGCGGACCTGCCCAGGTAACCGCGAAAGTTCAGGGCGCCGGCCTTCTCTTCCCATACCAGCCACTGGAAGTCATTGCGCAACCGCTCGCAATCCTGATGAGCAATCCTGTGCTGGCCATATTGGGCGCGGACACCACGCCGCCCGAAGTGGGGCGAGTCGATCCCGACCGGGTCCCCCAGGATCGAGTGTTGGAGGCATATGAATGAAGACAGCCTGGATTCTCCTGACCGCAATGCTGTGGGTGCCGCCGGGCTGGGCCGGCTGGCCCGACGTGCCGTCACCCCGCAATGCAAAAGTTGAGCAGATTGGCGAGCAAGTGCGCTTGAACGGAATCCCCATGCGCATGCAGCGTGTGCTCAGCAAGGACAGGCCGGCTGACGTCATCCAGTTCTATCGCGCAGCCTTGGGTCCCAAACATGCCGAGCAGAAATTGCCTGACGGGATTTTATTGGCGCAGGGACGCGGCGATTATTTCGTAACCGTTCGCGTCAAGGTTCTGGGCCCGTCGTTCACGGAAACACTGGTTTCGGTAAGCGATGCGCGCGGCGCGGAAAATGCCGCCAATCGGCCCTTTGGCTTTCCGATTCCTGCCGAAACCCAAGTTCTGTCCGACATGGAATCAACCGACGCCGGGAAGGTTTCACGGCAGCTGGTGCTCATGAACAAGCATTCCATTGATGCCAACGTTGTTTCCATCACCAAGGCCTTGCAGGAACGCGGTTATGAACCGCGTAACGGTGACACGCAACATCTGGAATCAGGTCGTGTCCTGATGTTCGGCGGCGCAAACCGCGAGGCCCGCCTGGTGGTGGTCCGAAAGGACGGCGCCAGCAATGTTGTCCTGACGACGGTGCAAATGCCATGACCGTGAAGTCAAGAAACGCGCAATCGGGGCAGTCCATGACCGAATACCTGGTAGCCATGCTGGTCGTCATGATGATGATCGGTGTCAGTTTCTCGGGCGAGTCCTCGGTCATCGATCTCTTTCTCGCCGCGGTCAAAACCGCTTTCGACAAACAAAGCAGCTTCATCTCTCTCCCTCTTTAAAAGTCTCGAATCATGGCTTACAAAATCAATAAAAACTGGATTGTTCTACTGGCCGCCCTGGGCGTGGGCGGGCTGGCTGCCTTCGGCGCAAAAAACTATCTCAGTAGCCAGATGGCGGAGATCGAAGCGCGGGAAAAAAATAAGGCCATGGTTCAAGTGGTTGTGGCCAAGTCCGACTTGCCAAAAGGCAGCCCGCTCACCGCGGAGACGGTGGCTGTGCGAGCCATCCCGAAAGAGTGGGCCCACTCCGGCGCGATCACGCCCGAACAGTTTGGTCGCACCGAAGGCTCCTTGCTCGCATATCCCGCCCAGGCAGGCGAGCCGGTGATCTGGGCCCAGCTTGAAGGGCAGCGCGTGCCGACCTTTTCCACGCGGCTGACCGCCGGTCGCCGGGCCGTCACCGTGCCCGTGGATGAAATCAGTTCCCTGTCCGGCATGGTTGAACCCGGCGACCTGATCGACATCGTGGTCTCCATCAAGCACGACAAACAGAATTTCACCTTCACCTTGCTGCAGAGTGTCGCCGTCCTGGCCACCGGCACAAAATCCTCGCAGCAGGAAAAAGACCCGGAAGGCCGTGGCCGCAGTTTCACCACCATCACGCTGGATACCAGCCCGGAGGACGCCAAGCGCGTCATCGCAGCGCGCGAAGTGGGCCGCGTCACGGCTTTGCTGCGGGCGCCGAGCGACAACGGCAAAGTTTCAAAAGCACGTTCGGAGGCGTTGACCTTGCTGGGACTCGCCACGGGCTTCGGTTCCACCGGCAGTTCCGTTCCGGTGATCTACGGCGGCGGGCCGATCACCGAGGGACAGCGAATGAATGCACGCGTTGGTGCCGGAGATGACGGAGTGGCCGTGGGCAGATAACCGCAGGGCAATCGGCAAGAAGAATCACAACGCCGAGCCAGGGTCCGCATCCACGCGATGCGGGATGGGTCCGCGAGTCGAATAAAAAATATCAGGGAGTGAGATTTTGAAACGTATCGCCATTAAAACAGCCCAGAGTCTGGCGCTGATCGTATTGACCCTGTCGGTCCATGCCGCGGAGGTTTCCGCGCCAGCGCCAGCGCCAGCGCCAGCGCCAGCCACAGGCCCGGCTACGCAGCTGTCTGCCACAGGCGCAGCGATTGCGGGCGCCAAACCAGCCATTTCCGGCGAAGCGATGGCGAATGGCCCGGTCGCGACAAAAAATACGGCGCCGTCGACACGTAAACCGTCCGCATTGCGCAACAAGTCGGCCGGGTCCGGGCTTGCGCCCGACCAGGGGTTCGCCGGGGAAATCGAAATGTTCGTTGGGGAGACACGTGTCATCGCCGAGCCCAACGCCGGACGCCTGGCGGTAGGCAACGGCAAGGCACTTTCCGCCGCGGTTTTGGACGACAAGGAAGTCCTGCTCATCGCCAACGAAGTCGGCGTCTCGTCCTTGCACATCTGGACCCGCAACGGCCGCAACCGGCGCATCAAGGTCAATGTCATGCCAAGCGATATCGCGCGCGTCACCAGGGAGATCGCCGCCTTTCTCGCCACCATACCCAACACCAAATCCGCCGTCATCGGCGACAAGGTGATCGTGGAAGGCGACAACCTCTCCGACCGCGACCTTGGGAAAATCGACGAACTGGCCAAGCGCTATCCGCAAATCGTCAATTTCACCAACCGCATCGGCTGGGAAAAGATGATCGTGATGGACGTCAGGGTGGTCGAATTCCCCATCACCGCGCTCAAGGAAATCGGGCTCAAGTGGAGCGCGACCGGCGGCACCGCTTTGGGCGGTGTTTGGATGCCGTTCAAGCGTGGCAATACTTCGCCCTATGCAATTGATCTCATCAGCGGCCAGAATAATCCCGCGCCCATCGTAGACAATCCAAACGATATTTATCAGGGCGTCCCGCTCAGCCGCAGTTTTACCGCGCTGTCTGTGCTCAACATGGGCCTGAACGCCCAGCTCAACCTGATGGAGCAGAACGGCACCGCGACCATCCTCGCCCAGCCCACGCTTTCTGCGCGCAGCGGTTCCAGGGCCACCTTCCTGGCCGGCGGCGAATTTCCCTATTCCGTCAGCAACGTCAACGGCACCACCATCCTGTTCAAGCCCTACGGCATACGCCTCGACATCGAGCCGCGCGTCGATCACAACGGCGTGATCCGGGCCAAGATCCTGAGTGAAGTCAGCGACATCGACACCTCGATCAGCACCATCAGCGGCCCCGCCTTGCGCACCCGCAAGACCGAGACCGAGTTCAATGTCATGGAAGGCGGCACCATCGTCTTGAGTGGCCTGCTCAAGCGGGATGCGAGCACCTCGCTCGACAAGACGCCCTTCCTCGGCGACATCCCCGTGCTTGGCGCCTTGTTCCGTTCCAAGCGCTTTCAGAACAACGAGACCGAGCTGGTCGTTTTCGTCACGCCGGTGGCGGTGGACAGGAACACGTTTGCGCAAGAGGAAAGCATGGCCCAGGCCGCCGCCCGCCTGCAGCAAACGCCACGCGTTTCTCCCCAGGATTTGGCCGCTGTGCCCGGGTTTCCCGCGCCCGCGCACACGCCCTCGCCCTGGAGCGATCCGGAATAGCCACGAGCGGAGACCGAAATGTTTTTAGTCAACATCACCGACCCCGATAAAAAGCAGCGCCTGGAACGCATTGAGGACACCCACGCCATGATCGGCAAGGGCCGGGAGTGTCCTGTCCGCTTGTCTGGCTGGCGCATCGGGCGCGAACATGCCCGAATCTTCCGCACCAAGAGCGGTCTGTTCATCCAGGACCTCGGCCAGTTTGCCGGCACTTGGGTCAACGGCAGCCGCATCGAGCAGCATGGCCCGCTTGGACCGGAGGATGAGATCGTCCTCGGCCCCTACCTGCTCAAGGTGGATGACCAGCTCGTGGCCAGCGCCCAGGACTTGACGCCGGCGCAGGCCTCCGTCCACGCGTCAGTCCTGGCGGACGGCATCAAGCCCGCCGCCTCGACGCCAGCATCCTCCCCACACCATTTCTGGCGCCGCCGCATCCACGAACAGCTGCTCGACGTCATCGATCTGCGGCGGCGCGACTTGATGCGCATGGAAGACGTCGAACTGCGCACCGAGACCGAAGCGCTCATCCGCGAAATCATCGGGCAGGAATCCGCCTTGCCCGACGCCATCGACCGCGAGAAGCTGGTGCGCGACGTGCTCAACGAAGCGGTGGGCCTGGGGCCGCTGGAAGAACTGCTGGCCGACGACAGCATCACCGAGATCATGGTCAACCGCTTCGATGAAATCTATCTCGAACGCGCCGGCCGTCTCGAACGCCACCCCTCGATCTTCACCAGCGACCGCGCCGTGCTCGGCGTCATCGAGCGCATCGTCGCGCCGCTGGGGCGGCGCATCGACGAATCCTCGCCCATGGTCGATGCGCGCCTCAAGGACGGCTCGCGGGTCAATGCCATCATCCCGCCGCTGGCGCTCAAGGGCCCTGCGCTCACCATCCGCAAATTCTCCCGCCGCGCCCTCAGCGCCGACGACCTGATCGGCTTTGCCGCAGTCAGCCCGGGCATGGCCGAATTCATGCGCACGGCCGTTTTGCACCGCAAGAACATCATCATTTCCGGCGGCACCGGCTCGGGCAAGACCACGCTGCTCAACGTCCTGTCCAACTTCATTCCCGACGGCGAGCGCATCATCACCATCGAAGACGCCGCCGAGCTGCGGCTGGTGCATTCCCACCTGATCAGCCTCGAAGCGCGTCCCGCCAACGCCGAAGGCCGCGGCCAGATCGCTATTCGCGACCTGGTCAAGAACGCGCTCAGGATGCGGCCCGACCGCATCGTCGTCGGCGAATGCCGCGGCGGCGAAGCGCTCGACATGCTGCAGGCCATGAACACCGGGCACGAAGGCTCGCTCACCACCCTGCATGCCAACAGCCCGCGCGATGCCCTGGCCCGGCTCGAAACCCTGGTGTTGATGGCCGGCATGGACCTGCCGCTGGCCGCCATCCGCGACCAGGTCGTCTCCGCGGTCGACCTCATCATCCAGCAGGCCCGCCTGGCCGACGGCCGGCGCGTCGTCACCGGCATCGTCGAAGTCACCGGCATCGAGTCCAACAAAATCCAGCTGCAGGAACTGTTCCGTTACGAGCAGCAGGGGCGCGACGCCCAGGGCGGCGTGGTGGGGCGCTTCAACGGTTGCAATGCAGTGCCCGCGTTCTACGACAGCCTGCGCGAAGCCGGCATCCCGCTCGATTTCACCCTCTTCAACCGGCAGGGTGACGCATGATCGTCGCCGGTTTCACCCTCGCCATCGCGGCCGCCGCCGCGCTCCTGGTTTGGGCCGCCACCGACCTGGGCGGCCGCATGCTGGCCGAGTATCGCGCCCGCTTCACCCGCGACACCCGTTTCAGCATGCGCGAACTGTTTCTCTTCGCCGACCCGGCCAGGCTCTACGCGATCAACCTCGCCCTCATGCTGCTGGCCGCCACTGCCGCCTGGCTGCTGACCCACAGCCTGGTGCCGGCGCTGATCGTGGCCGTGCTGCTGGCGTTTGCCCCGCGCCTCGTCTTTCGCTGGCTGCGCCGCCGCCGCATCGACCGCATCGAGCAACAGCTGCCCGATGCCCTGCTGATGATTGCCGGCGCCGCCAAGGCCGGCCTGTCGCTGGTGTCCGCCGTGCGCCAGGTCAGCGCC
>JAUYCF010000094.1 GCA_030692355.1 Thiobacillus sp.
TTGGTGACTTGTGGATTATGTTGACCGTGGTCTTGTCGTCACCCTTGCCAGCTAAGGTCTCAGGGTAAGCGCAGGGCATCAAGTCCACATAATCGAGGGGTCTACATAATCGGCCTTATGTGGAGCTCCACATAAGGCCGATGACCTGCCTGCCATGGTTGTATGTCGACTGTCGCGTCCTCGGCCGAAGTAGACGTCGAAACCCTGGCCTGCAACGACCGCTAGCTAGCGGCCCCGAGCGGCCGTTCGATGGGTGATGGTCTGAAGATTGTTATCTGAGCAGAGCGATCGCACCAGGCATCAAGTGCCACCCTCGGTAGGCTAGACCTGATAGATTTCGACCTTTACCACTGAAACCGACTTTATGCGATCTGATCAACTGCTGCGGGAGCCCAGCCGACTGAGCCTTGGGTATCCGTCGAACAGATTGCCGAGCATCTGGGCGTGACGCGCGATTCGATTTACCGGTGGATTGACCGCAAGGGGCTGCCCGCGCATCGAGTCGGCCGACTGTGGAAATTCAAAGTCTCCGAGTTGGATAACTGGGTTCGCGCGGGTGGCGCGGACGAAGCGCAACAAAAACAAGACTGATCGAAAAAAACCTATGGCCAAGACCAAGAAATCGACTCACCAACCCAGCTTGCCGTTTCCGTCGGCAGCCGGTTCCCTGCATCAGGATGGCAACTGGCTGTGGATTCCCGTTGTTGATCAACAAAAGACCCTTGCGCAAGCACTGAACGACGCTGTCGCCAGTGCGAAGAACAAGCGCACCGAAACCGCCACCCTGCGTAAATCCGCCTGGGCCGCCTTCGAATCCACCTTATTCACCGCATCCGAGGAGACCTCCGCATGAGCGACTTCCAGCAACAGTACGCACTATGGGATGAGTTCCTCTCAGTCTGGCCGGCATCCCGGCTGGCGACGATGACGCTCGATGAATACAGTCAGGCGGGATCGAAGGACAGTTTCACCTACTGGATCGAGTCGGGCCTGGACAAACTGGGCAGCATTTGGGGTGGCTCGTCATTCAAGTTCGGCGTGTTTTCCCGCAAGGATACCGAGGACAAGAAGTCCGACGCCAAGCTCTCCTACTCGGACACCCACGGCTGGTACTCGTCCCTCGGAGCTTCGGCACAAGAAGCCTTCGAGAAAGTGCGCGGCCACGTCGTCCAGGTGGCAACGTTGGCGGCACAGGGTGATCTTGACGGCATTGAAGCCTTCGAGCATCTGGGCGAGGCGTTCAAGTGGAAGATCGCCTTCCACTACCAGAGCCGGCAGGCACCGGTCATCGTGGACATTTTCAAGCGAGCACCGCTGGCAGCTTTCGTCGGCGGCACCGCGAGCCAGAGCATGGCCGCCTTGCAGAAGGCGGCGCTGGCCCAACGCCCCACCACGATGGGCATCCTGGAGTTCGGACGTCAGGTCTGGGAGGCGTGGAGCCAGAAGAATTTGGCGATCTGGAAGCTTTCGCACGGCAACCCTCCTAACTTCACCGATGTCGAGCGCCAGCAATACCTGGAGGGTCAGTGGGCGGTGATGCATCGCGATACCGGCAAAGAGCAGGGCAAGAAGTTCGCCGAGGCGCCAGTCGGTACGTTGTTCTTTCTCTGCCACGGCAACAGCCCGCAGCGCATCGGGCAGTTCACCTCCGAGGCCATGCCCTGCGAAAAGGGTGATGGTTGGTTGCAGCGCAGCTATCGGGTGCTGAAACCTGCAAAGCGCACGGATCGCTACACCGCTAATTCCAAGAACTGGTCGCCGCAGGGAAATTCGACCTTCTGGCAGGTGGGCGCGAACGATCTGCCGGAATTCGAGAGCACCTTGCTGAAGCCCTATTTCGGCGCCGACCTGGCGGAATTGGCCGGCTTGGCCGGAGAGCCCATCGAGGCCGCCAGCCTCAACGGGGTGCCGGCACCGACGCAATCGACACCTGCACCGATCATGGCCAGCAAGCCGGTCGGCGCGCCGCTGAATCGCATCTATTACGGGCCACCGGGTACGGGCAAGACATTCGCGCTCACCCGTCTGCTCAAGAAGGATTACGAACAGGCAATGCATTCCGTCTCCCCCGAGGAATGGCGGAATCAGGTCATCGCCGAGAAAATCGCCATTCTGAAATGGTGGGAGGGTGCCGCTGCCGCCCTGTACGACTTGGGCGGTAAGGCCACAGTTCCAGAGATTGCCGCGCACCGTTTCATTGAAGCAATCAGAGACTCGAAGGGACGCGGGCAGGGCATTAAGCAAACGCTGTGGGGCATTTTGCAGCATCACACTATCGAATCGTCGCAGACTGTGAATACTAAGTTGCGCATGGCGCCAGCAATCTTCGACAAATCGTCCGACTCGGTTTGGCAGTTCGCTGGTGACTGGCAGGACGCCTGTGCAGACTTGATCACCTTGGTGGACCAACTCAAAGCGGGCCAGCACGATGCAGTCACGGTGCAGCGCTACAGCTTTGTCACTTTCCACCAGTCCTACGGCTATGAAGAGTTTGTCGAGGGCCTGCGCCCGGTGTTGAACGGTGATGCCGAGGCTGGCGAGGTGGAGTACGCGATTCGCCCCGGCGTTTTCAAGGAACTATGCCGTATAGCCCGGCAGTCGCCCGACCAGCGTTTTGCGATGGTGATCGACGAGATAAATCGAGGCAACATTAGCAAGATTTTCGGCGAGTTGATTACGCTGATCGAGGCTGACAAGCGTGACCCGCTGGACGGGACGCAGCCACCCGCCGAGGTGACGTTGGCGTATTCCTGCGATAAGTTTTCCGTGCCAGCCAACGTGGATGTCATCGGCACGATGAACACGGCGGATCGTTCGCTGGCATTGCTGGATACGGCTTTACGCCGGCGCTTTGACTTCGTGGCGCTGATGCCCGACACGCGACCTGAACCTGACCCTGCCGACCCGGACAGCGCGCCGCTGGCGGGCCTGGTAGTGACGCTCGAATCTGGCATCATCGATATTCGCCAGATGCTTGAGCGCATCAACGACCGCATCCAAGCTCTCTACGACCGCGATCATTGCATCGGTCACGCCTACTTCACCCACCTTCGGAATAAGGCTAATGGAAAGGAGCGATTCGAGGCATTGTCCGATACGTTCCGCAACCGCATAGTGCCGCTGCTGGAGGAGTATTTCTTCGAGGACTGGCAGAAGATTCGACTGGTGCTGGCGGACAACCAGAAAACGGACCCGCAGGCACGGTTCATCATCGAGGTCGAGGATCGCGAGCAAGACCTGACGGCGCTATTTGGCAACGACCACGGTCTTGATGTGTATGCCACCAAGCGGCGCTACTCCTTGCAGAAGGAGGCATTCTCTAATCCTCTGGCCTACATCGGCGTGTATCAGTAGCCGAGGTAGTGACTGACGGAAATCGGATGAACGGGATCACCCTTTACGAATTCGATGCGCTGACACCGCAGGCACCGGGCCTACAGGATGCAGAAGGCCTGCGCATCGTGCCGCCCAGGGTTTTCGAATGGCTGAAGTTACAGGCACTGCGGGCGGTCGAGCCCAGTGAAGCCGGTTCCGCGTGGTTGCGGCTGACACAGCGGCGTGGCCGCCATGCCGTGCAGGTGACGAGTTACGTGGGCGTCATCCGGGCACCGGATGGATTCCAGATCGAAGTTTTGCCGAAGGTCGGCAAGGCTATCGGCGGCGGTGACAAGGAGGCTCGGCAACTGCTGATCGAGATGCTGCGCTGCCTGGGCGGTTTTCGCCACGTGCAGACCGACAGCGCAAAACTGGCGGCAACACGAATGCCTTTGTTCGAAGTATTCATCGGAGAGTTTCTCCGGGCAGTCGAGCATGTCGTCAAGCGCGGCCTGCGTAGCGACTACATCGCCCGTCAAGACAACCTGTTCGCTTTGCGCGGCAAGTTGCAGTTGGCACCGCATCTGCGCCAGAACCTTTGCCGGCGGGATCGATTCTTCTCGGAGCACGACGAGTTCTCGACCAACCGCCCGGAGAATCGGCTGTTGCACGCGGCGTTACGCTGGATCTTATCGGTCACGGTATCGCAGACAAACCAGCAACTGGCCCGCGAACTGTGCTTCGTATTTGCCGATGTGCCGGTATCCGAGCACATAGCCCATGACTTCCAGCGGGTGCGGCTGGATCGTGGCATGGCGCATTACGCCGATGGACTGGCCTGGGCGCGACTGATCCTGGAGGAAGCATCGCCACTTACGGGTGTCGGCGGCCATCGCGCCCCTTCCTTGCTGTTCCCGATGGAGGCAGTGTTCGAGGCCTTTGTCGCGAAGCACCTCGCACGACAACTGGAACGGCCTTTCACCCTGAAAACGCAGGCACGTAGTTTTTCGCTGGTCAGGCATCAGGAGCAGGACTGGTTCCGGCTCAAGCCCGATCTGTTGGTGAGGGAGTTCGCCACGGATCGACTAGTGCTGGATACAAAATGGAAACTGATCGACGGCGCGAAATCCAACGGCTCGGAAAAGTACGGGCTGGGACAGAACGACTTCTATCAACTGCACGCCTATGGACAAAGCTACCTCGATGGCCAGGGCGACGTGGTGCTAATCTACCCCAAGACCGATGCCTTCAGCCAGCCACTCCCCGTGTTCGAGTTTCCGAAGAGCAGAGGCCTGCGCCTGTGGGTGCTGCCGTTTTGCTTGCGGGATCACGTGCTGATACTTCCGGAGGATGGGAACCTGGTTCCACTGTTCGTACCGCAGCTTACAGCGGCCAGTTGAATCGAACCGGCCCCATTAGACACATCTGGGGGGTTGTTTAACTATTCAGACTGTTATTGCCGCCATTAGACTACCCCCCACCAGACGTACTTCCGTAGGCCGTTCGTCACGGTTACGGGCTGGATCGCTCTCTCGAATGAAAGCTTGGAAGAACGGGTGGCCGAATCCGGACCATTTCAATCCTTCCAGAATCAGTCAGCCTCTCACTTCAGCACCAACCCAAACTCCTTCGCAATCAGCAGCAGCCAAGTCTCAAGCCTGTCCTCCAGCAGCATTTTCTGGTTGTCCAGATCCTGCACCAGGCCGACGAACTCGCCATCGATTTCCGCACGCGAGGCGATGAAGTCGTAGCCGTCGGTGGGCCAGAATCCCACCACCTTGGCGCCGCGCGCTTTCACAAATTCATATAGTTCGCCCAGCGCATCGGCGAAGTTGTCGGGGTATTTCTCCTGGTCGCCCAGGCCGTACAGGGCGACGGTCTTGCCGCTGAAATCGACGTCGGCGAGCCGGGGCAGAAACTCGGCCCAGCTTTCTTGCGGGCAGTCGGCGTCGAGGCCGGGCATCAGGCCTTCGCCGAGGGTGGGGGTGCCGAGGATGAGGTGGTCGTAGCTCGCAATTAATTCGGGCGTGGCCTTGTTGACGTTGAGCGCGTCGGCCATCAGGTCGTCGTCGGGGAAACGCTTCTTGATCATCTTGGCGATCTTGCGGGTGTTGCCGGTGTTGCTGCCGAAAAATATGCCGATGCGAGCCATGATGGGTTCCTTTGTGCGGGGGTGCCGGCGCACGCTGCGCGGGCCTGTTCATTACCTAGCAAGCGGCGCGCCGGGACGGGCGTTTCGGGTGCATCCGGCAAGCGGCTGATTTCCCAAGCGGTTTTCTTCGGGCCTGCATCAGCCGCGTTGTTGCAAACCCGACAAGACCCCCTTCCGGTTGGGTTCCGCACACGGGGGTTGGGCGTGCGGCCGCAACATTCAATCGATAAAACAAGGGCTTGGTGCCTGCCGCCGGGCTGGCATGGGGCTTGCGATATCCAGGGTGTATATCCCTTCACTCTGCCAGGAGGCAAACCATGCTTACTCTTACCCCCAGCGCACTCTCCGCCGTAGAGAAATTCATCAAAGGTTCCGACACGCCGGTGGCGGGGCTACGCATCTCCATATCGGGCGGCGGCTGCTCCGGATTCCAGTACGGCATGCGGCTGGAAGAGGTCAAGGCCGAGGATGACGTCGAGGTCGCCGTGGGCGGCGTGAAGCTGCTGGTCGATCCCTTCTCCGCTCCGTTGCTGGACGGCGTGACGGTGGACTTCGTCGACAGCCTGAACGGCTCCGGCTTCAAGTTCGAGAACCCCAACGCCACCGCCAGCTGTGGCTGCGGTTCTTCCTTTTCTGCGTAAGTCAGGAGACAGCCATGTGGGATTACTCGGACAAGGTCAAGGAACACTTCTTCCAGCCGCGCAACGCCGGGCCGCTGCCTGACGCCAACGCGGTGGGTGATGTCGGCTCGATTTCCTGCGGCGACGCGCTGCGCCTGATGCTGAAGGTGGACCCGGAAACGGAAACCATCGAGGAAGCCCACTTCCAGACTTTCGGCTGCGGCTCGGCGATCGCATCGTCGTCGGCGCTGACTGAAATCGTCAAGGGCATGAAGCTGGACGATGCGCTGAAGGTGAGCAACCAGGACATCGCCGATTATCTGGACGGCCTGCCGCCGGAGAAGATGCACTGCTCGGTGATGGGACGCGAGGCGCTGCAGGCCGCGATCGCCAACTACCGCGGCGAGGAGTGGAGCGACGACCACGAGGAAGGCGCGCTGATCTGCAAATGCTTCGCCATCGACGCGGTGCTGATCGAAGACACGGTGCGCGCCAACAACCTGTCGACGATGGAAGACGTGATCAACTACACCAAGGCTGGCGGCGGCTGCGCCTCGTGCCACGAAGGCATCGAGGAAATCCTCGCCAAGGTGCTGGCCGAGCGCGGCGAAACCTTCAAGGCGGTGCCGGTGAAGCTCGACAAGGAAGCCCCCAAGCCCGGCAAGCTCACCAACCTGGAGCGCATTCGCCGCATCGAGGCGGTGCTGGAATCGGTGCGCCCGCAGCTGCAGCGCGACCACGGCGACATCGAGCTGGTCGACGTCGACGGCAAGACGGTCTACGTCAACATGACCGGCGCCTGCGCCGGCTGCCAGATGGAAGCGCTGACGCTGCAGGGCATCCAGGCGAAGCTGATGGAAGAACTGGGCGAGCTGATCAAGCTCGTCCCCACCCGCGCCGGTTCGCTGGCGCGCGCCACCAGTCAGCCGTAACCGTAGGGTGCGCCATGCGCACCGTTCTGGACGCAATAACCTTGACCGGTGCGCATGGCGCACCCTACTGAAGGAAACCACCATGCAAGGCATCTACCTCGACAACAACGCCACCACCCGCGTCGACCCCGCGGTGGTGGAAGTCATGCTGCCCTACTTCACCGAGCAGTTCGGCAACCCATCGTCGCTGCACAGCTTCGGCAACAAGGTAGGCCTGGCGCTGAAGAAGGCGCGCATGCAGGTGCAGGAACTGCTGGGCGCCGAGCACGAGTCCGAGATCATCTTCACCTCGTGCGGCACCGAGTCGGATTCGACGGCGATCCTCTCCGCGCTGAAAGCCAACCCCGAGCGGCGCGAGATCATCACCACGGTGCTGGAACACCCGGCGATCCTGTCGCTGTATAGCCAACTGGAAAAAGAGGGCTACACCGCGCATTACCTGAAGGTCGACGGCAAGGGCCGCGTCGACATGGACGAATACAAGCGGCTGCTGTCCGACAAGGTGGCGGTGGTGTCGGTGATGTGGGCCAACAACGAAACCGGCAGTTTCTTCCCGGTGCTGGAAATGGCCGAGCTGGCCAACGCCGCCGGCGTGATGTTCCACACCGACGCGGTGCAGGCGGTGGGCAAGGTGCCGATCGACCTGAAGGCCAGCAAGATCGACATGCTGTCGCTGTCGGGCCACAAGCTGCATGCGCCCAAGGGCATCGGCGTGCTGTACCTGAAACGCGGCGTGCGCTTTCGTCCGCTGTTGAGAGGCGGCCACCAGGAACGCGGCCGCCGGGCCGGCACCGAGAACACCGCGTCCATCGTTGCGCTGGGCAAAGCCTGCGAAATGGCACTGGCGGCAATGGAACACGAGAACACCGAAGTGCGCCGCCTGCGCGACAAGCTCGAAGCCGGCATCCTCGCCAAAGTACCGCACGCCTTCGTCACCGGCGACGCCAGCAACCGCCTGCCCAACACCAGCAACATCGCGTTCGAATACATCGAAGGCGAAGCGATCCTGCTGCTGCTGAACAAGTTCGGCATCGCCGCCAGCTCGGGCTCGGCGTGCACCTCCGGCTCGCTCGAACCCAGCCACGTCATGCGCGCGATGGGCATTCCCTACACCGCCGCCCACGGCACCACGCGCTTCTCGCTGTCGCGCTACACCACGGAAGAAGAGATCGACCGCGTCATCCAGGTGGTGCCGGAAATCGTCGCGCAGTTGCGCAAGCTGTCGCCCTACTGGGGCGAGAACGGCCCCTCGGCCGAGCCGGAAAAGGACTTCGCGCCGGTGTACGCCTGACGCACCCAACCGGTCGGCCCTGCTTCAATGCGGGGCTGATCGCCCATAGTCGTCCCTCCTTGGAGGGGCAAGCCAACGGTCCAATATTGCCATCTGTCTAAGCGGGCCGTGCGTATTCCGCGAGGAACCAAGTTGGTACAGGATGCCGATGAACGCGTGCCGATAGTGCAGCCAGGATCATCCACGGAGTCCCGTGCCACTTAAAGTCTTTCGGGTCGGCGGCTCCCTTGAACGGCTTTAGCGATGCCTCTGCTTCCTCTGATACGGTAGCTCGAACTCCGGCAATTGCTCTGGACACCCCAACTTCTTGGACCGATTGGCGTGACCCGGTTAATGTTTCAAGTGAAGTGTCGGGGAACCACCTTTCAAGCGTTGTTCCCTCCAGGAGCGGTTGAATATCATCGCGCAGGTGCTTGAGCGTCTCTTCGTCACCAAGGAGTGCTGCGAACGTAGCCAGCGCTGGGATCAACGATGATGTCTCGAAGTAGTCACGCGGCTCAGCTTCCCCGGTCACGTTGAGTGCCACCGCGTCCTCAAGGAGGTCCGTATCAACAGGAAGATAGCGACCAGTTCGCAGCGCGTGGTGCAAACGGCTAGTGACATCGGACACGAAGCGTTGCGCGTTGTCCCAATCGGACTCGCCCATCAAAGCAGCCAACAACAGAGTCAGGTCGATAGTCTGACCGTCGTACACTGGAAGCCGACAGCCAGCATGTTCGTTGACGAGATGAAGGAGTTGCTTGCGAATCTGCGTTCGAAGGTTAACCTGCTCAGGCACTTGCTGCAGCAATAGCAGCAATGTCGCCAGACGCCCCAACTCCTCAAAAACGAGCCCTGCGTAGAGGAGGCGCTCTGGACGATGCGCCAAGACCGCCCTTCGACTCAGCAACTGTGGCATGACCTTGCCGAAGTACTCGAGTAGTGCCCTAACCTGCAGGACCATAATTGCTTCAAGGCGCTCCGTAAATGCCTTGTCCGCCGAAAACCCGGTCTTGACCGCCTCGGCCCACATCCGAAGGGCGAGGTACTCACCCGCGACAACGCCTGGCTTCAGGTTGCCCTCGCTCTGGCCCCACGCGAGAAGCACGGCCCACCCCATCGATGCAGCTGCGCACCGCCTCAAAAACTTTTTCTTGCGTGTCGTCTTGCCTTGTGCCGACTCATCCTCTGCCGCCTCGAAGCAGGACTCCACGAAGCGGACGAATCGGTGGATAGCCGTGCCGGACTCCTCCAGCCCTGCCAAGGCGGCACGGAGATCGGACTTGCCCTTGGATAGAAGCAAAGTCTCATCGAACAGGTACTGTTCGATGAGTGGGGTCAGTTGGTCAATTCCCCAAAAATCGAGTGAACACTGTGGGTGTTCAGCCACGGCTTCCGACAGAGCTGAGAACCCAGCCTCAATCTCTTTCTTCCGGACTCCATTCGTAACCAGGACAATTCTCTTGCGCAGTGGCCTCAGCGGTTCGGGCAGGCGATTTCTTACGAAATCATTATGGGCCTCGCGGATGGAGGGTTCTACTGCTTGCCTGCCGACATAGAAGTCGTCGCGCCCTATGTCCCCGAACTTGATGACAAAGAGAAATACTTCAACTGTGCCTTGCTCATCCTCCTTTGTCGAAACAACGTCAACCCCCGCCTCTGATACGCCAATCTGCGGCCGGCTTAGCAACGAGTGACCCATCGCCTTGAGGAGTTCGGGTAGCAGCGCGTCAAGCTCATCCCGTTCGCGCAGGCCCGCAAGGTAGTGTGTGAGTATGAGCTGAATGCTCATTGGGGCACTCCTAGCCATAGGCTGCGCCTTCGGGACACTCCAGACTCCGGGTCCGTGCGTTCCGAAAGTGGTAGTTCAACTGACACACTGTAGGGAGACATCTCGAGCGTGGTCTCTTGGATCTTGTCACCAACAACGAACTCCACCGCCGTCTTGTTGGCGTATTTGAAGTGCTGCGTAGTGAAGAGCTGGGCTAAGACCGACGTTTCTCTAGAACGCCGATGAATGGCCCGGTGTTCGCTGCGTTTTAGGCTGGATAGAGTCAGGCGCATTTCTGGGGTCATGGCAAATTCGCGGAGCCTCGGCAGTCCTTCAAGCCAGGCCTCCTGCTCTTCCAGTGCCGCCAACGCTTCATGGGCTTTTTCCAGGGATTTGAACGGTGAGTCTTCAGACGAAAGCAATAGCCGTGTGGTCCACGGGAACTCATCGACGTGGTATTGCAGGAGGTGCTCAACAGCTTGGCGTATCTTGTCGCTTGTAGGGTGCGAGATGGTCAGGCTCAACGTCCAGCCCAGCGACACCGCGGGTGCTGCGTCAAGAGTGCACAGCCGGCAAGCAGTAAGTATGGCCCGTGTCTCTTCTATGTTCGACAGGTCATAGGATTCCGCTGCGGGTTGTTGGAGATGCCGAACGCTTGCTTTGTGAACAAGAGCCTTACCTAGTTCAACGTCCTCATCCCCGGTCAGCCAGCGCGAGAGTGCAGCAGCGAACAAAAGCGAAGACTCGGCGACTTCATGGAGACAGTTGTCAGCATCAGCCAGCAATTCATCTACAGACGAAGCTGCCTTCCCACTGTCACGGCAAACTTTCGCAAGCTCGTCGATGGCAGCCAAACACTTTGTCGGATCGCTTCGCGCTCCAGCTAGCTTGCGGTAAAGCTCGTAAAAAATCTCACTACTCATGTGTTCCTCGCCTAGTGCTGTTCGTGGCGGCTACGGTTTCGCCTGGTAATGGCAGCCCTCATCATGCGTCATGACTAAATGGCCAGTGTGTCGCTGTCGCCATAATGGCACCCAATCAAGCGGCAAGCGGCTGCACCTCGTCCTTGATCTTCTTCGCCAGCGCCTGCTCGGCCACCTTGATTTCGTAGGCGGTCTGAAGATTCATCCAGCTTTGCACGTCGCCGCCGAAATAGCGCACCAGCCGCATGGCGGTGTCGACAGTGATGCCACGTCTTTCGAGCACGATATCGTTGATGCGCGAGGCGGGCACCTTCAGCGCCTGGGACAGTGCGTTGGCGCTCAGGCCAAGTGGCTTGAGGTAGTCCTCGCGCAGGATTTCGCCGGGGTGAACCGGGCGCATGCGATTTTGGGGTGCGGAAATGTTCATATCGGTTTCCTCGGCCATCTCTCGTTCAGTGATAGTCCACGATAGCCACATCGTAGACGCCGTCTTCCTTCCAGACAAAGCACAGCCGCCATTGGTCGTTGATGCGGATGCTGTGCTGCCCCGCACGATCGCCGGACAGTTTTTCAAGCCGGTTTCCCGGCGGCGCCCGTAAGGCTTCCAGCTTCGCCGCGCTGTCGAGTTGCTGCAGTTTGCGCTCGGCAATGGACGCGATGTTGGCGAAGCGCTTGACCCGTTTGCCGGCAAAGAGGTCGGCGGTGTCCTTGTCGGTGAAGGAAGCAATCATAGGGTCATGCTATACCGTTTACCGGTAAATGGCAAAGTCCGACTTTTGCCTGCTCCGGGTTTTGTCGCAAACCCGACGAAGCCCGATTCGGCGTGCCATTGCCTACCGGGGTTAAGCCGGGCTGTCGGAAAATTTGCTTTGCAATTCATGCGGATACGTTTTTATCCGGCTTGGCATAGGGCTTGCAGATATCCAGGCATCTGCCGAATGAATGGATTCCGACCCAGTCATGAACCGCACCATCATCATCGACGACACTACTCTGCGCGACGGAGAACAGACCGCCGGCGTGGCCTTCACCCTGGACGAGAAGCTTGCGATCGCCGGGCGCCTGGATGCGATGGGCGTGCCGGAACTGGAAGTGGGTATCCCCGCGATGGGCGAAGTCGAGCGCGAGAGCATCCGCGCGGTGGCCGACCTCCAGCTGAAATCGAAACTGGTGGTGTGGAGCCGGATGCGCGAAGCCGACATCGAGGCCTGCCGCAATCTCAAGGTTCAGCTGATCGACGTGTCGATCGCGGTGTCCGATCTGCACATCACGCGCAAGCTGAAGAAGGACCGCGCCTGGGTGCTGCAGGCGATCCGCGAGATGGTGCCGCGCGCGCTCGACCTGGGGCTTGAAGTCATCGTCGGCTGCGAGGATGCCTCGCGCGCCGATCAGGAATTTTTGCTGCGCGTGGCCGAGGCCGCGCAGGAAGCCGGCGCGCGGCGCCTGCGCTACGCCGACACGCTGGGGGTGATGGAACCCTTCGGCGTGCATGAGGCCATCGCCACGCTGCGCAGCACGGTCGACCTGGAAATCGAGATGCACGCGCACGACGATCTGGGGCTGGCGACCGCCAACACGCTGGCCGCCTGCCGCGCCGGCGCGACGCACGTCAACACCACGGTCAACGGGCTCGGCGAGCGCGCCGGGAATGCGCCGCTGGAAGAGGTCGCGCTGGGGCTGTCGAAGCTGTACGGATTCAATACCGGGGTCGATCTCAGCCTGTTTCCGGTGCTGTCGGACACGGTGGCCGACGCCGCAGGCCGCCCAGTGTCCTGGCAGAAAAGCGTGGTCGGCGGCGGCGTATTCACCCACGAATCCGGCATCCATGTCGACGGTCTACTGAAGGATCCGGCCACTTACCAGGGCTTCGATCCAAGCGAAGTGGGACGGGCGCATAAATTAGTGGTCGGCAAGCATTCCGGCTCGCACGGCATCATCGCCGCCTATGCGCGCATGGGCCTGACGCTGAGCCCGGCCGAAGCGCGCGAACTGCTGCCCGACATCCGCGTGTTCGCCGAGCGCGCCAAGCGTTCGCCGGCCGACCACGAATTGGTGTTCCTGTACCAGCGCATGATCAGCCGTCACGTGCCGGGCGCATTGCACTGAGGAGACGGATATGGACGACGCCATGCAAGCCCGCGAAACCCTCTCTGCCGCGCCAGCAATACCCGGCCTGTTCGCGCTGCTGGGCGAGGACATCGCCTGCGTGTTCCAGCGCGACCCGGCGGCACGCTCGCGCTTCGAGGTCATCACCACCTATCCCGGCGTGCACGCCATCCTGCTGCAGCGCATCGCGCATCGCCTGTGGCGCGCCGGGCTGCGCTATCCGGCACGCCTGCTGTCGTGGTTCGCGCGGCTGCTGACCAACATCGACATCCATCCCGGCGCGACCATCGGCCGCCGCTTCTTCATCGACCACGGCGCCGGCGTCGTGATCGGCGAAACCGCCGAGATCGGCGACGACGTCACCCTGTATCACGGCGTGACGCTGGGCGGCACCAGCTGGAACAAGGGCAAGCGCCATCCGACCTTGGGGAACAACGTGGTGATCGGTGCCGGCGCCAAGGTGCTGGGGCCGATCACGCTGGGCGACCAGGTACGCGTCGGCGCCAACTCGGTGGTGGTGAAGGACGTGCCCGCGCACCGAACCGTCGTCGGCATCCCCGGCCGCGTGGTGCTGCGCCAGGACGAGGGCGGCGCCAACGCGCTCGGCATCAACCTCGACCATCACCTGATCCCCGACCCGGTCGGCAAGGCGATCGCCTGCCTGATGGAACGCATCGAGGTGCTGGAAGCCACGCTGCGCCAGCACGGCGAGCCCGTCGATGGACAGTGCCAGGAACCTGTCCCGGTAAGTTTCATGCCCTTCGGCGCCCCGATTTGGGATGCAGCGCAAGGCGCGGCGAGGAGACATTGGTCATTCCAAGGCGACGAGACGCAACGCAGCGATGCGCCCAAATCGGGGCGCCCCTCCGGGTTGTGGTCAGAAACGGCGCCTGCCGTGTTGCGAAGCTTGCCAATGGAACAACCATTGGCCGCGCTCCGCGCCTTGCATTCATCCGTTTCTGACCGCAACGAAGGGTATGAAACTTGCCGGGACAGGTTCCCGTGCGAATCGGACGACCTGTGCGGCACCGAAGTGGCACGCACGATACGGAAGGCATGAACATGGACCTGATGGATTTCGACCAGGCGGCGCTGTACTTCGACGACCCGATCGCGCCCGAGGTGGAACGGCTGATCGCCGCAGCGGGCGCGGGCTACGGCTCGGATGAGGCCGAAAGCCTGCTGCTGCGCGCCTACTTCCTCGCGCCTTCGCAGCTGGTGGTGCTGGTCGCGCTGTACCGCTACTATTTCTACCAGCACCGGCTCGATGACGCACGGGTCGTCGCCGACCGCACGCTGGAAGCCGCTGCGCACCGACTGAACCTTGCGGACCGCTGGCAGCAGTTGCACCCCGAACAGCTCGGCTACGCGGCGATGCGCTCGATCGGCCTGCTGCGCTTCTACCTGATGGTGCTGAAGGCCGCCGGCTACATCAACCTGCGCCTCGGCCGCGCGGCCGAGGGCGAGGCCATGCTGGAAAAGCTGATCCAACTCGACAGCCACGACCGCCTCGGCGGCAAGATCCTGCTCGACGTGTACCGCAACGCCCTGCTGGAAGAAGCCGCGGCCTGAATCAACCCATTAAAAAAGGAAACATCATGGACGACCTGACACTCGACGAAGCGCTGGAAGATCTCTCGGCCGCCGAGGAGTTTCTTGAATACTTCGGCATCGAATACGACGCGCGCACCGTGCAGGTGAACCGCCTGCACATCCTGCAGCGCTTCCACGACTACATGAAGAAGGCGGGCTGCATGCCGCAGGACGACACCCAGCGACGCGCGGCGTATGCGCGCCTGCTGCAGCAGGCCTACGACGATTTCGTCCAATCCGACGCGCTCACCGAGAAGGTGTTCAAGGTGTTCCACATGCACGAGCCGCAGACCACTTTCGTGCCGCTGGCCGAGATCACGCTCAACAAGGCGGGCGCGCCCGCGCCGGCTGCGGGCGGCTGCGGTTGCGGCAGCAGCGGCGGGACGTGCAGCAGCTCGACTATCGCAGGTTCGTGACGCCATGGAACAGCGTTTCGACTTCGGCGAAGCCGTGCGGCTGACGCGCAACGTGCGCAACGACGGCACCTTCCCCGGCCTCGAGGTCGGCAACCTGCTGATCCGGCGCGGCAGCGTGGGCTACGTGATGAACGTCGGCACCTTCCTGCAGGATCAGGTTATCTACACGGTCAACTTCCTCGACCACGGCCGCGTGGTCGGCTGCCGCGAGGAGGAGCTGCAGCCGGCCGACGAGACCTGGGTGGAGAGCCGCTTCGAGACGCGCGAGAAAGTGGTGGCCCAGCTCACCCTGGCGGTGAACGGCGAAGTGCTCGCCGCCGCCGGCGCCGAGGGCGAGGTGCTCAAGGTGCTGCGCGACCTCGCCGACGGCGTGCAGTATCATGTGCGTTTTCCGGGGCACACCCTGCAGGTGCCCGAGTCCTGCCTGGAATCGCCTGTGATGGATGAGTACGATGCCTGAACCGACCCACGCCGGGGTGGCGTACCTCGAACTCAAGGCCGCGCAGAACCTGTTCGGCAAGGCGCCGACCGTGCTGGAAGCCAGCGAGCGCGCGCGGGTGCAGCACGTGGCCGCCAAGCAGTACGGGCTGGAAGCGCGGGTACTGGCGGCGCCGGAGGCACGCGACGCCACGGTGCCTGCGCCCAGCCTGGCCGCGGCTCTGGCCGAGGTGCGCAAGCGCTACGCCGACGATGCCGACTTCCATGCCGACCTGCTGCACAACGGCCTCGACGAGGCCGGCTTCACCGACGCGCTCGAGCGCGAGCTGATGGTCGAGGCGATCCTCGAGAAGATCGGCACGCGCGCGGCGCGGGTGTCCGACATCGACGTCGAGCTCTACTACCAGTACCACCCCGACCAGTTCCGCCGCCCCGAGACCCGGCGCGCGCGCCACATCCTGGTCACCGTCAACGACGAACTGCCCGACAACACGCGCGCCGTCGCGCAGGCCCGCATCGAGGCCATCGCCGCGCGGCTGGCGCGCGAGCCGCAGCGCTTCGAGGAGCAGGCGATGAAGCATTCGGAGTGTCCCACCGCGCTGCAGGGCGGCCTGCTCGGCGAAGTGCCGGGCGGCCAACTCTATCCCGAACTGGATGCCGCGCTCTTTCGCATGCATGAAGGCGAGACCAGCGAAATCCTCGAATCGCCGATGGGCCTGCACCTCTTGCGCTGCGAGGCCATCACGCCGGCCGCGGTACTACCGCTGAAGGACGCGCGCGGCCCCATCCGCACCCTGCTCGAGCAGCGCCGCAAGCGCGTGTGCCAGCAGGCCTGGGTCAAGCTACTGCTGGACCCGCCCAGGCGTAGCGCCCCATGATCCTCAGCCGCAGCACCCAGTACACCCTGCAGGTCCTGCTGCACCTGGTCGCCCACCCGTCCGGCGGACCGGTGCTGGCGCGCGAACTCGCCGAGCAGTTGAGGCTTCCGCTACCCTATCTGGCCAAGCTGCTGCAGGAACCCTGCCGCGTCGGCTGGCTGTCGTCGTCGCGCGGACGCGGCGGCGGCTTCACCCTGAACCCCGGCACCGAGCGGCTCACCCTCCTGGATATCGTCGCACTCACCCGTGGCGAGCGCGGTCCCCGAGACTGTCTGCTGGGGCTCAATGAGTGCGACGACGAAACGGCCTGTGTGCTGCACTGCCAGTGGCAGCCGATCAAGCAGGAAATACTCGGGCAGTTCGGCCACTGCACGCTGGCCGAGATGATTGGACACAAGAGCCTGCCCGACTGGCTGATTAAAGCACCGCCGGCACGCAGCAAAGACACGCGCTAGCCAGGATCTTTTCCGTCAGTCGTCATCGTCGTCATCCCCGATCCGGCGGCGCGGCACGGTCGCAGGGTCGGCGATGATGGCGCGGTAAATTTCCACGCGGTCGCCGGGCTTGAGCCCGGCGTCGAGCTTGGCAAGCTTGCCGAACACCCCCACCTTGTTGGCCGCGAGGTCGATCTCGGGAAACTGGCGCAGGATGCCCGAGCGCTCGATGGCGTCCTGCACCGTGCAGTCCTCCGGCACGTCGATGCGCAGCCAGACCTGCTGGGCGGGTTCGGAATAGGCGACGGCGATTTGCATGGCTGGCTAGGGGCTAGGGGCTAGGGGCTAGGGAAAGGGCTGCCGCGGCTTGGCGCGCGGCCAGGCGGCGGTCGAGCATGCGCTTGCCGGCGAGCAGAAAGCCCACCGCGAGGAAGCCGCCCGGCGGCAGGATCATCAATAGATAGCCGCGGTATTCGGGGATCACGGTCAGCTCGAGGAAGGCGAAGCCCTGGCCCAAGAGCAGATGCGCGTTGGCGAACAGGGTGCCGGCGCCGATGATCTCGCGCACCCCGCCGATGACGACCAGCGCGAACGTGAAGCCCAGTCCCATCATCAGGCCGTCCGCCGCCGCATGCAGAACCGGCGACTTGGAGGCGAACGATTCGGCGCGCCCGAGGATCGCGCAGTTCACCACGATCAGCGCGATGAACAGTCCGAGCACCTTGTACAGCTCGTGCGCCCAGGCGTTCAGCCCCATGTCGACCAGGGTGACGAGGGTGGCGATGAGCACGATGTAGACCGGGATGCGCACCTCGGCGCTGACCAGGTGGCGCACCGCCGAGATCAGGGTATTGGAGGCGAGCAGCACCGCGGTGGTGGCGAGCCCCATGCCGAGTCCGTTGGTGGCGCTGCCGGTCACCGCCAGCAAGGGGCACAGCGCCAGCATCTGGGAGAACACGACGTTGTTGTCCCAGAGGCCGTCTTTAGCAATGCGTGCGTAACTCATGTCTTGCCCTCCTCCATCTCGCCGAGCATGCGCGACCGTTCCCGGGCGAACAGTTCCAGACCGTCCTTGACCGCGCGCACCACGGCGCGCGGGGTGATGGTGGCGCCGGCGAACTGGTCGAAGGCACCGCCGTCCTTTTTCACCGCCCACTTGTCCGCCGCAGGCGACGCCAGCGACTTGCCTTCGAACGCGTGGATCCAGGTGTCCTTGGCCGCCTCGATCTTGTCGCCGAGCCCCGGCGTTTCCTTGTGGCTGAGCACGCGCACGCCGAGCAGCTGGCCGTCGCGCGACACGCCCATGATGCAGACGATGGACCCGGCGTAGCCGCGGGCCACGGTCTGGAACACCACGGCCTCGACGCGTCCCGCGCGCCGCGCGCGGTAGACGGTCGGACCCTCGTCGACGGCAAGCCGAAGCGTGTCCGTCAGCAGGTCGTTGTCGTATTGCCCCGGCAGCACCTGCGCCAGCGACTGCCTGAGGTCGCGCATGGCCGCCGCCTCGATGTCGGCCTCGGTGGCGCGCGAGGCCAGCGCCAACGCGGCGCTGGTCAAGAGCACCACGCTGCCGAGCAGCACGGTCTGGTAGGCGAGCCTGGCGCGTAGCGCGTCGAGGTTCATGCCGCGTCCTTCTTCGCATGCCGGGTCATCAGCGGCTCGCCCTGGCGGGTGCGGCCGTAGATGCGCGGCTTGATATAGCGGTCGATCAGCGGGGTAGCGGCATTCATCAGCATCACCGCGAAGGCCACCCCTTCCGGATACGCGCCCCAGGTGCGGATCACGTAGGTCAGGAGACCGCAACCGAGGCCGAACAGCAGCTGCCCGGCAGCGGTGTTGGGCGAGGTGACGGGGTCGGTGACGATGAAGAAGGCAGCCAGCATCACCCCGCCGGACAGCAGGTGATAGACCGGATCGGCGTAGTGCTCGGGGGCGACGAGGTTCATCAGCAACGCCGGCAGCGTCACCCCGGCGAGCATGGCGACCGGCGCGTGCCAGGTAATGATGCGGCGCGCGAGCAGGAACACGCCGCCGGCGAGGATCAGCAAGGCGGAGGTTTCGCCGAGGCTGCCGCTGCGCCGGCCCCACAGCGCATCGAGCGGTGCATAGTGCCCGGCCAGCGCCTGCTCGAGACCCAGGCCGCGGCTGAATTCGGTCTTCACGTGGCCCAGCAGCGAGGCGCTGCTGACGGCGTCGACCTGCATGCCGCCGAAGGTCACGGCGAGGCTGTCGAGCAGCCCCGGCTGACTCATCGGCGGCACCCAGGTCGTCATTTCGAGCGGGAAGGAAATCAGCAGCATCACGCGCGCAGCCATCGCCGGGTTGAACACGTTCTGCCCGAGCCCGCCGAACACCTGTTTGGCGATCACCACCGCGAACAGCGCCCCCACCACGGCGATCCACCACGGCGCCCACGGCGGCAGCGACAGCGCCAGCAGCCACGCGGTCAAAACGCCGGAGCCGTCCAGGAGCGCGGGCTTCACCGCGCGCCGCTGGAATTTGAGTGCGGCCGCCTCGCCCGCCAGCGCGGCGGCGAGCGACACCGTCCACAGGTACACCGCCGGCCAGCCGTTGAGCCAGAACCCGAACAGGGTGACGGGCACGAGCGCCAGCATCACCGTCGCCATGATGCGCGACACGCTGTTGGCGGCGCGGGCATGCGGGGAATGGGCGATCGTCGTCATGCGGCGGCCTCCGTCGTTGCAGCGGCGCGGGCGGCGGCTTCCTTCGCGGCCTTGGCCGCCTTGCGCGCCGCCGCGGCTTCCTCGCGCTCGCGCACGATGCGTTCCATGCGCGCGCTGCGTTCCGCGGCGAGCTTCCTGGTGGTCTCCTGCTTCGCCTTGCTGCGCGCCTGCGCCGCCAGATCGCCCTTGGCGTAGTTGAAGAAATGCACCAGCGGAATGCCGGATGGGCACACGTAGGAACAGGAACCGCAGCCGATGCAGTCCTTGAGGCCGAGCGCCACCGCGCCGGCGAGGTCGTCGCTGCGCACGCGTGCGGCGATCTCCAGCGGCAGCAGCCCCACCGGACAGGCGCGCACGCAAGTCGAACAGCGGATGCACGGCGCGGGGGCGGCGCGCCCGATCTCCGCCTGCGTCAGCGCCAGCACGCCGCTGGTGCCCTTCACCACCGGGACGCTGGTGCGGACGATCTGCTGACCCATCATCGGACCGCCCAGCACCAGGCGCGCGGGCGTCGTGCGGAAGCCGCCGCATGCGTCGAACAGCGCCTGCACCGGGGTGCCGATCGGCACCTCCAGATTGCACGGTGCGATGACCGCGCCGCCGCTCACAGTGACGATGCGCGACACCAGCGGGCGGGCGAGGCAGATCGCCTGCTGCACCGCCCACGCGGTGGCGACGTTGTGCACCAGCACGCCGATGTCGGCGCTGCGCCCCTCCGCCGGCACCTCGCGACCGAGCAGCGCGTGGATCATCTGCTTTTCCCAGCCCATCGGGTACATCGCCGGCACCGCACGGATCTGCACGCCGGTTGCGACGGCAGCCGCGCGCATCGCCGCCAGCGCCTCGGGTTTGTTGTCCTCGATGCCGACGATCGCGTGCCCGGCGCCGACGGCGTGCTGGATGAGGCGGATGCCGGTGACGATCCCGGCAGCCCGCTCGCGCATGATGCGGTCGTCGCAGGTGAGGTAGGGCTCGCACTCGCCGCCATTGATGACCAGGGTGTCCACCCCGCTTTGGCGCGAGGCGTCGAGCTTGACCGACGACGGGAAGGCGGCGCCGCCCAGTCCCACGATGCCGGCGGCGCCGGCACGCGCAGAGATGTCGTCCGGCGCCAGCACGAACGGATCGGCGGGCACCTCGTATTCGAACCAGCGTCCCTCGCCGTCGGGGGCGATGGTCACCGTGGCGGCGGACAGACCTGACGGGTGCGGCGCCGGATGGTCGCCGATCGCCACCACGTAGCCCGAAGTCGGCGCGTGCACCGGCGCGGTGACGTGGCCCTGGCCGACGCCGAGGAGCTGGCCCGCGAGCACCTTCTCCCCGACCCTCACCACCGGCTTGGCGGGCGCACCGATGTGCTGCTGCAGCGGCACGTGCAAAAGCGGCGGCAGCGGCAGGATGCGGATGGGTCGCTCGGAGGAGTCGGCCTTGCGTGCCTCGGGATGGACGCCGCCGCGCATTTTGAAGAGCTTCATGCCGCCATCCCCTGCGCAATCGCCAGCGGCTGCAAGCCGGGCTTGCCCCAGCCCCACGACTGCAGGGTCGGCGCCGCCGGGCGCAGCAGGATGGCCTCGGTCGGGCATACGTCGACGCAGCTGCCGCAGGCGGTGCAGGCCTCGCTGAACACGGCGTGGATGTGCTTGGCCGCGCCGAGCACGGCGTCGGTGGGACAGACCTTGTAGCAGCGGGTGCAGCCGATGCACAGTTCCTCGCGCACTTCGGCGATGCGGGGCCCCGCATCCTCGACGCCGGACAGGTCGGCCTCCACCCCGAGTCTGGCCGCCAGCGCCGTCACCACCACGCGCCCGCCCGGCGGGCACAGCGTCAGCGGCGCGCTGCCGGCGGCCAGCGCCTGCGCCGCGCCGGTGCAGCCGGGGTAGCCGCACTGGCCGCATTGCGTGCCGGGCAGCAGGGCCTCGAGCTCTTCGACCAGCGGGTTGCCTTCGACCTTGAAGAAGCGCGCGGCGAGACCGAGGATGAGGCCGAGGCTGGTTCCGAGGACGGTGAGACTGATGAGGGCGGCGATCATGCTTGTCTCCTTAGGCCAGTCCGGCGAAGCCCATGAAGGCCAGCGCCAGCAGGCCCGCAGTGACGAAGCCGATCGGTGCGCCGGCCATGGATTCCGACACCTGCGCGAGCGCCAGGCGCTCGCGCAGGCCGGTGAACAGCAGCAGCACCAGGGTGAAACCGAGCGCGGAGCCGAAGCCGTACAAGAGACTTTCGACGAAGGCGTGCTGTTCCTGCACGTTGAGAATCGCCACGCCGAGCACGGCGCAGTTGGTCGTGATCAGCGGCAGGTAGATGCCCAGCACCTGGTACAGGGCGGGGCTGGTCTTGCGGATCGCCATCTCGGTGAACTGCACCACCGCCGCGATCACCAGGATAAAGGCGAGGATGCGCAGATACTCGATGCCGAGCGGCGCCAGCAGCCAGTGTTCCAGCATCCAGGTGGCGGCGGTCGCCAGGGTCAGCACGAAGGTCGTGGCCATGCCCATCCCCAGCGCGCCGTCCATCTTCCTCGACACGCCCATGAACGGGCACAGCCCGAGAAATTTCACCAGCACCACGTTGTTGACCAGTGCCGTACCCAACAGCATCAACAGGTATTCGCTCATTCGCTTCGCTCTCCTGCCCTGAACATCGCAAGCGCCGTGCCAAACCGGTCGCGCATCGCCGGTGCACCGGAAATCAAGGGTTTGGGGCCGATCGGCACCTATTCGGTGCACGAACCGCTTGTCGCGGACAGGCCCTGCCACCGCCCTCTGTAGCAAAGCCGACAAAGCACGCGGCCTGCGGGGCGGCCGCCTGCGCGTCATCGATCTGGCACGCTTGTTGCTGCGCCATTGTCTGTCACAAAAGGATATTGATATCGCAATGAGCCAGCCCGCCGCCCCCGACCATGCCAACCCGCCCCACGACGAGTCCACGGCTGCGTCCGTCCCGTCGCAGGTGTTCCGCCAGGTGGTGGAGCAGGCGGCGCTCGCCATTTCGATCACCGATGCCGACGCCCGCATCCTGTACGCCAATCCCACCTTCGAGCGCGTCACCGGGTACTCGCAGGCGGAGGTGACCGGGCACAACGAGTCGATCCTGTCCTACCGCGTCACGCCGAAGATCGTGTACGAAACCCTGTGGGCGCAACTGAAGCGGCAGCGCCCGTGGAACGGCATGCTGGTCAACCGGCGCCGCGACGGCAGCCGTTATCTCGCCGACCTCACCATCTCGCCGGTGGTCGACGAAAACGGCCAGACCACCCACTACCTCGGCATGCACCGCGACGTCACCGAGGTCCATCGGCTGGAGCGCCAGGTACAGAACCACAAGGCGCTGATCGAGTCGGTGGTCGACGCGGCGCAGGTCGCGATCGTGCTCCTGGACGAGGACGAGCGCGTGCTGCTGGACAACCAGGCCTACAAGAAGCTGATCGGCGAACTCGGCCAGGAGCCGGCCGTCACCCTGATGGCCGCCCTGCGCGAGCAGATCGGTCCCGGCTTCGACGCCCTGCGCACCAACCGGCGCAGCCTTTCCAGCCGCGAACTGCTGGTCGAGCAGCCCAGGCGCGCGCCGCGCTGGTTCGCCTGCTCCATCTCCTGGTTCGAGGAGCAGGACGTCAGCGCCGACGCCTTCTACGAACCGGCCAGACGCCACTACCTGCTGCTGACCATCCAGGACATCAGCGAGCTCAAGCGCCAGCAGGAGGCCATCCGCATCAACGGCCTGCACGCGCTGATGGCCGAACAGGAACGCATCCAGGGCCTGCGCGAGGCGCTCGCCGGCGCGGTCTACCAGCTGGAAGGCCCGCTCAACCTGCTGGCGGCGGCGGTCAAGCTGCTCGACCGGCGCAAGGAAGCCGGCGGCGACGACGCACTCGCCGCCGCGCTCGACGACGCCGTGCGCCAGGGCCGCGAGGCGCTCGACACCCTGCGCGCCAGTATCCCCGACGACGCCGGCGAGCAGCTGCAGGCGGTCGACCTCAACACCGTACTGCGCGACCTCCTCAAGCTGGCCACCCCGCGCCTGCTGGCGGCCGGCATCGTGGTCGACTGGCAGCCCGCCGCCCTGCTGCCGGCGCTTCCGGGGCGGGCTACCCAGCTGTGCACCCTGTTCAAGCAGCTCATCGACAACGCGGTGGAGGCGCTCGCCGAAGCGCGCGGCGGGCCGCGCGAACTGCGGGTCGCCACGCTGGCCGCGGCCGACCACGTCCAGGTCGTGATCGAGGACAGCGGCCCGGGCGTGCCCGAGGAATGGCGCTTCAAGGTGTTCCAGCCCTTCTTCACCACCAAGGGCGCCGACCAGCACCACCTCGGCATGGGGCTGGCGATCGCGCAGGAAGTGGTGGCGCGCCATGGCGGCACGCTCGACGTCGACCCGGCGCACCGCGCCGGCTGCCGCATGCGCGTGCAGCTGCCCATCGGGGGAGCGCGCCCATGACGCTGCCGCAAAACGAAGCCTGGGACGAACTGCAGCACGAGCTGCTGAAGACCGAGCTGGATACGCTCTACCAAGTGAGCCAGGTGCTGTCGCGCTCGCTCGACCTCAAGGAAACCCTGAGTTCGGTGCTGCGCGCGTTGCACGATGGCGTCGGCCTCGAGCGCGGCATGGTCAGCCTGATCGAGCCCGACACGGGCGCCCTGCTGGTGACCGTGGCGCACGGCCTCGACGAAACCTGCATCGGCGAAGTCCGCTACCGCCCCGGCGAAGGCGTGGTCGGCATGATCCTCGAAGAGGGCGAACCCATCGTGGTCAATCGCATCGCCGACGAGCCGCGCTTCCTCGGCCGGCTCGGCATCTACGATCCACAAGGCGCGTTCGTCGGCGTGCCGATCCGCATCGCCCGCAAGGTGACCGGCGTGCTGGCGGCGCAGCCGGCGCCCGGCGCGGAAATCCTGCTCGAGGAATACACCCACTTCCTGGAAATGGTGGCCAACCTGATCGGCCAGAGCGTGCGGCTCAACCGCGACATCGAGTCCGAACGCCGTTCATTGACCGAGGAGCGCGACAGCCTGCGCCGCACCGTGCGCGGGCAGTACGGCTTCGACAACATCATCGGCCACACCCAGGTGATGCGGCGCGTGTTCGAGCAGGCGCGGCTGGTGGCGAAGTGGAACACCACCGTCCTGATCCGCGGCGAGACCGGCACCGGCAAGGAGCTGATCGCCAACGCCATCCACTACAACTCGCCGCGCGCGCGCAACCCCATCATCAAGCTCAACTGCGCCGCGCTGCCGGAGAACCTGCTCGAGTCCGAACTGTTCGGCCACGAGAAAGGCGCGTTCACCGGCGCGGTCGCGCAGCGCAAGGGCCGCTTCGAGCAGGCCGACGGCGGCACCCTGTTCCTCGACGAGGTGGGCGAGGTCTCCGCGGCCTTCCAGTCCAAACTCTTGCGCGTGCTGCAGGAGGGCGAGCTTGAGCGCGTCGGCGGCAGCCGCACCGTCAAGGTCGACGTGCGCGTCATCGCCGCCACCCACCGCGACCTCGAGGCCGAGGTCGAGGCCGGGCGCTTCCGCGAGGATCTCTATTACCGCCTCAACGTGATGCCGATCTACCTGCCGTCCCTGCGCGAACGCATGGAGGACATCCCCGATATCGCCCGCTTCCTGGTCGACAAGGTCGGCCGCCAGCAGGGCCGCGCGCTCGGCCTCACCGAGGCCGCGCTGCGCGTGCTGATGCACCACGACTGGCCGGGCAACGTGCGCGAACTGGAGAACTGCCTCGAGCGCGCCGCGGTGCTGACCGAAGGCGACGTCATCGACCGCGACGCCATCCTGCTCACCGGCATCGACGAGAAAGTCTCGATGGGGCGCGGCGCCATCCAGGCGGTCGACCTCGACGATCCCAACCTCGACGAGCGCGAACGCGTCATCGCCGCGCTCGAGCAGGCCGGCTGGGTGCAGGCCAAGGCCGCGCGCCTGCTCGACATGACGCCGCGGCAGATCGCCTACCGGATCCAGATCCTGAAGATCAAGGTGCGGCAGATCTGATGCGCGTCCTACAAATGCCCCCGACCCGCAGGACCACTCCCCTCCACAGTTGAGGCTCGAGAAGGGAAATGGAGACTTTTTCTCCACCCAGGTTCGGGATAGGTTGTGCGGGCAAGACGGCGGCATACTGAATCGCCCCGGTGTTCTATTGATCCGGCCAGATTTATCCGTGAGTTCGTTCGTGCTGAGCCTGTCGAAGCACAGCCCTTCGACAGGCTCAGCACGAACGGTAGTCATGTTTAATTCGTGCCGGATCAAGAATGTTCAGCGTGTTCGAGGATTCGATGTAGTCGCCTGACCTAAAGGCGCAAGCATTCTGAAAACCACGAACTGCGCGGAGCGGTTTCTCAACCCAACCCTCCCCGCGCTGGGTGAAGACGGATTGCAGGTGGCTTTCGAAGAGGGCGCGGGCGTTCTGGAGGTTCGTCTCGAAGTTGACTTTGGCGGTGACGATGCCGTCAAACGCCTGGTCGAGGATGCCGACGACGCGCTGCCGGGCGAGATGCCGCTGCGCAATCTGCCGGACGATTCCGGAAACCAGTATCCATCCCGAGCAAAACATCCAGAAAACCCACCCCGGAGGCATACCCCTATCTGGATGAGTGGACGGCCGACCAGTACCGACCCATCGACAAGAAGTCGACGGGAATCGGCCTTAAGCCGCCATCAAGCGCTGGGCCGCGCGCGCCAGCGGGGCGGGCAAACGGTGCAGCACGGCTTCGGGATCGAGGGCATCGAGCAGGTTCTTGACGGTAAGACCGAGCTCGGTGTCGCCCTCGCTCACCAGACGGCGGCTGAAGAAAAGGGTGTCGGGGTCTTCGCGGCGGCTGAGCAGCAGCAGGAAATCGCGGGCGCTGGCGCTGATGGTGAGGTCGGGCGCGCCACTGTCCGGCGCGAAGCCGCGCTCGGTGACGGTGAAGCGGAGGCAGAGCCCAAGATCCTTGACGCGAATGGCGTAGCGCCGGCCGACCAGCGCTTGCCAGTCGAGCGTTTTCAGCGCCGGCCACAGCAGGCGGTTTGCCGCCACTGAAAATGCCAGGCTGGGCGGTGCGGCCGGAAGCCGGCTGACGACGTTGGCCAGCAGTGGGGGGAAGACTAGGTTCACGATAGATTGCTCCATGATTCAATGGGGGACGGCATTCAATTTTTTATTCGGGCCCGAGCGACAATCCCGAAAGGCCTGCTTTCATTAAAGCGCTGATTTGCCGCGTTCGCAATGACAAGGCACGGGACTTATTCGGGATGCCCCAGGCGTACGGCGTCGGCCCAGTTGTTGGGGGTTTCGTACAGGCGCACCCGTTGCAGCCGAAGCTGGTTGCCGTAGCTGTCGAGATAGGCTGCATCGAGGATGCGGAACGCTTCGGCCGCCAGGTTTTCCACGGTGGGCACCATTGGCAGCACGATGGTCTTGTGTTCGGGCAACGACGCCAGGAATTCCACCACCGCACGGTCGCCCTGGTACACCAGGAAGGCATGATCCCAGTGATTGACCAGCACCGTGTTGGCGACGGCCTTGACGTCGGAAAAATCCATCACCATGCCCTGCTCCGCGACGCCTTCGGTACGGATGATCTCGCCGGACAGCGTGATTTCGAGCGCGTAGCGGTGGCCGTGCAGGTGGCGGCACTGGCTGGCGTGGTATGGGATGCGGTGGCCGGCATCAAACTCCAGCCTGCGTGTAATCAACATGTCAGGCGTGCTTTTCCGTGCTGTGTTCGAGACCTGCGCGGCCGTGCCAGTAACCGTCGACCGCCGGGCCTGGCATGACGCGCGCCAGCTTTTCTGCGGCGCCGGTTTCGCCCGCCAGCGCCGCCTGGAAGGCTTCGACCACGCGCCCCATGTGGCGCGACTGCGGCGACAGGCGCAGGCTGGCAATGCCGAGTTTGCGCAGGGCGGGCAATTCGCCGATCAGGCTGTAGACGCCGGCAGACTGCGTCTGGATGCCGTTCAGGGTGAGGAAGGCTTCGCCCTCGCGGGTCGTCAGCGCCAGCCCGTCGGGATGGTCGAGGCAGCGGAACTGGCAGTCGTCCTTGGGCAGGTTGTAGTGGCGCGCGGTGAAGCAGCGTGCCGAATACGCCAGCGGCAGCCGGCCGTAGGCGAAGACCTCGGTTTCCATTCCGGCCGGGGCGCGTTCGAGCAGCGCGGCCAGGGTGACGTGCGACATTTCCACCGGCGGCAGCCAGCGTTGCGCGCCCAGCCCGGCGAGCACGTCCAGCGTTTCCGGGTTGTAGATATTAAGCGTATGCCCGGCGACGAAGGGCACGCCGGCTTCGGACAGCATCCGCACCGCGCCCCACTCGTTGGCTTCGACCCGGAAGCGGCCGTCGGCCACGATCCGGCGCAGCATCTTGAGATCGGATTCCGACTCGATCAGCGTCTGGCTGGAAAGCACCACTTCCTTGCCGGCGGCGGCGAACTGTTCAGCCAGCGCCAGCCAGTCGGGCAGGCGCAGCAGATGGCGGCGCGAGCACACGCTCTCGCCCAGATACACGCGCGTCACGTCCCAGGTTTTCGCTTCTTCGTAGAAGGCGAGGACGTCGTCGCGCGACCAGTAATAGAGGAGGGGGCCGAGGCTGAGATTCATGAATGTCCCATTCCGAGTTGTCCGTAGGGTGCGCTTCGCGCACCGTGGTGCATGGAATGCACCCTACAAGAACGCACAATCGCGGGCAGGACAGTCCTGTCTATCTGCACGCTCATTTCCATGGCCGATGGTAGGCGCCAAGCGTATGGCTCTGCCCTTCCGACAGCTTGTTGAGTTCGGCCTGCCAGGCGGGTTCCGGCTTGAAACCGGCGGCGTTTTTCTTCACCGAATCGATGGCTGCGCGCCACACTTTCGTCACCTGCGCGACGTAGGCCGGGCTGCGCTGGCGACCTTCGATCTTGATGGCGGCGATGCCGATCTTCAGCATCTCCGGCAAGAGGTCGAGGGTGTTGAGGCTGGTCGGTTCCTCGATGGCGTAATAGGTTTCGCCGCCCACCGCGAAGCGGCCCTTGCACAGCGTCGGATAGCCGGCCTTTTCGTCCTTGCCGTAACGGTCGAGCAGCACGCCGTTGAGGCGCGACTCCAGACCGGCCGGGGTGTCCGTCCACTGCACCGCTTTCGGCGGCGAGCACACGCCCGCCGTGTTGGGCGATTCGCCGGTGCAGTACGACGACAGCAGGCAGCGCCCCTCGACCATCACGCACAGGCCGCCAAAGCCGAACAGCTCGATCTCGACGTCGGTGTGCTGCACCACGTTTTCCACCTGCGGCAGCGACAGCACGCGCGGCAGCACGGCGCGCTGGATGCCGAAGTGTTCGCGGTAGAAATTCACCGCCTCGTAGCTGGTGGCCGAGCCCTGCACCGACAGGTGCAGCCTGAGAGCCGGGTGCTGCTTGACCGCGTAGCGCATCAGGCCGGCGTCGGCGAGGATCACCGCATCCATGCCGAGCTTCGCCGCACGGTCGATCGCGCCGGTCCAGCGGCTCCAGGTATCCGGCTGCGGATAGGTGTTGAGGGCGAGCAGCACCCGGCGGCCGCGATCGTGCGCGTAGCGCAGCCCTTCGGCGGCCTGCGCCTCGTCGAAGTTGAGGCCGGGAAAGGCGCGCGCATTGGTGTTGTCGCGAAATCCCATGTAGACCGCGTCGGCGCCATTGTCGATGGCGGCCTTCAGGGACACCAGGCTGCCCGCCGGGCAGATCAGTTCAAGCGGCATGACTTTTCTCCTTCCAGATTTGGCCCGCGTGCGAACCCTGGCGGCTGCCGCGCCGTTCCAGTTCGTCGGCGATGCCGTTCAGCACCTCCCACTTCTTCGCGCACCACGCGGGCGCCAGCAAAATATCGGCCGGGGAGGTGCCGGTGACGCGGTGATACACCACCTCCCACGGCGTGCGCTCGATCAGGTCGGCGGCGATGCACACGTAATCCGCTTCGGCCAGCGGCGTGTATTCGCCGCGCTTCCATTCGATCGCCAGTTTGGTGTGTTTCACCACGTGCAAGGGATGCAGCTTGAGGCCGTCGACGCCGACGTCGAGCACGCGGTCGAGGCTGACATGGCTGTGGGAGGCGTCCTCGCCCGGCAGGCCGACGATGAGATGGCAGCACACCGGAATGCCGCGCGCGCGCGCCGCCCGGGTGGCGGTCTGGTATTCGGCGAAGCCGTGGCCGCGGTTCACCCGCACCAGGGTAGCGTCGAAGGACGACTGCAGGCCGAGCTCCAGCCATACCTCGTGGCCGCGGTCGCGATATTCCGCAAGCAGGTCCAGCACCGGCGGCGGCACGCAGTCGGGCCGCGTGCCGATCGCCAGCCCGATCACGTCGGGCGCCGCCAGCGCCGTGTCGTACAGCGCGCGCAATTCGTCCACGTGGGCATAGGTGTTGGTGTAGGCCTGGAAATAGGCGATGAACCGCCGCGCCCCCGTGCCCCGCGCAATGCGGCCGCGGGCGCGGTCGAACTGCGCGGCGAGCGGCGCCGGGTCGAGCGCGCCGGGGGCGAAGGACTTGTTGTTGCAGAAGGTGCAGCCGCCGATGCCCTTGCTGCCGTCGCGGTTGGGGCAGGTGAAGCCGGCGTCGAGCGCGATCTTGTGCACCCGCTCGCCATGCCGCTCCAGCATGGCGCTGCCGAAGGTATGGATGCGCTGGGTGAGGCTGCTCATGCCGGGACGCCTCCGAAATCGGGTTTCATACCGGTGAGCAGATAGTCGATCAGCTCCTGCACGCTGCGAATCGCGCTGCTGAACGGCAGGCTCTCGCTGCCGCGGAAGAACAGGCCCTTGTTGACCTCGCCCTTGAGCGCGGCGACCAGCTGCGAGTCGATGCAGAACTGCCCGGCTTTCTTGAGTCCGTCGCGCAGGCCGCATTGGGTCAGGCAGTGCAGGCCGCTGGCGCAGCGGTTCGGGTCGGCCTTCGCCACGGCCTGCAGCTTCGATTCGCGCTTGAGATAGTTGGCGAGCCACGGGGTCTTCACCGCGCGCGCGGGCAGCCCGGCAACGCTCATGAAGGTGACGATGTCCTCGGGTTTCGCATCGAGCAGCACGCGCTTGAAGTTGGGGTGGGCGTCGCCTTCCTCGGTGACGGCAAACGGCGTGCCGACCTGCACCGCGGCGGCGCCCAGCGCCAGCGCGGCCAGCACTTTTTCGTGGCTGTTGATGCCGCCGCCGACGATGACGGGTATCTGCCCGCGCGCGATGCCCATGTCGTCAAATACCTTGAAAATGCCGGGCAGCACTTCGGCAAGGCCGAAGCGCGCGTTGGCGAGGTCGGCCGGGTTAGGCGCGCCGAGGTGGCCGCCTGCGTACTGCGGATGCTCGATCACCATAGCATCCGGCAAGCGTCCCTTGCGCGCCAGCTTCTTCAGCACGATGGCGGCGCCGCGCGCGTCCGACAGGATGGGGATCAGCGCAACCTCGGGATAGCCCTCGGTCAGTTCCGCCAGGTCGAGCGGCAACCCCGCCCCCATCACGATGGCCTGCGCGCCCGAGTCGCAGGCCTGCCGCACATAGGCCGGATGCGCGCCCACCGCTTTCATCACGTTGACCGCCACCAGGCCATGGCCCGCAGCAATGTCGAGCGCAGCCCCGATTTCGCGATCCAGCGCGATGAAATTCAGCCGGTTGAGCTCGTCCTTGTCGCGGCAGTGTTTCCCCTGTTCGGTCAGGTCGGCGTGGTGATGCCGCAGGTCGATGCTCGCAATCGTGCCCATCGCGCCGGCGCGCGCCACCGCACCGGCCAGCCGGTGCGCCGACACGCCCACCCCCATGCCGCCCTGGACGATGGGCAACAGGGCGTGGCCACGAATAGCAAATGATCTGGGCGTCGTCATGCCGATCCTGCAGTCCTTGAAAAGCGGCCATTATAGCAACTTGAAGACCCGCTTATCCCGTATGGCCATCCGTCCGTGCCTGCCTGACGTGCGCCGGGGGTACGGGATTATTGATGCTTTAGCGTCTTGCAACCACGGCCCGCCTCTTGCAGGTATTCACCCGCCCAGCCTAAACGCCTACAATGCCGGGTCTTACTCGCTGGCCTCTTACCCGCATGTTCACCGGCATCATTCAATCCATCGGCCGCATCCACGAATTTGAAGCCCGCGGCGGCGACGCACGCATGGTCATCACGGGCGGCGGGCTGGACTTTTCTGACGTCAGCCTGGGCGACAGCATCGCGGTCGACGGCGTCTGCCTGACCGCGGTGGCGCTGGCGCCCGACAGTTTTACTGTCGACGTCTCCGCAGAAACCCTGCGCGTCACCGCGGGCTTCGTCCCGGGCGCCGAGGTCAACCTGGAAAAGGCGCTGCGCCTGGCCGACCGTCTCGGCGGCCATCTGGTCTCCGGGCATGTCGACGGCGTCGGCACCGTGCACCGATTCGCCCCGGTGGGCGAATCGCACCTGCTGGAAATCGACGCCCCCGCCGAACTCGCGCGCTACATCATCCGCAAGGGCTCGATCACGGTGAACGGCGTGTCGTTGACGGTCAATGCGGTCGATGGCGCACGTTTCGCGCTCAACCTGATCCCGCACACGCTGGAAATGACCATGCTCAAGCACCTAAAGGCAGGTAGCCGCGTCAACCTGGAAGTCGACATGATCGCGCGCTATGTCGAGCGCCTGGCCCAATTTACGAACACAACGGACAAAGACTGATGAGCCTCGCCTCCACCCTGGAAATTATCGAAGAACTCAAGGCCGGCCGCATGGTCGTACTGGTCGACGAGGAAGACCGCGAAAACGAGGGCGATCTGGTGATGGCCGCCGAGCATGTCACCCCCGACGCGATCAACTTCATGGCCAAATACGGGCGCGGCCTGATCTGCCTGACGCTGACCGACGACCGCTGCCGCCAGCTCGGCCTCAAGCAGATGGTCTCCGACAACCAGACGCCGCACGGCACCGCGTTCACCATCTCGATCGAGGCCGCCGAGGGCGTGACCACCGGCATTTCGGCAGGCGACCGCGCGGTCACCATCCTGGCCGCTGCAAAAAAGGACGCCAAGGCCACCGACATCATCCAGCCCGGCCACATCTTCCCGCTGCGCGCACAGCCCGGCGGCGTGCTGGTGCGCGCCGGGCACACCGAAGCCGGCTGCGACCTCGCGGGGCTCGCCGGGCTCGTGCCGGCCTCGGTGATCTGCGAAATCCTCAAGGACGACGGCACCATGGCACGGCTACCCGACCTGGTGCCGTTCGCGCAGGAGCACGGCCTGAAGATCGGCGCCATCGCCGACCTCATCCATTACCGCAACCAGACCGAGAGTCTGGTCGAGCGCGCCGCCGACCGCCTGATCCAGACGGTGTACGGCGTCTTCCGCCTGATCGCCTACCGCGACAAATGCGCCGGCGAAACCCACCTCGCGCTGGTCAAGGGCGAGATTCACGCCGACGAGGAAACCCTGGTGCGCGTGCACGAGCCGCTTTCGGTGATGGATTTTCTCGACGTCACCGGCAGCGGCCACTCATGGCCGATCATGGGCGCGATGGAGCGCATCGCCGAATCGCAGTCGGGCGTCATCGTGCTGCTGCATCGCCCCGAGACCGCCGCCGCGCTGCTCGAACGCATCAACCCGGCCCCCGTTGCAAGCCGCAAGTACGACCTGCGCGACTACGGCATCGGCGCGCAGATCCTGCGCGACCTCGGCGTCGGCAAAATGAAGCTGCTGGCCAGCCCGCGCAAAATGCCGGCAATGGACGGTTTCGGACTGGAAGTCACCGGCTATTCTGAAAAAGCCTAACCATTTAGCGAAGGAAGCACCATGGGAACCACCAGCGAGATTTCCGAACTCGACCCGATCTACCAGGGCAAGGGCCTCAAAATCGGCATCGTCATGAGCCGCTTCAACAAGGACATCTGCGAGGGCTTGCTGTCGGCCTGCGAACTCGAACTGGCCAAGCTCGGCGTCGCCACCGAAGACGTGCTGCTGGTCGACGTGCCAGGCGCGCTGGAGCACCCGCTGGCGCTGCAGAAAATGGCGCAATCCGAAAAATTCGACGCCCTGGTCGCCATCGGCGCAGTGGTGCGCGGCGACACCTACCACTTCGAGATCGTGTCGAACGAATCCGCGCGCGGCATTCTCGACGTTCAGCTGGAGACCGGCGTGCCGATCGCCAACGCCATCCTGACCGTCGACACCGAGGAGCAGGCGCACTTCCGCATGGCCGAGAAGGGCCGCGACGCCGCCCGTGTGGCGATCGAGATGGCCAACCTGCTGAAACGACTCTGAGATGGCCGGCTCCCGCAAAATCGCCCGCGAATTCACCCTGCAGGGCGTATACGCCTGGCTGGTCGGCGGCGCCGATGTCACGCTGATCATCGCCAACCTGAAGGACGACGAGCAGTTCAAGCGCGCCGACGAAACCTATTTCCGCACCCTGATCCACGGCGTGATCAAGGAAGAAGACATGCTGGGCGCGCGCGTCGGTCCCCTGCTCGACCGGCCGCTCGCCGAACTCTCCCCCATCGAGCGCGGCATCCTGCTGATCGGCGCCTATGAACTGCTGCACTGCCCCGACGTGCCGTGGCGCGTCGCCATCAACGAAGGCGTCGAACTCGCCAAGAAATTCGGCGGCACCGACGGCCACAAATACATCAACGGCGTGCTCGACAAACTGGCGCAGGACGTGCGCGCGGTGGAGATCGGGCAGGCTAAAGGCAGGAGCTAGGAGCTAGGAGTTAGGATTTAGGAACTAGGGACGGTGCGGCTCTGCCGCGCCACATCCCCTAGCCCCTAAATCCTAGATCCTGGTCCCTGACCCCTAACCATGGAATTCGACCTCATCGCCCGCCACTTCACCCGCGCCACGCCCGGCGCGGTGCTGGGCGTGGGCGACGACTGCGCGCTCTTGGCGCCGACGCCGGGGATGCAGCTGGCGGTGTCGTCCGACATGCTGCTCGAAGGCCGCCATTTCTCGCCGCAGGACAGCCCCGCCGGTATCGGCCACAAGTCGCTGGCGGTGAACCTGTCCGACCTTGCCGCGATGGGTGCGACGCCGCGCTGGGCGACGCTTTCCATCGCGCTGCCGGAAGCAGACGATGCCTGGCTCACCGCGTTTGCGCGCGGCTTTTTCCGCATGGCGGACCTGCACGGCATCGAGCTGGTCGGCGGCGACACCACGCGCGGCGCGCTCACGATCAGCATCACGGTGATCGGCGAGGTGCCGCCGGACCAGGCGCTGCGGCGCGACGGCGCGCAGCCCGGCGACGACGTCTGGGTCTCCGGCACGATCGGCTCGGCGGCGCTGGCGCTGGCCTACCGCCAGGGCCGTCTGTTCATGGAGCAGGTCGACGCCGCCCGCGTGCTGCCCGCGCTCTACCTGCCGACCCCGCGGGTAGAACTCGGCATCACGCTGCGCGGCGTCGCGTCGAGCGCGATCGACATTTCGGACGGTCTCCTGGCCGACCTCGGCCACATTCTGGAGCGTTCGCAGGTCGGCGCCACGCTCGAATTCGCCGCCCTGCCGACGCTGCCGGCGGCGCAGGCCTATCTGCATGAAAAAGTGGCGCGCGACTGCGTGCTGGCGGGCGGTGACGACTACGAGCTTTGCTTCACCGCGCCCGCCGAGCAACGCGACGCGGTGGCAGCCGCCGCGCAATCCGCGGGCGTCGCGGTCACGCGTATCGGCCGCATCACCGCCGAGCCCGGGCTTTCCGTCATCGACGCCGACGGCCAGCGGCTGCCATTCGACAAGGCCGGCTATGACCACTTTGCGGCCTGATTTCAAGTTCCTGTTGGCGCATCCCGCGCACCTGATCGCCTTCGGCTTCGGCAGCGGGCTCGCGCCGAAGGCGCCCGGCACCGTCGGCACCCTGCTCGGGCTGCCGCTGTACTGGCTGATCGTCGCCGTCGCGCCCGACCTGCCGAACCAGATCATTCTGCTGATTGCCGCCTTCCTGCTCGGCGTCTGGGCCTGCGGGCGCACCGGCCGCGCCCTGGGCGCCGCCGACCACGGCGGCATGGTGTGGGACGAAATCGTCGCCTTCGCGCTGGTGTTGCTGTTCACCCCGGCCGGCTGGCTTTGGATGGCGCTGGCATTTGCGCTATTCCGCCTGTTCGATATCCTGAAGCCATGGCCAATCCGGCTTGCCGACACGCGCCTGAAAAACGGCTTCGGCGTCATGTTCGACGATCTTCTGGCGGCGCTCTACGCAATCGCCATCATCAAGGGACTGCAATGGCTCGTGTAAGCGATGAAGAACTGCACCAGCTCGCCGCCGAACTCGGCGACAAGCTCATCGCGCGGGGCTGGATGCTGGCCACCGCCGAATCCTGCACCGGCGGCTGGGTCGGGCAACTGCTCACCTCGCTGCCCGGCAGTTCGCAGTGGTACGAGCGCGGCTTCATCACCTACGCCAACGCCGCCAAGATCGAGATGCTCGGCGTGCCCGCCGAAGTCATCGACGAACACGGTGCCGTCTCCGAGGAAACCGCCTGCGCGATGGCAGCCGGCGCCCTGGCCCACAGCCACGCCCAGGCCACACTCGCCATTTCCGGCATCGCCGGCCCCGGCGGCGGCACCCCGCAAAAACCCGTCGGCCTGGTCTGCTACGGCTGGGCGCTGGCCGACGGCACGCTCATGTCGTCCATCTGCCGCCTCGACGGCGACCGTGAGGAAATCCGCTCGCGCGCCGTGGCCGCGGCGCTGCGCGGGCTGATCGAGCTGCTCGGCTAAGGGGCAGGGGGCAGGGGTCAGAGAAAGAATAGGTTGATTGCCGGAGTTTAAATAACGCGGCAAAGCCGCTCCCCTGACCCCTGAATCCCGAATCCCTAAAAAGCGGTCATTGCGAGCGCAGCGAAGCAATCCAGCGTATTGATTAAGCGGGCATTTCTGGATTGCCGCGTCGCTGCGCTCCTCGCAATGACAAATTAATCAGTGGTTCCCTAATAAAACGCCCACGCCGCGAACGGCTCGATCTCGTCCCGGTTCAGCAGCATCAGCTGGTAGGCGTTCGGATTCAGCGTATGGTCCGGCGTGGTGTCGACGCTCAGGCGCTGCAACACATAGCCGAGCAGGGCGCGCCGCACGTTCACCTCGATGTCCTCTCCATTCGCGCCGTAATCCAGCAGCAGGCTCTCGCGCCTCGCCGCATCGAGGCCGGCATGGGGCGCGAGACGCACGCTAACCGTTTCTTCCCAGTCATCGTCGTATTGCGCGCCCGATTCAGCCGGAATATTCAGACATTCCGCCTCGACAATCCGCGACAGCACGAAGTCCCTGAAATCGCAGGTGTCCTCGCTATACGCCCGCACGTGCCAGCGCAGCCCGGTGTTGACCAGGGTATGCGGTTCCAGCACGCGCGCGGCGCCGCTCTCGCGCCGGGACAGGGAGCGATAGCCGACGCGCAGTTTGCGCCGGCCGTGAATGGCGCGGGTGATCTGCGCCAGGGTCTGCTGGCTGGGCAGGCGGGCCGGCAGCGGCAGCGACGCGGTCGGCAGGCCATAGATCAGCTCGCTCCCGTACGGCCCGTTCGCCACCGCCAGGTTGGCCGCGATGATCGGCAGCACCGCAGCGGGCGCGAGATCGGCAAAGACGGCGCTGAAGCCCTCGCCCGGCACGAAGCCGAACACGCTGTGGTTGTAGACGAGGTTGCCGGGCGCCAGATCGCCATAGAGCTTGAGATCCTTGGTCGCAGCCGGGTCGGACAGGCCAAAGGCGCGGGCGACGTCGCTGCGGGTGACCACCCCGGTGTACCAGGCCATGACCTCGATGTATTGCAGCCGCTGGCGTGTCGCCCACTTCACGTCCAGGCGCATTTTTTCTTTTGAAAACATATTCTTCGCTCCGGGCTGGCCGTTGTTGCGAAAATTATAGGGGCGAGTCGGGCCAGATACAAACAATTACGTCATACATTTTATGTAGGTGATATTTTTTATTGACACAAGCGAATATACATCCTACAGTTCGTCCATCCCAACCCATTCAGGAGACGCACCATGGCCACCCCCAGCACCATGACCGAAGACAAGATGAAGGCGCTCAGCGCCGCGCTGAGCCAGATCGACAAGCAGTTCGGCAAGGGCTCGGTGATGCGCCTGGGCGACCACGATGTGTCGCGCGACATCCAGACCGTCTCCACCGGCTCGCTCGGCCTCGACATCGCGCTCGGCGTCGGTGGCCTGCCGCGCGGCCGCGTGGTCGAGATCTACGGCCCGGAATCGTCGGGCAAAACCACGCTCACCCTGCAGGTGATCGCTGAAATGCAGAAAATGGGCGGCACCGCGGCCTTCATCGACGCCGAACATGCGCTTGACCCCAACTACGCCGGCAAGCTCGGCGTCGACGTCGACAACCTCTTGGTCTCGCAGCCCGACACCGGCGAGCAGGCGCTGGAAATTGCCGACATGCTGGTGCGCTCGGGCTCGGTCGACGTTGTGGTGATCGACTCGGTCGCCGCCTTGACGCCCAAGGCCGAAATCGAGGGCGAAATGGGCGACTCGCACATGGGTCTGCAGGCGCGATTGATGAGCCAGGCGCTGCGGAAGCTCACCGCCAACATCAAGCGCACCAACACCCTGGTGATCTTCATCAACCAGATCCGCATGAAGATCGGCGTCATGTTCGGCAGCCCCGAAACCACCACCGGCGGCAACGCGCTCAAGTTCTACGCCAGCGTGCGCCTCGACATCCGCCGCATCGGCGCGATCAAGAAAGGCGACGAAATCATCGGCAACGAAACCAAGGTCAAGGTCGTCAAGAACAAGGTCGCGCCGCCGTTCAAGGAAGCCTTCTTCGACATCCTCTACGGCCAGGGCATCTCGCACGAAGGCGAAATCATCGAGCTCGGCGTCGCCCACAAGTTCATCGACAAATCCGGCGCCTGGTACGCCTACAACGGCGAAAAGATCGGCCAGGGCAAGGACAACGCGCGCGAATACCTGAAGGAACACCCGGAAATCGCGCAGGAAATCGAAGCCAAGGTCCGCGACGCCGTCGGCGTTCCCAACCCGTCCGCCGAAAGTGAAGCCGTCGCCTGAACCCGGCGACCTGCGCGAGCGCGCCCTGCGCCTCCTGGCGCGGCGCGAGCACAGCCGCTTTGAGCTCGCCCGCAAGCTGGAACGCGCGGGCTTTGCCCGCAACGATATCGCCCCCCTGCTCGATGCCTTCGAAGCAAAAAACTGGCTCTCCGACCGCCGCTTCGCCGAAAGCTACGTCGCCGACCACCGCGCCCGCGCAGGCAGCGTCAAGCTCGCGTACGACCTGCGCCAGCGTGGCGTCGGCGACAGCATCATCGAATCGGTATTGGGCGACAACCGCGACAGCGAACTCGACCGCGCGCGCGAGGTGTGGCGAAAGAAATTTGCCACTGCGCCCGCCGATGCGGCCGACAAAGCCAAACAGATGCGCTTTCTGCAAAGCCGGGGATTCACGCCAGAAGTGATCCGTCGCGCGATCCGCGGCGGGGAATGATCGGGGACAGGGATATGGGGAAGCCCTATTGGCCTACAGCTTTGAATAGCCCAACCCCGGCTGCCCTGGCCGCCCCCATCAGTGCCGTATCCTGCGTCGCGATCGGAAGCTGCAAACGCAGGGCAAGCTCAAGGTAGGCCGCGTCATAGATCGTCAAGTCATAGCGTAGCGCCAGGGTCAGAATCGCAGCGGGGCCCGGCGTGTCCCGGTCGACCATGATGGGCAACGCGGCAATCTGCTCGATGACCTCATGCGCCCCCTGCGCGTCAAGCGCACCGCGCTTGCATGCCGATCTCAGCACATTGGAAAATTCGAGTTGCCACAGGACAGGCGCATGCGCCCGCTCATCCAGCAAGCGCGATGCGACCGCCTCCGTGTAATCCGTAGCCTGGTTACCGATAAACCAGCCGCACACCACCGAATTGTCGACGGCAAACGCCATCAATCCAGCCCATCGCGAGCAATCGCCTTCAAGTCGCCGTCGAGCGCCAGCCCGCTGCGTATCCGGCGCAACCGCTCCAGCGCCGAGGCAACACGCTGACGCTGGCCCGCCTCATCGGCCGCGAGAGCAGCCTCGGCCACCAGGCGCGCAACAGGCACCCCCCGACGCGTAATCGTGACCTGATCCCCGTGTTCAACAGCGGCGATCAATTCCGAAAAGCGGTTTTTAGCTTCATATACCGGAAGGGTTTTCATGGCTAGCCATTTCAAAAAAATAGAGAGCTTCATTATTCGCGCCCCGCGTGCCTGTCAAGCGAGGTGGCAAGGTGTTCGCGCTTGACTACGGTGGGTAATGGGTGGTCGCGGCAGGAATGCCGGTTACCCGACACCCCCCGCACAGATCCGTACGTGCGGAATTGCCGCATACGGCTCCTGCCTCGGGTCATGACGCGAACCTTGCTGGCGGGTACGGATGCACCCGTCGCGGTATCGGCAAGTATTTCTCTACCAGAGGCCCAAATTTGGCCCATGTCATCTTCCCTTTTTGACTGCGACGGCCAAGTTCCCAGCGCCAGGCACGACATACTTCATAGCGAAAGCCCATCAGCCTTCTCAGGTTGTCGGGAACCGCCATTGAAGTAGCCGCGCAGTACGCTTTTTAGCCATCGCCCTGCCTCGTCGGCAGGTCGGTGCCGCTTTCTCTTCAGCTTGCTCCGGATCGCCGCGAGTGTTGCCCACATGCGCTTTTTCACCGTCAGCCGCAGTATCTACGGGGGATTTTTTCCTTTAGCCATTCATCAAAAATCGCAGGTTGGGCTGTCAAGCCCGACGTTTTCGACGAGACACGCCACTATCCCCGCTCGTACACCACAAAATCAAACCCCAACACATCGCCCTTCTCGCCCGTGTGCGACTCGCGCGAGACTTCCCTGAACGCGCTCCTGTCGTAGTCAGGGAACCAAGCGTCGCCCTCGGCTTCGATGTCGACTTCGGTCAGATACAGACGATCGGCGAGCGGGATGGCCTGGGCGTAGAGGTCGGCGCCGCCGATGAAGAAGACTTCGTCGGCGTCCCGGCACAAGGCGATGGCGGCGGGAATGGAGGCGGCGACCAGGCAGCCGTCCTGGCAGTAGCCGGGGTTGCGGGTGATGACGATGTTGGTGCGTCCGGGCAGCGGGCGGCCGAGCGATTCGAAGGTCTTGCGGCCCATGAGGATGGGGTGATTGAGGGTGAGTGCCTTGAAGTGGGCGAGGTCTTCCGGCAGCCGCCACGGCAGGCGGTTTTCGATGCCGATGACGCGGTTTTTTGCGAGCGCGGCGATGACGCTGACGCGCGGTTTGTTCTGGGTCATGTTCTCTCGATTCTTCGCTGAAGCCTGCTCTCCGCTCACCACTCTCCGCTCATGGCTTAAATCGCCACCGGCGCCTTGATCGCCGGGTGCGGGTCGTAGCCAGTCAGGGTGAAGTCCTCGAAGCGAAACGCGAAAATATCCTTTACTTCCGGATTGAGCGTCATCGTCGGCAGCGGACGTGGCTCACGACTCAACTGCTCGCGCGTCTGGTCTAGGTGGTTGAGATAGAGGTGGGCGTCGCCCAGGGTGTGGACGAAGTCGCCGGGCTTGAGGCCCGTCACCTGCGCCATCATCAGTGTCAGCAGCGCGTAGGAAGCGATGTTGAACGGCACGCCGAGGAAGATGTCGGCGCTGCGCTGGTACAGCTGGCAGGAGAGCTTGCCGTCGGCGACGTAGAACTGGAAGAAGGCGTGACACGGCGCCAGCGCCATCTTGTCGAGATCGGCCACGTTCCACGCCGAGACGATGATGCGGCGCGAGTCGGGGTTTGTCTTGAGCGTCTTGACCGCTTCGCCGATCTGGTCGATGGTGCCGCCGTCGGGCTTCGGCCAGTTGCGCCACTGGTGGCCATAGACCGGGCCGAGGTTGCCGTTTTCGTCGGCCCATTCGTCCCAGATCGAGACGCCGTTTTCCTTGAGATAGCGGATGTTGGTGTCGCCCTGCAGGAACCACAGCAGCTCATGAATGATGGAGCGCAGGTGGCATTTCTTGGTGGTGACGAGCGGGAAGCCTGCGGCCAGGTTGTAGCGCATCTGCCAGCCGAACACCGACAGGGTGCCGGTGCCGGTGCGGTCGTCTTTTCGGGTGCCGTGCTCAAGCACATGGCGCATCAGGTCGAGGTAGGGTTTCATCGTGAAGTGAGTTTAGGTTTTGCGGGTGCGGCCTGGACCGCCTGATTATCGCTTGGAACACCGTCGAAGAATCCCGCGAGCCGGGTGGCGGGCGCCTGGCCGTAGACATCCCAGAAGGCGATCTCGAAATCGGCATTGTCCTGTACGGCCAATGCCAACTGGCGAAAGCGCGCTTCGTCCTGCGCGCGCAGCCAGCCGACCAGCAGCATGGACTGGCGATAGAACTCGAAGATATTGAGCCTGGACGCGGCTGCGCGGTGACGCTTGCCGGGCGTGTCGCGCGCGGTGAGATTGACCCGCTTGCCGGCCTGGATCGCTTCGAACACCCTGGCGTCGGTCGCATAGTCGGCGCCGCCGCCGTCGGCGACGAGCGAAGCCCAGCCTTCGTGGAACCACACCGGCAGGGTGCTGTGATAATGGCCGATGCGCTGGCCCAGATGCAGATGCGCCAGCTCGTGCGTCAGCAGCGCGGGCAGCCGGTGGCTTTCCCTGCCGTCGAGATTGGGCGACAGGATCAGGCGGTTGTCGGGCACCACCGCTGCCGACAATTTCGGCGTCATCACATAGCGTTTGAAACAGGCGTCGCTGCCGCACACATAGACGCGCGGCGGACGGGAAAACGGCAGGTAATGCGCCGCCTCGACCCTGGCGATGGCGTCCGGCAAGGCCGCCGCCACGCGCGCGCCGTAGGCCTCGAACCCCGGCTCGACCCACACCCGCGGATCGCCCGCCAGCGGGGCGAAGCTTTCGAGCGGCGTGAGGGCGCGTGGGTGGCTCACGGTAAACGCGCAGCCCTGCAGGGTCGCCAGCAGGGCTGCCAGGAACCACAGCCTCATGCGTCGAGCACCTGCCAGCGGCCATCGACCAGCCCTTCCAGCGGCGGGTACTGTTTCTTGTAGGCCATCTTGCGGCTTTCGGCGATCCAGTAGCCGAGATAGAGGCAGGGCAGTTCCAGCCGCTTCGCCAGTTCGATCTGCCACAACACGCCGTAGACGCCGAGGCTGTCCCTGTCGCGCGCGGGATCGAAGAAGGTGTAGACGGCGGAAAGGCCATCCTCGATCTGGTCGATCACCGAGACCATGACGAGGGCGTCGCCGTCGCGGAATTCGACCATCACGCTGTCGACGCTGGACGACAGCAGGAACTGCGTGTACTGGTCGGGGCCGTCACGGTCCATGCCGCCGCCGGCATGGCGGCTGCCGAGATAGCGGCGGTACAGCGCGTAGTGTTCTTCCTTGAAATCGAGCGGCAGAAAGCGGGCGCCGAGGTGCTGGTTGCGCTTGAGGCAGCGGCGCTGGGTGCGGTTGGGCTCAAAACCAGCCACCGCGACCCGCACCGGCACGCAGGCATGGCATTGCTCGCACTGCGGGCGGTAGGTGAACTGGCCGCTGCGGCGGAATCCGGCGCGGATCAACGCGCTGTAGGCATCGGCATCGATCAGGTGTGCGGGCGTGGCGACCTGCGAACGTGCGCGCCGGCCCGGCAAATAGCTGCAGTCGTATTGCGCGGTCAGGTAGAACTGGATGCGCTGGAAAGGCGGTTCAGTCGGGTGCATTAAAGGTAAGCGTCCACGGCCCGGGCAGATGGGGCAATTTTACCAACTCCGCCAGCCGGGCTGTGAACATCGCGCGCGGCATGGTGCGCGCGCCCAGGCTGGCCAGATGGGGCGTTTCCATCTGGCAGTCGATCAGCCCGAAATCCCATTGCCGAAGCTGCCTTGCCAGCCGCACCAGCGCGACCTTGGAGGCGTCGGGTTCGCGGCTGAACATCGATTCGCCATAGAACATGCGGCCGATCGCCACGCCGTAAAGGCCGCCGACCAGCCGGCCGTCATGCCAGGTTTCCACCGAATGCGCGTAGCCCACATCGAACAGGCGGCTATAGGCCGCCACCATCGCCGGCGAAATCCAGGTGCCAGTTTCTCCTTCGCGCGGCGCAGCACAAGCGCGCATCACCTCGGTGAACGCGGTGTCGACGCGCACCTCGAAGCCGGAATTGCGGAGTCGCCTGGCGAGCGAGCGGGTAACGCGCACCTCGCCCGGGACCAGCACCATGCGCGGGTCGGGGCTCCACCACAGAATGGGGTCGCCCGGACTGAACCAGGGAAAAATACCGTGCCGATAGGCATCCAGCAGGCGCGCCGGCGACAGGTCGCCGCCCATCGCCAGCAGGCCGTTCGGCTCACGGAGCGCGGTTTCGACCGGGGGAAAGAATGGTGCGCTTTCGAGGCGTTCGCTCATGCCGCCATGGTAGCGGATTCGGATGGGGCTCGAATGAGGTTGCGCCCACAACACAACACAGCTTTCTGCTGGCGCTACCGGCCGCCTGAATGGCCAGTGTCCCGCAGGCGACGCATCCGCCTGGATAGCCGAGGCGGATGGAGCGGCTTCTTCGAATCGCAAAGGACAAAAAACGGGGAGGCCACATGAAGCGCGCGTTCAGCCTGGCGCCTGAACTCTGGCGGATTGCACGGGCGCTGTGCGGGGAATTTACAGGAGTCACCCCTTGATAAACAAGGTCTTTGATATTGATGCAGTCTTTGATGTTGACAAGTTCTTAATTAACAGGATAAATTTATCCTCAATGTGAAATTTATCTCACATATACCAGTTTGATAATCAATCACGGGAGACGTGTATGGAAGCGACAACCTACAACTACAAGGTCGTCCGCCAGTTCGCCATCATGACGGTGGTGTGGGGGATCGTCGGGATGCTGGTCGGGGTGACCCTGGCCGCACAACTGATCTGGCCGGAACTGACCTTCGGCATCGAATGGCTTTCTTACGGGCGTCTCCGACCACTGCATACCAATGCGGTGATTTTCGCTTTCGGTGGTTCGGCAATGTTCGCGGTGTCGTACTACATCGTGCAGCGCACTTGCCAGGCACGGTTATGGGGCGAGAAACTGGCGGCGTTCACGTTCTGGGGCTGGACGGCGGTGATCGTGCTGGCTGCGATCACGCTGCCGCTGGGCTACACCACCTCCAAGGAATACGCCGAGCTGGAATGGCCGATCGACATTCTGATCACGGTGGTGTGGGTGGCCTACGCGCTGGTCTTCTTCGGCACCATCATCAAGCGCAAGACCAAGCACATTTATGTGTCCAACTGGTTCTTCGGCGCCTACATCCTGGTGATCGCGATTCTGCATATCGTCAACAGCGCCGAGCTGCCGGTGACGCTGACCAAGTCGTACTCGGCCTACGCCGGCGTGCAGGATGCGATGATCCAGTGGTGGTACGGCCATAACGCGGTGGGCTTCTTCCTCACCACAGCCTTCCTCGGAATGATGTATTACTTCATTCCGAAGCAGGCAGGCCGCCCGATCTATTCCTACCGCCTGTCGGTCGTCCACTTCTGGTCGCTCAACTTCATCTACATGTGGGCGGGTCCGCACCACCTGCAGTACACGGCGCTGCCCGACTGGGCGCAGTCGCTCGGCATGGTGTTTTCCCTGATGCTGCTGGCGCCTTCCTGGGGCGGCATGATGAACGGCATCATGACGCTATCGGGCGCATGGCACAAACTGCGCACCGACCCGATCCTGAAGTTCCTGGTCACCGCGCTGTCGTTCTACGGCATGTCGACTTTTGAAGGTCCGATGATGGCGATCAAGACCGTCAACGCCCTGTCGCACTACACCGAGTGGACCATCGGCCACGTGCATTCCGGCGCACTCGGCTGGGTGGCGATGATCACCATCGGCTCGATGTACTACCTGATTCCGCGCCTGTTCGGCCGCGAGTCGATGTTCAGCACCAAAATGATCGAATGGCATTTCTGGCTGTCGACCATTGGCGTGGTGCTCTACATCGCCGCGATGTGGATTGCCGGGGTGGCGCAGGGGCTGATGTGGCGGGCATCGAATGCCGACGGCACGCTGACCTACAGCTTCGCCCAGGTGCTCAACACCATGTATCCGTTCTACGGCATCCGTCTGCTGGGCGGCCTGCTGTTCTTCTGCGGCATGCTGATGATGGCCTGGAACGTCTGGCAAACCGTGAGGGCCGGCCGCGTGGTAAATGACGCCCCCATCCCGCAAGCTGTCCACGCCTAAGGAGACCGAACATGATTTCACATGAAACCATCGAAAAGAACCTCGGCCTGCTGATCGTGCTGACCATTCTCATCGTCAGCGTCGGCGGCCTGGTGCAGATCGTGCCGCTGTTCTTCCAGACCTCCACCACCACCGCGGTGGCGGGCTTGAAGCCCTACACGGCGCTGCAACTGTCGGGACGCGACATCTACATCCGGGAAGGTTGCGTGGGCTGCCACTCGCAGATGATCCGTCCGTTCCGCGCCGAGACCGAGCGCTATGGACACTATTCAGTGGCGGGCGAGTTCGTCTATGACCGTCCCTTCCTGTGGGGATCCAAGCGTACCGGTCCCGATCTGCATCGCGTCGGCGGGCGTTATTCCGACACCTGGCACGTGGCGCACCTGCTGAACCCGCGCGACGTGGTGCCGGAATCGAACATGCCGGCCTACCCGTGGCTGGACCGGCCGCTGAAGGATGCCGCCATCCAGAAAAAGATGCGCACGCTGAACATCGTCGGTCACGGCTACAGCGAGGAAGAGATCGCCAACGCCCCCGCGGAATTGGCGGACAAGACCGAGATGGACGCAGTCATCGCCTATCTGCAGGTGCTGGGCATCCACGCGCCGAAGAACTGAAAAAGCCATGGACAGCGGACTTATCAGTGGCATCGTCACGATCGTTTTCGTCATCGTGTTCATCGGCATCGTCTGGTGGGCTTACAGCAAGAGCAACAAGCAGCGTTTTGAAGATGCTGGCAAATTGCCCTTCGACGATGACGACACGCCCGCCAAACAAGGAGACAAGCAATGAGTGACTTCACAAGCGGCTTCTGGCCGATCTATATCAGCGTTCTGACTCTGGTGAGCATCATCGGCACCTGGGTATTTCTCAAATCGCAGACCACCCGCAAACTCGCGCCCGGCGAGAAACCCGAGCTGATCAAGCATACCTGGGACGGCGATTTGCAGGACTTGAACAACCCGCTGCCGCGCTGGTGGCTGGGCCTGTTCTACGGCACCATGGTGTTTGCACTGGGATATCTGGTGCTGTGGCCGGGCCTGGGCAATTATGCCGGCGTACTGGGCTGGACCTCCAAGGGGGAATACGAGGCCGAGGTGAAAGCCGCCGAAGCCAGATTCCAGCCGATCTACGCCGGGTTCATGCAGCAGGACATCGCCACCGTGGCTGCCGATCCGGATGCGCACGCCATCGGCAGGAACCTGTTCCTGACCTATTGCTCGCAATGTCACGGCTCGGATGCGGCGGGGGCCACGGGCTTCCCCAACCTGACCGACGGCGACTGGCTGTACGGCGGCGATCCCGACACCATCAAGGCCACCCTCACCGGCGGCCGCATGGGCATGATGCCGGCGATGGGCGCGGCACTCGGTGTGCAGGGAACGAAGGAAGTGGCGAACTATGTGCTGTCGCTGTCGGGTCGCCAGCACGACGCCGCGCTGGCCGCCGCGGGCAGAACGAAGTTCGAGGAAAACTGCGCAGCCTGCCACATGCCAGAAGGCACCGGCATGCAGGCGATTGGCGCGCCCAACCTCACCGACAAGGTGTGGCTGTATGGCGGCTCCGAAGCGGCGATCATCGAGACCATCACCAAGGGCCGCAACGGCGTGATGCCCGGCGTCGACCAGACGCTCGGCACTACCTCCAACAAGGAAGCCAAGCTGCATCTGCTGACGGCTTACGTGTATGGCCTGTCGCAAAAGCAGTAAGTAAACAGCGCTTGCCGGGCATTACCCGGCGAGCCGCTTGAGCGTATTGCACAAGCCCTTCAGGCAGTGCGTTCAAGCGGCTCTGACCTTTCCACGGATTAACCAGTGACAGACAACAAGCAGCCCGCCTCCGACGACGTTCCGATCGAACAGGAACTCTACGCGATCCAGCAAAAGATCCAGCCGCGCGCGGTGCATGGGGTGTTCGCCAACTGGCGCATCGCGCTGGTGCTGCTGACCCAGGCGATATATTACGGCCTGCCCTGGCTGCAGTGGGACAACCGCCAGGCGGTGCTGTTCGATCTGGCCGCCCGCAAGTTCTACATCTTCGGGCTGGTATTCTGGCCGCAGGATTTCGTTTACCTGACCGGCCTCCTGGTCCTGGCGGCGCTGGCCTTGTTCCTGTTCACCGCCGTGGCCGGGCGCTTGTGGTGCGGCTATGCCTGCCCGCAAACCGTGTACACCGAAATCTTCATGTGGGTGGAAAGCTGGCTGGAAGGCGACCACCTCGCGCGCAGGAAACTCGACAAGTCGCCATGGAGCGCCAACAAGCTGCGCCGCCGTGGCCTGAAGCATTTTATCTGGGTGCTGATTGCGCTGTGGACCGGCTTCACCTTTGTCGGCTATTTCACCCCGATCCAGACACTGGTGGGCGAAACCCTCAACCTCAGCCTCGGCCCGTGGGAGATGTTCTGGATTCTGTTCTACGGCTTTGCCACCTGGGGCAATGCCGGCTTCATGCGCGAGCAGGTGTGCAAATACATGTGCCCCTATGCGCGCTTCCAGAGCGTGATGTTCGACTCCGACACGCTGACCGTCACTTACGACAGTTCGATCGGTGATCCGCGCGGGTCGCGCAGCAAGAAAACAGACTACAAGGCTGCCGGCCTCGGCACATGCGTCGATTGTGGCGTCTGCGTGCAGGTCTGCCCCACCGGCATCGACATCCGCAAAGGCCTGCAGAACGAATGCATCGGCTGCGCCGCCTGCATCGACGGCTGCGACCAGATCATGGACAAGATGGGCTATCCGCGCGGGCTGATCCGCTACACCACCGAGAACGTGGTGAAAGGAAAATATCCGGACAGCAGCATCCTGAAACATGTCCTGCGCCCGCGCACCATCATCTACACCGTGCTGCTGGCGCTGCTCTCCGGCGCCTTCGTCTACAGCCTCGCCACCCGCGTTCCGCTGCGCGTCGACGTGATACGCGACCGCGTGGCACTGTCGAAGGAAACCGACGAGGGCCTGATCGAAAACGTCTACCGCCTGCAGATCATCAACAAGGACGGCCAGCCGCACCGCTACACCCTCCAGGCACAGGGCATCGACGGCCTGCAGGTGGTGACGGCCGGCCGCGAAATTGCAGCCGCCCCTTTGCAGACCATCGACATTCCCGTCAGCCTGATTGCCGACCCGGCCGAGCTGAAAGGCCGCTCGATTGAAGTGACGTTCACCCTACAGGCCATCGACGCCCCGCACATCAGGGATGAGGTCGCCACCAAATTCTTCAACCGCTAGTTTTGATAAGGCAACTGCCATGAATACGCTCAGCGCCCCGACAAGCAAGCCCTGGTATCGCGAACCCTGGCCGTGGTTTCTCATCAGCCTGCCCGCCACCGCCGTCATCGCCGGCGTAGCGACGGTCTGGATTGCGACCACCAGCGCCGACGGCCTGGTGGTCGGCGATTACTACAAGGCCGGACTGGCCATCAACCAGACGCTGGCGCGCGACGACGCTGCGCATGCGCTTGCGCTGACTGCCACCCTGCAACACGACAATGGCATCCTGGCGCTGACGCTGGAGGGACGCCTGCAGGCCTACCCGGATCGGCTCAATCTCATGCTGGCCCACCCGACCCGTCAGGGGCAGGACCAGATGCTCGTCTTCAGCCATGCGGGCGGCGGACACTATCGCACGTCGCTGCCCGCCATGCCGGCCGGCAAGTGGCACGCCCTGCTCTCCGATGCTGCAGCCACCTGGCGGCTTTCCGGCGTGCTGCACACCCCATTCAGCCTGCCCGTCACGCTTACGACGGATGCTGAATCCACCGTTCAATCCGAGGGATACTGAAATGGACGTCATACTCAATTTATTGTTTGCCAGCCCGATTGGCCTGCTGAGCCTGTTCACCATCCTGTTCATAATCGGCATGGGGATTTACCTGGTGATCTGGTACAGGCGCAGGATGAACGACCCCCACGAATAATCGCCCAGGGAGACACGCCATGATGCGGCGCCTGATCCCCATTCCGGGGCGGCCGCATCGCAACCGGGTGCCATGCATGTATTATGATATGAGCATCTTCAATACTGCTATTGTGTTTTCTTTCGAGACGGCTGGACGGGGGCGCAGGACTGAAACCCGCTTCCTTTTATAATGCCGGTTTAACGGCTTGCCCCCGAGAGAAACTCCTCGCGGTGCATTTCGTGCCGGAGACATTGCAGCAGGGAAGAATGGCTACACCCAGCACTACGTCAAACCGACCCGCATCGGCGCCGAAGTCACAAGCATCGGCATCCGGCTTGCCAGCCCGGCCATCGACCCGATGGTTCGGGGCAGCAATTGCGGGTTTTACAAATAAGCCGTGCCCGACGCCGGCGGCCGGTCCGACCTCTCTCCCGGGCTTTCCGCGTTGTGGCGTCCTTCTGCGGGGCGATTCGTGAGCACCTCTCCCGGAATCACGGACGCCCCGTCTTTTTCGGGCTGCTTTCACTGCGGCCTGCCGGTGCCGGACGGCGCGCACTACCCGATCCAGTTCGAAAACCAGACCAAACAAACCTGCTGCCGCGGCTGCCAGGCGGTGGCGCAGACCATCATCGACAGCGGCCAGGGCGCGTATTACACCCACCGCACCGCCCTGCCCGCCACCGCGCGCGAGGCCGAAGCTGAACTGACGCAGCTGGGCCTCTACGACCTGCCTGAAATCCAGGAAAGCTTCGTCCGCGTCGAGGCGGAACACATCCGCGAGGCCGCGCTGATTCTGGAAAACATCGTCTGCGCGGCATGCATCTGGCTGAACGAGCGCCACATCGCCGGCCTGCCCGGCGTGCTGTCGGTGGAGATCAACTACGCTACCCGCCGCGCGCGGGTGCGCTGGGACAACAGCCGCATTCAGCTGTCGGCGATCCTGAAAGCCGTATCCGACATCGGCTATATCGCGCACCCATTCGATCCCGGCCGCTCCGACGACATCCACCGGCGCGAGCGCAACACCGCGATCAAGCGGCTGTCGATCGCCGGCCTCGGCATGATGCAGGTGATGATGTACGCGCTGCCGACCTACACTGCCACCGACATGACCGACGAGATCCGGCTGCTGATGAGCTGGGCGAGCCTGATTCTGACCATCCCGGTGGTGCTGTATTCGGCGTGGCCCTTCTTCATCGGCGCCTGGCGCGATTTCAAGCGGCGCATGCTGGGGATGGACGTGCCGGTCGCGCTCGGCATCGGCACCGCCTTCGTCGCCAGCGTTTACAGCACCTTCTCCGGCGAGGGCGAGGTGTATTACGACTCGGTCACCATGTTCGTCTTCCTGCTCCTGACCGGCCGCTTCCTCGAAATGAATGCGCGGCGAAGAGCCGGTGCCGCGGTCGAGGAACTGGTGAAACTCATCCCCGCCGCCACCACGCGGCTGCCCAACTGGCCGGCGCGCAACGAGGAACAAGTGCCGGTGGCGCGGCTGGTGGTGGGCGATCACGTGCTGGTGCGCCCCGGCGAAACCTTGCCCGCTGACGGCGAGGTGATCGAGGGCGACAGCGCGGTGAGCGAGGCGATGCTGACCGGCGAATCGCTGCCGGTGTCCAAGACCGTGCACTCGAAAGTGGTCGGTGGCAGCCTCAACCAGGCCAGCCCACTGGTGGTGCGGGTCGACAAACTCGGTGCCGATACGCGGCTGGCCTCCATCGTGCGCCTGCTCGACCGTGCGCAAAGCGAGAAGCCGCGCATCGGCCAGCTGGCCGATCGCGCCGCCGCCTGGTTCGTCGGCCTGCTGCTGGTGATCACGTTCTTCGTCGGCCTGGCGTGGTACCTCATCGATCCGTCCCGCATGCTGTGGATCGTGGTGTCGATCCTGGTCGTCACCTGTCCGTGCGCACTCGGCCTGGCCACCCCCGCCGCGCTCACCACCGGCACCGGCCGGCTCACGCGGCTGGGCCTCTTGACCACGCGCGGCCACGCGCTGGAAACCCTGGCGCGCGCCACCGACCTGGTGTTCGACAAGACCGGCACGCTCACCCATGGCCGCCTCTCCGTGCGCCGCGTGCTGCCGCTGGGCGGCCGCAATACGGAAGATGTGAGCCGCATCGCCGCCGCGCTGGAAGCAGGTTCCGAACATCCCATCGCGCGTGCCCTGCGCGAAGCCGGCTCGGCAAGCCTCACCGCCAGCGACGTCCGCAACACGCCGGGGCGCGGCGTCGAGGGCACAATCGACGGCCAGCGCTATCGCCTCGGTTCGCCGCGCTACGCCGCCGCCGGCGAGACGCCGCCGGAATCCGAGGGGAGTGCGAGCTGGGTGGCGCTGGCGCAAGGCAACGAAACCATCGCCTGGTTCGCGCTGGCCGACACGCTGCGCGCGGACGCTGCCGCCGCGCTGACCGCGCTGCAACAACTGGGCGTGCGCCTGCACCTGCTGTCGGGTGACGCCGAGCCTGCGGTGAAGGCGGTGGCGCAGCAGCTCGGCATCACAGAATGGCACGCCGGCGCATTGCCGGAAGACAAGCTCGCCTACGTGAAATCCCTGCAGCAACAGGGCCGCATCGTCGCCATGGTGGGCGACGGCATCAACGACGCCCCGGTGCTGGCCGGCGCGCAGGTGTCGATCGCCATGGGCGAAGGTGCCGACGTCGCGCAGGCCGCCGCCGACATGGTGATGCTCGGCAGCCGGCTCGGCACCCTGGCCGAAGGCGTCGCACTCGCCCGCAAGACGCAGAAAATCATCCGCCAGAATCTGGGCTGGGCACTCGGCTACAACCTCATCGCCATCCCCGCCGCCGCACTCGGCTACGTCACACCGTGGATGGCAGGCATCGGCATGTCGGCCAGTTCGCTGCTGGTGGTGCTGAATGCGCTGCGGCTGTCCGATTTCAAACAACCGGTGAGGGGTGAGGCGTCAGGGGTGAAGAACGCGGCCCTTACGCCTTACCCCTGACCCCTCACGTGCCTCCCCCATGGACATCCTGATCCTGCTGATCCCCCTGAGCCTCGTCCTCGTCGGCATCATCGCCTGGATCATGCTGTGGGCCGCCAAGAGCGGCCAGTTCGACGACCTCGAAGGGCCGGGACACAGCATCATCATGGACGACGACAGCCCGCCAAAATCCGGCGACGACCCCAAGCGCTGAAAACCGCCGCTGGGTAATTCGACAAGAAGGCAGTCATTGCGAGCGAAGCGCGGCGATCCAGCGCATTGATCAGCGCAACCAAAAACGTCGATGCGCTGCGCGCTGAAGCGAAACGGCTGTGATGACTCCCGGATCAGAAGCGGTCCACCAACACCACCTCGTCCACAGGAAGCTGGCCTGCCCTGGGCCACGGTTCCCGAACCCGCTTGCCGAGAGCGACGAACATCGCAATGACGTGCCCCTCGGGCAAGCGGATCAATTTCGCCACCTCATCGAAATCCGACAAATCCATCGGGCACGAATCGTAGCCCATCTCCCTGGCGGCAAGCATCAGCGTCTGGGCGGCAATGCCGCATGAGCGCATCGCTTCATCACGCTGCGTCTGGGGCCGCCCGCGGTAATACTCGCCGATGGCGGCGACTATGCCCTCGCGGACGTCATCGGACGCATTGCGCCAATAGCGATCGGGTTCCTTTTCCCACGCATTGACGTCCGCGCAAACAATCACCAGCAAGGAAGCCTCCGTAATTTGGGGCTGCATCCACGACACCGCGCGAATGGCTTCGCGCAATTCCGGGTTTCGTACCAGTACGAAGCGCCAGTGCTGGATATTGAAAGCCGTCGGGGAAAGCAACGCCAGCGACATGAGTGCTTCGATTTCCTGCTCGGTAATCACGTGGCCGGGGTCGAATTGTTTGATCGCGCGCCGTGTTTCGATTGCGGTTCTGACATCCATGCTGCTCTCCCTGGTGATATGGCCCAATGCCGGAAGACATGCTATCGGGCGGATCCAGTCTATGTAAGTATGCACATTCATGTCATGTACTTACATTTTGTATACCAAGGAGACTCCGATGCGCCACAAGCGTTACGACTGTGACTTTGGATGCCCGGTCGAAGCCTGCGTCGAGGTGATCGGCGGCAAGTGGAAAGGGGTCATCCTGTTTCACCTGCTGGGCGGCACCAAACGGTTCAACGAACTCGCGCGCCTGATGCCTGCGGTGACGCAGAGAATGCTGACCCGGCAGTTGCGGGAACTGGAAGCCGACCAGGTCGTGGCGCGCAAGGTCTATCCTGAAGTTCCGCCAAAAGTCGAGTACTCGCTGACGGCATTCGGGAAAACGCTTGAGCCGGTGCTGAAAACGCTTCAGGGATGGGGCGTGGACTATCTGGAACAGATCACCCTGATCAGAAAAGAACGCGTATGACGCAGTGTTCCCGAAGAGCCCCCATTCAATATGAACGCGCCCATCCTCTGGTATTTCGCCGACCCGATGTGTTCGTGGTGCTGGGGATTTTCGCCTGCGATCGAAACGCTGCGCGAGGAATACCGCGAGCGGGTCAAAATCGCGCTGGTGCCGGGCGGGCTGCGGCCGGGCGAAACCGCGCCGCTGACGGCGGCGGGGCGCGAGGACATCCTGCATCACTGGCAGCAGGTGCATGAACGCACCGGCCAGCCCTTTCGTTTCGACAACGCCCTGCCGCCGGGCTTCGTCTACGACACCGAACCCGCCAGCCGCGCGGTGGTGACGATGGGAGGCATCGAACCGACGCTGATCTTCCCCCTGTTCAGGGCAATCCAGAATGCTTTCTACGCCGAGGGGCGCGACGTCACCCAGGCCGGCGCGCTGGCCGAACTGGCAGCAGGGCTCGGCGTGGATGCCGCCGCATTTCTGCAGGCATTCGACAGCGACGCCGCGCGCGCCAAAACCCAGGCGCATTTCAGGCAGGCGCGGCAGGCCGGCGTGCGCGGCTTCCCCGCGCTGATCCTGCAGCAGGGCTCGCACTTGCACGCGGTCAGCAACGGCTGCCAGCCCCTTGAGGTCGTGCGCGAGGCAATCGACCGTTCCCTGCAGCCTGCCGTGTAACCCGGATTGTCTATTGATGCACACACAGGGGTAGCGCCGCCCCCGGCGCGAATGCGCGCGCAAATCGCGGCGAGGACGCCGGTGCATGGTGGTTGCCGATTTATCGGCTTTAGTGCAGTTGGGGCCGGTCGGGCGCAGGATTCTACAACTCGAAATCCGCGCCGCCGCCGCGCATGGTGGCGTCCACCATTTCGCGCGTCAGCTGCGGCGCGAACAGGCGGATGAATTCGTAAACATAACCGCGCAGGTAGGCACCGCGGTGCAGGCCGATGCGCGTGGTGCTGGATTCGAACAGGTGATCGGCGTCCAGCATGCGCAGGCCCTTGTCTCGCCGGGGGTCGAATGCCATCCGGGCGACAATGCCGATGCCAAGGCCGAGTTCCACGTAGGTCTTGATCACGTCCGAGTCGATGGCGGTCAATACCACCCTGGGGGCAAGCGCCTTGCGCTCAAATGCGCGGTTGATGCGCGAACGGCCGGCGAACGCGGTGTCGTAGGTGACGACCGGATAGCGCGCGACGGCTTCCAGGGAAAGCGTTTTCTCCTTCAGCAGCGGGTGCCTGAGCGGGGTAATGATGCCGTGGGTCCACTGGTGGCAGGGCATGCTCACCAGTTCCTTCACTTCGGCGATGGTTTCCGTTGCGATGGCGATGTCGGCCTCGCCCGACATCACCATCTGCGCCACCTGGGACGGATTTCCCTGGTGCAGGACGAGGTTGACCCCCGGATAGCGCTGCACGAACGCCTTGACCGTCTGGGGCAGCGCATAGCGGGCCTGGGTGTGGGTGGTGGCGATCACCAGGCTGCCGCCGCCTTCATTGCTGAAGTCCTTGCCGGCCAGCCTGAGATTTTCCGCCTCCCGCAGAAGGCGCTCGGCAATGGCGAGAATCGCCTTTCCCGGCTCGGTAATTTCCACCACCCGCTTGCCGTTGCGAACGAAGATGTCGATTCCAAGCTCGTCTTCCAGCAGCCGGATCTGCTTCGACACGCCGGGCTGGGAGGTGTGCAGCTTTTCCGCCGCCGCCGAGACGTTCAATCCCTGCTTCGCCACTTCGCACAGGTAGCGCAACTGCTGCAGCTTCATAACGCCCCCTCTTATAACTGCAAGTTATTTAATAATAGCTTTATATTCTTTTTGTTTCAATTCCAGGATTGTTACCCTGCCGTCCAACGAATTGCGGAGAACGGGCACGGACTGGATCCGCACATTGGCAGGCCAGGGCGCCAGCTTCATCGCCGGGCTCACGGGAGCGGGCGGCGATGCGCTGATGACCGTGACCGGCTGACTCTTTAGCGCAACAAACGATTATTTACCCAGGCAGGAGAGCGTCATGAGCAAAAGCAAGTCATTGGTGGACTTCGACGAGATCGAACGCTTCGGCGACGCACTGAAAGCCTTCCAGTCCGGCGCCATGGACGACGGGCGCTACATGGCCACGCGCATGTTGTTCGGTGTGTATACCCAGCGCCAGGAAGGCTATCACATGATTCGCGCCAAGCTGCCCGGCGGCCGCGTCAAGCCGGGGCATCTGGGCGCCCTGGCCGACATCGCCGAGCGTTATTCCGGGAACAGCCCTCTGGTGCATGTGACCACGCGCCAGGATATCCAGCTGCATTTCATCCCCGTGGACAAGGCGGCCGAGGTGCTGCGGGAACTGGGCGAGGCTGGTCTGACCACGCGCGAGGCGTGCGGCAACACCATCCGCAACGTGACCACGTGCGCCCTGGCGGGCGTGTGCCCGAAGGAACATCTGGATGTGACGCCGGTACTCGACGGCCTGGTCGATCACACCCTGCGCCATCCCCTGACCCAGAACCTGCCGCGCAAGTTCAAGATCAGCGTTTCCGGCTGCGAATCCGATTGCGCCCAGTCCCTGATGCAGGATCTGGGGATTGTCGCCGTGCGGCGCGAAGACGGCCGTTTCGGCTGGAAGGTGCTGGCGGGCGGCGGCCTGGGCCACAAGCCCCATGAAGCCGTGGTGGTGGAAGCATTCGTCGGGGACGAAGACCTGCTGGTGGCCGCCGAGGCGGTGATCAGCCTGCACAACCGCTACTCGGACCGGAGCAAGCGCGCCAAGTCGCGCATCAAGTACCTGGTGGACCGTTTTGGCGAAGAAGGCTTCGTCGAGCAATACCGCCAGGAACGCAAGCGCGTGCAACTGGCCCTGGCCGGAAAAACCCTGGCCCGGCTGGAATGGACGGGCGGCAGACGAGACGAGGCGCCGGGCGCCGCCACGCCGAGCCGAATTTTCAAGCAAAAGCAGGCCGGCCTTTATACGTTCCCGGTGAACCTGCCTTTGGGGGCCATCACGGTCGGGCAATTGCGCGGCCTGAAGGCGATTACCGAAGCCCTGGACCTGACGGAAATCCGCACGACCACGGATCAGAACCTGCTGTTTCTGAACGTGCCCGAAGCCAGGCTGTCGGCCCTGGAAAAGGGTTTGCAGAAGTTGAATCTGCGCATCGCACGGGCCGGCGACAACGTAGTGGCCTGCTCCGGCACGACCACCTGCCCGCTGGGCCTGACGGCTTCACCCGTTCTGGCGGAAAAACTCGATGGCGGGCCTTCCGATCTGCGCATCCGCGTCTCGGGTTGCGTCAACGGTTGCGCCCAGCCGGAGGCGGGGGACATCGGCCTGTACGGTGAAGGCAAGCGTGTTTTCAATCGGCTGGTCCCCCATTATCAGATCGCGCTGGGGGGCACGGCCTGCCAGAACGCCTATTCCCACGGGAAAAATCTGGCGGCGCTGGGTCCTGCGGTTCCGGCCCGTCGCGCCGCCGAAGCCGTGCAGCGCATCAAGGCCGATTACGAGGCGGGCAGAGCGTCCGGGCAAAACTTCACCGACTGGTCCCGCGCCCAGCCAGCAGGCCATTTCAACGGCCTGCTGGCGGATCTGATGGAAATCGGGGAAAGCGAAGTGGAGGCCCTGGCCAGGGATGTCGGCAGCGATATCGTCTTTGCCGCGCAGGCGGGCGCCAACGAATGCGCCGGACCGCGCAAGCAGAATGTGGCGCCAGCCTTTACCCAGGCTGCCCACGAGCGCAACTATCGGGACGTTTTCATGGCCCGGCGCCGCCATGCCGAAGCCCTGGAAAGTGCCGAGGCCATCCTGCTGCATCTGGGCAAGACCCTGCTGCCGAAATCGCTCGGCGGCGCGCCTTTATCCGTGGCCGGCCTGGGCGATCTGGTCTTTCGCGCCAACTCGCCGCGTGCACCCCAGCCCCGGCTGAGTGCGCAGCTCGAAGCGCTGGCGGAAATGCTTGACCGGATCAAGGCAGGGGCGGAGCCGCCGCCACTGGTTACGTTGGCTGCGTTTTTCGGGGAAGTGGATACATGGACCCTGAAGGTGGCGGAATACTGGGCCGCCCATGAATTCGGGCTGGACCTGCAGCCATGGCTGCCGGCGGCGCGGCAGGCCGATCATGCCGAAGATGCGCCGCGTGTGGCTGTGGCCTGATCATGAACAAGGAGATGAAAATGAGTCTGGAAGTCAGAACGGAAAGTGCGATTGCGCTGTTGAACAAGATCGCGCAGGAATACGAACCGGCGGTCTTTGCCAACAGTTTCGGCGCGGAAGACATGGTCTTGACCGACCTCATCGCCAGGCACGTGCCCGGCATCGGGATCGCCAGCCTGGACACGGGGCGGCTGCACCAGGAAACCTATGACCTGATGCAGCAAACGACGGAGCATTACGGCATCCGCATCCAGGTGTTCCACCCGCGCCACGACCTGGTGGAGGACCACCTTGCCGGCCACGGCCCCAATGCATTCTACGGCAGCGTGGAACTGCGCAAGCAGTGCTGCAACATCCGCAAGGTAGAACCCTTGAAACGCGCACTGGCGGGCAAGAAAGCCTGGATCACGGGACTGCGCCACGAACAGGCGCCGACGCGCGGCGACCTGGAGGTGTCGGCGTTCGACGAAGCCAACGGGCTGCGGAAGTTCAACCCGCTGCTGGATTGGTCGCTCGACGAGGTGTGGGGCTACATTCGCGAACATAACGTGCCCTACAACGCGCTGCACGACCGCGGCTTTCCCAGCATCGGCTGCGCCCCATGCACCCGCGCCATCACCGTGGGCGAAGACATCCGCGCCGGAAGGTGGTGGTGGGAATCGCCAGCCACCAAGGAATGCGGATTGCACGTTGCGGCAGCAAGGAAGAAAGCAGCCTGATCGCCGGCATGGTGCGGGGCTGTGATGGCTCGGCCGCCCGAGGGGGCCGGCCGCTAATGAAGGCATTGATTATCGAAGGAGATTGGCAAACATGGAAAGCGAAGCCCTGATTAAACCGAATATCGTTGTAGACATGGCAGGGCAGGTTTGCCCCCATCCCCTGCTGGGTGCGAAACAGGTGCTGGACGACCTGGAAGCCAACGAAATCCTGCTGTTGAAATCGGATTGCCCCGGCACGCGGGATGACCTGTTTTCCTGGGCGAAGGCGACAGGAAACGAGGTCGTCCACTCCGAGAAACAGACTGGCGGCGCGACCGGATATTACGTGCGCAAGGGAAAAAAGGCGGCGATCGCGCCCAGCGTAACCCTGGACGTGGCGGGACTGGTCTGCCCCGGCCCGGTGATCGAGGCAAGGAAGATTTTCAACACCATGTCCCGGGGGCAGATCATGAAACTGGTCAGCACCTGCCCGTCCACCCTGGATGAGGTCGGCACCTGGTGCGCCGCGACCGGCAACGTGTTGCTGGAAACTCAGGAAACCGGGCCGGGCACATGGGCCTTTTTTCTCCGCAAGGGATGAAGGCGATGAGCGAACAGTTTGTGGCGGACTGCATGGCGAATCATTCGTGCAATGCCGTGCTCATTCTCGGTGTGACGCGCTCGGGGAACGCTTTCCGGCCAGGCGATTGGATTGACAGGCTGGCCGGGGGGTTTTCCACTTTCGACAAGGACAAACTGTTGAAATATTCACCCAGCGTCAGGCCGCTCACCGTCGAGGGGGTGCGCGGTCTGCTGGTGGATATCGGGCTGGTTGAAAACGATCCGGCGGCATTCCGTTTTGTCATGAATTTTGCTGCCGACAACGACCTCACCTTCCAGTGCCTTGGAGTGGCTGCCAGGGACGATTCCGGGCGGGATGGGATTGTGATTTTGCGGGATGGTTCGAAAACCAATTAAAGGACTTCAACGCCACGAAGTCCATTTTTCAAGGCTGTTTTCCACGCGTCACGATGTGAATGGCTCATATGGCAATTTGTTTCAACACGAAAGTACGTAATCCATGAGCAACCCCGGCTTTACCCATCTGGACGCGCTGGAAAGCGAGTCCATTCACATCATGCGCGAGGTCGCGGCGGAGTGTAAGAATCCCGCGCTGCTGTTTTCCGGCGGCAAGGATTCCATCGTGATGCTGCGCCTGGCGGAGAAGGCGTTCCGTCCATGCCGTTTTCCGTTCCCGCTGGTGCATATCGACACCGGGCACAACTTCCCCGAAGTGATCGCCACCCGCGACAGGCTTGCCGCCGGGCTGGGCGAGCGGTTGATCGTGCGTACGCTGGAGGATTCCATCAAGAAGGGCACCATCGTGCTCAAGAGCGAAACACAGAGTCGTAATGTGTTTCAGTCGGTGACGCTGCTGGAGACCATCGCCGAATTCGGTTTCGATGCCTGCATGGGCGGCGCACGTCGCGACGAGGAAAAGGCGCGCGCCAAGGAACGCATTTTCTCGTTCCGCGACGAGTTCGGTCAGTGGGATCCGAAGAACCAGCGCCCCGAGTTGTGGGACCTCTACAACACCCGCGTGCATCCGGGCGAAAACATCCGCGTTTTCCCGATCAGCAACTGGACGGAAATGGACATCTGGCAATACATCGAGCGCGAAAAGCTGGTGATTCCAAGCATCTATTACGCCCATGAACGCGAGGTGATCCAGCGCGCGGGCGGCCTCATGCCGGTGAGCAAACTGGTGCAGCCGCTACCCGGTGAGACGGTGATCAAGAAGACCGTGCGCTTCCGCACCGTCGGCGACATTACCTGCACCTGCCCGGTGCAATCCCATGCCAGAAATGCGCAGGAAATCATCGAGGAGACTGCTGTCACGCGCATCACCGAACGCGGCGCGACACGCATGGACGACCAGACCTCCGAGGCCTCGATGGAGCTGCGCAAAAAAGAAGGGTATTTCTAATCATGAGCACCGCTACACAGCTACTTCGCTTCATCACCGCAGGCAGCGTGGACGACGGCAAAAGCACGCTGATCGGTCGGCTGCTGCATGACTCCAAATCGATTTTCGAGGATCAGCTTTCGGCGATTTCCAGAACCAGCGAAAAGCGCGGCATGGCCGCGGTCGATCTATCCTTGCTGACCGACGGCCTGCAAGCCGAGCGCGAGCAGGGCATCACCATCGACGTAGCCTATCGCTACTTCGCCACGCCGAAGCGCAAGTTCATCATCGGCGACACGCCGGGGCACGAGCAATACACGCGCAACATGGTGACGGCTGCAAGCACCGCCAACCTCGTGGTCATCCTCGTCGATGCGCGCAAGGGCGTGCTGGTGCAGACGCGCCGCCACACCTACCTGGCCAGCCTGGTCGGCATCCCGCACATCGTGCTGGCGGTCAACAAGATGGACATGGTCGATTACGCCGAAGCACGCTTCAACGAGATTTGCACCGAGTATCTGGCTTTCGCCGCACAGCTCGGCTTGCACAACGTCACCTGCGTGCCGTTGTCCGCACTGGTTGGCGACATGCTGGTGGAGCGCGGCGACAATCTGAACTGGTACCAGGGCACGACGCTGATGGACTTGCTGGAAAGCATCGAAATCGATCACGACGTGAACACCACCGATTTCCGTTATCCGGTGCAGTGGGTATGCCGTCCGCAAACCGGCGAATATCACGACTTCCGCGGCTTCATGGGTCGCATCGAAGCGGGCGAAGTGTCGGTGGGCGACGAGATCACCGTGTTGCCATCGGGCCGCACCAGCAGGGTAAAAGGGATCGTCACCTACGACGGCAAGCTGCAAACCGCTTACGCACCGCAATCCATCACCATCACGCTGACGGACGAGATCGATATTTCGCGTGGCGATATGTTCGTCAAGGCGGATTGCCTGCCGACTGTCGCGAAAGAATTCGAAGCGATGCTGTGCTGGTTGTCCGAAACGCCGCTCGACAAGAATCGTAAATACCTCGTCAAGCACACCACGCGCACGGCGAAGTGCCTGTTCTCCAGCATCGACTACCGTGTGGATGTGAACACGCTGGAGCAACACGCCAACCCGACGGTGAATATGAACGATATCGCGCATGTGGCGATGAAGGTACAGCAGCCGCTGGTGTTCGACCATTACCAGCGCAACCGTGCCGGCGGCAGCTTTGTTGTCATCGATGAAGCGACCAACAACACGGTGGCGGCCGGGATGATTGTCTGACGGGAAGTCTGGCCGAACACCCAGGCGGATTCGTCATTTCGCAGCCGGTTTGCCCATGAGCGCGTCCCTCCAGCGCTCCTGCGGAATCCTTTAGGGCAATCCAGGGCCGCCCGCCTGATCAATGCGCTGGATTGCATCCCGCCGCAAGAGTTTATGCCCTCTGGCTACTCGCGGTCGCAATGACGACCGTATCGAATCAATCGGCATTTTCTGTGTCTCCGTGGTGAAAAAAGGGTACTAAACTGTCCGGCGGTTCCATTGTTTGCGCCCCCGGCACCCGCCGGTAAAATCCACCTACCCTTATCCTGGAGCATTCCCATGACCCGTTCGTCCCTGTTTTCCAACGCCTTGTTCCTCGGCGCACTGATGCTCGGCATCTCCGGCTGCGGCGCCAGCGAGCCCGGCACGCAGACCGCCTCCACCACCCCCGCCGCGGGCCAGCCGGCCAACCCGCGCGTACTGATCGAAACCAGCAAAGGCAACATCACGGTAGAACTGTTCCCCGACCAGGCGCCGAGGACGACGACGAACTTTCTGCACTACGTGAAGAACGGGTTCTACAATGGCAGCATCTTCCATCGCGTTATCCCCAACTTCATGGTCCAGGGCGGCGGCATGACGCCGGACATGACCGAAAAGCCCAAGGGCCCGCCCATCCGGAACGAGGCCGACAACGGCCTGGAAAACCTGCGCGGCACGCTGGCGATGGCGCGTACCGCCGACCCGCATTCGGCCAGCTCGCAATTCTTCATCAACCTCAAGGACAACGCCTTCCTCAACCATCGCGGCAGAAGCGGCGACGGCTGGGGCTATGCCGTATTCGGCCAGGTGGTCGACGGCATGGACGTGGTCGACGCCATCGTCGCGGTGCCGCGCGGCAATCGCGGCCCGCATGGCGATGTACCGGTCGATCCCATCGTCATGCAGCGCGTGACGCTGCTGCCCGAGACGGCCCAGCCCTGAGCCACGCCACCCGGCTGCTGCTGCTCGGGCTGGCCGCCCCGCTCGCCATCGCGCTCGGCCTGATGGCCGGCGCGCTGCCGGCCGACCGCGAGCTGGCGATGCAGATCCTCGCCGAACTGCGCGGCCCGCGTGTGGCCGCGGCCTTCGCATGCGGCGGTCTGTTGGCGCTGGCGGGCGCATTGATGCAGACGCTGTTCCGCAATCCGCTGGCCGAACCCTATCTGCTCGGCGTCTCCGGCGGCGCGGGACTTTTGGCCCTGCTGGGCATGGCGGCGGGGCTGGCGTGGCCGTGGATATCCCTGCTGGCGTTTGCCGGCAGCCTGCTGGCGCTGGCGCTCGCCGCCGCGCTCGGCGGACGCCTCCTGGCGCGCGACCACACCCCGCTCCTGCTCGCCGGGGTGATGCTGGCGGCCGGCTTCGGCGCGCTGATCGCGCTGGTGCTCTCCATCGCGCCGGCCGAACGCCTGCCCGGCATGCTGTTCTTCCTGATGGGCGATCTCACCTGGGCCAGCCAGCCCGCGCTGCTGTGGACGGCGCTGCTGCTGGCAGTCGCCGCCGCGCTGGCCCTCTCAAGGCGGCTCGACGTGTTGCAGCTGTCGCCGCTGAAAGCCGCCTCGCTCGGAGTAGCGGTCGCCCCCACGCGCTGGCTGCTGTTTGTTCTCGCCGGTGCCGCCACCTCCCTGGTCGTCGCGCAGGCCGGCAGCATCGGCTTCGTCGGCCTGATGGTGCCGCACGCGCTGAGAAAGCTCGGCTTTGCCGGCCACCGCGCCCTGCTCCCCGCCTGCGCGCTGGCTGGCGGCAGCCTGCTGGTGCTGGCCGACGCGCTCGCGCGCACCGTGATCGAGCCGCGCGAACTGCCGGTCGGCGTTCTCACCGCGCTGATCGGCGTGCCGATGATGCTGTGGCTGTTGCGCAGGCCGTGAATACGGCAGGATGGGGCGCGGACACGCACCCGGAAATATTGTGTACACTTGCACGTATACACTTTTCGGAATGGCCCCATGAAAACCGCTAAAGTCTTCAAGCAAGGGAACAGCCAGGCCGTGCGGCTGCCCAAGGAATTCCGTCTGACCGAGGATGAAGTCGAAATCCGCCGCGAAGGCGAAACAATCGTGCTGTTACCCAAGTCATCGGCTCGCTGGCAGCATGTCCGTGCCTGCCTGGGCAAATTCAAGGGCGAACTCGAACGCAACCAACCCGCGCAACCCGACCAGCGGGATTGGTAAGCATGGTCTGGCTGCTGGACACCAACACCTGCATTTACCTGCTTACCGGAAATCAGCCTGACTACCAGCACAACATCCTCGCCAGACTGGATGCACTGCCGCGCAACGAACGTCCCCTGATTTCCAGCGTTGTATTGTCCGAACTGCAATACGGCGTACGGAAAAGCCGCTGGCGCAAAGCCAATCAGGCGCTGCTGAACGAGTTTCTGCTGGATTTCGACATGAGCGACTATGGCGCGAGTGCTGCCGTTTTTTACGGCGAACTGCGAACCACTCTGGAAAAACGCGGCCAGCCCATCGGCCCCATGGACATGATGATCGCCGCCCACGCACTTGCACTGGATGCCACCCTGGTGACGCACAACACGCGTGAATTCGCGAGGGTGAAAGGTTTGCGGCTGGAAGACTGGGCGGGTTGAAACGCCCTGGATGTTCGCATTTTCAGGCTTGCGCACCCCGCGCGTCGTCGCCCAATCCGACAGTATCGGCTTCGTCGGCCTGATGGTGCTGGCCGACGCGCTGGCGCGCACCGTAATCGAACCGCGCGAACTACCAGTAGGCGTTCTCACCGCATTGGGGTGCCGATGATATTGTGGCTGCTGCACAAACCTTGAGTTGGCAGCAGCATCCCTGGTTATGCGGCAAAATCACTATCTAATTAATGTTAGCCATTTTTATGTCGCCGCTTTCCTCCCCTGATCGCTATGCCCCACTGGGGTTTCCGCCGGCAGAGCCTATCTCGACGCTACGATCGGTGGCGCATCTATTCGGCTCAAGCAAGAGCCGCTGCGGGATATACCTGCTCGAATTTACTGGAGAGAGGTTCTACATCGGTCAGGCTGTCGATGTGGTCCGCAGATTTGGACAGCATAGAAAGAACTACGACGACATTTCCGGGTTCTCGTTTATCCCGACTCAGCGTGGCTCTCTCGACCAAATAGAACGCGATCTAATCCAGAAGGCCGAACTGCTCAGCTTGTTAATCCTCAATACGGTTCACGCCTCCAACGTTTTCGGCGAAACCGACCTGGATATGGTCCTGTCTCAAGAGGAACAGGCTGAGTGGCTATCCTCACCCGTTCGCTTTAACAAGGGTGACACAGCTGCTCCCATTGCCCTTCCAGCTGCTCAACTCGAACGCTTTTCCAAACAATTTCATAGGCTTAAAGAACATCCTCTTTACACTTCAGCCTCGGAGCTGCTCACGACATACGTGCATCACTGCATACCAGCTCCCAAACGTACCGAGTATTCATTCTGGGTAGTCAGTTGTCTGCCCGCGACAAACCGCAACACGTGGCCGAGGCTACTTTGCGTAAGTGCGGGAGTAATGGAATTGTTGGTTCTTGGCTACCACAAAGATGCTCCGTCCACGCTGTGGGGATTCGTGACTGTTGCTTCCGATGTTCTATCGGGCACCTTCAAGACCGATAAATCGTTCATGGATTTTTTTCCATCAACAGAAATAATCAGGCGCCAGTACCGCGACGCTGGGCAGCATCAAGTTACTCTTTGGGCGGCCGATGAGCAGTCATTCGCGGCCATTCTTCGGCATAAGGCAGTACAACAAGCTGCCGCCGCACTCGCGCTGCGAGTAATGCGGAAGCGAGCGACCATCTATTCGAAGTTCCATTGCAAACATGTGGCCAACCATGCAATTGGCACAAACCTCTCGGTCAGCCGGGCGCCCGCGCTTCAGGCTCCGGCAACTGGTTAGCACGAACGTTTGCCCTCATTGCCAACTTGTCTATGAGACTGACCACCCAGCAGCTCTCCCTCCACGCCGGTACCCGTACACTGGTCGATTTGCTCGACCTCACCCTCGAACCCGGCGAGGTGCTCGGCATCCTCGGCGCCAACGGCGCCGGCAAGTCGACCCTGCTCACCGTGCTGGCCGGCCTCGCCGCTCCCGCGCAAGGCCAGGTCACGCTCGACGGCCAGCCGGTGGCCGGGCTTCCGCCGCTCACCCGCGCGCAGCACATCGGCCTGTTGCCGCAGGGCGACGAGGGCGGGTTTTTCGGCAGTGTGGTCGATTACATCGCACTCGGGCATTTCCCATTCGGCACCGCCCCTGATCTCGCGCCGCATCTTGCGACCTGGGAGCTGACCGAACTGGCCCGCCGTCCGCTCGCCACGCTGTCCGGCGGCGAGCGCCAGCGAGCGCGGCTGGCGCAGCTGGCGGTGCAGGCGCCGCGCATCGCCCTGCTGGACGAGCCGCTGACCCATCTGGACCCCGCGCACCAGGCCCGCCTGCTGGCGTGGGCGCGCGGCGAGGCGGATGCCGGACGCAGCGTGGTGCTGACGCTGCACGACCCTAACTGGGCGGCCTGCCACTGCGACCGCCTGCTGTTTCTCTTCGGCGACGGGCGCTGGCAGCTGGGCGGGCCCGCCGAACTGCTCACCCCGGCATCGCTCGAAGCCCTGTACGGCCCCGGCACGGCGGCACTGTGGCGGCAGAAGGGCTGACAAAGCCGGCTGAAAAGGCGCTTGACCCAGCCTGTATAATCGCGATCTGTCCCGCATATAACCGCCCCCGCGCACCCCATGATTCGTCGCTTCATCAACAAAGTATTTGGCCGCAAACCGCGCGGCGCGGCCTCAGCCGCACAGATCCTGACGCAGTCCAAACATGGCATCCGCCGCGACCAGCTTGACGACTGCGCGCTGAAAACCTGCGAGACGCTGGCGCAGGCGGGATTCAAGGGCTACCTCGTCGGCGGCGCGGTACGCGACCTGCTGCTGAACAAGACCCCCAAGGACTTCGACGTCGCCACCGACGCCACGCCGGAGGAAGTGCGGCGGCTGTTCCGCCGCTCGCGCATCATCGGGCGCCGCTTCCAGATCGTGCACGTGATGTGCGGACGCGTCACCATCGAGGTCACCACTTTCCGCTCCAACGGCCAGAAGGAAACCGAGGATGAAAACGAGCGACCGACCGACGAGCACGGGCGGCTATTGTCCGACAACGTGTTTGGCAACATGGCGGACGACGCCGCGCGCCGCGACTTCACCATCAACGCGCTGTATTACGACCCCCTGAGCGAGGAAGTGCACGACTACTTCGGCGGCGTGGCCGACTGCAAGAAGCGCGTGCTGCGCATGATCGGCGACCCCGAGACACGCTTCCGCGAAGACCCGGTGCGGATGCTGCGCGCCGCGCGCTTCGCCGCCAAGCTCGACTTCCACATCGACCCCGACACCCGCCGGCCGGTCGCCACGCTGGCGCCGCTGTTGGCCAACATTCCGCGCGCGCGCATCTTCGACGAGGCGCTGAAGCTCCTGATGTCCGGCCACGCGCTGCGCGGCGTGCACCAGCTGCGCGCCGAGGGCCTGCACCACGGCATGCTGCCGCTCCTCGACACCATTCTGGACGACCCCACCGGCGAGCGCTTCATCACCGCCGCGCTGAAAACCACCGACGCCCGCATCGCGCAGGACAAGCCGGCCTCGCCGGCCTTCCTGTTCGGCACCCTGCTGTGGCCGCAGGTGCTGCAGCGCTGGCGCGCGCTCGAAGCCGCCGGCGAAAAGCCGCAGCCCGCCCTGTTCCTGGCGATGGACGAGGTGCTCGACGCGCAGCGTGGCCAGCTCGCCATCCCGCGCCGCTACGACGGCATGATCAAGGAAATCTGGGCGTTGCAGCCGCGCTTCGAGCAGCGCAGCGGACAGCGCCCGTTCCGCCTGCTGGAGCATCCGCGCTTCCGCGCCGCCTACGATTTCTTACTGCTGCGCGCCGAATCCGGCGAGGTCGACGCCGAACTCGGCGAGTGGTGGACGCACTTCCAGGAGGTCGACGACGACGAGCGCGCCGCCATGCTGCTGACCGACAGCGCCCCCAAAGCGCGCCGCAAGCGCCGTCGCAAAAAACCGGGCGAAGCCGCCGGCGAGACGCAGCCTGAATGAAGGTGCCTGCATGACAATCCTGGCCACCATCGGGCTGGGGGCGAACCTCAACGACCCGGCTGCGCAGGTGGAATACGCGCTGGCCGAACTCGACCGCCTGCCCGATACCCGCCTGCTCGCCCGCTCCAGCCTGTACGCCTCGGCGCCGGTGGGCTATGTCGACCAGCCCGATTTCATCAACGCGGTGGCACAGGTGGAAACCGGCCTCGCGCCGCGCGCGCTGCTTGCCGCACTGCTGGACATCGAGCACCGCCACGGCCGCGAGCGCAGCTTCCGCAACGCGCCGCGCACGCTCGACCTCGACCTGCTGCTGTACGGCGACGCGCATTTCCACGAAGAAGGCCTGACGCTGCCGCACCCGCGCATGACCGAACGCGGCTTCGTGCTGCTGCCGCTGCTGGAAATCGCCCCCGATGCGACGATCCCCGGGCACGGCCGCGCTGCCGACTGGCTTGCGGGCTGCGCCGGGCAGTCCATCGCCCCCATTTTTCCTCCCGCTGCCGCCGTCAACGCATGAGTCTTTCCCGTTACCGCTACGTCGTCGTCGAAGGCCCGATCGGCGCCGGCAAAACCAGCCTCACCCACCGGCTGGCCGAGCGCATGGAGGCCGACACCCTGCTGGAAAACGCCGGCGACAACCCCTTTCTGCCGCGCTTCTACCAGGAACCCCGACGCTACGCGCTGCCGACGCAGCTGCATTTCCTGTTCGACCGCACGCGCCAGCTGCGCGACCTGGCGCAGGGCGACCTGTTCCGCGCCGGCACGGTGTCGGATTTCCTGATCGACAAGGACATGCTGTTCGCGCGGCTGAACCTCGACGACGACGAGTTCGATCTGTACCAGAAGGTCTATGCCGACCTCGCGCCGCAGGCGCCGACGCCGGACCTGGTGATCTACCTGCAGGCGCCGGTCGATGCGCTGCAGGAGCGCGTCAAGCGCCGCGGCGTGGACTTCGAACACACCATGGATGCGGGCTACCTGCAGCGCCTGGCCAACAGCTACAGCGAATTCTTCCATCGCTACGAGGCCGCCCCCCTGCTCATCGTCAACACCGGCAACCTCAACTTCGCGCAGAGCGAAGCCGACTTCGAGCTGCTGGTCGAACGCATGAGCAAGATGCGCGGGCCGCGCGAATTCTTCAACCGGGCGGCATGAGATGAGCGTCACCCTGTCCACCCTCAAGGCGATGCGCAACAACCGCGAGAAGATCGCCGTGCTCACCTGCTACGACGCCAGCTTCGCACGCGTGCTCGATGCCGCCGGCGTCGACGTGCTGCTGGTCGGCGATTCGCTCGGCATGGTGATCCAGGGTCATACCTCGACGCTGCCGGTAAAACTTGCCGAAATGGCGTATCACACGCGCTGCGTCGCCACCGGCACCGAACGCGCCTTCCTCGTCGCCGACCTGCCCTTCGGCAGCTACCAGCCCTCGCCCGAGCATGCGTTTGCCGCGGCTGCGCGGCTGATGGCGGCGGGCGCGCACATGGTCAAGCTGGAAGGCGGCGCGGTGATGGTCGACACCGTGGCCTTCCTCACCCAGCGCGGCATTCCGGTGTGCGCGCACCTCGGCCTGTTGCCGCAGTCGGTCAACCAGCTCGGCGGCTACCGGGTGCAGGGGCGCGAGGAGGAAGCCGCTGCGCAACTGATCGCCGACGCACGCGCGCTGGAAGCCGCCGGCGCCGGCCTCATCGTGCTGGAGATGGTGCCGGCCGCGCTGGCGAAGGCCGTTACCGCGGCGCTCACGATTCCCACCATCGGCATCGGCGCCGGAGCCGACTGCGCCGGCCAGGTGCTGGTGCTGTACGACATGCTGGGCCTGTACCCGCGCGCACCGAAATTCTCCAAGAACTTTCTGGCCGGAACCGACGGCATCGAAGCGGCGGCGCGCGCCTACGTTGCCGCGGTGAAGGACGGCAGCTTCCCTGCCGCCGAACACGCGTTCTGATGCAGGTTTTCCATACCGCCGCCGAACTGCGCGCCGCGCTCGCCGGCCAAACTGCCACCGCGTTCGTGCCGACCATGGGCAACCTGCACGCCGGCCATGTGTCGCTGGTCGAACTGGCAAAACAGTCTGGCCAGCCGGTGGTGGCGAGCATCTTCGTCAACCCGCTGCAGTTTGGCGCCGGGGAGGATTTCGAGCGCTATCCGCGCACCCTCGTAGCCGACTGCGAGAAGCTCGCTGCTGCCGGCTGCGACCTGGTGTTCGCGCCCGACGCCGCCGAGATGTACCCGGCGCCGCAGACCTTCACCGTGCAGCCGCCCGACAGCCTGGCGAACGACCTGTGCGGCGCGTTCCGCCCCGGCCATTTCAGCGGCGTCGCCACCGTGGTGCTAAAGCTCTTCAACCTGGTGCAGCCGCGCGTGGCAGTGTTCGGCAGGAAGGATTTCCAGCAGCTGTTCGTCATCCGCGAACTGGTGCGCCAGTTCAACCTGCCGATCGAGATCGTGGCGGGCGACACTTTGCGCTGCGCCGACGGCCTGGCGATGAGTTCGCGCAACGCCTATCTCGGCGCCTCCGAGCGCATCCAGGCCGCGCAGCTGCAGCGCGAACTCGCCGCTGTCGCCGCGGCCGCCCAGGCGGGAGAACGCGACTTCGAGGCGCTCGCCGCCACCGCCGGCCGCCACCTGAAAATGGCGGGCTGGCGCGTCGATTATGTCGCGCTGCGCGATGCCGCGACGCTCGCGGCGCCCACGCCCGGCAGCACCCGGCTGGTGGTGCTGGGCGCTGCCTGGCTGGGAAAAACCCGGCTGATCGACAACATCGAGACGGCCTTGGGCAATCCGGCCTGAGGTTTTATAATGTACGTCCCTTTTTTGTGAGGGCACCGTCATGCAAAGAACGATGCTCAAGTCCAAGCTTCACCGGGCGACCGTCACGCATTCCGAGCTGCACTACGAAGGCTCGTGCGCGATCGACGAAACCCTGCTGGACGCGGCCAACATCCACGAGTACGAGCAGATCCAGATCTACAACGTCACCAATGGTGAACGCTTCACTACCTATGCCATCCGCTCGGCGCGCGGTTCCGGCATCATTTCGGTGAACGGCGCGGCCGCGCACAAGGCCAATCCGGGCGACCTCGTCATCATCGCCACCTACGCGGTCTACAACGAACTGGAACTGGCGCGCTACGCGCCCGAACTGGTGTACGTCGACGCGGACAATCGCATCATGGACACCCGTCAGGCGATTCCGGTTCAGGCGGCGTAAGCCTGCGTCCATCCAATCAAAAGGCCGGGGAGAACCCGGCCTTTTTTATGGATATCTGGGACCGGCTATTGGTCACTGATCCAGCCAGATCATTCAGACAATAATTCCCTGATTCGCCTCTCCAGATCCGGGCTGCCGGGGGTCACGTGCACGACCCAGTAGTGCGTTTTGCCTGCCGTGGGCCTGCCCTGATGCGAATGCCCCGTTCGCAGGATGAAGGCGTTGTCCTTGGGATTTACGCTGTGCAAGCCATCGCCCTTGTCCAAATCCCAATAGAACGGGCTTGCAAACGGTTTGCCCCGGAGAAGGAGATTCCCCACGGTCTGGGTAAGCTTGCTGCCGTCCCATTCGATTTTCAAACGCCGCCCCTGCAGTAACGAAATCGTGGCATCCGGGATGTCCTGGCTTTTTTGAACGACCGGATCTCCAAGCGCCAAATACTGCTCGATCGTCACTTTTGCCGAGGTCTGCATGATCGCTGTCGCGTCGGCCATCGGCTCGGCCACGGGCTCGGCCACGGACTCGGTTACGGGCTTAACCTGCTTGGCTTGCTCCGGCTGTGGCGCGGGCCGCTTTGCTTCAGCACCCGCCTTGAGATCGCTCCTGATGACCGATGATATCGTCCCGTCGGCAAAACCCGCCTCCTTGAGCCGCACCACCCGATCGACGTTGCCGTAATCGTTTTCAATCATGAAAAGGATGACATCCTCACCGAGACCCGAGGTCTTCAGTCGGGTCAGTTCATCGGTGGTCAGTGCGGCCAGCGCAGACCCGGAAGAAACCAGGGCAAAGGCGCCCATCAAGAAAAAAATTATCGTCTTCATTCCAGGGATCATGATCCATTTCCTCATTCAAACATTCAGTCGGAAACTCAAGTGCGTTGGGGGGAAACAGGCGAACAAACGGGGGCGACACAACATTTTTTCGGCACGGAAAAAATTGAATGCCCCGCTGATGAGCACGAAGTGTAAACCATCGGGCTCCACTCGCAGATGGCCGCCATCCGCCGGCCAAACGGAAGTTCAGCACGCGCACACACGCTTCAGGCCGTCCATTGCCGCGTGTCCGCAAGGCAACCGTGTCTATTTCAGCTTCCAGATGTCGGCGTTGTATTCCTGCATGGTGCGATCGGTAGAAAAGAAGCCGCTCGACGCCGTGTTGAGGATGCTCATGCGCGTCCAGCCGGCTTCGTCCTGCCAGGCCTGCGACACCCGCTCCTGCGCGTCGACATAGCTGCGGAAATCCGCCAGCACCATCCAGGGGTCGTGCGGGCTTAGCAAGGTGTTGAGGATCATGTCGAAGATGCCCGCTTCGCACAGGTTGAAGTGGCCCGACGCCAGAAGGTCGATCACCTCGCGCAGCTCGTGGTCTTTTTCCACGTAGGACAGCGGCTGGTACTGCGGGCGCAGCGCCTCGACCTCTTCGGCATGCAGGCCGAAGAGGAAGAAGTTTTCCTCGCCCACCGCTTCAAGGATTTCGATGTTGGCGCCGTCGTAGGTGCCGATGGTGATGGCGCCGTTCATCATGAATTTCATGTTGCCGGTGCCGGATGCTTCCTTGCCTGCGGTCGAGATCTGCTCCGACAGGTCGGTCGCCGGCGCGATGATTTCCATGCTGCTCACCCGGTAGTTGGGCAGGAAGGCGACCTTGAGGCGGCCGTCGACGTCGGGATCGCTGTTGACCACCTCGGCCACGCTGTTGATGAGCTTGATGATGCGCTTGGCCATGACGTAGCCCGGCGCCGCCTTGCCGCCGATCAGCACGCAGCGGTCCGCCCAGCCGTCCAGCCGTCCGCGGTTGATGCGGTTGTACAGATGAATCACGTGCAACACGTTGAGCAGCTGCCGCTTGTATTCGTGGATGCGCTTGACCTGCACGTCGAACAGCGCGTCCGGATTGAAGACGACGCCGCACTCGGCTTCGACCAGTTCGGCTAGGCGCGCCTTGTTGGCGCGCTTCACTGCGCGCCATTCGGCATGGAATTCGGTATGTTTCGGGTCGCTCAGCGGTTTCAGCTTCTCCAGCTGCGACAAATCAGCGACCCAGTCTTCGCCGATCTGGCGGCTGATGAGCGCGCTCATTCCGGGGTTGGCGTGCGCCACCCAGCGACGCGGGGTGACGCCGTTGGTCTTGTTGTTGAACTTGCCCGGCCACAACTCGACAAAGTCGTGGAACAGGCCTGCCTGCAACAGCCGCGAATGCAGCGCGGCCACGCCGTTGACCGAAAAACTGCCGACGATGGCGAGCCAGGCCATGCGCACCTGGCGCACCTCGCCCTCCTCGATGATCGACATGCGGCGCCGGCGGTCGATGTCGCCCGGCCATTTCACGCCGACCTCTCTCAGGAAATGGGCGTTGATTTCGTAGATGATCTCCAGCGGGCGCGGCAGCAGTCGCTCGAACAGCGCCACCGGCCAGCGCTCCAGCGCCTCGGGCAGCAGGGTGTGGTTGGTGTAGGCCATGCAGTTCGAGGTAATCGCCCAGGCCTCGTCCCACTGCATGCGCGCCTCGTCGAGCAGGAGACGCATCAGTTCGGCCACCGCGATGGTCGGGTGGGTGTCGTTCATCTGGAATACGTTGTGCTCGGCGAACTTCGACAGATCGCTGTTGCCGGCCGAAATCCACTGGCGCAGCGCATCCTGCAGGCTGGCCGACGCCAGGAAATACTGCTGGCGCAGGCGCAGCTCTTTGCCGCTCTCGCTGGCGTCGTTGGGATACAGCACCATGGAAATATGCTCGGCGTGGTTTTTTTCCTGCACCGCTTCGGTGTAGCTGCCGGCATTGAACTCATCGAGATTGAATTCGTCGGTGGCCGCCGACTTCCACAAGCGCAGGGTATTGACCACCTGGTTGCGGTAGCCCGAGATCGGCATGTCGAACGGGATCGCCAGCACATCGTTGGTGTCCGCCCAGCGGGCGCGCGGGATCCCCTCTTTGTCATGGAAGTGCTCGACATGCCCGCCAAATGGCACGCGGCAGGTATATTCGGGCCGCTCGACCTCCCACGGGTTGCCATCGCGAAGCCAGTGGTCGGGATCCTCGATCTGGTAGCCGTTCTCGATGTGCTGGTGGAACATGCCGTATTCGTAATGGATGCCATAGCCCATCACAGGAAGGTTCAGCGTGGCGCAGCTGTCCATGAAGCACGCGGCCAGCCGCCCCAGGCCGCCATTGCCCAGCCCGGCATCGGCTTCCTCCTCGACCACGGCTTCCAGCGTCTGGCCATAACCATGCAGAGCTTCGCGCGTCACCTCGTCCAGCCCCAGGTTGAGCACATGGTTGGCCAGCGCGCGTCCGATCAGGAATTCAAGCGACAGGTAATAGCCGCGCCGTTTGCCCGGCTGGTCGCGCACCATGTAGGTGTTCATCCAGTCCGACATCAGACGGTCGCGCAGCGTCCACGCCAGCGCCTGGTAGGTGTAGACAGGCGGGCTGCCGTGCAGGCGGCCCAGGTGATAGAACTTGTAACGTTCGAAGTCCTGGGTGAAGACCTCACCGCTGTTCGACAGCGGCTTCAGGGCGACACAGGAAGCGGCAGGTTTAGCGTCTGGCATGGTGACTCCCGTCAAGCTTGGGTGGAATAGAGGTCGAGGTAATGGCCGGCGCTGTCCGACCAGTCGAACGGCTGGCGCATGCCGGTCTGCTGCAGGCGGCGCCACTGCGCGGGCTGCCGATAAAGGTCGAGCGCACGTCGGATGGCTTCCACAAAGGCCGCCACATCCGGCGTGTCGAACACGAAGCCGGTGGCCGTGGCGTCTTCCAGCGTGGTGTCATTCGCATCCACCACGGTGTCGGCCAGCCCGCCAGTCCTGAACACGACAGGCGGCGTGCCGTAGCGCAGGCTGTACATCTGGTTCAATCCGCACGGCTCGAATCGCGACGGCATCAGGAACAGGTCGGCGCCGGCCTCGATCAGGTGCGCCAGCGGCTCGTCGTAGCCGATTTTCACAAACAGCCGTTCGGGATGCTGTTTGGCCAGTCGGGTGAGTTTCTTTTCGTACACCGCCTGGCCGCTGCCCAGCAGCACGAGGCGCACATCGGTTTCAGCGAGCAATACCGGTATCGCCGCCAGCACCCAGTCGACGCCCTTCTGCTCGACCAGCCGGCCCACCAGCCCCAGCAGCGGCGCCCGCATCGCCGCATCGTCGACGAGCGGCAGGAAGCGTTCGAGCAGGGCCTGCTTGCTGCGCCGCTTGCCCGGCTGGATGCGGCCCACCGAATAGCGTGCGGGCAAGTGCGTATCGGTGGACGGATTCCAGATCGTCGTATCGATGCCGTTCAGAATGCCATGCAGCTTGTATTGCCGCGACAGCAACAGACCGTCGAGCCCGCAGCCGAATTCGGGTGTGCCGATCTCCTGCGCATAGGTGGGACTGACGGTAGTGACGGCGTCCGCATACACAATGCCGGCCTTCAGCATCGAAAAGCCGCCGTGGAACTCCACCCCTTCGGACGACCACCAGTGGCCGGGCAGCTGCAGGCGCACAAAGTCGCTGTGCGAGAAATGCCCGCCATAGGCGAGGTTGTGAATGGTGAAGACGGTTTTCGGGCGCGCCGGCTGCTCGGCCAGAAATGCGGCGACCAGCCCGCTCTGCCAGTCGTGCGTGTGCACCACCGCGGGCTGCCAGCCGAGGTCCAGCGCGTCCTGCGCCAGCAACGCCGCCACCCGTGCAAACACCGCAAAGCGCTCGGCATTGTCCGGCCAGTTCCGGCCGCTTTCGTCGACATAGGGATTGCCCTCGCGGTCGAACAGCGCAGGACAATCGACCAGCCACAACGGAAACGCGTAATCGGGATGACGCGTTTCAAGGATGCGCGCAGTGACGATGCCCGCGGAACCGCGCACCTCGAGCCAGCCGAGAATGCGCACCTGGTCGAGCTGGCGCAGCAGCGCGCGGTAGGCCGGCAGCACCAGGCGGATATCGGCGCCGCGCGCGTGCAGCGCGTGCGGCAGACTGTAGAGCACGTCGCCCAGCCCGCCGGTTTTTACCAGCGGATAGGCTTCGCTGGCGACAAACAGGATTTTCATTTTTCCGCTTTTCATTGTTTTTTTAGGGGCTAGGAGCTAGGGGCTAGGAGCTAGGATTTAGGAACTAGGGGAGGTGCGGCCAATGGCCGCGTGCATAAAAAAGCGCGAAGCACAACCCCCCCTAGCCCCTAGCCCCTAGCCCCTAAATCCTAGCCCCTAGCCCCTCCCCTCAAACTGGTTTCAAAAAGATCGCCCCCAGCGGCGGCAGCGTCACTTCGACGGAATAGTCGTATCCCATCCACGGCAGGTTCTGGGGGTAAAGCGGCTGGCCGTTGCCGAGGTTGCTGCCGCCGTAATATGTCGAGTCGGTATTCAACACCTCGCACCAGGCCGCCGCCGACGGCACGCCGATGCGGTACGCGCGGCGCGGCACCGGAGTGAAGTTGAACAGCGCCACCATCTGCGCGGCGTCGTCCCGCCCCTGGCGCACGAAGCTCAGCACCGACTGGTCGGCGTCGTGGCAGTCGATCCAGCGAAACCCGCGCGGCTCGAAGTCGAACTCATACAGCGCGGCCTCGTTGCGGTAGAGGTGGTTGAGGTCGCGCAGCAGCGTGCGGACGCCGTCATGCGCGGGAAAGTCGAGCAGCATCCAGTCGAGCTGGCCGGATTCCTTCCACTCGTTCCACTGGCCGAACTCGCTGCCCATGAACAACAGCTTCTTGCCCGGATGCGCATAGTGCCATGCATAGAACAGGCGCAGGTTGGCGAAGCGCTGCCAGGTGTCGCCCGGCATCTTGTCGAGCAGGCTTCTCTTCCCGTGCACCACCTCGTCGTGCGACAGCGGCAGCACGAAATTTTCGGTCCACGCATACATCTGGCTGAAGGTCAGCTGGTTGTGCTGGTACTTGCGGTAGATCGGTTCCTTCTCGATGTAATCGAGGCTGTCGTTCATCCAGCCCATGTTCCACTTCATCGAAAAGCCCAGCCCGCCGAGCTCGACCGGGCGCGACACCGCCGGCCACGCGGTCGATTCCTCGGCGATGGTCAGCACGCCGGGAAAGCGGCCGTGCACCTCGGTGTTCATTTCGCGCAGGAAATGAACCGCCTCGATATTCTCGCGCCCGCCGTACTGGTTGGGCACCCATTCGCCCGGCTTGCGCGAGTAGTCGAGGTAGAGCATCGAGGCGACAGCGTCGACGCGCAGTCCGTCGATGTGGAACTCGTCCAGCCAGTACAGCGCATTGGCGACCAGGAAGTTGCGCACCTCGTTGCGGCCGAAATCGAAGACCAGCGTGCCCCATTCCTGGTGCTCGCCGCGGCGCGGGTCGGCATGCTCATACACCGGCTCGCCGGTGAAGCGCGCCAGCGCCCAGTCGTCCTTGGGGAAATGCGCCGGCACCCAGTCGAGCAGCACGCCGATGTTCACCTGGTGGCAGGCGTCGACAAAGGCGCGAAAATCGTCCGGCGAACCGAAGCGCGCCGTCGGCGCGTAATAGCCCGACACCTGGTAGCCCCACGAGGCGTCGAGCGGATGCTCGGCCACCGGCATCAGCTCGATATGGGTGTAGCCGAGATCCTGCACGTAGGGGATCAGTTCGGCGACAAGTTCGTCCCAGGTATAGAAACTGCCGTCATCGTGGCGCCGCCAGGAGCCGGGATGCAGCTCGTAGATGCTGATCGGCCGATGCTGCCAGTCGAAATGCGCGCGGGCCGCCATCCAGTCGCCGTCGCCCCAGGCGTGCGCGGTTTCCCCGGGCACGCGGCTGGTGGTCTCGGGGCGCAGAAACATCTGCCGCGCATACGGGTCGGTCTTTCTCACCAGCTGGCCGTGCCTGCCGAGAATTTCGTATTTGTAGGCCGGGCCGGCGGCGAGGCCGGGGATGAACAATTCCCACATGCCCGAGGTGCCGCGGCAGCGCATCGGATGACGGCGACCGTCCCACGCGTTGAAGTCGCCGACCACGCTGACGCGCTGCACCGCGGGCGCCCACACGGCAAACAGGCAGCCCTCGACGCCGTCGACGGTCTTCAGGCGCGCACCGAGCACTTTCCAGGCTTCGAAATGGCGCCCCTCGCCAAGCAGGTAGAGGTCCATTTCGCCCAGCTGCGGATCGAAGCTGTAGGGGCATTGCATGGTGTGCCAGCCGCCCGCGCCCTTGTCCTGCCAGCGAAGCACCGGATGCGGCTCGACCGCCGCGCCCGCCGGCAGCAGCCGCTCGAAACAGTCGGTACCGGCCACCCGCATCATGCGGCCGCCGGCCACCTCGACCGCCTCGGCGGCGGGAAGAAAAACGCGAATCAGGGTGCTGCCGTCGGGCTGGGGATGCACACCCAGCACCTCGAACGGATCGTGATGCGTGCCGGTCTGCACGCGCAGGATCGGCGGAGCGATCTCCGGCAGGCTGGCGCCGAGCGGGGCTTGTGGGGGCACCTTCATGGTTTGGGGTTTGTCTCGCATCGGTGGGCTTTCTGTAATTGTTCCAGCAAATTTGATGCCAGATTAGGCGGCAGCGCATCCCAGGCAAACCGCCAGGTCCAGTTGCCGTTGTCGGTTCCCGGCGTGTTCATGCGCGCCTCGGAACCCAGCCGCAGCACATCCTGCAGCGGCAGAATCGCCAGCGCGGCACGGCTTTCCAGCACCGTGTCGATCATCGCATCCGGCACCGCATCGGGATCGTCGACGTTTAGTTGCCGCATCACCTCCTGGCGTGCCTCGCCGGGCAGCGCGCGCCACCAGCCCAGCGTGGTGTCGTTGTCGTGGGTGCCGGTGTAATAGACGGTGTCGGGGTGCACGTTTTCGGGCTTGTGCGGGTTGTCGGCATGGTGGTCGAACGCGAATTGCAGCACAGCCATGCCGGGCAAGCCGAACCGGTGGCGCAGCGCGGTGACCTCCGGGGTGATGATGCCGAGATCCTCGGCCACCAACGGCAACTCGCCCATTTCGTCGGCAATTGCCTGCAGCAGCGCCGCACCCGGCGCCTCGACCCACTCGCCGTGGATGGCGGTGGGTTCATGGGCGGGGATCACCCAGGCTGCCGCCAGCCCGCGGAAGTGATCGATGCGCACCAGGTCGAACCACTCGAAGTGCGCGGCGAGCCGCGCCCGCCACCAGGCAAAGCCGTCGGCCTGCATCGCCGCCCAGTTGTAATGCGGGTTGCCCCAGCGCTGCCCGGTTTCGGAAAAGTAGTCCGGCGGCACCCCGGTCACCACCGTGGGATGCCCCGCGTCATCCAGCAGGAACAGGCCGCGTTGCGCCCACACGTCGGCACTGTCGTGGGCGACGAAAATCGGCATGTCGCCGAACAGCTGAATGCCGTGCGCCGCTGCGTGCGCGTGAATACGCCGCCATTGCATGGCCGCGCCGTACTGTTCGACCCTCACCGCTTCCAGCTTGTCGGCGTGGGCAGCGTCGAACCCGGCCAGCGTCTGCGCATCGCGGTCGCGCAGCGCTGCCGGCCAGTCGGTCCAGGATGCGCCGCCCTGCTCCGCCTTGATCACCATGAAGCGCGCAAAATCCTCCAGCCAGTGCGCCTGCCGGCGGCGCCAGTCGGCAAAGCCTTGCATGTCGACCGGCGCAGAGGGAAACAGCCCGGGATTGACCGCGAAGGCCGACGCGCACTGATAGGGCGACAAGCCGGTGAGCGGAATCCCCAGCGGCAGCATCTGCCACACGCCGAAGCCCGCCGCCTGCAGGAAATCCAGCCAGCGCCCGGCATCGGCCAGGGTGCCGGAAGGCAGCGAGGTCGGATGCAGCAGCAGGCCGGCGCGATGGGTGTCGAAGTTCATTCGGGGAATCCAAAGGCGGTCCGCGAAGGACGCGAAGAAGCGCGAAGTAAACCCGGACAGGGACATGTGCTTTCGCACCGGTTACTGCGCAGGCATAAACGAACACAAACTTTTGCTTTTCTTCGCGTCTCTTCGCGTCCTTCGCGGATAAAGGTTTTTGCCAGGTTCATCAGGCGTTCCTGCGCATGGTGCCGGCGTTTTCCGCCCAGCCGCCGCCGGCGGACAGCGGCACGTCGAGCAGCGCCGGCGGCGCCACGCCGAGCAGGCGGTACAGCTCGCGCAGCTGGGTGCGGTACAGCTGCTCGAAGTCGCTGACGCTGCCCGAGGGGTTGTAGTCGCCGAACCACCAGAACCAGTCCGAGCCTTCGCACACGGCGAGCTGACGGGTGGCCAGCGCCAGCTGGTCGGCGTTCAGCCTGCCCGCGGCCGCCACGCTGTCGTAAGCCTGTTTGGCGGCGACCAGGTAGTCCCAGCCGCGGTTCTTGTCGTCCGATCCGATCCAGGTCGAGAAGCTGCCGTAGACCCAGCTGCCGGCCGCCAGCCGCTTCATCGGCTTGGCGGGCGCGTGCGCGGCCTGCTCGGCGAAGGTGCTGACCTTGAGGGTGGGATGGCTGGACAGCGTCGCATAGAGCGCATCCAGAAAATAGTGGCCATTTTCGGGGTAGTACTCCCAGGCGTTTTCGCCATCGAGGATGACCGAGACCACATGGTGGTTGGCGTCCTTGCCAAAAAAAGCAGCGATGTTTTCCAGATGCTGGACGAAGTCGGCCACCGCGTCTCTGGAGTGCCAGTCGCTGTACTTGAAGCCGATCAGGTCCGACAGGCCGTCGTCGCGGAAAAACACCCGCACCTTGAAGCCGTCGATATGCGCCGGCGAAAAAAGTGATTGCCTGGTTTGCACCGCTTCCTCCGGGCAGCCCGACTTGGCGCAGCTGTTGCGCCATACGCCCTCGCCCGAGGCAGTCCAGGCAAATTCCATTTCGTCGAGCTGGGCCAGCGCGTCCTCGCTCACCCCGCCTTCCGACAGCCACACGCCCGCCGGCTTGATGCCGAAGTAGCGCTCGAACACCTCGACGCCATGCTGCAGATGCCAGCGCGCGCGCTCCGCGCCACCCGGGTAGGTGGGCGCTTCGGGGACGGGAACGTCGGGCAGCGCGTCGCGCAGGTTGGCAAAGTCGTTCAAGAGCGGCACGATGGGGTGGCCGTAGGGCGTCATCGACAGCTCGACCTGGCCGCGCTCGGCGAGCGCGCGGTAACGCGGAATCAGCCCGGCCATGCAGTGCTGCATCAGATGCAGCAGCTCGTGGCGGTCGGCGGCGGAAAAGCCCTTTTCCTGCGCCATCAGCCGCTGCGCCAGCGGCAGCTGGCGAAGCGAATTTCCCAGCCAGGCGAGGTGATACCAGGTCAAGAGATCAAGAAAATACTGCTCGGACAGGTAGCCCAGGTGCGCTTGCAGGTCGGCACTGCCTTCGGCGCCGGCATCACCCGTGGCGTCGATCATGCGCAGCAGGCGATGAAACGCGGGATACGGATGAATCATGCGCGGGGCATGGCAGCGCTGGCAATCCTGAACGATGCGCAGGCGGCTGGGGACATCCGACGGAATGCGCTCGACGCCGGACAGCAGATTCAGCATGTGGTCCTGGGTGGGCTTGCCGTGCTTTAACAGCACATCGAGCTGCTGCGCGTAGTCATCCAGCTGCTCCAGCAGCACCGGCGCGAAATTCACCACCGCGCGCATCGAGGGGTAGCGCTCCAGATGCGCGGCCATGTCGCTGTAGTCCTTGATGCCGTGGAGGTACACCCAGGGCAGGTGGTAGGCGCCCTTGAGGCCTTCGCGGTAATACGGCTGGTGCATGTGCCAGCACAGCACCACGTTCAACTTAGCCGTCATAGTCGTTCTGCAGTCTCGCGTACAGGTTCTGCCCGAGCATCGCCGGGGTCACCAGGGTGATGCCTTCCCTGGTCACGTGGAAGCGCTTGGCGTCCTCGACCGGATCCTCGCCGATGATCGTGCCGTCTTCGATCACGCACCCCTTGTCGATGATGGCGCGGCTGATGCGGCAATGGCTGCCGATGCTGACCTTGGGCAGGATCACGCTGTCCTTGATCAGGCTGTAGTTTTCCACCGTGGTGGCGAAGAACACCACCGAGCGCTTGACCCGCGCCCCCGACAGGATGCAGCCGCCGGCGATCAGCGAGTCGATCGCCTCGCCGCGCCGGCCTTCGTCGTCGAGGATGAATTTGGCGGGCGGATATTGCGGCTGGTAGGTCCAGATCGGCCAGTCGCGGTTGTACAGGTTGAGCTCGGGTTCGACCGAGCACAGTTCCATATTGGTCTGCCAGTAGGAATACAGCGTCCCGACGTCACGCCAGTAGGCCGGCAGGCCTTCCTTGTTGCGGAAGGGGAAGGCCATCGCACGGGCATCGCCGATATTTTCGGGAATGATGTTCTTGCCGAAGTCGTGAGCCGAAAGGGGATTGCCGGCATCTGCGATCAGTGTCTTGTAGAGGAAATCCTTGGAGAAAATATAAATCCCCATCGACACCAGCGTGGTGCCGGGCTTGCCGGGAATACTGTCGGGATGCGCGGGTTTTTCGGTGAAGCGGGTGATGCGCATGTCCTCATCGACCGACATCACGCCGAACCCGCTCGCCTCGGACACCGGCACCTCGATGCTGCCGACGGTGAAGTCCGCGCCGGTCTGCACGTGATAGAGCAGCATCTCCGAGTAATCCATGGTGTAGACGTGGTCGCCGCCCAGCACCAGCACATACTCCGGGTGGTGGCGCTGCATGATGTCGATGTTCTGGAACAGCGCATCGGCGGTGCCCTGGTACCACTCCTTCTTGTTGGTGCGCTGCTGTGCCGGCAGGATCTCCACGAACTCGCCGATCTCGGCGCGCATGAAGCCCCAGGCGCGCTGCAGGTGGCGGATCAGCGAATGCGACTTGTACTGGGTGAGCACGCCGATACGGCGGATGCCCGAGTTGACGCAGTTCGACAGCGTGAAGTCGATGATGCGGTACTTGCCGCCGATCGGCACCGCCGGCTTGGCGCGCCAGGCAGTCAGGTCCTTCAGCCGCGACCCTTCGCCGCCCGCCAGCACCAGCGCCAGCGTCCGGCGCGTGAGGTCGGTCGCGACCTTGGGCTCGGTGTAATAGCGATAAAGCCGTGTCTGTTCGTCCTTGGAAATGGTCATGCCCGCTCCTGGTTGCGCTGGTTTGGAATGAAATGCGATTGGATACGATAGCTCAAGGCATGGCAAACCCGGTCGCGATTGCGCCCTGGACGCCCAGCCGGCTGTTGGTGACCAGAAGAACCGGGGTGCGCTCGACCACGCCGCGCATGCGACCCTTGTCGCCGGCCGCGGCCATGAAGCGCGGCGACTGCATGCGTGCCTGCAGATGGACGGCAATGCCGCCCGCGACATACAGTCCGCCGCGCGGCTGGAGCAGCAGCGCCACATTGCCGACCCACGATCCATACAGATCGACGAACAGGTCGAGCGCCGCCGCAGCCACCGCATCGCCGGCTGCGGCGCGCGCGACCAGCGCGGCGCCGTCTACCGGCTCGTCGGGCGGCGCGGCGTTTTTTTCGGCGCAGCAGAAACGATACAGGTCGTTCATCGCCAGTCCCGACACCGCACGCTCCCACGACACGTGGCCATAGGCGGCGCGCAGGCGCTCCAGCAGACGCAGCTGCAGCGCATTGGCCGGCGCGAAGTCGACATGTCCGCCTTCGCTGGCGTAATGCTGGTAGCGGCCGCCGGCGTCTGCCAGCATGAAAGCCAGCCCCAGCCCGGTGCCGGCGCCGGTGATGGCGCGTACCCCACCCGCCTCGATCGGCTGCGGATTGAGCGCGACCACGTCGGCGGCAGCCAGCGTCGCCACGCCGGCGGCGGCGGCCTGGAAATCGTTGATGAAGCGCACGCGGGCAATGCCAAGCGAAGCCGCCATGTCCGCGGCATCGAGCGTCCAGTCCAGATTGGTGAGCCTGGCGTGCTGGGCGTGCAAGGGTCCCGGCAGCGCCAGCAGCAGGCGATCCGGCGCCGTTGTCAGCGTCGAATCGGCAATGAACTGGCGGATCAGATCGTCCGCCGTCGCGAACGCCGCGCTCGCATACGTCTGCTCGAAACGCAGCTGCGGCATCCCGCCCGTCTCGCCCGTCACCCAGGCCAGCCAGCTCTTGGTTCCGCCAATGTCGCCTGCGATCAACTCCATGGCTATTGGCCAGCGGTACGCCGGCTCATGTGCCGGTAATGATTGATAAGCGCATTGGTCGAGGCATCGTGGCTGTCCACCGGCGCATCGGCGTGCAGTTCAGGCAGGATGCGGCGGGCGAGCTGCTTGCCGAGTTCCACCCCCCACTGGTCGTAGGAATTCAGCTTCCAGATCACGCCCTGCACGAAGATCTTGTGTTCGTAGAGCGCGATCAGCATACCCAGCGCGTGCGGCGTCAGCTTCTGCAGCAGGATGGCATTGCTGGGGTGGTTGCCGTCGAATACCTTGTGCTGCACGAACTGGCTGGTTTGCGCCTCCGTCTCATCGCGCGTACGGCCGCGCATCAACGCCTCGGTCTGCGCCAGGAAATTGGCGAGCAGGATGTCGTGGTGGCCCTGCAGTTCGTCATGCGGCTCGACCGAGACGATGAAATCGGCCGGGACCAGCCGGGTGCCCTGATGCAGCAGCTGATAGAAGGCATGCTGACCGTTGATGCCGGTCGCCCCCCAGACGATGGGGCCGGTGGCGTAGTCCACCGCCCTGCCGTCGCGGTCGACCGACTTGCCGTTGCTTTCCATATCGGCCTGCTGCAAATAGGCGGGCAGGCTGCGCAAAGCGTGGTCGTAGGGCAGGATGGCCTGCGATTCCGCACCGAAGAAGTTGTTGTACCAGACGCCCAGCAGCGCCAGGATCACCGGCATGTTCCGGTCGAGCGGCGCATCGCGAAAGTGCGCGTCCATCGCATGCGCGCCGTCCAGCAGTTCGTCGAAGCGCTCCGCCCCCACCGCCAGCATGATCGACAGCCCGATCGCCGACCACAGCGAATAACGCCCCCCCACCCAGTCCCAGAATTCGAACATGTTGGCGGGGTCGATGCCGAATGCCGTCACCGCCTCGCAGTTGGTCGACACCGCGACAAAGTGCCCGGCGATGTGGCGGTCTTCCTGCGCCTGCGCCAGAAACCAGGTGCGCGCATGGTGCGCATTGGTCATCGTTTCCTGCGTGGTGAAGGTTTTCGATGCCACGATGAACAGCGTCGTTGCGGGGTTCAGCGATTCCAGCGCCTCGTTCACGTGGGCGCCGTCGATATTGGAAATGAAATGCACCTTCAGCTGCGGGTGACGGTACGGCGCCAGCGCCTGGACCGCCATCTGCGGCCCCAGGTCCGAACCGCCGATTCCGATGTTCACCACATCGGTGATGCGCTCGCCGCTGTAGCCGCGCCACGCGCCGCTGCGCACCTGTTCGGCGAACGCGGCCATCTTTCCGATCACCGCGTTCACCTTCGGCATCACGTCCTCGCCGTCGACCATGATCGGGCGATTGCCGCGGTTGCGCAGCGCCACATGCAGCACCGCGCGGCCTTCGGTGTTGTTGATCGCCACGCCGCCGAACATGCGCTCGCGCCAGCCCGCCACATCCGCTTCTTCGGCCAGCCGCATCAGCAGCGCCATGGTCTCGTCGGTGACGCGGTTCTTCGAATAGTCCAGCAGCACATCGCCCACCTGCAGCGAAAACCGCCCGGCGCGCGCCGGATCGGCGGCGAACAGGTCGCGCATAGGCGTCGTCGCCAGCCGCGACCGGTGCGCCTGCAGCAGACGGCAGGCTGCCCAAGGCAACGCGCCTGTTTTGCCCAACTCGCCTCGAAGCGTCTCTTCAGATAAAGGCATTCCCTTTACTCCCGTTCAACAACAGCCTTGACCGTCATCCCACTGTCATCAAGCAGCCTGTGCCATGCATCCGGCACCGTGCCTGCCATCGCAACCCTATACAAAGCCGGTGAGCCCTTGATGACAAGGCCATGAAGCACACCTGGCAACACAAACTTACTCTTTGAGCGCAGGGCAGAAATGCGCACAACGCACCCCAATAGTGCCGCAAAACAGGGGCGCGCCCATAGCCCCGGAATGAAAATCTTAAAAAAATCAAGTGGTGCCGGGAGGGGGACTCGAACCCCCACACTGTTACCAGCGGCGGATTTTGAATCCAAGCCCTTAATTCTGGAAATCAAACGCCTACAGGATTAAACTTCTACAAACAGCCATGCGACACCATACCGCGAAGCCAGCAACCACGCGGGGGGTCGAATAGCAGAAGGATTTGACACCATGAAAACCGACCTCACCCCCGCCATGCAGCGGCGACTTGCCAAGCTGGCCACCGCAGCCGGGCGCACCCCGGCTGAAATGTTACCCTACGTCATGCAGGACGGCTTCGATTACACCGAAGAATTCATCCGCAAGGTGAATGAGGCTTTGGATGAAGTGGATTCAGGCGACGGCATTCCCCACGAAGTCGTCATGCACGAAGCACAAGCCATCATCGACGCCCATGCCGCCAAGCGCAAAAAAGCGGCTTGCGTGGCACAAGACCGCACGGCTGGAATTCATTGAAGCCATCGCCTATTACGCCGACCTGAACCCCACCGCAGCCCAGCGGATGCGCAATGAAATTCACAAGGCCGCGCTCTCGCTGATCGACACCATTCCCACCCCCGGCAGGCCGGGACGCAAAGCCGGAACCTTCGAACGCATCCTGAGCCGCCGCACCCCATTCATTTTGGTGTACCGTGAGACAAAGGGCGTGGTGCATATTCTCCGCGTCATTCACCACGCCAGAAAATACCCGTAATGTTTCACCGCCTGAAAATCTGAAAAACGCCCGAATTACAAGGCTTTCAACAGATTGAACGACCGCCGGAAAATTGTAGGGGCCGGCCCGAAATTGCAGAAGTCCGAGGAAATCACAAACCCCGCATGTTTATTTGGTGCCGGGAGGGGGACTCGAACCCCCACACTGTTACCAGCGGCGGATTTTGAATCCGCTGCGTCTACCGATTCCGCCATCCCGGCAAAGGGGCCGGGCGCGAACGCGTCCGGCGACAGAAGCCGCGCATTATCGCCGAATCGGGCGTGCCGCGGCAAGGCGGCAGCTATAATCGCGCCCCATGCGTGTTGCCGATTTCGATTTCGATCTCCCTGCCGACCTGATTGCCCAGTTTCCGCCCGCGGTACGCGGCGGCAGCCGGCTGCTGCACGTCGAGGCATCCGGCGCGCTGCATGACCGCTGGTTTAGCGAGTTGCCAACGCTGCTGCGGCCGGACGATCTGCTGGTGATGAACGATACGCGCGTGATCAAGGCGCGGCTGCTCGGCCAGAAGGACTCCGGTGGCAAGGTCGAACTGCTGGTGGAACGGGTCGCAGACGAATTCGAGGCGCTGGCCTTCATCCGCGCAAGCCATGCGCCCAAGCCGGGTTCGCGCATTCATCTTTCAGAAAAAATCACCCTCGGCGTGCTGGCGCGGCAGGACGACCTGACGCTGCTGCGCTTCCCGCGCCCGGTGCTGGAGGTGCTGGAGCAGCTCGGCCAGCTGCCGCTGCCGCCCTACATCGAACACACGCCGACGGCCGACGACGAGGCGCGCTACCAGACGGTGTACGCCAATGAACCCGGCGCGGTGGCGGCGCCGACCGCCGGCCTGCATTTCGACGACGCGATGCTGGGAGCCCTGCACGCGCAGGGCATCCGCACGGCCCGGGTGACGCTGCACGTGGGCGCGGGCACCTTCCAGCCAGTGCGGGTGGACCGCATCGCCGACCACCGGATGCACAGCGAGCGCTACACGATTCCGCAGGCGACCGTCGACGCGATCCTTGAAACCCGCGCCCGCAGCGGCCGGGTCGTGGCGGTGGGCACCACCAGCCTGCGCGCGCTGGAGGCGGCCGTGCAGGCCGGTGAACTGCACGCAGGCGCCGGCGAAACCGACATCTTCATCACGCCGGGGTATCGCTTCCAGGTGGTCGACGCGCTCATCACCAACTTTCATCTGCCCAGGTCCACGCTGTTGATGCTGGTCTCCGCGTTCGCCGGCATGGACGCCATCCGCGCGGCCTACGCCCACGCCATCGCCGGACGCTACCGCTTCTTCAGCTATGGCGACGCGATGTTTTTAGAAAAAAACAGCCTGGAAAAGCGCTTGCCCGAATGAAATTCGACCTCCTCGCCACCGACGGCGGCGCACGCCGCGGCCAGCTCCATCTCGCGCACGGCACCGTGCAGACGCCCGCATTCATGCCGGTCGGCACCTACGGCACGGTGAAGGCGATGTCGCCTTTTGAACTCACCGAAATCGGCTTCGAGATGGTGCTGTCCAACACCTTCCACCTGTGGCTGCGCCCGGGGCTGGACGTGATCGAACGCTTCGGCGGGCTGCACCGCTTCATGGGCTGGGACAAACCCATCCTCACCGATTCGGGCGGCTTCCAGGTATTCAGCCTGGGCAAGCTCAGGAAGATCACCGAGGAGGGCGTGAAGTTCGCCTCGCCGATCAACGGCGACAAGCTGTTCCTGACGCCCGAGATCTCGATGCAGATCCAGCGCACGCTGAATTCCGACATCGTGATGATTTTCGACGAGTGCACGCCCTACCCCGCCACCGAGCGCGAAGCCGCCGACTCGATGCGGATGAGTCTGCGCTGGGCCGAACGCTCGAAAGCGGCGCATGCCGGCAACCCCAACGCGCTGTACGGCATCGTGCAGGGCGGCATGTACGAGGCGCTGCGCGACGAATCGGCGCGCGAGTTGATCGGCATGGACTTCGACGGCTACGCCATCGGCGGCCTCTCGGTGGGCGAACCGAAGGACGACATGGCGCGCATCCTCGCCCACACCGCGCCGCAGCTGCCGGCCGCCAAGCCGCGCTATTTAATGGGCGTCGGCACGCCGTCCGACCTGGTCGCGGCGGTGGCGCAGGGCATCGACCAGTTCGACTGCGTGCTGCCGACGCGCAACGCGCGCCACGGCATCCTGTACACCCGGCATGGCGACATGCGCATCCGCAACGCGCGCTGGAAGACCGACACCGCGCCGATCGACGACGAGTGCACCTGCCACACCTGCACCCATTTCAGCCGCGCCTACGTGCACCACCTGATCCGCGCCGGCGAAATCCTCGGCGCGCGACTCGCCACGATCCACAACCTGCATTACTACCACCGCCTGATGGCCGACATGCGTGGCGCCATCGAGACCCATTGCTTTGCCGATTTCACGCTGCGGTTTCACGAGATGCAAACACGCGGGTGGTAGAATCTCCCGGTTTTATTAATCCGCATTCGGAGCGCCAACCATGATTTCTCTCGCCCACGCACAAGCCGCCGCGCCGGCCGCCCCCGGTTTTACACAGTTTCTGCCGCTCATCATCATCTTCATCCTGTTCTGGTTCATGCTCATCCGCCCGCAGATGAAGCGCGCCAAGGAACAGAAAAAAATGCTGTCGGAGCTGACCAAAGGCGATGAAGTCATCACTGCCAGCGGCCAGGTCGGCAAGATCGTCAAGATCGGCGAACAGTTCATTTCGCTGGAAATCGCCGACGGCGTGATCACCCACGTACAGAAGCAGTCGATCCAGACTCTGCTGCCCAAGGGCACGATCAAAGGCATTTAGGGATTAGGATTTAGGGGCTAGGAGCTTGGGAATGAGCGGCTGTGCCGCGCATTTTCTAACCACTAGCCCCCAGCTCCTACCCCTAACTCCTAGTCCCTAATTCCTAGCTCCTAGAAAACATGAACCGCTTCCCGCTCTGGAAATATGTGCTCATCGGCTTCACGCTGGTGGCCGCCTTTCTCTACGCCCTGCCCAACTTTTTTGGCCAGGTTCCCGCGGTGCAGGTGTCGCCGGTGCGCACCACCGAAAAGGTCGATACCGTGCTGCTGGCGCAGATGGAGTCGCTGCTCAAGGCATCCAGCCTGGCCACCAGCGGGATGGAACTGGCGGACAACAGCATCAAGGCGCGCTTTGCCAGCACCGATCTGCAGATCAAGGCCAAGGACGTGCTGGAAAACGGCCTGGGCGAGCGCTACACGGTTGCGCTGAATCTGCTGCCGGCCTCGCCTGCATGGCTGTCGGCGATCAGTGCGCTGCCGATGAACCTCGGTCTCGATCTTCGCGGCGGCGTGCACTTCCTGCTCGAAGTCGACATGAAGACGGCGCTGGAAAAAGCCGCCATCCGCTATCAGAACGATTTCCGCACCGAGCTGCGCAGCGACAAGATCCGCTACGGACGCATCAGCCGCGAAGGCGATGCCGTCACCGTGCATTTTTCCACCCGCGACCAGCGCGACGCTGCCGTCAACAAACTGGGGACGGCATTCACCGATCTGGCCTACACCACCGAAGACCAGGCAGAAGCCTTCACCCTGACCGCGCGGCTGAAGCCGGAAGCCGAAAAACAGGTGCAGGAATTTGCCCTGCAGCAGAACATCACCACCCTGCGCAATCGCGTCAACGAGCTCGGCGTGGCCGAACCGGTGATCCAGCAGCAGGGCGCCAACCGCGTCGTGGTGCAACTGCCCGGCGTGCAGGACACCGCCAAGGCCAAGGACATTCTCGGTCGCACCGCCACCCTGGAAATCCGCATGGTCGACGAACTGGCCGACCCGCTGGCGCTGGCGCAGGGCCAGGCGCCGTTCGGCACGGATATCGTCCCCACCCGCGAAGGCACGCTGATCGCCGTGAAAAAAGATGTGGTGCTGACCGGCGACTCGATCACCAACGCCACGCCGGGCTTCGACAACACCAGCGGCCAGGCCGCGGTGCACATCAACCTGGACGGCAAGGGCGCGCGCATCTTCAAGGGTGTGACGCGCGAAAACGTCAACAAGCGCATGGCCATCCTGCTGATTGAAAAAGGCCGCGCCGAAGCGATCACCGCGCCGGTGATCCGCGAGGAAATCGGCGGCGGCCGGGTACAGATCACCGGCATGGAATCCGCGCAGGAGGCGTCCGACGTGGCCCTGCTGCTGCGCGCCGGTGCGCTTGCCGCGCCGATGCAGATCGTCGAGGAACGCACCGTCGGCCCCAGCATGGGCGCCGAAAATATCGCCAAGGGCTTCAACGCCAACATCTGGGGTTTCTTCGCCGTGGTGATATTCATCATCTTCTACTACCGTGTGTTCGGATTGTTTTCTTCGATCGCGCTGGCAATCAACGGTTTCTTCCTGATCGCGTTGCTGTCGATGCTGCAGGCCACGCTCACCCTGCCCGGCATGGCGGCGATTGCGCTCACGCTCGGCATGGCGATCGACGCCAACGTGCTGATCAACGAGCGGATTCGGGAAGAGCTGCGCAACGGGGCCACCCCGCAAGCGGCGATCAGCGCCGGCTACGAACGCGCCTGGGGCACGATTCTGGATGCCAACGTCACCACCCTGATCGCCGGCTTCTCGCTGTTCTGGCTCGGATCGGGTCCGGTACGCGGCTTTGCCGTGGTGCTGTGCCTCGGCATTCTCACCTCGATGTTCAGCGCGGTAACCGTATCGCGCGCGATGGCCAACCTCACCTATGGGCGCCAGGCGCGCCTGACCAAGCTCTCGATTTAAGGCCCGACCATGATCGAATTTTTCCCCTTCCGAAAAACCATCCCCTTCATGAGCTGGGGGAAGGCGACCACCGCCATTTCGCTGCTCACCTTCCTCTTCTCCGTGTGGGCACTGTGGGACCGCGGCCTCAACCTCGGCGTCGACTTCACCGGCGGCACCGTGATCGAGGTCAGCTACGACCAGCCTGCAAACCTGCCGGCGATCCGCGGCGCGCTCGAAGAAACCGGCCTGCCCGAGGTTTCGGTGCAAAGCTTCGGCACCAGCCGCGACGTGCTGATCCGCCTGCCGGTCAGGGGCGACGCCGACGCCGCCCAGACCAGCAACCGCGTGATGGACGCCTTGACTGCGGCCGATGCCGGGGTGGAGCTCAGGCGGGTCGATTTCGTCGGCCCGCAAGTCGGCAAAGAGCTTTACGACAGCGGGGCCCTGGCGCTGCTGGTGGTGGTGTTCGGCATCATGGCCTATCTGGCGATCCGCTTCGAATGGCGCTTCGCGGTAGCCGGCATGCTCGCCAACCTGCACGACATCGTCATCATCCTCGGCCTGTTCGCCTTCTTCCAGTGGGAATTCACGCTGACCGTGCTGGCCGGCGTGCTGGCGGTCCTGGGCTACTCGGTCAACGAATCGGTGGTCATCTTCGACCGTATCCGCGAAAACATCCGCAAGATGCGCGGCGCAACCATCCCGCACATCATCGACGACGCCATCACCCGCACCATGAGCCGCACCATCATCACCCACGGCTCCACCCAGATCATGGTGCTGTCGATGCTGTTCTTCGGCGGCGAGGCGCTGCACAACTTCGCGCTCGCGCTCACCATCGGCATCATGTTCGGCATCTACTCCTCGGTGCTGGTCGGCTCGCCGTTGCTGCTGATGTTCGGCATCAAGCGCGAGCACTTCATCAAGCCGGTCGAGAAGAAGGAAGAAGCGGTCGTTTGACCCCAAGTCGAGAGTGGAGAGCATAACCGCCCCGCTCTCGACTCTCGACTCTCGACTCTAAAAAATGCTTCACGACACCATTCAATTCATCGTAGAAACCGTCGGTGCCTGGGGCTACACCGGGATTTTCCTGATGATGGCGCTGGAGTCGAGTTTTTTTCCCTTCCCCAGCGAAGTGGTGATGATTCCGGCCGGCTACCTCGCCTACAAGGGCGAGATGAATCTGGTGCTGGCGATCCTTTCCGGCATCGGCGGCAGCCTGTTCGGCGCGCTGTTCAACTACTGGCTGGCGGTGAAATTCGGGCGGCCGTTTCTGCTGCGCTATGGCAAGTACGTGCTGTTCAAGGAGCACTCGCTGCAGCGCATGGAGGGTTTCTTCGCGCGCCACGGCCACATCTCCACCTTCACCGGGCGGCTGATTCCTGCGGTGCGGCAATACATTTCGCTGCCGGCGGGGCTGGCGCGCATGAATCTCGCTGTGTTCAGCTTCTACACCAGCCTCGGCGCGGGCATCTGGGTCACCATCCTCGCAGTGCTCGGCTACAGCTTGGGCCACAACGAAGCTGCCCTCCGCGACAACCTGCATCTCATCACGCTGATCACGCTGGGTGCGGTCGCGGTGATCGTGCTGCTCTACGTGCGCCTCAAGCTGAAGAAAAAAGTGCTGCGCTGAGCAGTATCGGCCGCACCGGGGTCAGCCAGCTGCGTTGACCATCAACCGCTTCATTTCCGCCACGGCTTCCTTCCAGCCCACGAACAGCGCCTGCGCGACGATTGCATGGCCGATGTTGAGTTCATGGATGCCCGGCAGTGCAGCGATGGGCTGGACGTTGTGATAGGTCAGGCCGTGCCCGGCATTCACCGTCAAGCCGATGCTGCAGCCGTAGGCCACCGCTTTGCGGATGCGCTCGAATTCGATGATGCGCGCGGCCTCGGTTTCCGCATCGGCATAGGCGCCGGTGTGAATTTCGATCACCGGTGCGCCGGCCGCGTGCGCCGCATCGATCTGGATGAAGTCGGGATCGATGAAAAGCGAGACGCGGATGCCGGCATCGGCAAGGCGCTTGCAGGCATCGGCCACTTTCGGCGCTTGGCCGGCGACGTCGAGCCCGCCCTCGGTTGTGAGTTCCTCGCGCTTTTCCGGCACCAGGCAGACGTCCTGCGGCCGTGTTGCGCAGGCGATGGCGAGCATCTCATCGGTCACTGCCATTTCCAGGTTCATTTTGGTTTTCAGGGCCTGGCGCAGGATCGCCACGTCGGCATCCTGGATGTGGCGGCGGTCTTCCCTGAGATGCAGGGTGATCGAATCGGCGCCAGCGGTTTCTGCGGCGAGCGCTGCCTCGACCGGGCTGGGATAGCGGGTCTTGCGCGCCTGGCGCAGGGTGGCGATATGGTCGATGTTGACGCCGAGATAGATGCTCATGATTCAGCCGGGTGGGTTCAATTCTGTGAGTTCGCGTAACAGCTGGCGAGTATAAAGCGGCTTGGCGCCCAAAGTGTGGTTGATCAGGGTGCGCATCAAGGTCTTGGCCTCGACCAGCGTCGCCGGCTGTTCGAAGCGGCCGGCTGCCAGATCGATCAGCGTCTGGCCCGAAACCGGGCAGCCCGGCTGCCCGCTCGCACGCAGCGCGCCGCGTTCGGGCTGGAACACGTAGCGGACTCCGGCTTCGATCGGCGTCCCGCTGTCGGCGTCGACGTCGAAGGTGGCGCCATAGCCGATTTCGCTTAACAGATTTTTTTCAAAATGCCGCAGGATGCGCTCGTAATCGGTGCCGCGAGCCTCGCCCGCCAGCTGGTCGAGCGTGTCGGCATAGCGGTCGTACAGCAACTCGTGCGCATCGCCGCGTGCCAGCAGGCGCAGCAGCAGTTCGTTCAGATAAAACCCGCACATCAGCGCGCGCCCCTGTGGCGCCGTCAGGCCGCCCTGCCATTCGGCGGCGTGCAGGGTTTTCAGCTCGGATTTGCCGAACCACGACAGCAGCAGCGGGGTGAACGGCTGCATCAGCCCGCGCAGGGCCGAGGTCGGTCGGCGCGCGCCGCGTGCGATCAGCGCCGCGCGCCCGTGGCTGCGGGTGAACACCTCCGCCACCACGCTGGTTTCCTTGAAGGGATAGGTGTGGAGGATGAAGCCGGGCTCGTTGTTGATGCGATCAGAGGAAGACATAGATCGTCAAAAGATTTTCACCTGCTCTAATCCAGCCCCAGCGATTTCAGCATGCGCACGTCGTCGGCCCAGCCGCCCTTCACTTTCACCCATACTTCCAGATAAACCTTGCTGTCGAACGCGCGCTCCATGTCGAGGCGTGCCTGGGTGGAAATGGTCTTGAGCTTTTCGCCACCCTTGCCGATGAGGATGGGCTTGTGGCTGTCGCGGTCGACCAGGATGGTGGCAAAGATGCGGCGCAGGTTGCCCTCTTCCTCGAACTTGTCGATGCTCACCGCAACCGCATAGGGAATTTCCTCGCCGCACAGACGGAAGACTTTTTCGCGAATGAGCTCGGCGGCCAGCTGGCGTTCGGTCTGGTCGGTGACGTCATCCGCGTCAAACAGCGGCGCGTTTTCCGGCAGGTGGGTTTGCAGGGTTTTCAACAGTTCTTCGAGGTTGTTGCCCTGCTTGGCCGATACCGGGACGATCTCGGTAAACGCATGTGCGGCTGTGACTTCCTGCAGATAGGCCATCAGCTCGGCGCGATCCTTGACCTGGTCGATCTTGTTCACCACCAGGATCAACGGGCGATCCTTGGGCAGCAACGCCATCACCTGACGATCCTCATTCTTCAGCCGCCCGGCTTCCACCAGCATCATCACCACGTCGGTATCCGACAGCGTTTCGCGCACCCGCTTGTTCATCGCGCGGTTCATGGTGCCGGTGTAGCGCGTCTGGAAGCCGGGCGTATCGACGAACACGAACTGCGCCTCGTCGGTGGTGTGAATGCCCATCACCCGGTGCCGCGTGGTCTGTGCCTTGCGCGAGGTGATGCTGACTTTCTGCCCGACGATGCGGTTGAGCAGCGTCGACTTGCCGACGTTGGGACGCCCGACGATGGCGATGAGGCCGCACTTGAATTCACTCATTTTTGCAGTTCGCTCTTCTTTGCTACCGATTCATTTCGTAATGCGGCGCACGCCTGGCGCGCCGCCTCCTGTTCGGCGGCGCGGCGGCTTTTGCCGACGCCGCGCGTGCTGAGTGCGGGCCTGGTCAACACGCAGTCGACAATGAAGCTCTGGTCGTGCGCCTCGCCCTCGGTATCGACCAGCCGGTAGTCCGGCAGCGGCAGACGGCGTGACTGCAGCATTTCCTGCAACTCCGTCTTGGGATCCTTGCCCGAGGCACTGGGATCGATTTTCGCCACCAGCGGGGCAAACAATCCGTACACCACGCGCTGCGCCTCGCCAAAACCCGCCTCGAGGAAGATCGCGCCAAACAGCGACTCGAGCGCGTCGGCCAGGATCGACGGGCGGCGAAATCCGCCGCTCTTGAGTTCGCCCTCGCCCAGGCGCAGGCTCTCGCCCAGCCGCAGGTTCGCCGCGACATCGGCCAGGGTTTCCTGCCGCACCAGATTGGCGCGCAGGCGCGAAAGACTGCCTTCGGGCAAATCGGGAAACGCATCGTAAAGCGCGCGGGCAACCGAGCAGTTCAGCACCGAGTCGCCGAGAAATTCGAGCCGCTCGTTGTTGACCGCGCCGTAGCTGCGGTGGGTCAGCGCCTGGGTCAGCAGATCGGCGCGGATAAAGGTATAACCCAGCGCCTGCTGCAGGCGCTGGTTCAGCAAGGCGTTATTCAATCCGGGCGGGCGCGGCGTTGGGGTTGGTGCTGGCGCTGAAATCGATCACCAGGCTGGCATTGCCGACGAGCTTGGTGCGGAACTCGTAATCGGCGGACACGACCGGCATGCCGCCGCGACGATCGATGGAGAGATCTTCCGGCTTGACCGCCGTGACATAGCCGACGCTGGCACGCCTGGCGAAATCGCTGCGGAGCTCGGCATTGCTTTTCGACCTGAAATCGGATTCCTGCCCCATCGTGGCAAGAATCTTTTTCACCGAGAAAAACTCGATGTAGGCCGGCACCAGCTTCATTGCCAGCATGGCAATCGCCACCAGAACAACGGCGACGAACAGAAAGCCGGTCATGGTAAGGCCGCGTTGCCGGGATTGCATGGGGGGGGTGCGGGTCATGGTGCCTCCTTATTTAAGGGTAGTGCCGATGCGGCCAAAGTCGTCGAAATTCATCCAGATGAAAAAGGCCTTGCCGACGATGTTCCTGTCCGGGACGAAGCCCCAGTAGCGGCTGTCATTGCTGGCGTCACGGTTGTCGCCCATCATGAAATACTGCCCTTCCGGGACCTTGCAGACGAAGCCTTCGCCCTCGGCATTGTAGGAGCAGTTTTCGCGATCGGGGAAGTCCACCACCTGCGGTGGATAGACCGCGGGCTTGCCCGGCTCGGTCATCATGGCATGGCCAACGCCGTTGAGATGCTCCTGGTAGACCATGGCGGTAATATAGCTGAGGCCGTTGCCGACATAGCTGTAGGTGCCGGTGTTGACCGTACGCACCGGCTGGCCGTTGATGCTGAGCCGCTTGTCGCGGTATTCGACCACGTCGCCCGGCACGCCGATGACGCGCTTGATGTAATCGAGGCCGGGGTCGGCCGGATAACGGAACACCATGACGTCGCCGCGCTCGGGATTGTTGAGTTGCACCACTTTCCTGTTGAGCACCGGCAGGCGGATGCCGTAGGTGTATTTGTTGACCAGGATGAAGTCGCCGATCAGCAGCGTCGGCATCATCGATCCGGACGGAATCTTGAAAGGCTCGACCAGGAAGGAGCGCAGCGCGAACACCACCAGGATCACCGGGAAAAAGCTCTTGGCGTACTCGACCAGCAGCGGTTCGCGGGCGCCCCGGTCGCGGCCGCGCTTGAGCAGCAGCGCGTCGAGCAGCCAGATGCCGCCGGTGACGGCCAGCGCGATGAAAAGGATGAGCGCGAAATTCATATTTACTTGTCCGAGACCTGGAGGATCGCAAGAAAGGCTTCCTGCGGGATTTCGACGTTGCCGACCTGCTTCATGCGCCGTTTGCCGGCCTTCTGTTTTTCCAGCAGCTTTTTCTTGCGCGAGATGTCGCCGCCGTAGCACTTGGCGAGCACGTTCTTGCGCAAGGCCTTGACGTTCTCGCGCGCGATGATGTTGGCGCCGATCGCCGCCTGCACCGCGACGTCGAACATCTGGCGCGGAATCAGCTCGCGCATCTTGGAGGCGAGCTCGCGCCCGCGGTACACGCTGGTGGCGCGATGCACGATCAGCGACAGCGCATCGACCTTTTCGTTGTTGACCAGGATGTCGAGCTTGACCAGATCGCCCGGCCGGTATTCCTTGAACTCGTAGTCGAGCGAGGCGTAGCCGCGGCTGGTCGACTTCAGCTTGTCGAAGAAATCCATCACCACTTCGTTCATCGGCAGGTCATAGCGCAGCATCACCTGCCGGCCGTGGTACTGCATGTCGAGCTGCATGCCACGCTTCTGGTTGCACAGGGTGATGACGTTGCCAACGAATTCTTCCGGTACGAAGATGGTCGCGGTGATGATGGGCTCGCGGATTTCCTCGATCTTCGACAGCTCGGGCAGCTTGGACGGATTCTCGACGTTGACCAGGGTGCCGTCTCTGAGCACCACTTCGTACACCACCGTCGGCGCGGTGGTGATGAGGTCCATGTTGTATTCGCGTTCCAGCCGCTCCTGCACGATGTCCATGTGCAAGAGGCCGAGGAAACCACAGCGAAAGCCGAAACCAAGCGCCTGCGAGACTTCGGGCTCGAACTGCAGCGCCGCGTCGTTCAGTTGCAGCTTGGTCAGCGCGTCGCGCAGCGCCTCGAAATCGTGCGACTCGATCGGGTACAGCCCGGCGAAGACCTGCGACTGCACCTTCTTGAAGCCTGGCAGCGCCTCGGCCGCGGGCCGGTCGAGCAGGGTGATGGTATCGCCCACCTGGGCCGATTTGAGTTCCTTGATACCCGCAATCACGAAGCCGACCTCGCCTGCCGACAGGCTGGGCCGGTCGACCGATTTCGGCGTGAACACGCCGACATGCTCGGTCAGGTGCTGCGCGCCGGACGCCATGAAACGGATCTTGTCCTTGGGACGCAGCACGCCGTCCACCACCCGCACCAGCATCACCACGCCGACGTAGTTGTCGAACCACGAGTCGATAATCAGCGCCTTCAGCGGCGCATCCACATTGCCGCGCGGCGGCGGCACCTGCTTCACCACCACTTCGAGAATCTCGGCAATGCCGATCCCGGTCTTGGCCGATGCACGCACCGCCTCGCTCGCGTCCAGCCCGACGATGTCCTCGATCTCTTCCGCCACCCGGTCCGAGTCGGCAGCAGGCAGGTCGATCTTGTTCAGCACCGGAATCACTTCGACGCCGAGGTCGATCGCGGTGTAGCAGTTGGCCACCGTCTGCGCTTCCACCCCCTGCGAGGCATCGACCACCAGCAGGGCGCCCTCGCACGCGGACAGGGAACGCGACACTTCATAGGAAAAATCAACGTGGCCGGGGGTATCGATCAGGTTCAGGCGGTAGACCTTGCCGTCCTGCGCCTTGTAGCTGAGGGCGGCGGTCTGCGCCTTGATGGTGATGCCGCGCTCCTTTTCCAGGTCCATGGAATCGAGCACCTGCGCTTCCATTTCGCGATCGGACAGGCCGCCGCAAAACTGGATGAGACGGTCGGCCAGCGTGGACTTGCCGTGGTCGATATGGGCGATGATGGAGAAATTGCGGATCAGACTCTGGGACACAGCAAAACGGGCACGTTTCCGTGCCCGGCTAGGGATGCGATAACACCCAGAATTTTAACGGATTTCAGGGGTGGGCGCGCAGCCATTCCCGAAGCGCATGCAGATTAAGCTCATGGCGGCAAATCTCGGTGTCGCCGTCGAACAGCAGCGGCACATCCCAGCCGTAGCGCGTTTTGAGCAAGGGATCGGCATCCACATCCACGGGCGCCAGGCGGTGGCCGGTTCCCGCGATCCGCGCGCCGACCTCAGCCGCCATGTCCTCGCACAGCGGGCAGCCTGCCCGCGTATAGAGCGTGAGCGCCTTACTCACCCGTTATCTTCAGCGGAATGTAGAGCGAGCCTTCGCCGCGCCGCACCAGAAGTGCCGCGCTTTTGCCCTTGGGAACGGCGGCGATCGACTTGCGGAAGGCTTCGACCGAGGGCACCTTGCCGTTGTTCACCGCAAGGATCACGTCGCCGACGCGGATGCCCGCGCGCGCGGCGTCGCCGGTCACTTCTTCCACCAGCAGGCCGTGGTCGATCCCGAGCTCGCGCCGCTGGTCGGCCGTCAGTTCGGACAGGGCCAGGCCGCCGCGCGAATAGGTCTTGCCGCTCTTGCCGGCGGGCAGCTCCTCGCCCGGCAATTCGCCCAGCGTCACCGCCAGCTCCTGCACCTTGCCGCGGCGCCACACCTGCAACGGAATTTTCGTTCCCGGCTTGGCCATGCCGACCATGCGCGGCAGATCGCCCGAGTTCTCCACCGGCTTGCCGCCAAACATGAGGATCACATCGGCCGCCTGCAAGCCGGCCCTTGCCGCAGGGCTATCCGCCTGCACCTGTGCGATCAGCGCGCCGCGCGGGCGATCCATGCCGAAGGACTCGGCGAGATCGGCGGTCACTTCCTGCACCACCACCCCCAGCCAGCCGCGCGAGACCTTGCCGCTGCTTTTCAGCTGCTCGGCAACCTCCATCGCCACATCGATCGGAATCGCGAACGACACCCCCTGATATCCGCCGCTGCGGCTGTATATCTGCGAGTTGATGCCGACCACTTCGCCCTTCATGTTGAACAGCGGCCCGCCCGAGTTGCCCGGATTGATCGGCACGTCAGTCTGGATGTAGGGCACGTAGCTTTCCGAGGGCAGCGAGCGCCCCTTGGCGGAAACGATGCCGGCGGTGACCGAATTCTCGAAGCCGAACGGCGAACCGATGGCCGCCACGGCTTCGCCCGCCCGCAGCCTGGCGGGGTCGCCCAGCTTGACCGCCGGCAGGTTGCTGGCGGTGATCTTGATGACCGCAACATCGGTGCGGCTGTCAGAGCCGATCACCCTGGCGCTGAATTTGCGCTTGTCGATGAGCTTGACCTCGACTTCGTCGGCGCCGCGCACCACATGGGCATTGGTCAGAATATAGCCGTCGTTGCTGACGATGAAGCCGGAGCCGGCGCCGCGTGTGGGGATTTCCTGTATCGACCCGTGTCCGGGGATGCCAGGCGGAAAGAAGCGGCGGAAGAACTCCTGCATGGCTTCATCGTCAGGCACCGCGAAAGGGAAGCCCTCAGCGCCACGCTTCACCAGCCGGGAGGTGCTGATGTTGACCACAGCCGGGCCGTGTGCTTCGACCAGATCGGCCACATCCATCGCTTCTTTTGCCAACGCCGGCGCAGACAAGGTAAACACCAGTGCTGCCGCGGCCAATGCCACTCTCATCGCGGTTCTCCTTTCCTCATGTGAAACAGCTTGACGTCTTCACGCCTGAGCACGACCGGGCGCGCCGCGCGACCACCGCGCGCGATCAGCCAGCCCGCCACGCCCCCGAGCAACATGCCAAGCACTGCGGGGCCGTCGCCGGGCTGCACGGCCTGTGCCAGCAACGCGCCCGCCAGCATCAACCCCAACGGCACCCCGTAGGCGCGCAATGCGCTCCTGAGCACGCTGCCGCGGGCGATGCCGACCACGATGCGGTCACCCGGCGCCAGCGACAAGTCGCAATCGACCAGAAAATGCCGTGGTTTGCGCTGGAACATCTCGGCGATGCGGCGCGACGCACAGCCCTGTCCGCCGCAAGTACCGCAACCGGACGGCTCGACCGCCTGCACCCAGATGCCATCCGCTGCGGTTTTGACGACTTCGGCGGTTTGCTCCAGCATGGCGATGCTTACTTCCGCTTTACCGAGTTGCCTGTTTCGATCAGTGCCATGTTCGGCACTTCACCCAGCGTGGTCACGATGTGGCCGTCGACCTCACGCGCATAGATGCCGATCACGCCCTCGGCCGACAGGCCGCGCAGGTTTTGCACACGGGGATCAACGCGTTCCACGAACATCGACAGCACGGAGAGTCCGTCTGAAAACACCAGATGGGTGACAGGCGCCGGCTTGCCCGGCAGTGCGCGCACTGCCTCCTGCACCCGCGCGAATCCCGGCGGCGGGGTTACGTCCCAGGCCACCTCGGCCGGTTTGTCGAGGCTGGCTTGCTGGACGCGTTTACCCGCCAGATCGTTGCGAAACGACCCGGCATCGGGCACCTTGCCAATCTGGATTTCGGAGAACACGAACATCGACACCACGACGCCGCTGTCGTTGACGACGCGCGACTTGAGCGGCAGTCCGGTTTGTTTATCCAGCCACAAACTGTAGCTGTAACGATAGCCGTCGCGCGGCTCCAGCACCACCACCTGACAGGGCCGGCCCGCCACCCGCTCGGCGCCGCCGAGCTTCGCCTCGTAATATTCGAGCAGGCCGGCCGGCTGGGCAGGCAGCAAGGCGGGGAAGAACCGGCGCAGGGCATTGCGCTCAAGCCGCACACTCTTGCCGTCCGGCAAGTGGCAATAGACATCGTTGTTGACGCGCAGGAACTTGCGCGGCGTGCCGTCGAGCACCTCGACCTTTTCCATTTCGCCGGTGGCATCGGTGCGATGCAGCACACGCAGCACTTCGACGTGTTCGCCGTGGTGATACACATAAACGCCGCTGTAGTTCTGCTGCTTGGCGGCGGCAGCGGCGCGGTTGAGCCAATCGAGCGCGGCGTCGGCGCGCGCCGTGCTGGACAACAGCATCAGTGCGGCAAACCCCACCGCCAGCCAGTCTTGCCGCCACACAACTCCCGCCCGCATCAACGCGGCTCCACCGCAACCGCCATCACGCGCTGGTAGGGCGAGGCCACCGCCATCGGGGAAAATTCCTGATGCGCCACCAGGTAGGAGGCGAAGTGGTGGTCGTCACGCGGTTCCAAAGCCAGTCCGGCCTGCTGGAAGCCCGGCGCCGCCGCCATCGGTGCCGTGGCAGGGGCATCCGACAGCAGCCCGGTCAGCGCGACCACGCCCCATACGGCGAACGAGGCAAACGATGCCACCACCAGCCGTTGCGGCCACACGCTGCGGCGCGGCGCGAGCACGGTCGGCTCGGCCGCCAACTGTGCCGAGAAGCGCGCCATGAAGTCATCCTGCACCGGCGCCACGCCTCGCATCAGATCGCCGATCAGGTGGTATTCGGACCAGCTTTGTCGCAGGCCTTCGTCACGTTTCATCGCCGTGATGCAGGCCCCGGTCTCGGCGCGCGCCGTTTCGCCGTCCAGCGCGGCGGACAGCATCGACAGCTGGTCGTTGTCGGCCTGTTCAGCCTGGGGAAGGGTGTCGAGTTTGCGATGTGCTGACATGGTTACCACCTTTTGTCCTGACCGGTGCCCAGCATCGGGCGTATCTTTTCTGCAATGGCCTCACGCGCACGGAAGATCCGCGAGCGTACGGTGCCGATCGGGCATTCCATCATCTGCGCGATGTCCTCGTAGCTCATGCCTTCGATCTCGCGCAGCGTGATGGCTGTCCGTAACTCCTCGGGCAGCGCATCGACTGCCTCATTCACTGCTTGGGCGATCTGTTTGCTGTGAAGTTCCGCTTCCGGCGTCGCAATATCGCGCAACAGGTCGCCCTCTTCATAATTCTCCGCGTCTTCCGCCTGCACATCGCTCGACACCGGCTGGCGCTTGTGCGCCACCAGGTAATTCTTGGCGGTGTTGACGGCGATGCGGTACAGCCAGGTGTAGAACGCGCTTTCGCCGCGGAATCCCGGCAACGCGCGATAGGCCTTGATAAAGGCTTCCTGCGTAATGTCTTCCACCTCCGCCGCGTCGCGCACCATGCGCGACAACAGCCGGCCGACCTTGCGGTGATACTTGATCACCAGCAGCTCGAATGCGCGCTTGTCGCCCTGCTGGGCACGCTCAACCAACTCCTGATCCAGTTCGCGGTCTGACATATCTCCCTGCTACATTTATGTTTATGTTGAAAGTATACGTGACCGCAGCTTCCGGAAGATGAGAGGATGCCGCGGCCAAAAAGTTCACCCCGCCAGCTTCGATGCAGCGGGGCGATTCTGGCCAGGCCCAAGCCTGCTATCATCGCCCGATTCATGCACAGACACGACGTACTCATCCTCGGCAGCGGCCTCGCCGCGCTGACCACCGCGCTCAGGCTTGCCGACCAGCGCCGCATCGCCATTGTCACCAAGCGCCAGATGATCGACGGCGCCAGCAACTGGGCGCAAGGCGGGATTGCGGCAGCAATCGACAACGGCGACTCGGTGGATGCCCATGTGAACGACACCCTGATCGCCGGCGCCGGCCTGTGCGACGAAGCGGTCACCCGGCTGGTGGCCAGCCAGGCGCGCGAGATGATCGCCTGGCTGACCGCCAACGGCGTCGTCTTCACGCCCGATCCACTGGCGCCCGGCGGCCTGCATCTGGCGCGCGAGGGCGGGCATTCCCGGCGCCGCGTGGTGCATGCGGCCGATGCTACCGGCCACGCGGTGCAGACCAGCCTGCTCGACCGCGTGCGCGCCCATCCCAATATCGAGACCTTCGAGCAGCACGTCGCCATCGACCTCATCACCGGCAAGCACGCCGGCGGACAGGAACGGCAGATCCACGGCGCCTATGCGCTGAACAAGGACAGCGGCGAAGTCGAGACCTTCGCCGCTGGCCACACCGTGCTGGCCACCGGCGGCGCCGGCAAGGTCTATCTCTATACGTCCAATCCCGACACGGCGACCGGCGACGGAATCGCCATGGCATGGCGCGCCGGCTGCCGGGTGGCCAACCTGGAATTCGTGCAGTTCCACCCGACCTGCCTGTACCACCCGCACGCCAAGTCCTTCCTCATCAGCGAGGCGGTGCGCGGCGAGGGCGGACGGCTGCTGCTGCCCGACGGCAGCCGCTTCATGCAGTTTCACGACGAACGCGCCGAACTCGCCCCGCGCGACGTGGTGGCGCGCGCGATCGACTTCGAGATGAAAAAACGCGGCATCGACTGCGTCTACCTCGACATCAGCCACAAACCGGCCGATTTCGTGCGCGAGCATTTTCCGACCATCCACCGCCGCTGCCTGGAGTTCGGCATCGACATCACGACACAGCCGATCCCGGTGGTGCCGGCCGCGCACTATGCCTGCGGCGGCGTGGTCACCGACATGAACGCGCGCACCGACCTGTGCAATCTGCATGCGGTCGGCGAAGTCACGTTCACCGGCCTGCACGGCGCCAACCGGCTGGCGTCGAACTCGCTGCTCGAATGCCTGGTGTTCGGCCATGCCGCCGCGCGCGACATTCTTGCCACCCCGCCCGCCCCGGCGCTCGACCTGCCGGACTGGGACGCCTCGCGCGTCACCGATCCCGACGAGGAAGTGGTGATCTCGCACAACTGGGACGAGCTGCGCCGCTTCATGTGGGACTACGTCGGCATCGTGCGTACCAACAAACGGCTGACGCGCGCGGCGCACCGCATCCGCCTGCTGCGCGACGAAATCGACGAGTTCTACCGCAACTTCCGCGTCAGCAACGACCTGATCGAGTTGCGCAACCTGGTGCAAAGCGCCGACCTCATCATCCGCTCGGCCCAGTTGCGGCAGGAAAGCCGCGGCCTGCACTACAGCCGCGACTACCCGGAGACGCTGCCGATCGCCGGAAACACGGTGCTCAACCCGCGTCCCGGGACGCTGTGTCCGAGCGTATGCGGCGTATCCAGCGAAGCGACACCCTGAGGCGGCGCAGGTCATCGGCAGCCGCGCTGTCGGGCAGCAGCGTCAGGGTTCGCACCGGTTCGCCTGCCGCCCGGTAGCGCAACACGATCAGGGCGGTCGAAACAAAACTATCGCCCAATATTTCAGCTTCGCGCCATTCAGCCGCGTCATCCAGGCATTGCAAGCGGCCGTCTGCCGCAATACGCAAACTGGCCGGCGAGCGCGCCCGCCGCCAACCCCGCACGCCCAGGCCCGTTACCGTCATGCCCAACAGCAGCTGCAAACTGCCCGGTAGCGCCGCGAGATAGAGGGCGGCCAGCGCCAGCAGCAGCATGCCCGCCAGCAACAGCCCCAGTCGGCGCGAGGGTTTGATCTCAATCTCGCGCATCAGCGTGTACACTTTTGGCCTTCATTCCATTCCCCTTAACTGGAACGCATCGTGATCGATTCCTGGAAAACCTTTCTGCAATCCCAAGGCGCAGCAATCGAAGCCGGCAGCGTGCTGCATTATGGCGACCCCGCCGCCGAACGCGCGGCCGCCACGGACGGCACCATTGTGGCGGATCTGTCGCAACTCGGCATCATCGCGCTGCGCGGCGAGGATACCGCCGCTTTCCTGCAGGGCCAGCTCACCAACGACGTGCGCGCGCTGCACGCCGACAGCGCGCAGTGGAGCGGCTATTGCAACCCCAAGGGGCGCCTGCTCGGCAATTTCCTGGCGTGGCGACAGGGCGAGGATTATTGCCTGCAGCTTTCGGGCGACATTCTTCCCGGCGTGCTGAAGCGCCTGTCCATGTTCATCCTGCGCGCCAAGGTGCAGGGACGCGATGCCAGCGACGAAAACGTGCGGCTGGTCGTCGCCGGCAGGCAGGCGCTGGCGGCGGTGAGCGCCGCGATGGGCACCGTGCCGGACACCGCGATGCGCTCGGTCGCCAGCGAGGCCGGCCAGGTGATCCGCCTGGGCGACGACAAATTCGTGCTGTCGATCGCGCCCGGTCATGCCGCCGCCATGTGGCAGACGTTGCGCCAGTCGGCCACCCCGGTCGGGGCGCCCGTATGGGACTGGCTGCGGCTCAACGCCGGCATTCCGATGATCGTCGCCGCCACCCAGGAGCTGTTCGTGCCGCAGATGGTCAACCTCGAAGTCATCGGCGGGGTCAACTTCCAGAAAGGCTGCTACCCGGGCCAGGAAATCGTCGCGCGCAGCCAGTATCTTGGCAAGCTCAAGCGCCGCATGTTTCTGGCGCATGTGGACGCCGAAGCCGCGCCGGGCGACCCTTTATACAGTGCCGACATGGACGGCCAGGCCACCGGAACCGTGGTCAACGCAGCGCCGGCGCCGGCCGGCGGCTTCGATGTGCTGGCCGTCGCCCAGATCGAAAGCGCGAATACGCAGACCCTGCATCTGAAAGCCGCCGACGGCGCGGCCTTGACCCTGAAGCCCCTGCCCTATGCGCTGCCAGAATAGGTGAAGAGTGTCTGTGCCCGGCGCCGGGCTGCCGCGCAAACCGGCCGGCTGTTGGACGCATTAAAGCAGGATGGTTCGCGCTTTCAGTCGACCTCTTCCACCGGGACGCGCGCGGCCAGGGCGCACAGCAGTTCATAGCTGGTGGTGCCGGCGGCCGCGGCCACCGCATCCACCGGCAGACCCTCCCCCCACAGCACCACCGGAGTGCCGACGCCGGCACTGGCGCACTCGCTCAAGTCGACACACAGCATGTCCATCGACACCCGTCCCAGGGTGCGACTGGCGCGGCCGCTGACCAGCACCGGGGTGCCGGTCAGCGCATGGCGCGGATAGCCGTCCGCATAACCGCACGCCACCACCCCCACCTGCATCGCCCGTTCTGCGCGAAACAGCTGGCCGTAGCCCACCCCTTCACCCGCTTGCAGGGTCTGCACGCTGATGATCTCCGACTGCAGGGTCATCGCCGGGCGCAGTCCCAGTTCGGCTGCAGACACGTCGGCAAACGGCGATGCGCCATACAGCATCAGGCCCGGTCGCACCCACGCGCCGAGGGTATCCGGGTAGCGCAACAGCGCCGCCGAATTGGCGCTGCTCCAGGGCAGGCTGTGTCCGGCCACTTGGTGCAGAAACGGCTGCAACTGCCAGTCGACCCCCGCGGCCTCGTCGGCCTGGGCAAAGTGGGTCATCAGGGTAATGCCGGCCACTCCGGGCAGGCTTTGCGTTCGCGCGACGATGGCGGCGTGGTCGGCGAGCGGAAGCCCCAGCCGATGCATGCCGCTGTCGAACTTGAGAAAGACCTGAATGGGGCGTGCAGGCGGCCGCTGCTGCAGCCAGTCGAGATGCACGGGATGATGCAGCACCGGCCACAGATCCAGTTCGGCGCAGGTGGCGATCTCGTCCGCACTGAAAACTCCTTCCAGCAGCAGGATCGGTTTCTCGACCCCCATCAGGCGCAGGTTTGCGGCCTCTTCCAGCGTCAGCACGGCGAAGCCGTCCGCTGCCGCCAAAGCGCGCAGCGCGCGTGACAGTCCGTGACCGTAGGCGTTGGCCTTGACCACCGCAAACACGCATGCCGTCTGCGCGTGGCGGCGCGCCACGCGCAGGTTGTGCGCCATCGCATCAATGGAAATGCGCGCTTTGATTGGGCGCATCTGGATTAGTAGGAACCCGGCTGCGCCAGTGTTTCGAAGCGCGTGTATTCGCCGACAAAAGCCAGCCGCACCGTGCCGATGGGGCCGTTACGCTGCTTGCTGATGATGATTTCGGCGGTGCCCTTGTCCTGGGTGTCGGGGTTGTAGACCTCGTCGCGATAGATGAACAGGATGACGTCGGCATCCTGTTCGATAGCGCCCGATTCGCGCAGGTCGGACATCACCGGCCGCTTGTTGGGGCGCTGTTCGAGGCTGCGGTTCAGCTGCGACAGCGCGACCACCGGCACGTGCAGCTCTTTCGCCAGGCCTTTGAGGGCGCGCGAGATTTCCGAGATTTCGGTGGCGCGGTTTTCGCCCGAACTGCTGGCAGACATCAGCTGGATGTAGTCGATGATGATCAGGCCGAGCTTGCCGCACTGACGCTGCAGGCGCCGGGCGCGGGCGCGCAGTTCCAGCACATTGAGCCCCGGTGTTTCGTCGATGAAGATGGGGGCGTCGTTGAGCTTGCCGAGGGCGTAGGTGAGGCGCTGCCAGTCGTCCTCGCCCAGCTTGCCGGTACGCAGGCGATGCTGGTCGAGCTTGCCGACCGAGCCGATCATCCGCATCACCAGCTGCTGACCGCCCATCTCCATGGAAAAGACCGCCACCGGCAAGCCGGTATCGAGCGCGACGTTCTCGCCGATGTTGATCGAGAATGCGGTCTTGCCCATCGACGGGCGCCCGGCGACGATGATCAGGTCGCCCGGCTGGAAACCCGAGGTTTTCTGGTCGAGGTCGTGAAATCCGGTAGGCACGCCGGTGATGCCGGAATCGTTGTCGCGGTGATACAGCTCGTCGATACGCTCGACCACTTCTTTCAAAAGCGGCTTGATTTCAGTGAAGCCCGCCTGGCCACGGCTGCCCGATTCGGCAATCTCGAACACCTTGGCCTCGGCCTCGTCGAGCAACTGCGAGGCGCTGCGCCCGGCCGGAGCATACGCGGTGTCGGCAATCCCGGTCGCCACCTCGGCCAGACGGCGCATCACCGAACGCTCGCGCACAATTTCGGCATAGCGGCGGATGTTGGCGGCCGACGGTGTATTGCTCGCCAGCGCGACGATGTAGGCAAGCCCGCCCACGCTCTCGAGCTGACCCAGCGATTGCAGCGCCTCGGTCACCGTCACCGCGTCCGCCGGGCGGTTTTCCGCGATCTGCCGCACGATCGCGCGCAGGATCTGGCGATGATCCTGGCGGTAGAAATCGCTTTCCGACACCACATCGCCAATACGATCCCATGCGCCGTTGTCGAGCAGCAGGCCGCCCAACACTGCCTGCTCGGCTTCCAGGGAATGCGGCGGCAGGCGCATTTGCGCCAGCTGGGGGTCGGAAGTCGGAGTAAACGAGTGGATAGCGGCCATGGCCGGATTCTAGTCTTCCGCCCCCCCCACACAAAGGGATAAGCCTGTGAATAAAGCATGTACAGCCGGGAATATCCTGAAGGCACACGTAAAAAAAGGGAGCCGAGGCCCCCCCTTTTTCGACCTGCCTGGCGGCGTTACTGCTGGCCGGTCACCACCACCGTGATGCTGGCGGTAATGTCACCGTGCAGCGCCAGCACCACCGGGTATTCGCCGAGGGTCTTGAACGGACCTTCGGGCAAACGGATCTCCGACTTGGCCACTTCATGGCCTTGCGCTTTCAGCGCATCGGAAATATCGGCATTGGTGATGGAACCGAACAGGCGGCCATCGACGCCGGCTTTCTGGCTGATGGTCACGCTCGTGCCTTCGAGCTTTTCGGCACGGCGCTGGGCATCGGCCAGTTTTTCTGCGGCAACGCGCTCCAGCTCGGCCTTCTGCGCGGCGAATGCTTCCATATTGGCTTGCGTGGCGCGACGCGCACGGCCGGTCGGAATCAGATAGTTGCGGGCGTAGCCGTCTTTTACCTTGACCACGTCACCCAGGTCGCCCAGTTTGCCGATTTTGTCGATCAGAATCACTTGCATGGTCGTCTCCTCAATGCAGGTCGGTGTAAGGCATCAGCGCCAGGAAGCGCGCACGCTTGATCGCGGTGCCCAGCTGACGCTGGTAGTGCGCCTTGGTGCCCGTGATGCGCGCCGGAATGATGCGGCCATTTTCGGCAATGAATTCCTTCAGCACCTCGATGTCCTTGAAATCGATCTCAACCACTTTTTCGGCGGTGAAGCGGCAGAACTTGCGACGCTTGAAGAGACCACGATTGCCGCTATCGCGGCCGCCTTTTTTGGCGAACTTGCCGCCGGTTTTACCACCCATGGGACGTGCCATGATTCATTCCTTTTCGATTCGATTCAATATCAGGATCAGCTGACGGCCTTTTACGCTGCGCCGGTTCAACGCACCTTCCAGTTTCACCTGCGTTCCAGTATTCAGCTGCGCCAACTGACTGGCAAGCGTTCCGCTCGCCTGTACCGTCAACTCGCATTCCACCTGCCGGGCTTGCGTGGCCACTGTCTGACTGCTGCGGTGCAGAACCACCGCTTCGGCAATCGGCACACCCGCCGGACTGTAACGCACAGGGTCGACCTGGATGAGCGCTCCGCTGATGACCAACCTATTCACTCATTCAGACCACGCTCTCAGGCAACGGCTGGCTGTTCGGCTGCCACGTCCGGCTTGGCGGTTTCAGCCATGGCGGTTTCAGCCTTGGCGGTTTCTGCCTTGGCGCTGTCCAGGATGTCGCGCGACTTTTCTTCCTTCATCATCGGCGAAGCCGTGGTCACGGCGGCGGCGTGCTTGATGGTCAGATGGCGCAGCACGGCATCGTTGAACTTGAAGCCATGCTCGAGTTCGTCCAGCGTTTCCTGGTCGCACTCGATGTTCATCAGCACGTAGTGGGCCTTGTGGACTTTCTGGATCGGGTAGGCCATCTGGCGGCGGCCCCAGTCTTCCAAACGGTGGACCGTGCCGCCGCGCGTGGTGATATTGCTGCGATAGCGTTCGATCATGGCGGGCACCTGCTCGCTCTGATCGGGATGGACGATAAATACGATTTCGTAATGCCGCATCGAGTTTCCTTTCGGTTCAGCCCCCCGCTGCGGTGCGGTGGGGCAAGGTTAAGTAGCCTTGGGCAATGACATAGCCAAGGTCAAAAAACAATCCCCGGCAAACCGGGGACTGCGAATAATACGCTTTTTTCCTGACGAATCAAGCCTGTCGCCGCGCCCGGCTGCCGTTCACATCACGCAGTCGACGTAATACGTGGCCTTGCCGTCGACCATATCCTCGACCAACCCATGCACGTCGGTCTCGAAGCCGGGGAATTTCACGTTGAAATCGCGGGTGAACTGCAGGTAGCGCACGATGGTGCTGTTGAAGCGCTCGCCCGGAATCAGCAAGGGAATACCCGGCGGATAAGGCGTCACCAGCATGGCGGTGATGCGGCCTTCGAGCTGGTCGATCTCGACCCGCTCGATCTCGCGGTGCGCCATTTTGGCAAAGGCATCGGCCGGCTTCATCGCCGGCGCCATTTCCGACAGGTACATCTCGGTGGTCAGGCGCGCCACGTCGTTGGCCTTGTAGATGGTGTGGATCTGGTCGCACAGGTCCTTCAGCCCGGTTTTCTCGTAGCGCGAGTGTTTTTCGATGAATTCGGGCAGCACGCGCCACAGCGGCTGGTTCTCGTCGTAATCGGCCTTGAACTGCTGAAGCGCGGTCACCAGCGTATTCCAGCGGCCTTTGGTGATACCGATGGTGAACATGATGAAGAAGGAATACAGCCCGGTTTTCTCGACGATGACGCCGTGCTCGGCCAGGTATTTGGTGACGATCGCCGCCGGGATGCCCCAGTCGGCAAACGCGCCGTCCATGTCCAGGCCGGGCGTAATGACGGTGGCCTTGATCGGGTCGAGCAGGTTGAAGCCGGGCGCGATATTGCCGAACTCGTGCCAGCGCTCGCCGGCCTTCAACATCCAGTCCTCGCGATCACCCACGCCTTCGTCGGCCAGCTTCTGCGGCCCCCACACCTTGAACCACCAGGAATCGCCGAATTCCGCGTCGACCTTGCGCATGGCACGGCGGAAATCCAGCGCTTCCTTGATCGACTCCTCGACCAGCGCGGGGCCGCCGGGCGGCTCCATCATCGCCGCCGCCACATCGCACGAGGCGATGATGGCGTACTGCGGCGAAGTCGAGGTGTGCATCAGGTAGGCTTCGTTGAAGCGGGTGAAGTCGAGCTTGCGCGTCTCCGAGTCCTGCACCAGGATCTGCGAAGCCTGCGAGAGGCCTGCCAGCAGCTTGTGGGTCGACTGGGTGGCGAACACCAGCGCATCCTTGGCGCGCGGGCGGTCCTTGCCGATGGCGTGCATGCCGCGATAGAAGTCGTGGAAGGTCGCATGCGGCAGCCAGGCTTCGTCGAAATGCAGGGTGTCGATGTAGTCGCCCAGCAACTCCTTGATCATGTCGACGTTGTAGAGGATGCCATCGTACGTCGACTGGGTGATGGTGAGGATGCGCGGCTTGCGCTTCACATCCTTGGCGAACGGATGCGCGGCGATTTTCTTCTGGATGTTCTCGGGACGGAACTCATCCAGCGGAATCGGCCCGATGATGCCGTAATGGTTGCGCGTCGGCGTCAGGAAGATCGGGATCGCACCGCACATGATGATCGCGTGCAGGATGGATTTATGACAGTTTCGGTCGACCACGACGATGTCGCCCGGCGCGACCGTGGCGTGCCACACCATTTTGTTCGAAGACGACGTGCCATTGGTGACGAAAAACAGGTGGTCGCAGTTGAAAATGCGCGCCGCGTTGCGCTCCGACGCCCCCACCGGACCGGTGTGATCGAGCAGTTGCCCAAGTTCGTCCACCGCGTTGCAGACGTCGGCGCGCAGCAGGTTCTCGCCGAAAAACTGGTGGAACATCTGGCCGATCGGCGACTTCAGGAACGCCACCCCACCGGAGTGGCCGGGGCAGTGCCAGGAATACGAGCCGTCCGCCGCGTAATGGGTGAGCGCACGAAAAAACGGCGGCACCAGCGATTCGAGATAGGCACGCGCTTCTCGCCCGATATATCGGGCGAGAAACTCCGGCGTGTCTTCCAGCATGTGGATGAAGCCGTTCAGCTCACGCAGGATATCGTTCGGAATATGGCGTGCGGTACGGGTTTCACCATGCAGGAAAATCGGGATCTCGGCATTGCGGAAGCGTACTTCCTCGACGAAGCTGCGCAGCTTCTGCAGCGCCTTGCTTGTATCTTCATCGCTGCCCGCGAGTTCCTCGTCGTCGATCGACAGTACGAACGCCGAGGCGCGCGCCTGCTGCTGGGCGAACGAGGTCAGGTCGCCATAATTGGTGACGCCGAGCACTTCCATGCCTTCCTTCTCGATGGCGTCGGCAAGTGTGCGGATGCCGAGCCCCGAGGCGTTTTCGGAGCGGAAATCTTCGTCAATGATGACAACGGGAAAGCGGAAGCGCATGGCCTGCTCCAGAGGAAAGCCTTGGCCCGGACGTCATCGATTCGCATGCACTTAACCGGCATTTTGTTCCAAAAGGAACAAAATCCTCGGCAATCATCACGCGAATTGATGAGACATCCGGGCTGGAGGCGGACGAATTAAAAGAAGCGGATTATACGAATCCCGCGTGTCCCGCGGGATTAAGTTTTAGGCAGCGTCACGCCGACCTGGCCCTGATATTTGCCGCCGCGATCGCGGTACGACACCTCGCACACCTCGTCGGATTCGAGGAAGAGCATTTGCGCCACGCCCTCGTTGGCGTAAATGCGTGCGGGCAGCGGGGTCGTGTTGGAAAACTCCAGCGTCACGTGGCCTTCCCACTCGGGCTCCAGCGGCGTCACGTTGACGATGATGCCGCAGCGCGCATACGTGCTTTTGCCGAGACAGATCGTCAGCACACTGCGCGGAATGCGGAAATATTCCACCGTGCGCGCCAGTGCGAACGAGTTGGGCGGGATGATGCAGGAATCGCCCTTGACCTCGACAAAGGAGTTCGGATCGAACGCCTTGGGGTCGACAATCGTCGTATTGATGTTGGTGAACAGCTTGAACTCGCTGGCGCAGCGCACGTCGTAGCCGTAGCTCGACGTGCCGTACGACACGATGGGGCGGCCATCAACCTGCTTGACCTGCCCCGGTTCGAACGGTTCGATCATGCCATGCTCAACCGCCATGCGGCGGATCCATTTGTCGGATTTGATAGACATATCAGGGGTCAGGGGGCAGGGGGCAGGGGGCAGGGTTGGCGGCGTTGGCCGCCCACTCCCTGATCCCTGAATCCCGATCCCCGGTTCTCCATCAGGTGTTGGAAATGACGATGTTGGGGAACTTGGCGGAGTGATCCACCGCGGTTTCGCCAATCTTCACAGCTACGCGGCGCGCGATCTGCTTGTAGATTTCGGTCACACGGCCATCCGGGTCAGACACCACCGACGGCTTGCCTGCATCGGTATCGGCACGGATCGCTCCATCCAGCGGCAACGCACCGAGAAATTCTACGTTGTAGTCCTTGCACATGCGCTCGCCGCCGCCTTCGCCGAAGATGCGCTCTTCGTGGCCGCAGTTAGAGCAGATGTGCAGGCTCATGTTTTCGACCACGCCGAGGATGGGGATGCCGACCTTCTCGAACATCTTCAGGCCCTTGCGCGCGTCGATCAGCGCAATGTCCTGCGGGGTGGTGACGATCACTGCGCCGGTCACCGGCACGCGCTGCGCCAGCGTCAACTGGATGTCGCCGGTGCCCGGCGGCAGGTCGACCACCAGATAGTCGAGCTCGCTCCAGTTGGTATTGTTCAGCAGCTGTTCCAGCGCCTGGGTCACCATCGGGCCGCGCCACACCATGGGGGTCTCGACGTCGATCAGGAAGCCGATCGACATCGCCTGGATGCCGTGCCCGATCAACGGCTCGAGATTCTTGCCATCGGTCGATTCGGGCTTGCCGGTAATCCCGAGCATGGTCGGCTGCGAGGGGCCGTAGATATCGGCGTCGAGCATGCCGACGCGCGCACCCTCGACGGCCAGCGCCAGCGCCAGGTTGACGGCGGTGGTGGACTTGCCGACGCCGCCCTTGCCGGACGCCACGGCGATGATGTTTTTCACGTTGGGGATCAGCTTGACGCCGCGCTGCACGCCGTGCGAAACGATCTTGAAGCTGACATTCGCGGTGGCGCTGGTCACGCCATCGATGGCGCCAAGCTTGTCTTCGACCTGCTGTTTGATGAGGGCCAACTGACTCTGCGCCGGGTAGCTCAGCAAGATGTCGACCGACACAGCGCCGCCGTCGATCTTGATGTTGCGGGCGGATTTGGTCGAGACATAATCCTTGTGGGTGTTGGGATCAGTCAACTCTTTCAGTGCTGTCTGCACCTGAAGTTCAGAAACGGCCATGTTTGCTCCAGCGGGTTAATTAGCAATCGCTCATTTTAACGAATTCCACCGCTTTGGGTGAACGGGAACGCAGAAAGGACGTGGGTTCCCTTGCCGCCCGAAGGGCTATCCAAGGCGCTCTGGAGGCATCGGCGACGTCCCCGGCCGGCATCGGAAACGCGCTTAATGGGGTTCAGCATAATGCGCCACCAACAATGCCTCGGGCACCCGCAGCCGGATCGCCGCGACCAGCTCGCTGATCGCTCCCTGCCGCGGACGCAACGATACCCACAGCAGGTTCAGTTTCAGGTTGAGGTCGGCAAACACCACGTCAGGATGCAGCGCAAGCACGGCCTGGATCTCGCGCAAAGTGCGCTCGATCTCGGCGAGCGGCCGGCCGCGCAGGCGGGGAATCAGCATCATGAAATCGGTCAGCCGCTGTCCGGCGCTGTCGCGCGTAGGGGCGATCTGCCACAGGGGCAAACCCGGCATGGGCTCCGGGGCAGTCATCGGCACGGTTGAGGCATGGATCCGTATCTTCATCGCGCCTCCGCTGCCCGGCGTTCAGGGCTTCAACTGCAGATCCCGCGCTGCGCCGCGCCGCTCGCATGGAGGCCGCACGCGTTGCCGTAAATAATGCACGTCCTTGTGCAGATAACGCTCGAGCTCCTCAAGCGCGCGGCGGTAAACTTCGCGCTTGAAGTCGACCACCACATCCATGGGCACCCAATACTCGTTCCAGCGCCAGGCGTCGAATTCGGGATGACTGCTGGCGCGCAGCGAGACGTCGCAATCGCGCCCGGTCAGCCGCAGAAGAAACCAGATCTGCTTCTGGCCACGATAAAGGCCGCGATTGTCGCGCCGCGTCCAATGGGCTGGGACGTCGTAACGCAGCCATTCGCGCGTACGCCCGAGGATGCGCACATGCGCGGCCTGCAAGCCCACTTCTTCTTCCAGTTCCCGGAACATGGCCTGTTCCGGCGTTTCCCCTGCATTGATGCCGCCCTGGGGAAACTGCCAGGCGTGCTGGTTGACGCGCTTGCCCCAGAAAACCTGGTTCTGCGCATTGCACACGATAATGCCTACGTTCGGGCGGTACCCCTCTCGGTCGATCATGGCCGCCACCATCTAAAAATATTCGATTACCCGCATTCTTTCACACCCACCGGAAAATGCAAACCCGGCCCGTCCGGAAACCCACCGTTATTCATTGTTTTAATTGATATTTCTGGCGGACGCCCACACTTCGAAATTGAAGACGCAGCGGTAATGGCGGCGGCGCTATTCCACCAGGGGCGCGACGCTCGCCGCCCACTGAAAGTCGCGCGCGAAGCCGCGCAAGTCGAGACCGTAGCGTTTGGACAGGTCATCCAGCCGCGGCCGGGCCGCATCAAGCCTTGCCGCCGCGCCCGGCTCGGTGAAGCCGAACACGATAACGTTGGTTTTGTCCTGCACCGAGATCCAGCCGACTTCGCCGTCGAACGCCCGCGTCAGTCGCGCGAAATACTCGGCGAATTCGCTGTCGCGTCCCCATAGATTGACCGCCAGCACGCCGCCGGGTTTGAGCGCACGCCGGCAGGCCGCATAAAACGTCTGGGTCGCCAGCGCCTCCACCTGATTGCCTGCGTCGAAGCCGTCAAGCAGGATGACGTCGGCGCTGCCGGGATGCTGGCGCGCATACAGCGCGCCGTCGGCCTCGATCACGCTGAGCGTCTCGTCGTCGGGCGGCAGTTCGAAATGCGTGCGCGCGGCCGCAATCACCCGCGGATCGATCTCCACCGCGGTGACGCGCGTCTGCGGCCGCTGCCTGCGGATGAATTTGGCGAGCGAGCCGCCGCCGAGGCCGATCATCAGGACCTCCTGCGGCATCGGATTGAACATCAGAAAACCCATCATCGCGCGGGTGTAGGCAAGCTCCAGATCCCACGGCCGGCTCACCCGCATTGCGCTCTGGATCGCGCGGCTGCCCAGATGCAGCGTGCGCAGGCCGCGCTCCTCGGTCACTTCCAGCCCGTCATCCGTTGCCCGGCGTTTACCAAATTTCAGGCGCATTGCCGTTTCACTCCAAAATCGAGCGCGAAAGATTACACCTCCGCACGCTAAAATGCCGTTTTTCGTCACGACTCCCCCATCATGCGCGCCACCCGGTTTTTCATTTCCACCACCAAGGAAGCCCCTTCCGAAGCCGAACTCGTCAGCCACAAGCTGATGCTGCGCGCCGGCCTCATCAAGCGTCTGGGCTCGGGGCTGTACACCTGGATGCCGCTGGGGCTGCGCGTGCTGCGCCGGGTGGAAGCCATCGTGCGCGAGGAAATGAACCGCGCCGGCGCGATCGAACTCCTGATGCCGGCGGTGCAGCCGGCCGAACTGTGGGAGGAAACCGGGCGCTGGGCGGTGTTCGGCCCGCAGATGCTGAAGATCAAGGACCGCCACCAGCGCGACTTCTGCTTCGGCCCCACCCACGAGGAAGTCATCACCGACGTGGCGCGCCGCGAGATCAAGAGCTATCGGCAATTGCCGGTCAATTTCTACCAGATCCAGATGAAGTTCCGCGACGAGATCCGGCCGCGCTTCGGCGTCATGCGCGCGCGCGAGTTCCTGATGAAGGATGCGTATTCCTTCCACGCCGGCAAGGACAGCCTCGCAGCCACCTACCAGACCATGTACGACGCTTATGGGCGGGTTTTCAGCCGGCTGGGGCTGACCTTCCGCGCGGTGGCGGCCGACACCGGCGCCATCGGCGGCTCCGCCTCGCACGAGTTCCACGTGCTGGCGGATTCCGGCGAAGACCTGATCGCCTACTGCCCGGATTCCGACTACGCCGCCAACGTCGAGCTCGCCGAGGCGCTTGCCCCCGCGGCGCCGCGCGCCGCGCCGCAGGAAACGCTGCGCGAGGTGGATACGCCGAAACAGACCACCTGCGAGGACGTTGCCGCCCTGCTCGACATCCCGCTGGCCCGCACCGTCAAGCTCATCGCCGTCGTGGCCGACGAAAAGCTGGTCATCCTGCTGCTGCGCGGCGACCACATGCTGAATGAAGTCAAGCTCGGCAAGCTCCCCGGCATGGCGGATTTCCGGCTGGCGAACGAAGCCGAAATCCGCGCGGCCTTCGACTGCCCGCCCGGCTTCCTGGGGCCGGTCGGGATCGACCGCGGCAAAACCAAGGTCATCGCCGACCGCACGGTCGCCGCGATGAGCGATTTCGTCTGCGGCGCCAACAAGCCGAAATATCACCTGGCCGGGGTCAATTTCGGCCGCGACCTGCAGGAACCGGGTGTTGTGGCCGATATAAGGAATGTGACCTCCGGCGATCCCAGCCCCGACGGCCAGGGCACGCTGCAGCTGTGCCGCGGCATCGAGGTCGGCCACGTATTCCAGCTCGGCAGCAAGTATTCGCAGGCGATGAACGCCACCTTCCTGGACGAAACCGGCCAATCGCTGGCAATGGAAATGGGCTGCTACGGCATCGGCGTGTCGCGCATCGTGGCCGCAGCCATCGAGCAGAACCAAGACGGCCGCGGCATCATCTGGCCGGAAACCATGGCACCTTTCTTGCTCGTGGTTGTGGCCATCGGCTACGGCAAGAGCGAAGCGGTTAGACACGCCGCCGATACCTTGTATGCTGAACTGGTTGCCGCCGGCTTCGACGTGCTGCTGGACGACCGCGACGAACGCCCCGGCGTGATGTTTGCCGACGCCGAACTGATCGGTATTCCGCATCGCGTCACGGTGGGCGAGCGCGGACTCGCGGACGGCGTGATCGAGTACCAGCCGCGCCGCGCCGCGCCGGGTCAAAGCGGTGAAGCGCAAAAAATCGCGCTGGCCGACGCAACGGTGTTTTTGAAGGAATTGTTGGGAGGCTGACATGAACAAGACGACGCACACCGGACTGCTGATCGCTGCCCTGCTGCTTGCCCTGCCCGCGCAGGCGGGCGGACAGCGCGAAGAAGCGATGTCGGCCAATGTGCGCTCGTCCCTGCAGCGCGGACTGGCCGACACCGCGGTCACCCGCACCGCGTTTCGCCATGTCGCGGATGAGGCGGCCTGGCTGAAGGAAATGTCGCGCCGGCTCGCCAAGCGCATCCCGGATGAAGCCGAACGGCTGGAATTCCTGACCACCCTGCACTGGGAAGCCTCGCGTGCCGGAGTCGATCCGCAATTGATGCTCGGCCTGATCCAGGTCGAAAGCGGCTTCCGCAAGTATGCGGTGTCTCCGGTAGGCGCGCGCGGCTACACGCAGGTGATGCCGTTCTGGGTCAAGGCCATCGGCAACCCCGACCACAACCTGTTCCAGCTGCGCACCAATCTACGCTACGGCGCGCTGATCCTGCGCCACTACATCGACATCGAGCGCGGCGATTTATTCCGCGCACTGGGCCGCTACAACGGCAGCCTGGGGCGCCCGGAATACCCCAATCTCGTCGTCGGCGCCTGGAAGCGCCACTGGGATTACGTGCCCCACACCCAATCGGCCGACACGTCCGCTGCTTCGCGCAGCTGAAGATTTCCCCAACTCTGACCGGGGGATAACCGCAGGGTGGCGTGCCGGCATTCACGCCGGGCTCATGCGCCCCGCCTCGACCCGGCGGGTCAGGGCTGGGCCGAATCCAGGACAACCAGAGGCTTCGGCTGGCAGTCCGCCGTCACCACGGTGCCCGGCCCACCCGGCACCGAACGGACAACACCGTTGAACGGCGCCCTGAGTTCGGCGTCGGCGAGGTTCTTCTGCGCAATCACGCGGCGCGCACTGGCGACCGACAGGGCGGCTTTCGCGCGTGTGTGGCGCAGCGTGGCCGCTTCGAGTTCGCTGGTCGACGACACGGTGCGGTTGAACAATTCCTCCGCCCGCCCCAGTTCGCGCCCGGCATCCTCCTCGTCGGCATCCGCTCGCGCCTGCTCCGCCGTCGCCTCGTCGAGTCGGGCCTGCAGCACGGTCTTGTCGAGACGCAGCAGCACCGCGCCTTTCTTCACGCTCTGGCCGGGTTTCACCAGGACTTCCTCGACCACGCCGGACACGCGGGTGGTGAGTTCGACCTGCCCTGCCGCCCATAGCGGGCCGCCCCATCCCAGGCAAAACCCGCCTAGTGCGATCGCCACAATGCGTTGTTTCATTACGGTGCTCCCTCAACAGGCGGCAGGCTGCCGCCGGACAATGCTTCCAGCCGGGCGAGCGCGAGCGCCAGGCGGTATTCGACCTGTTTGTGGCGCAGCTGCGCCGCCTGGGTTTCGGCCATGCTGCTTCCCAGATTGGTTTTCAGTTCGAGTTCGTATTCGGCGCGCGCGCGCTCCAGCGCCCAGTCGCGGTATTCCATCTGTTTGCCGGCGGCGGGACGACCGCTGTCACGCAGCCATTCGATCTCCTGCAGCGTGGCGAGCAGGGTGTCCGCCAGGTCGAGCTTGAGTTTTTCCAGCTCGGCGACGCTGCGCTCCTTTTGTGCCCGTTCGCGCTCCATCCGGGCATCCACGCGCCTGCCCTGATAAAGGGGAATGTTGAACACCAGCCCCGCGCTGAGTTCGTCGCGTGTGGTCGACTCACGGCTATAGCCGCCGCCGATCACTTCAGCGTCCAGGGTCGGATTGTTTTCCGCACGCACGGCGGCAAGCCGCGCGTCTGCCGCCCCGGCCTGCGCCTGCAGCGTCAGTACCCGCGGATTCCTGGCGATCACCCAGGGCAGCAGGGATTCGTATTCCGGCAGCGGCCGGGCGTTGTCCCTGAGTTCGGGCTCGACCAGTTCGGTGGGCAGCTTGCCGGGGCGATAAAGGGTATGGGCCAGTTTCTGCCGCGTGCTGCGCATGCGCTGCAGGCTGGCGCTGCGGCGTTCACGCCAGTCCTGGTAGAACGCTTCCAGCCGCAACAGATCGGGACGGCTGCCGATTCCCAGCTCGAAACGTTCTCTGGCCTTGTCCCAGTCGAGATAGGCCACCGTCATGAACTCGTTGTCGACGACGTACTGCTGGTCGGCCAGCAGCACGTCGAAGTAGCGCGCCATGATGTCGATGCGGCGCAGGTGCTCGACATTGAAGAGCGCTGTCTGACGGGCTGCGATCTCCTGATCCGCCGCAGCGACCGCCTGACTGCTGCGGCCGAAATCGAGCAGGGGCTTGCGCGCCACGATGCGACCGATGTTGTCGGGTTTCCAGTCGCCATCCGGGCGCCGTCCGGTGCGCAGGCTGCCGTCCAGAAACAGGCTGAAATCCTGCCGGCTCGCCGCCTGTTCACGGTCGGCGCGCGACAGCGCCAGTTCGCTCTCCGCCACGCGGCGGTCAGGATGGGCGGCGCTCACCGCGGCCAGCGCATCGTCCAGCGTCAGCCGTTCCGCCGCGGCCGCGGCGGACAACGCACACGCCAGCAGCGCACTCCATGCGGCGCGCCTCATTTGCCTTGCTTGTACTTGGCGAAGGGTTGGGTCGCGTAGGCGCCCTCCGCGACATACCGGCCGAGCAGCAGGAACTCGGCCTTGTCCCTGGTGGGACCGGTGTGGCGCGCAACCAGCTTGCCATCAAGGTCGAAGAACAGAATCGTCGGCGTGGCACGCACGCGGTGGCCAAAGGCGAAGGCCTTTTCGCTGGTGTCCTTGCCCTGGAAATCGGTCAGTTCGGTGTCGCCGTTGACGTCGATCGAATACACCAGAAACTTCGCGCGGAAGGCCTCCTGTACCTCGGCCTGGTTGAGGATGGTGGTCTTCATGCGCTCACAAAACGGGCAGTCGTCCATTTCAAAAAACAGGAAGATGCCTTGCTTGCCCTGCTTTTTGGCTTCCTGCAGATCGGCCTGCAAGTCGCCGAATTTGGGCTGGAAGAAATGATTGGACGGGTCGCGCGTTTCCGCCCAGGCGGATGCGGAAAAAAGCATGAAAAACACGATAAGCAGTTGGCGCATGGATGTCTCCTCGGTTTTGCAGACAGTATTATTTTTTCGGACGGGCCGGCTTGCCGGCGATGTAGTTTTCCACCGCCGCCCGTGTGATCAAGCCCACTTGCTGCGCGACCATCTTACCCTCCGGGTTGTACAGGTAGGTGGTCGGCAAGCCCTGCACCGGCCCGATCTGCCTCACGACCCTGGGGGTGCCCAGCACGATGGGGTAGTCGACCAGCAGGCCGTCGGCGAAATCGGTCACCTGCTTTGCATTTCGGTAATCCATGGCCACGCCGATGACGACGAGGTTGTTCTTTTTGTTCCCGTGCAACGCGATCAGGTCGGGGATTTCCTCCAGGCAAGGCGGGCACCAGGTTGCCCAGTAATTCACCAGCACCCATTTCCCCTTGTAGCCGGACAGCGTGTGGGTCTTGCCGTTGGTATCGGTCACCTTGAAATCCGCTGCCTGCACCCACGACGACGCAAGCGCCAACAGCAATCCGGCCAGCCACATCGGATAAAATCGAACGCTTTGTAACGTCTGCATTATTTTTCCATCATGAACGAATTTCGTATCGAAAAAGACTCGCTCGGCGAGGTCAAGGTTCCCAGGGACGCCTGGTATGGCGCACAGACCGCACGCGCCGTCGCCAATTTTCCCATTTCCGGGCGCCGCCCGGATAATGATTTCGTACTAGCCCACGTGCGGATCAAGCTTGCCGCCGCGCGCGCCAACTGCCAGCCCGGCTGGCTGGCTGAAGAAAAGCGCGATGCCATCGCCGCCGCCTGCGAGAAAATTATCGCGGGCGAGCATGTCGACCAGTTCGTGGTCGACCGCTTCCAGGCGGGCGCTGGCACCAGTCACAACATGAACAGCAACGAGGTCATCGCCAACCTCGCCAGCGTGGCGCTGGGTGGCGAAAAAGGCGCGTACCAGCCGGTCAATCCCAACGACGACGTCAACATGGGGCAGTCGACCAACGACACCATTCCTACCGCGATCCGGCTCGCCGTGCTGGCCAAGCTGCCGCGCCTGACCGCGGCGGTACACGGCATGGCCGCCGAATTCAGCCGCCTGGCCGAGCGCGAGAAGGACACGGTGAAGAGCGGCCGCACCCATTTGCAGGATGCGGTGCCGACCACGCTGGGCCAGGAATTCGCCGGCTATGCGTGGACGCTCTCCCGCTGCGCTGCAAGTCTGGACGCGGTGCACCCTGCGCTGTGCGAAATCGGCCTCGGCGGCTCCGCTGCCGGCACCGGGCTCAACACTTCACCCGACTACGCGGCGCGCGCTGCCGCCGAACTGGCGAAGCTCACCAATGAGCCGATTCGCGTCGGCCAGTTGGTGGCGCAGATGCAATCGATGAACGATCTCGCGCGGCTGTCGGGCGAGATCCGCAACCTCGCGCTCGAACTCACCCGCATCTCCAACGACCTGCGCCTGCTCGCTTCCGGCCCGCGCACCGGTCTCGGCGAGATCCAGCTGCCGCCGGTGCAGCCCGGATCTTCCATCATGCCCGGCAAGGTCAACCCGGTGATGTTCGAGATGCTGAACCAGGTGTGCTACCAGGTGCTGGGGCAGGATGCCGCGGTGTCCTACATGGTGCAGGCCGGGCAGATGGAACTCAACGTCATGATGCCGGCCTTGGGCAGCGCGCTCTTCGACGCGATGGACTGGCTGACCAACGCAATGAACGCCGCCACCGAGAAGAACCTCAAGGGCATCGTCGTCAACCGTGAGCGCTGCGCCTTCTTCATCCACCAGAGCGTCGCGCTGGCCACCCTGCTCAACACCAAAATCGGCTACAACCAGGCCGCCGAAGTCGCAAAGGAGTCGGAAAATTCCGGCCGCCCGGTGCGCGACATCGTCGCTGAACGCGGGCTGATGAGCGCGGTGGACTTCGATACACTGGTGCTGCAGGCGGCGCACGGCGTGGGCAGCAGCAGCGGTGCCGGCTAAGCCCGGACTAATGGGATAATCCCGCCCTTTCCCCCGACCCCCTACCCGATGGCGATCCAGTGGTTCCCCGGTCACATGACCACCGCGCGCAAAAAAGCCGCGGAGACGATGGCGCAGATCGACGTGGTGGTCGAGGTGCTCGACGCCCGCCTGCCGGAAGCCGGCAGCAACCCGATGATCCACGAGCTGCGCACCCATCGCCAGCGCTCGTGTCTCAAGCTGCTGAACAAGGCCGACCTGGCCGACCCGGTAGCCACCCGCGCCTGGCTGGACTATTTCAACAAGCAGCCCGGCGTGCTGGCGGTGGCGATTTCCGCCAAGAAAGCATCCGACGTGGCCAAGCTGCCGGCGCTGGCGCAGAAGCTGGCGCCGCACCGCGACGACACCTTCAAGCCGTTGCGGCTGATGATCATGGGCATCCCCAACGTCGGCAAATCCACGCTGATGAACACCTGGGTCAAGCGCCGGGTGGCGGCCGTGGGTGACGAACCCGCGGTGACGAAGTCGCAGCAGCGCATCAACCTGTCACCGCGCCTGATTCTGGTCGACACGCCGGGGATGACCTGGCCGAAGATCGAGCACGACGCCGACGGCTTCATGCTGGCGGCCAGCCACGCCATTGGCCGCAACGCGGTGATCGACGAGGAAGTGGCGGTGTTTCTGGCGGGCATCCTGCTCGAACGCTACCCGTCCTTGCTGAAGGCGCGTTACGGCTTTTCGCTGGAGGGGCTGGATGCCCCCGGGGTGCTGGAGGCGGTGGCGAAGAAACGCAGCTGTATCCTGAAGGGCCGCGGCGGCGAACTCGATCTGGAGAAGGCCGCGATGATCCTGCTCACCGACTACCGCAGCGGAACCCTCGGCCGCATCAGCCTGGAAACCCCGGCGTCGCGCCAAGCGATGCTTGCGGCAGCGGCAAGCAAGCCCAAAAAAACAGCCGCGCCGAAACCCGACGCCGCCGACTGATTATTCCTCTGCCGGCCAGGCTGCTGCGTCCAGCCAGGCCACGGTGTCCAATTTGCCCCGCACCGCAGATACCGGCAGCGTCTCGCCGTTTTTCCAGCACAGCAGCGCTTCGCGTTTGCCTGTACCCGTCACGACAAACCACACGCGCCCGCTGCGACTCAGCCGCGCCGCCGACAGGCTCACACGCTCCGGCGGCGGCTTAGGCGCAGCATAAACTGCCAGAACGTCCGGACTGTCCGGCGCTCCGCCCCAGTCGTGATCGGGAAACAGACTCGCGGTGTGGCCATCCTCGCCCATGCCGAGCAGCACGACATCGAAATCCGCCACGCCTTTCAGCCAGCCGGCATAGCGCGTGGCGGCCTCGGCCGCGCCAAGCTCGGCCGGGATCGGGGGACGGTTCCCGGGTGGAACACACGAAGTCGCAAGCCATGCCGTTTCCGCCATCACGCTGTTGCGCTCGGGATGGTCGGCCGGCAGACAGCGTTCGTCGCCGTACCAGATATGCCAGCGTTCATCGCCTGCGTGCCGGTCAGCCAGCGTGCGATAAAGGGTCCGCGGGGTGGTGCCACCCGCCAGCACCAGATGAAACCCGCCGCGCGCGGCGATCGCCGCGTGGGCTTCGGCGCACAGCGCATCGGCCAGCGCCGCCACGAGCGTGCCGGCATCGGCAAACACCCGCCATTCAGGCTGCATCACAATTCGTTGCGCCAGATCTGGTCGTCGCTGTCGAACAGACGGTTGGCGTCAGCCGGCCCCCAACTGCCGGCGGGATAGGTCGGGATGTATTCGCGCTCGATCGCCCAGTGATTGAGGATGGGATCAACCACCCGCCACGCCCATTCGATTTCATCGAATCGCAGGAACAGCGAACGGTCGCCCTCGATGACGTCGAGCAGCAGGGTTTCGTAAGCGTCGAGCGTCTGCTCGTCGGTTTTGAGGAAACTCGCATTCATCTGCATCAGCCGGGTGTCCATGTCGAGTCCGGGCTGCTTGACGTGGATTTCCATGCGCATCGATTCGTCGGGCTGGATCGACAGCAGTATCCAGTTGGGATCGACCGACTCGAGCGGGGTTTCGCGGAACAGCTGCTGCGGCGGATGGCGGAAGCGGATCGCGATCATCGAGGTCTGGTGCGGCATGCGCTTGCCGGTACGCAGATAAAACGGCACCCCGCGCCAGCGCCAGTTGTCGATGTAGAACTTGGCGGCGACGAAGGTTTCGGTGATCGAATTCGGTTCGACGTTTTCTTCCTGCTGGTAGCCCACTACGGGCTTGCCGTCGATCGTGCCGCGGGTGTATTGCGCCCGCAGCGCATGCGCGTGCACCGCACGCTTGGCGATCGGGCGGATCGAGCGCAGCACCTTCACCTTCTCGTCCTGCAGCGCATCGGCTTCGAGCGCAGCGGGGGGCTCCATCGCGACCACGGTCAGCAACTGCATCAAATGGTTTTGCAGCATATCGCGCAGTGCGCCGGCGCGATCGTAGTAGTCGGCACGGTTCTCGATGCCGATCGACTCGGCCACGGTGATCTGCACATGGTCGATGAAGTTGCGGTTCCACAGGGGCTCGATCAGCGTGTTGGCGAAGCGGAACACCAGCAGGTTCTGCACGGTCTCCTTGCCGAGAAAGTGATCGATGCGGTAGACCTGCTCCTCGTCGAAATGCTGGTGCAGCAAGCGATTGAGCATCTGCGCCGATTCGAGGTCTTCACCAAAGGGCTTTTCGATCACCACGCGGTTCAGGCCGCGCGGCTTGTTGAGCCCCGCGGCTTCAAGGTTCTGGACCACCGCGCCGAATTCCGCCGGCTTGATCGCGAGATAGTAGACCGCGCTCGAACACGCCGATTCGGGCGGCAGCCGCTCGGCCAGCGCGCGGTAGGAGGCCGCGTCGTTGAGGTCGCCCTTGAAATAGCTGAAGCGCGCAATGAAGCGTTTGAATACCGGCGTATCGAGCGAGCCCTTGATCTTGCCATCGAGCATCTTGCGCATATGCTCGCGCCAGTTTTCCGTCGTCCAGTCACGCCGCGAAAACGCGATGATCGAGAGCGACTCCGCCAGCCGCCCGGCAGCCTCCAGGTGGTACAGCGCCGGCAGAAGCTTGTTGGACGCGAGATTTCCGGTCGCGCCGAAAATCACGAACGAACACGGCAGATTATCGGCTGAATCGTTCTTGCCAAGGTTCACCTCAGCCCTCCTTGACGGCGTGGCCGCCAAAGCCCTGGCGCATCTTGGCCAGCATTTTCGCGGAATAATCGTTCCGGCCCTGGGTGGCGAAACGCATCATCAGCGCGAGCGTCATCACCGGCGTCGGCACGCCCTGTTCGACCGATGCGAGCGCGGTCCAGCGGCCCTCGCCGGAATCCGACACGAAGGGCTCGATGGATTCAAGCGTCTGATCGCTCGCCAGGAAATCCGTCGTCAAGTCCAACAGCCACGAGCGCACCACGCTGCCGTGCCGCCACAACTCGGCGATCGCTGCCAGGTCGAGGTCGAATTCGGGCTTGGCCTGCATCAGCGCAAAGCCCTCGGCGAAGGCCTGCATCATGCCGTACTCGATGCCGTTGTGAACCATCTTGACGTAATGCCCCGATCCCACCGGACCGGTGTGCAGCCAGCCGCTGGTCGGCGTGGGTGCAAACGCTTCCATGTAGGGCTTCAGGCGCGCAGCCGCCGCATCGCTGCCGCCGAACATGATGCAGTAACCGTTATCGAGTCCCCATACGCCGCCCGAGACGCCGGCGTCGGCAAACTCGACGCCATATTCGGCGCAACGCAGCGCGCGCGGCGCATCGTCCTTGAAGTGCGCATTCGCACCATCGACGACAAGATCGCCCGGCGCCAGCAAGGGCAGCAGCGCCTCGAGCGCGGCTGCGGTCGCCTCGCCCGCCGGCAGCATCAGCCAGACGACGCGCGGCGCCTGCAGGGCAGCCACCATTTCCTGCAGGGTGGCGCTGGCGAGATGGCCGGTTTCCGCCGCGATGGCCTCGCTCACCGCATGGCTGCGGTTGTGAACCGCGATCCTGATGCCCTTGCGCGCAAGGCGCCGCGCCATGTTGCCGCCCATGCGGCCCAGTCCGACGATACCGAATTCCATACTCAACTCCTTGAAAATGTGAAAATGAATGCCTGGCCGGCACAGCAATCGTGCCCGCAATGGATACATCATAGAACGCGGGGATGACAGGGCGGTGCACCCCCTGTCAAGCCAGCAAGCCCGGGAACAGCTTGACCAGACCGCTCGCGATCATCTCGACCGAGATCGCCGCGATGATCAGGCCCATCAGGCGCGTGACGACATGTATCCCGGTTTTTCCCAGCCGCCGCGCAATCGTCGGCGCGGCTCGAAACGCCAGCCATACCGACAGGGCGACCAGCACCACCGGAATCAGCAGCATGCCCTGGTGCAAAACATTTTCCTGCGCCGCGCCCGCCGCCACGATCACATGGGTGATCGCGCCCGGCCCCGCCAGCAACGGCACCCCCAGCGGCACCACGCCGACCGAGTCCTTCTCTTCTGCCTCCTGCGCCTCATCCTCGGTCTGCCGCTGCGGGCTGATTTGCGCCCCCACCATCGACAGCGCCAGCAACAGCAGCAGCAAGCCGCCCGCCACCGAGAAGGCGGCAAGGCGGATACCGAAGAACATCAGCAGGGGCTCGCCGGCGAAGGTGAACAGCGTCAGTACACCCAGCACCGTCAGCGCTGCAATACGCGCTGCTGCGTGACTTTGCGCCAGCGTATAGCCCCGGGTGGCCATAAGGAAAATCGGGATGACGCCGACCGGGTCGACGATGGCAAACAGCGCGAATGCGGATTTGACGAGGGCAAGGATGTCCATGCCTGCATCATAGCCTCATGGCAGCACGAATCAGGCCCGGCGGAACACCAGGTCCCACACGCCATGGCCCAGTCTCAATCCGCGCCGTTCGAATTTGGTGAGCGGGCGGGTGTCGGGGCGCGGCGCGTAATCCGCCACGGTGTTGGCGAGCAGCGGCTCGGCGCCGAGCACTGCCAGCATCTGCCCGGCGTAATCCTGCCAGTCGGTGGCGAGGTGGATGTAGCCGCCGGGCTGCAGGCGGCTGGCCAGCAGGCTCACCAGCGGCGGCTGGATCAGGCGGCGCTTGTGGTGGCGCTTCTTGTGCCAGGGATCGGGAAAGAAGATGTGGATGCCGGCGAGGCTGGCCGGCGCCAGCATGCGGGTCAGCACCTCGACGGCGTCGTGCTGGATGACGCGCACATTGGTGAGGCCGCGCTCGCCGAGCTGCTTCAGCAGTGCACCGACGCCCGGCGTATGGACCTCGACGCCGAGATAGTCGTTCTCGGGATGGGCAGCGGCAATCTCGGCCAGTCCCTCGCCCATGCCGAAGCCGATTTCCAGGATGCGGGGCGCGCTGCGGCCAAAAGCGGCATCGAAATCGCGCAACCCGGGCTGGTACGGCAGCATGAACTGCGGCCCGATCTCGGCCAGCGCGCGCGCCTGGCCGGAGCCGACGCGCCCGGCGCGCAGCACATAGGAACGGATGCGCGGGTGCGCGCCGGTGTCGGTCGTCATGCTGTTATTTGCTGCCGGTAATGAGGCCGCTGGTCGGAGAACTGGGGCTGGCCCGGTAGATTTTCTTCGGCATGCGGCCGGCCAGGAAGGCCTCGCGCCCGGCCTCCACTGCCTTCTTCATGGCCGAGGCCATCAGCACCGGATTGCCGGCGCCGGCGATTGCGGTATTCATCAGCACCGCGTCGCAGCCAAGTTCCATCGCGATGGTGGCGTCGCTGGCGGTGCCGACGCCGGCATCGACGATCACAGGCACCGAAAGACGGTCGATGATGATCTGCAGGTTCCACGGATTGAGGATGCCCATACCGGATCCGATCAGGCTCGCCAGCGGCATCACCGCGACGCAGCCGATGTCCTCCAGCTGCTTGGCGGCGATCGGGTCGTCCGAGGTATAAACCATCACCTGGAAGCCCTCTTTCACCAGCACCTCGGCGGCCTTGATGGTTTCGGCCACGTTGGGATAGAGCGATTCGGCATCGCCCAGCACCTCCAGCTTGACCAGCGCGTGACCGTCCAGCAGTTCGCGCGCCAGGCGCAGCGTGCGGATGGCGTCGTCCGCGGTGTAGCAGCCCGCGGTATTGGGCAGATAGGTGTATTTCGACGGCGGCAGCGCATCGAGCAGGCTGGGCTGGCCGGCGTCCTGGCCGATGTTGGTGCGGCGGATGGCGACGGTGACGATTTCAGCGCCCGAGGCTTCGACCGCGAGGCGGGTCTGTTCGAAATCCTGGTATTTGCCGGTGCCGACCAGCAGGCGGGAGGCATAGGATTTTCCGGCGATGACGAGAGGGTTCATAAATTCAGGTAAGGCGTAAGGGGTGAGGAGTAAGGCACGGGAGGGGGAAGCGAAGGATTCAGGCTGGGGCTTCACACCTCACCCCTCACGCCTCACCCATGCTCAGCCGCCGCCGACAGCGACGACGATTTCCAGGCGGTCGCCGCTGACCAGAGAGGTGCCGGCATGCCGGCTGCGCGGGACGATCTCGCCATTTCTTTCGACAGCGATGCGCTTTCCCGCCAGGTCCTGCGACTCGATCAGTTGAGCCAGGGTAAGCGGCGCAGGAAAGCTGCGAGTTTCGCCATTGATGACCAGTTCAATCACTTCTTTTCTATCCGTGGGGCATGAGTTTCAGTATCATGCCGAATTCTACCCTGAAGGGAACAAGTACCGCGCGGGCGTCGTATAGTGGCATTACCTGAGCTTCCCAAGCTCATGAGGAGGGTTCGATTCCCTTCGCCCGCTCCAACCGCTGCTTGCAGACATGTCATCTGGCCGGCCTCGGTTCAATAAATTGTTCTCCGTGGCCGTTATTGCAACCAGGCTATGAATATCCAATCCCCCCCCCTTGCTCCTGCCGCGCTGTTACGCGAAGCCGATGTGCGCATGACGCAGGCGCTGGATAATTTTTTTCAGCGCAGCCATGCTCCGCTTCAGGACACCGTTTTGCGCGCCATTTCGGCACAGGTGGCGCCTGCAGCCATCGCAACCGGGCAGACTTGCCTGGACTGGCTCAATACCCGTCCGGATGATTTGTCCACTGCATTTGCCGATCAGTTCCGCAGTCATCTCGCCCGGCCCGAAACGTTTACCCAGCGCCATGACAGCCGTCCGGCCGAACTGCAACTGCTGGACGACGACGCGCTCAAGCGGCAGCTGGCGGAAGAAAAAGCCGCCACCCAACTGACCGAGGTCCTGCGTGCGGACATGTTGCTGCTGTTCGGCCGATTGCGGGCGGTGCGGCGAATTGCGCAGGAAGATCAGGATTACGTCGACGCCTATGGTCCGCGGCCGATCATTCGCGCCCTGTCGCGCGCACTCGATGCGCTGGACATCGAGTCACAGTGCGGCACCCTTCTGCTCCAGTGTGCCGCTGCCCCCCTGCTCGACACGCTCAAACATACCTACGCCGCGCTCAATCAGTTTCTATGCACGCAAGACGTCCCCGAACTCCCCGTCGCGCATGCAGTTCCTCCGCCGCGACATACGCAAGCCGGTGCCGGGCAGGCCATCCTGGCGCATATCGAGTCTGTGGCCGCGCACGCGGGCGAAACCGGCCCGGCAGACGGGTTCCCGCCCATGCCGCGCCGCCTGATCGACAGCCTGGCAAACTGGCAAACCCGGCCGCCTGGCGCGCCGGCCGCCGCCACGCGCATCCTGCAGCCGTTGCAGCAGGATGCGCGCCGTGCCGGTACGGGCGCACTGGATCTCGCGGTGCTGGAAGCCGTGACCGGACTGTTCGAGTGCATCCTCGACGACCCGGACATGTCGCCGCGTTACAAGGCCGCGATCGCCCAACTGCAAATCCCGACCTTGCGGGTCGCCCTCGTCGCACCCGATTTTTTCAGCGACGACCAGCATCCGGCACGCCAGTTGATCGATCTGATAGGGCTGTTCTCGCGCCACTTTCCCGAGCACGCCCCCTCGCACGTCCCTGCGCTTGAACAAATCGAGGCCCGCTGCGCCGCCATCCTCGACGATCCCGGACATCCAGCCGGGGCCTTTGCGCAAGCGCACAACAGCCTGGCCGTCTGGCTGGCCGACAAGAATGCGCACGCGAAAGCCAGGCTTGCTGCCGAAGTGGCGCATCTGGAGCAAATCGAACGCCGGGAACTGGGCACCCTGTTGGCCCTGGAGAACCTGCACGACCTGACCGAACGCTACCCCGCGCCGGAGTCGGTGTTGCGGCGACTGGAAGCGGCCTGGGTGCCGCACATGGCCTCGCTGTATGTGGCCGAATCCGGCGAGGGGCCAGACTGGCGCGCAGCCTGCCACACCCTGCTACAGCTTTTTCTCAGCCTGCAGGCGCCGCAAAACGATGCCACGCGCGAGGCCCGATTACAGTCGATTCCGTCCATCAACACCGCGCTACGGGCCGGGCTGCTGGCGCAGGGGGCCGAGCACGGGCAGCTGAAAGACTTTTTCAGCGCCATCACCGCCACCCAGGAATGCTGGATTCGCCCCGCCCTGGGCCAACGCGAAGCGGTGCTCAGCACGTTTACACCCCGGCGCGTCTCACAGCAGCAAATCGAATCGCTTGCCGGCCAGTTTGCGGATACGCCGGCCGATGATCCCGTCCTGCACCGGACGCAGCAGTTGCGCGAAGGCGACTGGGTGGATTTCGAGCCGCCTTGCGAAGGTCTGACGGCGGCGCGCGTGGCCTGGGTCGGCGTGCACGGCCATCTGCTTTTCTGCGGCGGCGAAGGCGAGCAGCGGTTTTCACTCGACCACACGCGGCTCGCGGCTGAGATTCGTGCTGGCCGCGCATCCATTCCGGAGCAGTCACTCACCGGCAAAGCCATGCTGTGCCTCAAGAAAAATTTGCCGGCCAGCCCAGGCTGACATTTTCAATCCATGCCCTAAAGTTTCCCGCACCCCTGCCGATAGATCAATTGTGCGGTTGTATGTCGATTTTCAGACACGATCGCCGACCACCGAACAGGGCAAACCCGCCGTGAGACGGGGACGCAAAGTTACCGGTCTCAGTTCCCGCAGCAGGCGGCCGAGACAGCGGGACCGCCGGCAGCATACCTGTCACGCGCACGTCACCCCGTTCCCAGGTCAGCCAACCGCCGATACCGCGAGGTGACCCCATGGAGCGCGAGATGCCAGAAAACTCAGTCGTAGTTAACCTCAGCCAGTTCGAGCGTACACGCCGCGCACAGGTTTCCGCCGAGACCCTGTCCGTTCTGTACGGCTGCCGCGACTTGCTGATCGAAGGCGCGACCCGTGTGCTGACCCGGCAGTCCGAGGCGATGGAAAATACCCTGCTGGCGATGGCCGACCGTTCGCCGCTGCTGGATACGCGCAATTCGTATTACAGCGCTCAGGGCATCCTCAACACACGGACCAATGAATTGCTGAGCGCCTGCAAGGATGCGTACTGCCAGACTTTCAACAATTTTGCCCATAACCGCGAAAAATCCGCCGGCGCCGAACTGCTCGAGCTGTCCCTGGTGGACGACCAGGATTACGAAATCACGCTGGTAGTCGACAAGGCCACCTCGCGACTGCGCTACAACTGCGCCGAAGAGCTGGTTGCCCTGGATGCCCGCATCGCCCATCTGCTGGGCCGCTCGGACCTGGCCGAAAACGACAGCCCGCTCGGCCCGCGCGCGCTGTGCGAAGCGCTGCTGGACGGCATCATCCGCATGCAGCTTGAACAGGACATACAAATCGTGCTGTTGAACCAGTTCGATCTGGTGCTGACCACCGAACTCGCGAACATCTACCAGTCCATCAACCGTTACCTGATCGACCGCGGCATCCTGCCCGACATCAAGGTCGGCGCAAAAAGCCGGGCGCACGGCACCGCCCAAAACAGCCCCGCGGCAGCCGGCCCCGCTCCGACCATGCAGGGGCAGACGGGCGGCGACATGTTCAGGCTGTTCGAACAACTGGCGCAGGGCAGCAGCAGCGCAACAGGGGGGGGAGCGGGCGGAGCGGCAGCGGGTCTGTCCGGATTCAGCCTGCTCGACTCGCTCGGGCAACTGCAATCCGGAGCCATGATGTTGCCCGGCGGCGGCCGCTTCGAGTTGCCCCTGCTGGAAGCCGCCACCATCCAGAACGTGCTGCGCAGCCTGCAGCAAAGCCCGGTGATGCAGGCCGCAAGCCCGCTCGACGCGGTGCTGGTAGACGCCGTGGCGATGCTGTTCGACGTGGTGTTCGATGATGCCGCCATCCCGGATCATCTCAAGGCGCAAATCGCGCGCCTGCAGATTCCCGTGCTGAAGGCGGCGATGCTGGACCGCAATTTCTTCTCGCAATCGAAACATCCGGTCCGCCGCATGCTGGATGCAATAGCCACGCTGGCCGTCCACCTGCCCGACAACGAGGCAGGCAATGCGCGGCTGGAAGCCATTTCGCAAGTGGTCAGCCGGGTACTCGAATGTTTCGAGCAGGACATCGGCGTATTCGATTCCGCCGCCGCGGAACTGGAAGCCATGGGCAGCCTGCTGGAAAACACGCTGGAAGAAATCGTGGACGCCGGCCTGCAGCAGGATATTGCCCAGATCGGGCAGTCCGAGCGCGCAGAGCTCGCGCCGGTGATCGTGCACGATTTCATCAACCGTGCGCTCAAGGACCAGCCGGTGGTGGACGCCCTGCGTGAATTTCTGCGGCGCGACTGGGCTCAGTTGCTGACCATGGATTACGTCAACGAAGGCGAGCAGGGCGCACATTTCAACAGCCACGTCGAAACCATGCGCGAACTGGTATGGAGCGTGCAATCCAAGACTGACATGGACGCGCGACTGATGCTGGTGCGCATACTGCCCGGATTGCTGAAACGGCTGCGCGAAGGCGTGGCAGAAATCGACCTGCCGCAAAAGCTCAGCGACCGTTTCTTTGCCACCCTGGTCATTCTGCACGCCAACGCGGTGCGTCCCAACGCCCAGCCGGTGCCGCTGCCCGATATCACGCCCGAAGACATCGAAGAACTGGCGCCCGCAGCTGCCGAGGCCGCCCCGACAGAACCCGCATCCGAAGTCACTGCTGTCGTACCCGAAGTGGAAGATGAATTCACCCTGCGCGCCCGCGCCCTGAACAAGGGCGACTGGGTGGAATTCCACTACGACGACGGCACCTTCCGCTGGGCACGGCTGGGCTGGGCCAGCAGCATCAAGAACACCTATCTGTTCTCGGACCAGGACGGCATGAACAGCTTCTCCATCAGCCAGAACCGCCTGGCCGACAAGCTGCGCCGCGGCGAAGCGGTGCTGGTCGAGCGCAAGTCCATCACCGAGTCGGCGTTCGGCAAGCTGATGAGCCTGTTCCGCCAGAAACTCGGCCACGCCTGAGCGCGCGACCGTTGCCGATGCATCGGCTTTAGCCACCCACTTCGCGGGGACAACCACAGCCTGGCCCTTGCGGGTGCTTTCAGCACTCCCATTGATTCACCCATCCGCCCCGGCTACCCTGCCGGGGTGAAATCCTTTTCCTCCCGCATCATCCGCTGGCAACGGCAGCACGGCCGCCATGCCCTGCCCTGGCAGAGCGCGGTTGTTGGCGCTTCAGCCTCTCCAGAACCGCAACCTGCCCCTTGCGGGCAGGTTGCCCGCGACCCTTACCGCATCTGGCTGTCGGAAATCATGCTGCAGCAGACCCAGGTCGCCACGGTCATCCCCTACTTCGAGCGCTTTGTCGCGCGCTTCCCCGATCTGCCCGCCCTTGCCGCCGCGCATGAGGATGAGGTGCTCGCGCTGTGGAGCGGGCTCGGCTACTACAGCCGCGCGCGCAACCTGCATGCCGCTGCGCGCGCCATCATTTCGGATCATGACGGAAAATTTCCGGAAGGCATTGGCGCCATCGCGCAGCTGCCCGGCGTCGGGCGGTCCACTGCCGCCGCCATTGCAGCGCTGGCGTTCGGCCAGCACTGCGCCATTCTCGATGGCAACGTCAAACGCGTGCTGGCGCGCCACGACGGGATTGCCGGCTGGCCCGGCGACAGAAACGTTGAAACGGCACTGTGGCGGCTGGCCGAATCGTATCTTCCGCGCGACGCCATCGAAGCCTACACCCAGGGCATGATGGACCTCGGCGCGCTCGTCTGCACGCGCGGCCGGCCCGCCTGCCCGGCGTGCCCGGTCAATACCGATTGCGTTGCATTCGCACAGCACCGGATCGCCGAATTGCCCACCCCGCGCGCCCGAAAAAAGCTCCCCGAAAGACAGGTGCTGATGCTGCTGCTGCTTGACCGGGGCGAACTGATGCTGGAAAAACGCCCGACGCGCGGCGTGTGGGGCGGCTTGTGGAGCCTGCCCGAGCTCGTCCCGGGCGCCGACGCCGCCGCCCACTGCCATGACCACTTCGGCTTCACCACGCTCGCGCAGCAGGCGCTGCCACGATTCAGCCACAGCTTCACCCACTTCAAACTGCATATCCAGCCCGTCCAGATGCAGCTTGCACCGCGTCAGTTCACGCGGCCCGGCCAGATTTGGCTATCCCCGGCCGACGCACTCGGTGCTGCGCTGCCCGCGCCGGTACGCAGGCTGGTGGCCCAGCTCGAACGCACCTGAGCACAGGGGCTGCAACACGTGCTGGCTGACTTTGGACGGGGTGCTATATATATTTCATGAGCCCGCCTGTCACAGGAGTTGCCATGAACACGCCCCCCACCATGCCCGGTCCCGCCATCTTCGACCCCGACGGTTTCCTGCTCGACCCGGCCATGTGGAGCCAGAGCCTGGCCGACCGGATTGCCCGGAACGACGGACTGGGCGAACTCAGCGAATTGCAGATCGGCCTGTTGCTCGCCCTGCGGCGCGAATACGCCAAGCACGGCAGCGTGACCGCGCTAAGCCACGTCTGCCACCTCATCAGGCAGAGCGCCGATTGCATGCAGCACCTGTTCCCCAGCCCACGCGAGGCGTGGCGGATCGCCGGGTTGCCCAATCCCGGCGAGGAAGCCAGGTCCTACATGTAAGCCTTCCGGCAATGCAACGACGAGGCGGATTCGTGCGCCTCGATATATCCCGATCACAAATGCGCCCGAGTCCAGGCGCGCCACGCTCAGCGCCAGCAGGCAATCATCAAAATTCGCAGGCCCGGCACGGCTGGCGAGGCGCGTCCGCGGCAGCGCGAAACCTTCCCCTTTCCGTCGCGTGTTTTGCCTCCCGCGTAGGCGCATCGTGCCGCAATGCGGCCGCCTCGCCGTGCCCGGATTCCGGTAAAATCGGCGTTTTCCATTTCGCTAAGAGATTTTTCACCATGTCCATGGCCGACCGCGATGGCGTCATCTGGTACGACGGCAAACTCGTTCCCTGGCGCGACGCCACCACCCACGTCCTCACCCACACCCTGCATTACGGCATGGGCGTCTTCGAGGGCGTGCGCGCATACAAGGCCGAACAGGGAACGGCGATCTTCCGCCTGCAGGAACACACCGACCGGCTGTTCCGCTCCGCCCATATCCTCGGCATGAAACTGCCTTTCGACAAGGGCACGATCTCCGAAGCGCAGCGCACCGTGGTGCGCGAGAACGGGCTCGAATCGGGCTATCTGCGTCCGATGGCGTTTTTCGGTTCGGAGGCCATGGGCATCTCGGCGAAGAACCTGTCGGTGCATCTCATCGTCGCCGCCTGGCCGTGGGGCGCCTACCTGGGGCAGGAAGCGCTGGAACGCGGCATCCGCGTAAAAACCAGCTCGTTCTCGCGCCATCACGTCAACGTCACCATGTGCAAAGCCAAGGCCAACGGCAATTACATGAATTCCATCCTGGCGCACAAGGAAGCCGAGATGGACGGCTACGACGAGGCGCTGCTGCTCGACGTCGACGGCTTCGTTGCAGAAGGCTCGGGCGAGAATGTTTTCATCATCCGCAACGGCAAGCTCATTACACCGGATTTGACCAGCGCGCTGGAAGGCATCACCCGCGACACCATCATCCAGCTTGCCGCCGAAATCGGCTTGCCGCTGATTGAAAAACGCATCACCCGCGATGAGGTCTACAGCGCCGACGAAGCATTCTTCACCGGCACCGCCGCCGAGGTCACGCCGATCCGCGAACTCGACAACCGGGCGATCGGCGAAGGCGCCCGCGGCCCCATCACCGCCAGGCTGCAGGCGATGTATTTCGACTGCGTGCACGGCCGTGCCGCGGCCCACACCGACTGGCTCACTCCGGTCAAATAAGCGAGGTCTGTATGAGCGAACAGCAGGACAACACCCAGCGCATCATCGAAGTCGCCGAGGGCGACCTGCCCCTGCACTGTCCGATGCCGCGGCACGCCGTCTGGAATTCGCATCCGCGCGTCCACCTGCCCATCGAGTCGCGCGGCGATGCGCTGTGCCCGTATTGCGGCACGCTCTACCGCTTGAAAGGCAAACCCAGCGGCAGCCATCACTAAAACAAACGCTTCTGGCCGCATCCTGCAGCGGAAGCCGGAATCCGCTTCAAGCGCCCCGCTAACCCGGCAGAAACAATTCCAGCAGATCGTTCAAAAAGCGCTGCCCCTGCAGCGTCGGCTTGAGCCGGGTTGCGTCGCGTTCCAGCAAGCCCCGGCTTCGCGCCCGTTCGAGTGCCGCAGTACAAACGTTCAGCGGCAGGCCGGTGCGTTCCTCGAACAGCGCGGCAGGAACCCCTTCATTGAGCCGCAGCGCGTTCATCATGAACTCGAACGGCAGGTCGTCGCGCGTAAGCGTGCGGGCGTCGGCGATGTGCGCGCCCTGCGCCACGGCATCCATGTATTGCAGCGGATGCTTGGTGCGCATCTGCCGCAGGATGCGGTCGTGGAAGCTTAGTTTTGAGTGCGCGCCGGCACCGATGCCGAGATAGTCGCCGAACTGCCAGTAGTTGAGATTGTGGCGGCTGGCGTGATTCAGCCGCGCATAGGCTGAAGTCTCGTAATGCTGCATGCCGGCCTCGGCCAGCCGTGCTTCGATCAACTGCTGCATGTCGGCGGCGAGATCGTCGTCGGGCAAATTCGGCGGTGCGGCATGGCCGAACGGCGTGTTGGGTTCGAGCGTGAGGTGATAGGCCGACAGGTGCGGCGGCTGGAATGCCAGTGCGGTGTCGACGTCGGCCATCGCCTCGGCCAGCGTCTGCCCCGGCAGGGCGAACATCAGGTCGAGATTGAAGGTATCGAAATGGGTGGCGGCGAGCTCAGCCGCGCGGCGCGCTTCGGCATCGTCATGGATGCGCCCCAGCGCCTTGAGATGACGTGGATTGAAGCTCTGGATGCCGAGCGACACACGCGTCACGCCCGCGTCGCGGAAGCCTGCGAACTTTCCCGCCTCGACCGTGCCGGGGTTGGCCTCCAGCGTGATTTCCGCGCCCGGCAGCAGTTGCGTGAGGGTACGCACGCCGGTCAGGATGCGGTCGATCCCCTCCGCCGAAAACAGGCTGGGGGTGCCGCCGCCGAAAAACACGGTATGGATTTTGCGCCCCCAGATGTCGGGCAGCGCGCGTTCCAGATCGAGCAGCAGCGCGTCGATGTAGGCGGCTTCTGGGAGGCCCTGCGCGGCATGCGAATTGAAGTCGCAGTACGGGCATTTCTTCACGCACCACGGCAGGTGAATGTAGAGCGCCAGCGGCGGCGACACTTTCAGGCCGCCGTTGTGTACGCGAATAACGGACTCAGGCAAGCCGCCCCAGCTTGTCGGCCAGTTCGCGCAAGGCCTGGCCGCGGTGCGAAATGGCGTTCTTCTCGTCCTCGCCGAGTTCGGCGCCGGTCTTGCCGAATTCCGGGACAAGGAAATAGGGGTCGTAACCGAAGCCGCCCTCGCCGCGCGGGGTGTCGATGATTTCACCGAACCAGCGGCCTTCGGCGATCAGCGGCTCGGGGTCGTCGGCATAGCGCACCAGCACCATCACGCAGTAGTAGTGCGCGCGGCGGTTGGGTTGGCCCGCAAGCGCTTCAATGAGCTTCCCGTTGTTGCGTTGGTCGGATTTCGGCTCGCCCGCATAGCGCGCGGAATACACGCCGGGCGCGCCGTTGAGCGCCTCGACGCAGATACCGGAGTCGTCGGCCAGCGCCGGCAGGCCGGTGTGCGCGCTGGCATGGCGCGCCTTGGCGAGGCAGTTTTCGACGAAGGTGACGTGCGGTTCGGGGCATTCTGGGACGCCAAAGTCGGACTGCGGCGCGGCCTTGATCCCCAGCGGTTCGAGGATGCGCGCGATTTCGCGCAGTTTGCCCGGATTGCCGGAGGCGATGACGATTTTTTCCATGGTTCTCCTTTTTGATTTTTATCCGCGAAGGACGCGAAGGGGCGCGAAGCAAACCTCAGAATTTTCTTCGCGTCCTTCGCGGATCAATCCGCTTTTAACGCCTTCTGCTGCGCGGCGGTGATTTGCGCGATGCCGGCGGTCGCCAGGTCGAGCAGCGCTTCGAGGGTGGCGCGGGAGAACGGTGCGCCTTCGGCGGTGCCCTGCACTTCGACGATGCCGCCGCTGCTGGTCATCACCACGTTCATGTCGGTGTCGCAGTCGGAGTCTTCCACGTAGTCGAGATCGAGCACCGGCTGGCCCTGCCAGACACCGACCGAGACGGCGGCGATACTGTCGACAAGCGGGGTTTCGGTGAGTTTGCCCTCGCGCAGCAAGCCGGAAATGGCGTCGGCCACCGCGACATAGGCACCGCAGATGCTGGCGCAGCGGGTGCCGCCGTCGGCCTGCAGCACGTCGCAGTCGATGTGCAGGGTGCGTTCGCCGAGTTTCTTCAAGTCGACCACGGCACGCAGGCTGCGTCCGATCAGGCGCTGGATTTCCTGGGTGCGCCCGGACTGCTTGCCACGCGCGGCTTCGCGGTCGCTGCGGGTGTGGGTGGAGCGCGGCAGCATGCCGTATTCGGCGGTCAGCCAGCCCTCGCCGCTGCCCTTCTTGTGCGGCGGCAGTTTGTCGAGCACGCTGGCGGTGCACAGCACGCGGGTGTCGCCCATGGTGACGAGCACCGAGCCTTCGGCATGCCGGGTGAACTTGCGGGTGAAGGTCAGCTGGCGTAGCGCATCGGGCGCGCGGCCGCTGGGACGGGCAATTGGAGCGGACATGGTGGGCGGTTCAAAACGGAAAGCGCGATTTTACCGCGTCACGCGCGCCCCACCCACAAAGCCCGCAGCCGGGCTACTTGGCGGAAATTTTCTGGATGGCCTGCTGAATTTCAGCGATGGCACGCTCGATTTCGTCGTCCGACACCGCCTGCGTGCTGGACAGGGGGCTCATTGCGTTGATCTGGGTAGTGACGCCGCCATCCGGCAGCGCCAGGGTGGAAATCGAATCCTTGCTCGGCATCCGCGCCTCGCCCCAGGTCATGGCGATCAGGCTGAGGTTGTCGCCGTGCTCGCCGCCGCGGAATTCGGCGTGATCCATCAGGTGGCGCACCGCGTCTTCCAGCGTGTAGGCATGCAGCAGGGCCGACACTTCCGGAATGCTGACCATGCCCCAGATGCCGTCGGTGCACAGCAGCATGGTGTCGGCGTCATGCAGCGGAATCGGCGCGTTGCATTCCACCTGCGGCGGGACGTAGCCCCCCAGGCAGTTGGAGACCCTGTTGCGCTCCGGATGGGTGCCCGCCTCTTCTTCGCTGATGATGCCGTTGCGCACCAGTTGGGCCACCGCGGTGTGGTCCTCCGTGCGCGCGAGCAGGCTGCCGTCGCTGAACAGGTACAGCCGCGAATCGCCCACGTGCGCCCAGTAGGCCGTGTTGTCCTGAATGACCGCGGCAACGCTGGTGGTATGGGGGATTTCCAGCAGATCCTGCTCGACCGCGTAGTCGTTGATCGCGTAGTGCGCGCGTGTGGTCGCGTCGGCCAGGAAGGCCATGGGGTCGTCCAGGCGCGGCTTGGCCATTTTCTGGAACTGGTCGGTCAGCGTCTGCACCGCGATCTGGGCGGCGATTTCGCCGTGCATGTGGCCGCCCATGCCGTCCGCCACCACCATCAGCAGCGCTTCGCGACTATAGGAATAGGCCACCCGGTCCTGGTTGTTTTTGCGTCCGCCCTGGCGTGACGCCTGATAGATGGTGAATTTCATGGCGTCACTTTAAAACAATTCCCGGTTCAGCGAGCGTTTTATGCTGCCCAGCAACGACCGCCGTGGCGACGTCATCGCGCTGCGGTCCATCAGCACCTTCTGCAGGCTGAACACGCTTTGCGGGCGTTCCATGTAGTTGAGCTTGAGGCACTGGTCGATGGTTTCCAGCAGTTGGTCGGAGTAGGCGCCGCGCCAGTTCACCGATGCCGGCACCAGCTTGTCGTTGAGCAGGCGCGCATCGGCCGCCTGCGGCGGATAGCCCGCCAGGCTGGCGTAGAGGCTGGCACCGACGCTGTAGATGTCGGTCCACGGCCCCAGCCGTTCGCGATTGTGATACTGCTCGGGCGCGGCAAAGCCGGGGGTGTACATGGGCTGCAGCTTGGTCTCCTCCTGGCTGAGCGTTTGCCGCGCCGCGCCGAAGTCGATCAGGACGGGCGAGCCATCCAGGCGAATGTATAAATTCGACGGCTTGATATCCAGATGCAGCAGCTTGTGCGTATGCACTTCGCGCAAACCATTCAGCAGTTGCACAAACACCCGCCGGATGAAGCCCTCGCGGATGGTGCCGCGATTGGCCTGGATATGCTGTTGCAGCGTTTTGCCGCGCTCGAAGCGCATCACCATGTAGACGGTGTCGTTGGCGCGAAAGAAATTGGTCACGCGAATGACGTTGGGATGGTCGATGCACGCCAGCGCCCGACCCTCCTCGAAGAAGCACTTCATGCCGTGACGGAAGATGTTGTTGTTTTCGGTCGAACTGGCCTGCACGATGACCGAGCCTTCGGTACGCAGCACCAGAGCGCCCGGCAGGTATTCCTTGATCGCCACCGACTGGTTGTTGTCGTCGCGCGCCAGATACACCATGCTGAAGCCGCCACCACCAATCTTGCGCACAATGGTGTATTCGTTCAGCCGATAACCGTTGGGCAGCGCCTGGTTGGGTTGAGTCGCCATAGTCGAACGTCTATTATCTTTGTCTGTTAATCGGCCATGCCGAAAAATCCCCGGCTCCGCGCCGGCAATCATATCCATAATCCATATTTCAAACACCCATGACAGCCAGCATGACCGGGTTCGCCGCCCACAGCCTCAACCTCGACCATGCCGGCGTCGACATCGACCTGCGCAGCGTCAATCAGCGCTTCCTGGAACTGCATTTCCGCCTGGGCGACGAATTCCGGCCCCTCGAGCCGCAGCTGCGCGAGCTGATCAATCAGCATCTCGTGCGCGGCAAGGTGGAGTGCCGAATCAGCCTGAACGTGTTGCCCGTCGCCTCGCTTGATAACGGCTTGAACCCGGCCATTCTTGAGCGTCTGGCGCAATGGCAGGGCGACGTGCGGCAACGCCTGCCCGACAGCGTGCCGTTGAGCGTCAACGAGATCCTGCGCTGGCCCGGTGCGATGCAGGGCGCCGCCCTGTCGCAGGATGCGCTGAACGAGGCGGCGCTGGCGGGCGTGCGCGCCACGCTGGATGAACTGGTGGAAAGCCGCCGGCGCGAGGGCGCCAAGCTGAAACAGCACATCCTCGACCGGCTCGCCGCAGCCGAAGCACAGGTGGCCGGCCTGGAGCCGCTGCTGCCCGCGCTGGCTGCCGCCCAGCGCGAAAAACTGACGCAGCGACTGCACGACGCGCTGGGCGAGGCGGGACACGAACGGCTGGCGCAGGAACTCGTGCTGGCTGCGCAAAAATCCGATATCGACGAAGAAATCTCCCGCCTCGCCACCCACTTTGCCGAGGTGCGCCGCGTGCTGAATCAACCTGGCGCAGTCGGCAAGCGGCTCGATTTCCTGATGCAGGAACTGCATCGCGAGGCCAACACTTTGGGCTCGAAATCGGTTGCGGCGGAAACCTCGCGTGTCTCGCTCGAACTCAAGGTGCTGATCGAGCAGATGCGCGAACAGGTGCAGAATATCGAATGATTTTTTATCCGCGAAGGACGCGAAGAGTCACGAAGAAAGTCATCATCAAGGGTTTTCCTTCGCGGTTCTTCGCGGCCTTCGCGGACAGGCTCTTAAAATAACAGGACATCCGGAACGATCATGACCCCAAATCCCAGCCAAGGCGTGCTTTACATCGTCAGCGCCCCTTCCGGCGCCGGCAAGACCAGCCTGGTCAAGGCGCTATTGAAAGCCGACCCGGCAATTCGCCTGTCGGTCTCCTACACCACACGCGTGCCCCGCCCCGGCGAAACCGACGGCCGCGACTACCACTTCGTTAGCCGCGAACGCTTCGAAATCATGCTGGCCGAGGGCGAGTTTCTCGAGCACGCCGAGGTGTACGGCAATTCTTACGGCACCTCGAAAGGCAGCATTGCACGCGATCTCAACGCCGGCCGCGACATCCTGCTGGAGATCGACTGGCAGGGCGCGGCACAGGTGAAGCAGCATTTTCCGCAATCCGAATCGATATTCATTCTGCCGCCGTCGTTCAATGCGCTGCGCACCCGCCTGGCCGGGCGCGGGCAGGACAGCAACGAGGTGATCGAGTGCCGGCTGGCCGCTGCCGCCCACGACGTCGCTCACGCCGATGCATTCGACTATATAATCGTCAATGATGACTTCGACCATGCCCTGCTGGACCTGGTCGCCATTACCCGCAGCATCCGCCTCGAAGCGGCACGCCAACTGGAAAGGCATGCCGCGCTGTTCGAGGAATTCCGACGCACCGCCTGAAGCAGGAGTCCGTATGGCCCGCATTACCGTTGATGAATGTATTGAAATGTTTCCCAACCGCTTCGAACTGACCCTTGCCGTGGCCTACCGCGCACGCCAGCTGGCGCAGGGCTCGCAGTCCATGGTCGAATCCAGGGACAAGTCCATCGTTACCGCGCTGCGGGAAATCGCCGCAGGCAAGGTCGGGCGTGAAATCCTCAACCGGGGCCGTGCCTGAACGGCCACTTACACGTCAACCGGCGCACACCCACCGCGCGCCGGCGATGACGCACGAATTCGAATCGCTGCGTCCGGCCCTGGCCTATCTTTCGCCCGACGAAACAAGCCAGATCGAGCAGGCCTACGAATTCAGCCGCAGCGCCCACGAAGGGCAGTTCCGCAAGAGCGGCGAACCCTATATCTCCCACCCGCTTGCCGTCGCCGGCATTCTCGCCGGCTGGCACCTCGATGCGCAGACCCTGATCGCCGCGCTGCTGCACGACGTGGTCGAGGATACCCCAGCCACAGTGAGCGAAATCGAGGCGCGCTATGGCAAGCCGGTCGCGCTGCTGGTCGAGGGCGTGTCCAAGCTCGACAAGCTGGCGTTTGAATCCGAGCAGCACGCGCAGGCGGAGAACTTCCGCAAGATGCTGCTGGCGATGGCGCAGGACGTGCGGGTCATCCTGATCAAGCTGGCCGACCGCCTGCACAACATGCACACCATGGGCTCGATGCCGGCCGAAAAACGCAAGCGGATCGCCAAGGAAACCCTGGAAATCTATGCCCCCATCGCCAACCGGCTGGGGCTGCATTCGGTCTACCAGGAACTGGAGGACCTCGGCTTCCGCTACAACCATCCCAATCGCTACCAGGTGCTGGCCAAGGCGGTGAAGGCGGCGCGCGGCAATCGCCGCGAGCTGGTCGACAAGATCAAGATCGCGCTACAGGAAAAGCTCGATCACTGCAAGATCGAGGCCACCATCACCGGGCGCGAAAAGCACCTCTACAGCATCTACCGCAAGATGCAGGAAAAGAACCTGGCGTTCTCCGAGGTGTTCGACATCTACGGCTTCCGCGTGGTGGTGCGCGACCAGCCGACCTGCTACATGACCCTGGGCGCATTGCATTCGCTGTACAAGCCGATCCCCGGCAAGTTCAAGGACTACATCGCGATCCCCAAGGCCAATGGCTACCAGTCGCTGCACTCGATCCTGTTCGGCCCCAACGGCACCCCGATCGAGGTGCAGATCCGCACCGCCGACATGAACCGGCTGGCGGAGTCCGGTGTGGCTTCGCACTGGATGTACAAGTCGGCCGACGCCGCGCTCAACGATGTGCAGACGCGCACCCATCGCTGGCTGCAGTCGCTGCTCGATATCCACGCCGACCACGGCGATTCGCCCGAATTCCTCGAACACATCAAGATCGACCTGTTTCCCGACGAGGTCTATGTCTTCACCCCCAAGGGCAAGATCATGGCGCTGCCGCGCGGCGCCACGGCGGTGGATTTTGCGTTCGCGGTGCACACCGACGTCGGCTTTCACTGCATTGCGGTGAAGATCAATTATGAGCTGATGCCGTTGCGCACCCAGCTTCGAAACGGCGACCACGTCGAGATCCTCACCGCCGCCAATGCCAGCCCCAACGCCGCCTGGCTGAATTTCGTCGCCACCGGCAAGGCGCGCTCGCATATTCGCAATTACCTGCGCAACACGCGGGTGGAAGAAGCGGCGGCGCTGGGCGAGCGCCTGCTCACCAACGCCATTGCCGCGCTTCATCCCGATGGGATCAAGCCCGAGCCGGCAGTATGGGACCGCGTGGTCAAAGACTACGGCCTGCAGACGCGGGAGGAGCTGTTCGCCGGTATCGGACTGGGACGCAAACTGCCGCTGGTGGTGGCGCACCAGCTGCTGCATGTGCAGGGCGAAAAAACCGGGGTTCCGGCCCATCCCCATGCCATCAGCATCCGCGGCACCGAAGGCATCGCGGTCGAGCTGGCGCAGTGCTGCCACCCGATTCCCGGCGACCCGATTCTCGGCTTCATCCACAAGGATCGCGGACTCATCATCCACACCCACGACTGCACCTCGATCCGCGCCTTCCGTACCGACCCCGACAAATGGCTGGACGTCGAATGGGAAGCCGAGCCCGGCCACATGTTCGATGTTTCGATCAAGGTCATCGTCGGCAACCAGCGCGGCGTGCTGGCCAAGGTCGCATCCGCGATCGCCGAACACGGCTCCAACATCGGCAACATCGCAATGGAAGAAGAGGACGGCAGCCCCTATACCGTGCTGTTTTTCACCGTGCAGGTGGAAAACCGCATGCACCTCGCCCGCGTGATGCGCGGCCTGCGCGTACTGCCCGACGTGGTGCGGATTTTCCGCATCAAGGGCAGGAAGGACGGCCGCGCCGCGCAATCCCAATAATTCAACCGCATCAGGACTCAGCATGAACAAAAGCATCATCCAGACCGGCGAAGCGCCTGCCGCGATCGGCACCTACTCGCAGGCGGTGCGGGTCGATCACACCGTATATATGTCAGGCCAGATCGGCCTCGACCCCGCCTCCATGCAGCTGGTCGACGGCGTCGACGCGCAGATCCATCAGGTATTCAAGAACCTGGCCGCGGTGACAGCCGCGGCGGGCGGCTCGCTGGCCGACGTGGTGAAGCTGAACGTGTTCCTGACCGACCTCGGCCACTTTCCCCGTGTCAACGAAATCATGGCGGGCTACTTCAGCCAGCCCTATCCGGCGCGCGCCGCAGTCGGCGTGGCCGCGTTGCCGCGCGGCGCGCTGGTCGAGGCCGACGCCGTGATGGTTGTTGGCTAGTTTGAATTGAATCCAAACTGCTCACCGCAGAGGCACAGAGACACAGAGAACATCGAAAAACAGGCCGCCTTGTACTTTGTACAATATGCCTATGGCGGGCGCACAGGTTTAGCAGCCCTGTCCTGTTTTTTCTCTGTGCCTCCGTGCCTCCGTGGTTCGAATAAGGTTTTAAAGTGAAAGCGGCGCCGCCGTTTTCCTTTCCCGTCAGTCCGGCGCTCGCCGCCAAACTCGCCAGGCTGGGGCTGGCCCGCGACACCGATCTGGTGCTGCACCTGCCGCTGCGCTGGGAAGACGAAACCCGCCTCACGCCGATCCGCGACCTGCTGCCGGGGCAGCCGGCGCAGGTGCAGGCAGTAGTTCGCGAGGCGAGCGTCGCCTTCCGCCCGCGCCGCATGCTGACGGTGGTAGTGGCGGACGCCGGCGGCGTGCTCGGCATCCGCTTCCTGAATTTCTACCCCAGCCACCTCAAGCTGTTCCAGCCGGGCGAGAGTTTTCGCTTCAGCGGCGAGGTGCGCGGCGGGTTTCTGGGGCTGGAAATGGTGCATCCGCGCTTTGTGAAAGCTGACGATGCCACGCCGCTGCCGACCCAGCTCACCCCGGTGTATCCCACCACGGCCGGACTGGGGCAGGCCACGCTGCGCAAGCTGGTCGCGCGCGCGCTGGCGGTACCGATCACCGACACCCTGCCCGCCGAGTGGCTGGCCGAACTGGGTTTGCCGGAACTGGAAGCCAGCATCCGCCTGCTGCACCAGCCGCCGCCGGATTGCACGCTGGCCGAGCTTGAGTCGCGCCAGCACCCCGCGTGGCAGCGTCTGGCCTTCGACGAGCTGCTGGCGCAGCAGCTGTCGCTGGCCACCGCGCGCCGACAGCGACAGCGCCTGTGTACCGCGCCCCTGCCCGCGCAGCAGCAGCTGACCGCCACCTTCATCCACACGCTGCCGTTCGCACTGACCGCCGCGCAGGCGCGCACCTGGGAGGAAATCAGCGCCGATCTGGCACTGCCGCACCCGATGCGCCGCCTGCTGCAGGGCGACGTCGGCAGCGGCAAGACCGTGGTGGCTGCGCTGGCCTGTCTGCAGGCGATCGGAAACGGCTTTCAGGCCGCCTTTATGGCGCCGACCGAAATCCTCGCCGAGCAGCATTACCGCAAGCTCGCCCCCGTCTTGTCGGCGCTCGGCGTGCGCTGCGCCTGGGTGTCTGGCAGCCAGCGCAAGTCCGAACGCACGGCGGCCTGGCAGGCGATTGCTGCGGGCGGCATCGACCTTGCGTTCGGCACCCATGCACTGTTCCAGGAGGCCGGCGGCTTCGCGCGTCTGGGGCTGGCGGTGGTCGACGAGCAGCACCGTTTCGGCGTCGGCCAGCGACTGGCGCTGATGCAGAAAGGCACGGAACCACACCAGCTGATGATGAGCGCGACACCGATTCCGCGCACGCTGGCGATGAGCTTTTTTGCCGACCTCGATGTCTCGGTGATCGACGAACTGCCGCCGGGACGCACCCCCATCGTGACCAAGCTGGTGAGTTCCGCGCGCCGCGACGACGTTCTGGCACGGGTGACGGCCGCCTGCCTCGGAGGCGGCCAGGCCTACTGGGTATGCCCGTTGATCGAGGAATCGGAGAAGCTGCAGTTGCAAACGGCACAGGACACCTATTCGAGCCTGGTGGAACAACTGCCGGACCTGCGCATCGGCCTGGTGCACGGGCGGCTGAAGCCGGACGAAAAACAGGCGGTGATGGCTGCGTTCCAGGCGCATAAAATCGACCTGCTGGTCGCCACCACCGTGATCGAGGTCGGCGTCGACGTGCCCAACGCCGCGCTGATGGTGGTCGAGCACGCCGAGCGCATGGGGCTCGCGCAACTGCATCAGCTGCGCGGGCGCGTCGGGCGCGGCAGCCGCGAATCGGTATGCGTGCTGCTGTACCAGCCGCCGGTAGCGGAACTCGCCCGCGCGCGCCTCAAGGTGATTTTCGAACTCACCGACGGCTTCGAGATCGCGCGCCAGGATTTGCTGCTGCGCGGCCCCGGCGAATTCCTCGGCAGCCGCCAGAGCGGTCTGCCGATGCTGCGCTTTGCCGATCTGGAACGCGACGTGTCGCTGCTGGAACGGGCGCGCGACTACGCCCAGCGCTGCCTCAGGGCACACCCCGCGATCGCCGCGCGCCATATCGAACGCTGGCTGGGCAACCGTGCCGGGCTGTCACAGACCTGACTGGTGCCACAGGCTCAAGGCGGGAATGCAGGCCAACAGCGCGAGCCACGCCATCATCAGCGCCAGAAAGGGCAGCGCCGCGCGGAACACCGGCTGCCGGAAACGCTGATCGGCGAGGAAGAGATTGATTTCCACCGGCGGGGCGAGGTCCGTCCAGCGAACGTGAAACCGGGCGAAAAGGCGTGGAATGCGCGTGAAATGCTGGATTGATGAACAAAAAGTGATTAAACCCAGATTGTTCATTGGGGTGAAATGCTTTGGGTAGGGTGCACTCCGTGCACCTTCGGGCGTCAATCGGTGCACAGAATGCACCCTGCGCGCTATAAATCGTCCAATTAACAATATGGGTTAAACAGGGCGCAAATTTGAATCGGGACGGCCAATTCGCGCGCAGCACGACTTCAAGTCCGCACGACAGGCTGCTGGCACCGTCCGAATGTCTCCGCCGCTTTGGCATAATGCGCGTTTTGTCCTGGGCCCCACAGTGACCGCTTCACGGCACGACACACTCTCTTACATCGCGCCACAGCGCGGCTGGTTTACGCATCCTTTTCGCGCACCGCGGGCGTTGCGGAGCTGGCTGTCGGACCGCGGTTCGCTCACCCGCCGCCTGAAGGCGCGCCATGCCGATTTCAGGGTCAGTCCGGTCGCACGCGGGTTCGCGCGGCCGTTTCCCGACGAAGCCCAGACATTGCGCTTGAGTCCCAAAACGCTGGCCTACGTGCGCGACGTCCTGCTCATCGGCGGTGGCCACATGCGGGTATTCGCCCACAGCGTGCTGCCCCGCGCCAGCCTGCGCGGCGGCTGGTGCGGAATCACCCGACTGGGGACGAAACCTCTGGGGGAAACGCTATTTACCGATCCGCGTATCCGACGACTCGGCCTGACGATGCGTCGACTCGACGCGCGCCATCCACTCTATCGCGCGGCCCGGCGTCACACTGGGCTTACCGCGCATCATCTGTGGGCACGCCGCTCGGTGTTCTGCCTCAACGGCCACCCGCTTCTGGTGACCGAAGTTTTTCTACCCGCCATCGAGGCCCCATGACCCTGACCGAACGCCTGTCCCATTACGAAAAACTGATGCGGCTCGACAAGCCGATCGGCATCCTGCTGCTGCTGTGGCCCACGCTGTGGGCGCAGTGGCTTGCCGGCAATGGCCGGCCGGACTGGCTGATCCTGTGGATTTTCGTCATGGGCGTGGTGCTGATGCGCTCGGCCGGCTGCGTCATCAACGACTACGCCGACCGCGAGATCGACCCGCACGTGGCGCGCACCCGCGAGCGCCCGCTGGCCGCCGGCAAGGTGTCGCCGAAGGAGGCGCTGCTGCTGGCGGCGGGCCTGTCCCTGCTGGCATTCCTGCTGATTTTGCCGCTCAACGCGCTGGTGCTGAAACTTTCGGTCATCGCGCTGTTTCTGGCCGCCAGCTACCCGTTTACCAAGCGCTTCTTCGCGATCCCGCAGGCCTATCTCGGCATCGCCTTCGGCTTCGGCATTCCGATGAGCTATGCCGCGCTGCGGGGCGAAGTCCCGCTGGAAGCCTGGGTTCTGCTGGCGGCCAACGTTTTCTGGGCGATCGCCTACGATACCCAATACGCGATGGTCGACCGCGAAGACGATCTCAAGATCGGCATCAAGACCTCGGCGATCACCTTCGGGCATTTTGACCTGGCCGCGATTGCAGTTTGCTATGTGGCGACTCTGGGACTGCTCGGCTGGGTCGGATTGCAGCGGGAAATGGGCGCGGCATTCCATGGCGGGCTGGCGGTGGCGGCAGCGATCGCGCTCTACCACATGAAACTGATCCGGCAACGCGACCCGCAGCAATGCTTTCGCGCCTTCCTGCACAACACCTGGTTCGGCGCCGCGGTGTTCGGCGGCATTGCGCTGCACTATCTGCTGCCCAGCTTATGACCGGCAGGCCACGCGCGACTGCTGGCTATTCGGATAGGACTGTTTGATCGCGCCCAGGCTTTTAAGCGTGTCCGTGTCCTCGCTGCGAATCACAAAGTAAAAATGCGTGCCCTGGCGCGGCAGCAGCTCGACGCGCGTGCCGAGCACACCCTTGTCCTCGACTTCGCGCACGCGCCGCCGCGCCGCATTGTCGTCGGCATACAAACCGAGCGAAATGGCATTGCTCCAGGCACCATCCTTCACCACAAAGGCATCCCCCACGCCCGCCGCTGCCAGTTCGCCCAGCTTGTCCGCCGCCGACTGCGCGCTGGGCAAGGGCGGGAAAATCACCCAGTGCCGGGTGTTCAGCGGCACCTCGGCGAACGACATCGCCCGCTCGCCAGCCATGGCCTTGAGCTGTTCGCGCACCTGCGCGAACTCGTCCGGGTTCAAGCCGCGCCATTCCACACACATGGCCTCGGGTGCCGCCACGCGGGCCGCCGGCGCTGGCGCCGGCGCGGACGCAGACTGAGTACGCAGGCTGAGGCGGTCTACGTTCATCGGCGCATTCTGGTCCGATTGGGCCTGCGGCCAATGGCTGCGGCCGATGAAAAACCCCGCCACAGCCAGGTTCAGCATCAGCAATGCCCATGCGATCCATTTCATCTCGATTCCCCCTCCCGTGCGACACAGTCGATGCCTTCCAGCACCAGGGCAGGCACATGCTCGGCAGGCACAGTCAGGTGCGGCAACAGCATCCCGGCGTCCCCGCCCGTCAGCAAGCACAGCGGAACGCCTCCCGCAGCCTCGGCCAGGCGCGCACACTGCTGTTCTATCGCCCCGCACAGCGCCGCCACAATCCCGCTTTCCACCGCGTCGGCCGTGCTGCGCGGAAATGCCTGCCAATGGCCTGTAACCTCTGAAACGTGCGCCGTACCCTGCTGCAGCGCTCGTCGCATCAATAAGGCGCCCGGCACGATCACGCCCCCCAGAAACACGCCATCTGCCGACAGGGCGTCCACCGTCATCGCCGTCCCGGCCGACACCACCAGGACCGGCCCACAGGTGCGCCGGCGCGCGGCGATCAGGCCCATCCAGCGATCCACGCCCAGTTGCAGCGGATTCTGGTAGCCATTTCTCACCCCGCCAAAGTCCGCCTCAGCCATCAACCATAGCGCACCGATATCCGCCGCCTCCAGCAATGCGGCCAGCCGTTGCTCGTGTGCGACGCTTGCCACGCTGGCGATGAAGCAATCGGTGCCGGCCGTCAGCTGCGCCTTCAAGACTGCCAAATCCGCATAATCGCAGCAGTCTTGCGCGCACCATTGCCCATCTTCAACCGCTGCCCATTTCAGGCGCGAGTTGCCGGCATCGATCAACAGCCGGCGGGTCGTCATGCGGCATCCAGACGCAAGCTGATTTCACCGCCGCTATAGGGTCGCAAAGTCGCCTGGGCGTCGCGCAGCAGGAATGCGCCCGTTTCGTCGACACCCGACGCCATCCCCCGAACGCTGCGTGCATCCGGCAAGGCCAGCGCCACAGCCCTGCCCGCGTAGGCATCCAGCTTCAGCCAGTCCTCGCGCAGGGACGCGAATCCGTGCTGGCGGAACAGGCTCAACACCGCGTGCAGTTCCAGCAGGCAATCTGCCAGCAATCGGTTGCGGCCCACCACCACCCCCATCTCGGCCAGGTCGACCACGGCCTGATCGACCGCATCGCGTTGTGCTCCGCTCAGCCGGACGTTCAGCCCGACACCCACCACCGCGAAGGCCGCCCCATGCATGTCGCCCTGTACCTCGACCAGAATCCCCGCCAGCTTGCGGTAGTCCACCAGCACGTCGTTGGGCCATTTCAACCTGACCGGATGGCGGCTATGGCGATTGACCGCGCGGGCGATCGCCAGCCCCACCGCGAGGCTCAGGCCGGACAACGACTGCAGGCCATTCTCGAAACGCCACAATACAGAAAACGTGAGGCTGCCGCCGAGAACCGAATGCCACTGGCGGCCTCGCCGGCCCTTGCCGGATTGCTGGTGTTCGGTGCAGATCAGCGTGCCGTCCACAGCCCCATTCAAGGCCGCAGCCATCAGGGTCGTGTTGGTCGAATCCACGCTGTCGAGGACATGGATCGTGTAAGCCTCTGCTACCGTCCCAAGATAATCTGCCACCGTGACGCCATCCAGCCACTCTACGGGTTCAGGCATGCGGTAGCCGCGTCCGCGCACAGCGTGAATCGTCAGGCCCATGGACTCGGCCTGGGCAAGTGCGTTGAAGATGCTGGACCGGGAAAGATTGAATTCATGCGCTAGCGCCTGGCCCGAATGGAATCGGCCATCGGACATACGGCGCAGGAGCGGAAACAGGGTTTTATGGGTTCGGGCTGGCACACCCGGATTTTACCTGTCTTGACGTATTGGATTTACATAAAAAAACCCCCTCTTTTTGGGAGGGGGTTTTAGTGTGCTGCGGAGCACGGATAAGGAGTCTGACGATGACCTACTTTCACAGGCGAGATGCCTACTATCATTGGCGCGGGAGCGTTTCACCGTCCTGTTCGGGATG
>JAUYCF010000095.1 GCA_030692355.1 Thiobacillus sp.
TTGGTGACTTGTGGATTATGTTGACCGTGGTCTTGTCGTCACCCTTGCCAGCTAAGGTCTCAGGGTAAGCGCAGGGCATCAAGTCCACATAATCGAGGGGTCTACATAATCGGCCTTATGTGGAGCTCCACATAAGGCCGACAACCTGACTGACGGCCTGAATTGTCGACCGCCGCATCCCCAGCCAAAGCTACCCATAGCCCTGAGCCCCTGCAGCGCCCCACGGAAGTGCTTCTACACTGGGTCAGCGACCATTCGCCACCATACCGCGCAGGGTCATGATCGTGCCTGCTGCCAGGGCGACCAGTTTGCCGTCCTCGCGTGCGATCTCGCACTGATAGTGGGTGATGGTCCTGCCGTGTTGGATGGGTCGGGCCGTAGCCGACAACACTGACTTCCACACCGGTCGGAAGAAGCTGATGCGGAGGTCGACACTGGTGAAGGTTTCGCCCTCTTCAATAGTGGTCGAGTGCGCCGTTCCGATGGTGGCGTCGGCCAGTTCACTCAACAGTCCGCCATGTACCGTGCCTTGCTGGTTGCCATGGATGTCAGCGTCAGCATCCATTTCCAAGCGCGCGTAAGCCTTGTCAATGCCGGTGATACGGAAGCCCAGCAGTTTCGAGATGGCTGTCGGGTACTTCATTTCCGAAGTGGCCCCTGCGGGCAAGGTTCCCGCAAGTTGATGCTGTAAATATTCCAGGGTGGATAATTTTTCAGTCATTGTCTTTCTTCTCCCGAGGATGCTGCAGAACCAAAATACATCGTCCCTGCGCTTGGCATGTAAATCATGTCGGTCTCGCCGAAGTCCTGTCCAAGTTGTGTAATGAGCGTGGTGACCTGTCCTCGATGATGGGTTTGGTGATGAAACAGATGCACCAGGATCAAACCGAGCGGCAGGATCACCGTGGACTTTTTGAGCAAGGATACGTAGGTGACAGGTTCGGCAAGACGCGAGGGCTCGAGCGTGGCGACATACTCCTGAATGTCGCTGTCCGTCTTCGCGCGCTCACGTTCAAGCGTGGCGTAATCGGCATACAGCTCCTGGTCGAGAGATGCGGCCGCATACGGTTCGCCCCGCAAGCGTCCCAGCCACAGGCGATCTGAAAGCAGCAGATGGTTAAAGGTGCCGTGTATGGAGCGGAAGTAGGCGCCGAGATCCTGCTTGCGTTCTCCGTCGGAAAGCTGCGCGCAGACCGCGTAGAGCTTCTCGTTCATCCAGCGATTGTGGTCGGCCATCAAAGCCAGCATATCCAGGTCATACATAGGCTGCACCTCGTTTCATTCGTGACCGGAATCGTTCTTCGAACTGGAACGGCAGAATCGCACCAAACTGGCGAGTTAGGCATGAATGGCCTGACTCCGCAGCCGCTTCGCCTGCCGTTCGTAGTAGCCGATATCGATTCCGTTGCCTGCCGTGCGTCGTATCGGGGGGGCACCCCAAATTGCTCTCGCAGCATCAGGCGGATGCTCCTGTTCATCGTTCATAGCCAGAGCAGCGGCGCGGTGGCAGCCGTCAACACCGCCATGCCGCGATTAATCCGCTGCACACCGGCTGGGTCCTTTATCCAGGCCAGCAAGGTCGCGCCGCTCGCGGCCCATATTCCAATGCCCGGCAAGGCTGTGAGGCAGAAAACCAGCGCAGTCGCGAGCACGCTCTCAAGGTATTGCCCGCCAGCGGGCACGAAGCCGGCAATGACTGTTGTCGCGATCAACCAGACCTTGGGATTGGCAAGTTGATAGAGCACGGCTTCTCCGAAGCGGATCGGATGGAGCACATGCCCGGCCTGCGATGCGCCGGCTCGCCAGAACTGGCGCGCGAGGCAGAGCATGTAGAGACTGCCGGCGAGTTTGAGGGTGATTTGCACGGCGGGCACAGCAGCCAACAGCGCACCAAGCCCGACGCCAACGAGGCAGATCATCAGGTAGGTCCCCCAAAGAATGCCGAGCATGTGCCAGCCGGTGCGGCGCAAACCGAAATTCAGTCCGGACGACAGGAGCAACAGGTTGTTGGGGCCCGGCGTCACGCTGATCACGAAGGAAAAGGCGATCAACGCCAGTAGAGATTCGCTATCGTGCATCATGCTGTCTCCCTGCAAGGTTTGGTTTGGGTGGCTTTCATCGTTATCGGCTGGCGGCGCCACGCCATCATTACGACGAGAGCGAGACATGCGACCGCCATCGCAGCCGGAAAAAGCAAGGTGGCCGTCGAATAGCGTTCGAGCGCGGCGATGACCAGCGCGTTGCGCAGGATCAGAATGCCCAGGAAGCCCATCGGCTCGGAATACGGTCGATGCCAGGACTTGCGTGCTGTCGGTCCGAAGCCGAGGAGCTCGATCGCCGTGACGATGACGATTGCCCAGAGCGGATCGCTCGCCATGAACCACAGCGGCAGCGCCGCCAATCCTGCGATGAGGAACAGCCAGTCCGTGCGGGTGATCGTGATGTCCGCACGTTTCGCGTACGCCAGCGCGGCAACAAGGAGCGTGATCGCGCCGGAGAATCCAACGGCCCAAGCGCCGGCACCTCCCTGTGCGCTCAACGTCGCATAGAAGGCGATACACGTGTTCGTTCCCCAGACAACCCAGGAGAAGACATGCGGCCGGGTAGCGCCGACCAGGATTGACCGGATATAGGGCACGAATGCCGCGAACGTCAGCGCCATCGCCGCAGCGCTCATCCAGAATTTGCAGGCCTGATCATCCATTTGCACGAGTCTCAGCCAGTCCGGGTATACAGCGCCCGCCCGCGAACCGCCCGGCCGTTCGCGTCGAACTCAAACAGTTCGGCCGCGAGGCCACGATGGCCGCGGTACAGGATCGTCAAGCAGTCCACGCCCGTCAGCACGTCGACAAGATCGAAATGCAGCGTCGGCACGCTGGCAAGCGCTGCACGCCAGTAAGCCAGTACAGCCGCTTTGCCCTTGAGCGTGCCCGTGGGTTCGGCAGCGAACTGGATGACGAGCGGCGAAGAAAACTCGAAGTCGTCGCTGTAGTGGGCGAGAACCGCATCGAGGTCGTGTGCGTTCCAGGCATCGATCCAGCCCTCGGAAAAGGCGCGGGCGGCGGCGGGTGTCAGTATCGGCATAGCGTGTTCCTGCAAGACGATTGGAGAACATTCGGAAGACTCGCCTTCCTGTTGCCCACTGTACCGACGAGCCGACTACCAATACAGAATCAGAACTGATAAATTGACACGGCACAGATATTTGAATTGAGTATCTGTACTGATATGCACCGTAACGATCTGTACTGACCGGAAACAGCCATGAGACCGCTCTATCAGCATGTTGCAGCCGAACTGGCGCAGCGAATCACGGAAGGCGTGTATGCCCCCGGCGCACGCCTGCCCGGCGTGCGCAGTGTGGCGCGCCAGCGCGGCGTCAGCGTGGCGACCGTGGTTGCCGCCTACCGCAGGCTCGAAGACGACGGCCATATCGAAGCGCGTGCGCGCTCGGGATTTTATGTGCGTGCGCGCCGTGCCATCCATGCAATCGAGCCAGAGTGCGAAGTGGCCGCCTCGCCGCCCCGTCTCGTCACCGGCCAGGAAATGGCCATGGCGCTGATCAAGGCCGCCAACGATCCGGGGATCGTTCAGCTCGGCGCTGCCGTGCCAGATCCGGACTATCTGCCCACCCTGGCAGTGGCGCGAGCCATGGCCCGCGTCGCACGGTTGCAGCGTACGCGGGCAGCCGGCTACATGATGCCGCCCGGCGCGCCGGAGTTGCGTCGTCAGATTGCCCGCCGCATGAGCGAATCAGGAGGCGGGATTTCAGCCGACGACATCGTCATCACCACGGGATGCCAGGAAGCCCTGAGCCTGGCCCTGCGTGCAGTCACCCAGCTAGGCGATGTGGTCGCAGTCGAGTCCCCGGCGTTTTACGGGCTGCTGCACGTGCTGGAATCACTGGGACTGGAAGCGCTGGAGATTCCCTCCCATCCGCACGAAGGCATGGCCCTGGATGCGCTCGCCTTTGCATTCGAACGCTGGCCTGTGAAGGCATGCGTGGTCGTACCCAATTTCAGCAATCCACTCGGCTTTTGCATGCCGGACACCCACAAGCGCGCCTTGATCGGCCTGCTGGCCAAACATGGCGTGCCTCTCATTGAGGACGACGTCTACGGCGACCTGGGATTCGACCATCGGCGGCCGTCCACCTGCATGGGGCTGGCACCCGATGCCGACATCATTCATTGCAGCTCGTTTTCCAAGACGCTGGCGCCTGGCCTGCGCATCGGCTGGGTAGCGGCCGGCCGGCATCGCGAACGGATCGAATATCTGAAGTACGTCAGCAGCATCGCCAGCCCCACCGTGCCCCAACTGGCCGTAGCTGAACTACTGGAAAGCGGCCGCTACGAACGTTACCTGCGCGAGGTACGCGGCAAGTACGCGAGTGCCGTGGCGCGCATGGGCGACGCCGTCATGAAGTACTTCCCCGAAGGCACCCGGGTCTCCCAACCGCAGGGCGGTTTCGTTCTCTGGGTGGAATTGCCGGGCAAGATCGACAGCTTCGAGCTCGCCCGACATGCGTTGAAACAAGGCATTAGCATTGCGCCAGGGCCCCTCTTCTCCGCGAGCGGAAAATTCAGAAACTTCATCCGGCTGTCCTGTGCGCGGGTCTGGGACGAAAGACTTGAACGCGCGCTGATAACCTTGGCAGGCTTGGTTCAGGTGCGTTGACCGACCTGGTGCATCCGCCCCAAACGGGAAGATAACTAGTCGGGGCTAGCAGCCCTCTTTTCCGCTGTGATCCGAAGCCACCGATGGCTCGCCATTCGGCATATTTAAGTAGAGGACCTCTAGATGGAACAACACTATAGGCAGCACGGGAAAGTTGGAAGCGGCGCGCCTTCATTGCCCGAGTTTCACCGCCAGTCATGGTGAGCGTTGCACGGCTCTTTGTCTGCTTAGGGCCGAAGATCTGACATAGGGAGCGGTCAGCCTGACCGACAGCTCAGGCCGAAAAAGCGCCAGTCTCCGCTATCGGCATGAACTCCTTATTAGCCGACTGCAGCCATGACGATCATGGCCCAACCTTAACGTCTATCCCGCTTATTCAACCGTGACACTTTTCGCCAGGTTGCGCGGCTTGTCCACATCCGTGCCTTTCTGCAGGGCGGCGTGGTACGACAGCATCTGCAGCGTCACGGTGTGCAGGATCGGCGACAGTGCGCCGTTGCTGCCGCCGGGCAGCTTGATGACATGCACGAAGGCTGATTCCTCGATGTGCACGTCGCCGTCGGCGAATACATACAGTTCGCCGCCGCGCGCCCGCACTTCCTGCATGTTCGACTTCAGTTTTTCGATCAGCAGGTCGTTGGGCGCGATGGTGATCACCGGCATGTCCTCGTCCACCAGCGCCAGCGGGCCGTGCTTGAGTTCGCCCGCCGGATAGGCTTCGGCGTGGATGTAGGAAATCTCCTTCAGCTTCAGCGCGCCTTCGAGCGCGATCGGATAGTGCACGCCGCGTCCGAGGAACAGGGCGTGATGCTTGTTGGCAAAACGCTGCGACCAGGCTTCGACCAGCGGTTCCAGCGCCAGCACCTGCTGCACTTTATTCGGCAGGCTGCGCAGTTCGGCCAGATACGCGGCTTCCTGTTCCGCGCTGAGCCGGCCGCGCAATTTCGCCAGCACCAGCGTCAGCAGGAACAGGCCGGCCAGCTGGGTGGTGAAGGCCTTGGTCGAGGCAACGCCGATTTCCGGCCCGGCCCGGGTCAGGAATTTGAGGCGCGAGGCGCGGGTGAGCGCTGACTCCGGCACGTTGCAAAGGGTCAGCGTCTTGTCCTGGCCCAGGCTCTTGGCATGGTTGAGCGCCGCCAGCGTGTCGGCGGTTTCGCCCGACTGCGAAATGGTGACGATGAGCGCATCGGGGTTGGGCACCGAGGTGCGGTAGCGGTATTCGCTGGCAATTTCGGCGCGTGCCGGGATGCCGGCAATCGCTTCCAGCCAGTACGTGGCCACTTTCGCCGCATGATAGCTGGTGCCGCAGGCGAGGAAAGTCACTGCGTTCACCTTGCCCAGCACCTCGGCGGCGTCGAAGCCGAACCATTCGGGCTGGACATGATCCTGCGCCACCGCGATCAACAGTGTGTCGGTCAGCGCGCGCGGCTGCTCGTGGATTTCCTTCTGCATGAAGTGGCGGTAATTGCCGAGCTCGGCCATGTCGGCCGACAGCTCGGAAATATGCACGCTGCGGTCGACCGGCCTGCCCGCCGCGTCGACCACCGTCACCGACAGCAGGCCGACGTCGGCGGCATCGCCCTCTTCCAGGTACATCACGCGCTGGGTCACCGGCAACAGGGCCGAGACGTCCGACGCAATGAAGTTTTCTTCGATGCCCAGGCCGATCAGAAGCGGGCTGCCCTTGCGGGCGCAGACCAGCCGGTTGGGTGAGTCCTCGCTTACTACGCCGATGGCATAGGCGCCTTCGAGTTCAGCCACCGCCGCACGGGTGGCGGCAAGCAGGTCTTTCGACTGGCGGTAATACAGTTCGACCAGGTGCGCGATGACCTCGGTGTCGGTTTCCGAAGTGAAAACGAATCCCAGCCCTTTCAGCCGGGTGCGCAGCGCCTCGTGGTTTTCGATGATGCCGTTGTGCACCACCGCCAGGCGTCCGCTGACATGCGGGTGCGCATTGGCCTCCGACGGCGCGCCGTGGGTGGCCCAGCGCGTGTGCGCGATGCCGAGGTGGCCGTGCACCTTCTGCGCCGCGCATTCCTCGGCCAGCGAGGCGACGCGGCCGATGCTGCGAACCCGCTTCATCCCGCCGTCGATGATGACCAGGCCGGCCGAGTCGTAGCCGCGATATTCCAGCCGCCGCAGGCCTTCGAGCAGGATGGGAACGACGTTACGTTGCGCAACCGCGCCGACAATGCCGCACATGATTAGCGCTCCGCGTTGAGTGAGAGGTGAGGGGTGAGGCGTGAGGCGTCAAACATCGAGCCACCGTCGCTTTGCTTGCTTGGCATTGCCATGATTTTCAAACCTCCCGTTAAATTACGCCTCACCCCTCACCCCTCACCTTTTTGACCGGGCGTGTCCAGCCGCTGAGGGTGAGCTGTTTCGCCCGTGCCAGGGTGAGTTCGCCGGCGGGCGCGTCTTTCGTCAGCGTGGTGCCGGCGCCAAGGGTCGCGCCGCGGCCAACCGTGACCGGCGCCACCAGCTGGGTATCCGAGCCGACAAAGACGTCGTCCTCGATCACCGTGCGGTGCTTGTTGGCACCATCGTAATTGCAGGTGATGGTGCCGGCGCCAATGTTGACCCGCTTGCCCATGGTGGTGTCACCGACGTAGGACAGATGGTTGATCTTGGAGCCGTCGTCAATCTGGCTGTTCTTGATCTCGACGAAGTTGCCCACATGCACGTCGCGCGCCAGCGTGGTTCCGGGGCGGATGCGCGAAAACGGCCCCAGCCGGTTGGCTTCGCCGATTTCGGCATCGTCGATCAGGGTGAAGGCGTCAATGCGCGTGCCCGCCGCCACCGTTACGTTGCGCAGCACGCAGTTAGCGCCCACTTGCACGCCGTCGCCCAATTTCACGCGGCCTTCAAACACGCAGTTGACGTCGATCGCCACGTCGCGGCCGCACGTCAGGGTGCCGCGTACGTCGAGCCGCGCCGGATCCATCAGGGTCACGCCGGCGTCGAGCAGCGCCTGCGCGATCTCGTTCTGGTGGATGCGCTCGAGTTGGGCCAGCTGCGCCTTGCTGTTGACCCCCAGAACTTCCCACTCGTACGACGGTTGATGGGTTTCCACGTCTACCCCGTCGCGCACCGCCAGCGCGATGATGTCGGTGAGGTAGTACTCGCCCTGCACGTTGTCGTTCTTCAGTTCGGCGATCCACCGTTTCAACTGGCGTGTCGCTACGGCGAGAATGCCGGTGTTGACTTCATGAATTGTGCGCTCGGCGGGTGTCGCGTCCTTGTGCTCGACGATGCGCGTGACCTTGCCGTTTTCGCGCACGATGCGGCCATAGCCGTCCGGGTGCGCCAGGTTCACCGTCAGCAGCCCCAGCTTTCCGGCCTGCGCCGCGGTCACCAGCGGCTGCAGGGTCGCGGTGTGCGTCAGCGGCACATCGCCATACAGCACCAGCGTAACGCTGCCGTCCGCCAGCTGGGGCAGCGCCTGTTTCACTGCATGGCCGGTGCCGTGCTGTTCGGCCTGAAGCACAAACGTCAGCCTGTCGTCAGCCATCGACTGCAGCACGGCCTCACCGCCAAAACCGTACACCACGCAGACCTGGGCGGCGCCGAGTTCATGGGCCGTATCCACCACGTGCCCGAGCAGGGACTTGCCCGCCAGCTTGTGCAGCACCTTGGGCAGGTCGGAGCGCATGCGGGTGCCTTTGCCCGCCGCGAGTATCAGAATTTCAAGCCTGGATTCCATTCGTGTGTCTGGATGGTGAGCCGCATCGGCAAAATGAATGAGCAAAACGCGCGCCAAGTATAAAGCTTGTGCGTCGCAGTTTGCCCGTCATGCGCGCACGCTTCGGCACTCACAAATAATTATGGGGACCGAAGTCCCCATAATTGATTGGCTTGAATGGAAACGCGATTACTTCAGCGGGACCAGTTCAACCCGACGGTTCTTGAAGCGACCCTCTTCCGTCGCGTTATCCGCAACCGGCTGCGCTTCACCATAGCCCTTGGCGGTCAGGCGATCTGCAGCGACACCGCGGCTGATCAGGAAATTGCGGACGGCTTCTGCGCGCTGCTTCGACAACCTCATGTTGTATGCATCGCTGCCCATGCTGTCCGTGTGACCTGCAACTTCGATGTTCACATCACCCCATGCCTTCAAAGCCTCGACGTTCTTGTCGAGCTCAGAGGCATCTTCCTGACGCAGAGTGGCTTTGTCGAAATCAAAGTTCACGCCTTCGAGCACCAGTTTTTGCGGCGCCGCGGGTTCGGGCGCGACATAAGCAACCGGGGCAGGCGCGGGTGCGACATAAGCCGGTGCGGGCGCGGGCACAGGCGCAGGCGCGGCCACGGGCTCAGCAGCAGCAACCTTCTCGGGTGCGGGCGCCGGCACTTTGCACGGTGCGTCAAGAAGCTGTTTACCCGGACAGCCGATCGTCCTGTAAAGCTCATAACCGATTGTTTTTCCATCCGAGCTGGCGGCATTGGAAGGGTTGTAATAAGGGGCTTCAGCCGCGTGTGCGGTAATTGCCCCGGCGGAAATCAGGGTCGCGCCAAGGAGGCTGAAAAGAAAAGGGGTTGTACGCATAGCAAAGCTCCTATAAAAACTCAGGCAAAATTCGATGGGCATCCTGAGCACTGATGGCGCTTAACAGGATGTTGGGTAATAACGATTCATTGAGAATAATCAAAAGCGCGCGCCGATTCTGTGCGTTACCGAACATAACGCAGCATTTCTCGAACTCGGTCGCGGGGATAGCAACAAAACGCAGCCGGGGTGCTTTTTTCGTGTCGTAAACTCGACGCCAGAACCACTCTACGCTACAACCCAAAAAACGGGGACTACTGTCCCCGTAATCAGCGCATACCGGGAACCTGTCTATTTGTAGCGTACCAGTTCGACACGACGGTTCTGGGCTCGGCCCTCACGCGTAGCGTTGCTGAAGGCCGGCCGGGACTCCCCGTAGCCCCGAACGGTCAGACGATTGGCCGGGACCCCCTTGCTGATCAAATAGTTACGAACAGCCTCGGCGCGGCGCTGCGACAAACCCAGATTGTATTCTTCGGTGCCGATGCTGCACGTGTGGCCCGCAACCTCCACGTCCACATCGCCCCATGCTTTCAAGGCATCGACGTCCTGGTCGAGTTTGGCATAGTCCTGCGGCCGGATGACCGCCTTGTCGAAATCAAAATTCACGCCTTCCAGCACGAGCGTTGCGACGGGTACGGGTTCAGTCACCGCGGCAAGCGGCGCGGGAGCGGGCGCTCCGACCAGCGGTGCGGCCAGCGGTGCGGCCAGCGGTGCGGTCAGCGGTGCGGGCGTGGCCGCAAACGGCGCGGAGCCAGGTTCGGCAGCAAGCGGCGCGGGGGCAGGCACCGGGCAGGGGGTGCCAAGAAGCTCCCGTCCAGGGCAGCCGATCGTCCGGAAAAGCTCGTACCCGATCGTATACCCCGTCGGGCTGGCGGCATTGGTCGGGTTGTAAAAAGGGGCTTCGGCCGCATGCGCGCTTGCAGCTCCGGCAGAGATCAGGGCCGCACCGACAAGGCCGAAAAGAAAGGGGGTTGTATGCATGATCAAGCTCCAATTAAAGATTCAGGGAAAGTGGGTTATGCAGTGTCATACATATTCAAATTGAAACACGTTCTTGTTTAATAACTAGTCCATGAAACAGTTTAGTCAACCATTGCCTGCGAAACACGCATTCGGTGGCCCATTAAAAAAGCAACCCGAAGGTTGCTTTTTTGTTAGCGCCTGCCGTGTATCAGGTCAGCTTGCGCAGCTTCTTGATCGCAGCCAGCTGAGCCACGGCCTGAGCCAATTCGGCCTGCGCTTGCGCGTAGTCGATGGTGGCAGCCTTGTCCTTCATCGCTTCTTCGGCGGCGCGTTTAGCTTCGAGTGCCTTGGCCTCGTCGAGATCGGCGCCACGAACCGCGGCGTCGGACAGGATGGTAACGACGTTCGGCTGCACCTCGAGAATGCCGCCGGAGACATAGACCAGCTCTTCCTCAGCCTGATCGGGCACCTTGATGCGTACCGATCCAGGCTTGAGCGTGGTCAGCAGCGGGGTGTGGCGCGGGTAGATGCCGAGCTCACCACGCATGCCGGGAGCGATCACGACTTCGGCAGTGCCGGAGTAGAGTAATTTTTCTGCGCTGACGATGTCAACGTGCAGGGTCATGGCCATGTTATTCCTTAGGGGCTAGGAGTTGGGGGCTAGGGGCTAGGGTGCGGCCTGCGGCCGTCAAAAAGGCGCGAAGCACCTTCCCTATATCCTGAATCCTAGCCCCTAAATCCTTACTGAATGGTCTTCGCCTTTTCGACCGCTTCTTCGATCGGGCCGACCATGTAGAAGGCCTGCTCGGGCAGATGGTCGTATTCACCTTCGACAATGGCCTTGAAGCCGGCGACGGTCTCTTTCAGCGTGCAATATTTACCCGGTGCGCCGGTGAACACTTCGGCGACGAAGAACGGCTGTGACAGGAAGCGCTGGATTTTCCGCGCACGGGCCACCGACAATTTGTCTTCGGGCGACAGCTCGTCCATGCCCAGGATCGCGATGATGTCGCGCAGTTCCTTGTAGCGCTGCAGCGTGCCCTGCACCGCACGGGCGACGTTGTAGTGCTCTTCGCCGACGACCTGCGGATCGAGAATACGCGAGGTCGAATCGAGCGGATCCACCGCGGGGTAGATACCCAGCTCGGCGATCTGGCGGGACAGCACCAGGGTCGCGTCCAGGTGGGCGAAGGTGGTCGCGGGCGACGGGTCGGTCAAGTCGTCCGCCGGCACGTACACGGCCTGGAACGAGGTGATCGAGCCGGTGCGGGTGGAGGTGATGCGCTCCTGCAGGCGACCCATTTCGTCGGCCAGCGTCGGCTGGTAGCCCACCGCGGACGGCATCCGGCCCAGCAATGCGGACACTTCGGTGCCGGCCAGGGTGTAGCGGTAGATGTTGTCGACGAACAGCAGCACGTCGCGGCCTTCGTCACGGAAGTATTCGGCCATGGTCAGGCCGGTCAGCGCGACGCGCAGGCGGTTGCCGGGTGGCTCGTTCATCTGGCCATAGACCAGCGCGACCTTGTCCAGCACGCCGCCTTCTTTCATCTCGTGATAGAAGTCATTGCCCTCGCGGGTACGCTCGCCGACGCCGGCGAACACCGAGAAGCCCGAGTGGGCCACGGCGATGTTGCGGATCAGCTCCATCAGGGTGACGGTCTTGCCCACGCCGGCGCCGCCGAACAGGCCGACTTTGCCGCCCTTGGCGATCGGCATGATCAGGTCGATGACCTTGATGCCGGTTTCAAGAATTTCGACCGAGGCCGCCTGGTCGGCATAGGCCGGGGCTTTGCGGTGAATCGGCATGTGCGTCTCGGCCGTAACCGGGCCCATTTCGTCGATGGGGGTGCCGAGCACGTTCATGATGCGGCCGAGCGTCGCCTGGCCGACCGGAACCATGATCGGGTTGCCGGTTGCGAGCACGTCCATGCCGCGGCGCAGGCCGTCGGTCGAGCCCATCGCGATGGTACGCACCACGCCGTCGCCCAGTTGCTGCTGGACTTCGAGGGTGAGTTCGGGGGACTCCATTTTCAGCGCTTCAAAGACCCTGGGCAAGGCATCACGCGAAAACTCCACGTCCACCACGGCACCGATGATCTGAACAATTTTTCCGTTGCTCATGCTTGTTTCCTAAAAGAATTAAATTCTGTATGCCACGCGTTCATACCGCGGCCGCACCTGCCACAATTTCCGACAATTCCTTGGTGATCGCGGCCTGGCGGGTCTTGTTGTAGATCAGCTTCAGTTCGCCGATCACGTCCTTGGCGTTGTCGGAAGCGGCCTTCATCGCCACCATCCGCGCCGACTGCTCGCACGCGATGTTCTCGGCCACGCCCTGATACACCAGCGACTCGATATAGCGCATCAGCATCTCGTCGACCACCGGCTTGGCATCGGGCTCGTAGATGTAGTCCCAGTGCGTTTTCAGGGTGGCCTCCTCGGCGTCTTCCATTTGCACCAGCGGCAGCAGCTGGGTCAGCGTCGGCTCCTGCTTCATCGTGTTGATAAAACGGTTGTAGACGATGTAGAGCGCATCAATCCTGCCTTCGAGGTAGGCGTCCAGCATGATCTTGACCGGGCCGATCAGCTTGTCCATGTGCGGGGTGTCACCCAAGCCGGTGAGCTGCGACGCCACATTGGCGCCGAGTCGCTGCATGAAACCCAGCCCCTTGTTGCCGAGCGCGGTAACGTCGATGCCGACGCCGGCGGCCTCCCACTGCTTCATCTGGCTCACCACCACGCGCAGGACGTTGGTATTGAGGCCGCCGCACAGGCCCTTATCGGAGGTGATGACGATGAGGCCCACGCGCTTGACGGTGTCGCGCGCGATCACGAAGGGATGCTTGTATTCCGTGTGGGCGTACGCCAGGTGCGTTGCCACATGTGCAATTTTCTCGGCATAGGGACGCGCAGCCTTCATGCGCTCCTGTGCCTTGCGCATTTTGGACGCCGCCACCATTTCCATGGCCTTGGTGATCTTGCACGTGTTTTCCACGCTCTTGATCTTGGTCCGTATCTCTTTTCCGGCTGCCATAGTGGCTCCTAATCAGCGCGGTCTAAATTAATAGACGCCGGTTTTCTTGAACTCTTCCACCGCGGCGGTGAGCGCTTTTTCGGTCGCTTCATCCAGATTGCCACTGGTTTCGATGGTGTCCATGATGCTGGCGTATTTGGACTTCATGAAGGCCATCAAGGCGGATTCGAAGGCCAGAATCTTGCCGACCTCGACGTCGTCCATATAGCCCTTGTTGACCGCGAACAGGGTCAACGCCATCTGCGAAACCGACATCGGCGAGTACTGCGCCTGCTTCATCAGTTCGGTGACGCGACGGCCCCGCTCCAGCTGCTTGCGGGTGGCTTCGTCGAGGTCGGAAGCGAACTGGGCGAAGGCCGCGAGTTCGCGGTACTGCGCCAGTGCCAGACGAATACCGCCGCCAAGCTTTTTGATGACCTTGGTCTGCGCGGCGCCGCCGACGCGGGACACCGACAGGCCGGCGTTGATCGCGGGGCGGATGCCGGCGTTGAAAAGGTCGGTTTCCAGGAAGATCTGACCATCGGTAATCGAGATCACGTTGGTCGGCACGAAGGCGGACACGTCGCCAGCCTGAGTTTCGATGATCGGCAGCGCGGTCAGCGAACCGGTCTTGCCCTTGACGGCGCCGTTGGTGATCTTTTCGACATAGTCGGCGTTGACGCGCGCGGCACGCTCGAGCAGACGCGAGTGCAGGTAGAACACGTCGCCGGGATAGGCTTCGCGGCCCGGCGGGCGGCGCAGCAGCAGCGACACCTGACGGTAGGCCCAGGCCTGCTTGGTCAGATCGTCGTACACGATCAGCGCGTCTTCGCCGATATCACGGAAGTATTCGCCCATGGTGCAGCCGGCATACGGTGCGATGTACTGCATCGCGGCAGCGTCGGACGCGGTCGCGGCGACGACGATGGTGTGATCCATCGCGCCGTGCTCTTCCAGCTTGCGCACCACGTTGGCCACGGAAGAGGCCTTCTGGCCGATGGCGACGTAGATGCACGTCACACCGGTGCCCTTCTGGTTGATGATGGCATCGATCGCGACGGCGGTCTTGCCGGTCTGGCGGTCGCCGATGATGAGCTCGCGCTGGCCGCGGCCGACCGGCACCATGGCATCGATCGATTTCAAGCCGGTCTGCACCGGCTGGTCGACCGATTTACGTTCGATCACGCCGGGCGCGATGCGCTCGATCGGCATGGTTTTGTCGGCGGCGATGGGACCCTTGCCGTCGATCGGCTGGCCCAGCGAGTTCACCACGCGGCCGAGCAGCCCACGGCCCACCGGAACTTCGAGAATGCGCCCGGTGCACTTGGCGACATCACCTTCCGTGATGTGTTCGTAGTCGCCCAGAATCACCGCTCCAACCGAGTCGCGCTCGAGGTTGAGCGCCACGCCGAAGGTGTTGCCCGGCATTTCGATCATCTCGCCCGACATCACGTCGGACAAACCATGAATGCGGACGATGCCGTCGGTGACCGAAACGATCGTGCCTTGGGTGCGCAGTTCGCTCGATGCGCCGAAGTTTTCGATCTTGGCTTTAATCAGTTCGCTGATTTCGCTTGGATTCAATTGCATTTATATTCTCCGAACCGCGAGGTTCCGATAAAGATGAGTTGGATGAGACTGGCCACGCCTCAGGCCTGCAGGGCAAAGGACATGCGCTGCAGCCGCCCTTTGACCGAACCGTCGATCACCTGGTCTCCGATGGCAATGACCGCGCCGCCAATCAGCTCGGGATCGACCGCCACCTGCACGTTCACCGCGCGGTCGAACCTGGTCTTGAGCCCCGCAACCAGATCGTCGAGCTGGGCTTGCGACAGTTCCTGTGCGCTGGTGATGGTGGCCTCGAGCGTGCCTTCGGCATTCGCCTTCAGGGCTTCAAACTGTGCGTCGATTTCCGGCAGCAGAGACAGGCGGTCGTTTTCGGCCAGCACCTTGACGAAGTTGCCTCCGTGCTCGCCGAGATCGCCACCGGCCACCTCGACAATCAGGCCCGCCACGCGACCGGCCGATACCGCGGGATCGGCGATCAGACGCGCCACCTGGGCATCCGATACGATCAGCGCCAGAGATTGCAGGCGTGACGACCAGCCTGCCAGGTCCTTTTCGCCCCGCGCCAGACGGAATACCGCTTCGGCGTAGGGGCGTGCCAGGGTAGACAGTTCGCTCATGGTTTACAGCTCGGCTTTCAGCTGGCCCAGCAGGTCAGCATGGGTTTGCGCGTTGATTTCGCGGCGCAGGATTTTTTCCGCGCCGGCGACGGCCAGCCCAGCCACCTGATCGCGCAGGCTTTCGCGCGCACGGTTGGTTTCCTGTGCGATGTTGGCCTGGGCGGCGGCAAGCTGACGCTCACCCTCTTCCTTGGCGGCCGTTTTTGCGTCCTCGACGATCTGAGCCGCGCGCTTGTCGGCCTGGGCAATCACTTCGGCAGCCTGCACCTTGGCGTCGCGCAGCTTGTCAGCGGCCTTTTTGGCGGCCAGTTCCAGTTCGTGCTTGCCGCGGTCGCCCGCGGCGAGGCCGTCGGCGATCTGCTTCTTGCGCGTTTCGAGCGCGCTCATGATCGGCGGCCACACGAACTTCATGCAGAACCACACGAAGAAGAAGAACGTGACGGACTGGCCGATCAAAGTTGCGTTGAAATTCATATCCGCACCTTATTCATGACGGGGGTTAGACAAGTTCCGTATCAACCCGCGAATTAACCGGCAACGGCGAACAGGACGTACATGGCCAGGCCGACGGCGATCATCGGCACTGCGTCGACCAGGCCCATGACGATGAAGAACTGGGTGCGCAGCATCGGGATCAGTTCGGGCTGACGGGCAGCGCCCTCGAGGAAGCGGCCACCGAGGATACCGATGCCGACGGCGGCACCCAGTGCGCCCAGGCCCATCATCAGGGCACCAGCGATATACAGCACGGCTTGAGTCATTTCCATTTATTGCTCCTAAAGGTAAAAATTAAAGTTGAAAAGGGGTTGGATACAATCGAAATCAATGATGCTCTGCGTGAGCCATGTCCAGGTAAACAATGGTCAGGGTCATGAAGATGAAGGCCTGCAGGGTGATGATGAGGATGTGGAACACCGCCCACGCCCACTGCAGCACCCCGCCGAACAGCGCCAGAATCCAGCTGCCGCCGAACATCAGCGCAATCAGGATGAAGATCATTTCGCCGGCGTACATGTTGCCGAACAGACGCAGGGCGAGCGAGATCGGCTTGGCGATCAGGCCCACGCCCTCGAGCAGCAGGTTGACCGGGAACAGGAATTTGGGGAACGGCTGGAACGCCAGCTCGGAGAAAAAGCCGCCCGCGCCTTTCATCTTGACGCTGTAGTACAGCACCAGGGCAAACACCGACAGCGCAAGGCCAAAGGTGACATTTGGATCGGTCGTCGGCACAACCTTGAAGTAGGGCACGCCAGCAAGCGACGCGGCATAGGGCAGCCAGTCCACCGGGATCAGGTCCATTGCGTTCATCAGGAACACCCAGATGAAGATGGTCAGCGCCAGCGGCGCAACCAGCGCATTCCTGTGCGAGAAGGAACCCCGCACGGTACTGTCGATGAATTCGATGACCCACTCGACAAAGTTCTGCAGGCCGGCCGGCACCCCGACGGTGGCCCTTTTGGCCGCCATCCGGAAGAAAAACAGGAACAGGACGCCAAGGCCGATCGAGAACAGCATGCTATCGACGTTGATCGCCCAGAAGCCCATGGCCTTGGCCTCTTCGGCGCCGTGAGCAAAGGTCCACAGCGACTGGGACAAAATCTCGCCATCGTGGCGCTCATAACCCGCGGGAAGCTCGCCATAGGTGAGGTTTTGCAGGTGGTGCTTGATGTATTCGCCAGAGGAATGGTATTCCGAAGCCATAGTGATCAAATTCAATAAGTAAGTTTTGAATGGGCGCGCAATGCGCGCCCATTCAAAACCAACCTTGACAAAACCCGCTGAACGAGCAGTTGTTTTATTTAGCGGCCCGTCACTGCGGCCAGCCAGCCAAGCTGGGCCAGCAGCAACCCCAGCAACAAAGGCAAGGGCGCCAGCTTCAAGACCCCGAGGCCAACAATCAACAATCCCGCCAGCAGCAGCAACCGCTCAATCCCGGCACGAACGAACAACTTGAACAAACGGTGCTGATTCCACTCAGGGTGCCGCATCGACTGCCGCTCGCGCCAGACCAGCACTGCGCTGACCGCCAGCGCCGCCAGCGCGCCATACAAGGCGGCAAGCCCCGCCCCGATCCCGGCAAGCCCCCCGCTTATCAGCGCGGCGATCGGTGCGAGTCCGGCTTGCGCCAGCGCGACGCGCTGAACGCCGGTATGGTTGCCGGTAAACATTGGCCGGCCATGATACTAGAATTAGCAGGGCCTATGCAACCATCAAGCAGCTTGATGAAGGGTTTCAGCATGTACTGATGTTCAAATAGGGTTAATAATTGCCGATCCGCCAGGCCCCGCCCCGCGCCTACAGCTGGATGCCCAGGCGCTGCAGCAAGCCCTGCAACTCTTCCGCGCTGGCGAAATGCAGCGTCAACCTACCGCCGCCCTTGCTGCTAGCCTGCACGCGTGCAGTCATCCCCAATGCGTCCGACAGCGCCTCTTCCAAACGAATCACGTCACGCGAAACGGCCTGTTTGGCCGGTGCGGCAACGGCATCCTTCAGGCGCGCCACCCGGCGCTCGACTTCGCGCACCGACAGGCCGCGCGTTTCGATTTCGTGCGCCAGCTCGCGCTGCGCCCCCGCATGCAGGGGCAGCAACGCGCGCGCGTGGCCCATTTCGATGAGGCCTGCGGTGAGCATGTCCTGCACCGGATGCGATAGATTGAGCAGGCGCAGCAGGTTGGACACCGCCGCACGCGATTTGCCGAGCGCCTGCGCCACCGCGTCGTGCGTCATGCCGAATTCATGAATCAGGCGCTGCATGCCATGCGCCTCGTCAATGGCGTTGAGGTCTTCACGCTGGATGTTTTCGATCAGCGTCATCGCCGCCACCGCGTCGTCGGCCACTTCGCGCACCAGCACCGGCACCTCGTCGAGCCCCGCCATCTGCGCGGCGCGCCAGCGGCGTTCACCGGCGATAATTTCATGGCCGCCTGCGACTTCACGCACCAGTATCGGCTGCATCAGCCCCTGTGCGCGGATGGAATCGGCCAATTCCTGCAGCGACTCGCTATCCATCTGGGTGCGCGGCTGATACTTGCCGGGCGCCAGTTGCGCCACATTCATCATGCGCAGGTCGCCCTGCGGCGGCGCCGCGTTGTCTTCGCCGCCCAGCAGCGCATCAAGGCCGCGCCCGAGTCCCTTGAGTTTGGCCATCATGCTGTCTCCCCTGTTGTGATGCCGGCACGCCTGAGCGTTTCCTCGGCCAGTTCCATATACGCCTTTGCGCCCTTGCATTGGCGGTCGTAGGCCAGCACCGGCAGGCCGTGGCTGGGCGCCTCGGCCAGCCGCACGTTGCGCGGGATGACGGTGTCGTACACCTTGTCGCCAAAATGCTGCTTGATCTGGTCCGACACCTGCTGCGCCAGCGTGCTGCGCGGGTCGAACATCACGCGCAGCAAGCCCTCGATCCGGATGCCGGGATTGAGCCGCTGCTTGACCTTCTTGATGGTGGCGACCAGATCGGTGAGGCCCTCCAGCGCGTAGTACTCGCACTGCATCGGGATCAGCACCGCCTCCGCCGCGGCAAAGGCGTTGACGGTCAAGAGATTCAGCGTCGGCGGGCAATCCATCAGGATGAAGTCATAGTCGTCGGCCACCTGCGCCAGCGCCGCCTTCAGCCGCAGGTCGCGCTGCTCCAGGTTCACCAGATCGATTTCCGCGCCCGCGAGTTCGCGGTTGGCCGGGATGACGTCGAAATGGCCCGGCTCGGAACGCATTCGCGCGTCGCGCACGCTCACCTGGTTGAGCAGAATCTGGTACACCGTCGGTAACGCAGTGCGCTTTTCGATACCTGCACCCATGGTCGCATTGCCCTGCGGATCGAGGTCGGCCAGCAACACCCGCTGGCCGAGTTCGGCCAGGCTCGCGGCAAGGTTCACCGCCGTCGTCGTCTTGCCGACGCCGCCTTTTTGATTGGCAATTGCCAGGATTCGGCTCATTAAACAGGCTCCAGAATAATCAAATGGCGGCTCGCTTCCAGACCCGGGACGACAAGCGAGTGGTTAGCGCTTACTCTCACCCAATCCGGCAAGGATGCGATCTCTTCGTGCGGAATCAGCCCCTTCATCGCGAGCCAGCGGCCTGCCGGTCTGAGCAGATGGCGGGTCAGGGTGACGAATTCCTTGAGATCGGAAAACGCGCGCGAGGTGATGACATCGAAACCTGGCTCGGGCAGGTAATCCTCCACCCGACCCGTCACCACATTCAAATTGGCCAGCCCCAGCTCGGCCTTGGCCTGCAGCAGGAAAGCGGTTTTCTTGGCGATGCTGTCGATCAGGGTCACCTGCAATTGCGGCCGCGCGATCGCCAGCGGGATGCCCGGCAGCCCGCCGCCGCTGCCGACGTCGAGCACTCGAATCAAATCAGAACAACCGCCCTGAAAAAAAGGAACTGCCGCCAGCGAATCGAGCAGATGATGGCCGACCATGCGCTCGACCTCGCGCACCGCGGTGAGGTTGTACACACGATTCCATTTGTCCAGCAGCGCCAGATAGTCCAGCAGCGTCGCCTCGGCACCTGCGGGCAAGGCCAGATCCAGGGCGGCGATTCCCGCCGCTAATTGTTGCTCGACCGTCATGCGCTTTTCTTTTGTTCGTCCGGCTTGAAGCCGCGTTTGGCGTACACCAGCAGCACTGAAATCGCCGCCGGGGTGACGCCCTGCAGTCGCGCCGCCTGGCCCAGGGTCTCGGGCCTTGCCGTTTGCAGGCGCTGGCGCACTTCCATCGACAGGCCGGTGAAGCGGCTGTAGTCGAGGTCGGGGGGAAGACGCAGGGTTTCCTGTTCGTGCTGCCTGCCGATTTCCTCGTTCTGCCGGTCAATGTAGCCTTGGTATTTGGCGGCGATCTCGACCTGCTCGGCCACGCGCGGATCACCCTCGCCCGCTCCGCCGCCAGGCAAGGCAAGCACCTGCGCGTAATCCAGGTTCGGCCGTCGCAACAGCTCAAACAGGTTGTATTCGTGATCGATCGGCTGGCCGATGAGGCGGGTGGCGTCCGCGGCAGGCAGGATCGCCGGGTTGACCCAGGTCGCCTTCAGCCGCTCGGTCTCGCGCGCGACCGCATCGCGCTTGCGGCTGAATGCGTCCCAGCGCGCATCGTCGACCACGCCGAGCGCACGCCCGGCTTCGGTCAGCCGCATGTCGGCATTGTCTTCGCGCAACTGCAGGCGGTATTCGGCGCGGCTGGTGAACATGCGGTAGGGCTCGGAGACGCCGCGCGTGATGAGATCGTCGACCAGCACGCCGAGGTAGGCCTCGTGGCGGCCCGGGCGCCAGGCGTCGCGCCCCTGCGCCTGCAAGCCGGCGTTGATGCCCGCCAGCAGGCCCTGCGCCGCGGCTTCTTCATACCCCGTTGTGCCGTTAATCTGTCCGGCGAAAAACAGGCCGGCGATCGATTTGGTTTCGAGCGAGGCCTTAAGGTTACGCGGGTCGTAGTAGTCGTATTCGATGGCGTAGCCGGGGCGCAGGATGTGGGCGTTTTCCAACCCGGGGATCGAGCGCACGATATTGAGCTGCACGTCGAACGGCAGCGAGGTCGAAATGCCGTTGGGATAGATCTCGTGAGTGGTCAGCCCCTCGGGTTCGAGGAAGATCTGGTGGCTCGCCTTGTCGGCAAAGCGGGTGATCTTGTCCTCGATCGACGGGCAGTAGCGCGGCCCCACCCCTTCGATCACGCCGGTGTACATCGGCGAGCGATCGAGGCCGCCGCGGATGATCTCGTGCGTTTTTTCTGTGGTGTGGGTGATCCAGCACGGGCGTTGCACGGGATGCATAAGCGCATCGCCCATGAAGGAAAACACCGGCGCCGGATCGTCGCCCGGCTGGGCCTGGGTCTGGCTGAAATCGATGCTGCGGCCGTCGATGCGCGGCGGGGTGCCGGTCTTCAGGCGGCCGGCCGGCAGGTTCAGTTCGCGCAGGCGCGCAGCCAGCGACACCGATGGCGGATCGCCCATGCGTCCGGCCTGGAAGTTTTCCAGCCCCACGTGCACCAGGCCGGCAAGGAAGGTGCCGGCGGTCAGCACCACCGTGCGGCCGCCAAAAACGATACCGAGTTGGGTTTTCACGCCAATGACGCGGTCGCCGTCGAGCAGCAGATCATCCACCGCCTGCTGGAACAGCGTGAGATTGGGCTGGTTTTCCAGCCGCTGCCGGATCGCCGCCTTGTACAGCACGCGGTCGGCCTGCGCACGAGTGGCGCGCACCGCCGGGCCCTTGGACGAATTGAGCGTGCGAAACTGGATCCCCGCCTCGTCGGTGGCCAGCGCCATCGCGCCGCCCAGCGCGTCGACCTCCTTGACCAGATGCCCTTTTCCGATGCCGCCGATCGACGGATTACACGACATGGCGCCGAGGGTCTCGATGTTGTGCGTCAGCAGCAGCGTCTTCACGCCCATGCGCGCGGCTGCCAACGCGGCTTCGGTGCCGGCGTGACCGCCGCCGATGACGATGACATCGAAGGATTCGGGGAAATTCATGGGCGCATTTTACCCGCTGCCGGCTTTCGTTTCACGTGAAACACATTTCTAACCGGCCTGCTTCGCCTCCAGCGCTTCCCAGCGCGCCAGCGCGTCAAGCAATTCGGCCTCGATGGCCTCCGTGCGCGCATGCAGCGCCGCCGCCTGCGGCGGGTCCTGATACAGCGCGGGGTCAGCCAGTCGGGCGGCAAGCGTCCCCTGCTCGGCTTCCAGCGCCTGGATCTGCCCAGGCAGGGTCTCAAGTTCGCGCGCTTCCTTGTAGCTGAGGCTGGATTTGACGGCGGGCCTGGGCGACGCGGTCGTCGATGGGGCCTTGGCGCCGGCGGGCTGTTGGGCGGCCTTGGCTTGCTGCGCTTTCCACATCTGCCAATCGGCATAGCCGCCGACGATTTCGGTCAGCTTGCCGCCACCCTCGAACACGATGGACTGGGTGACGACGTTGTCGAGGAAGGTGCGGTCATGCGAGACAATGAGCACGGTGCCGCTGTACTCCTGCAGCAATTGCTCCAGCAGCTCCAATGTGTCGATGTCGAGGTCGTTGGTCGGCTCGTCCAGCACCAGCAGATTGGCCGGGCGGGCGAACAGGCGGGCCAGCAGCAGCCGGTTGCGCTCGCCACCCGAAAGTGCCGACACCTTGGCGCGCGCCCGCTCGGCGGGAAACAGGAAGTCTTCCAGATAGCTGATGACGTGCTTTTTCTGCCCGCCGATTTCGACAAAGTCGGAGCCGGGAGAAATCGTGTCGATCAGCGTGGCGTCGTCGTTCAGCTGGTTGCGGAACTGGTCGAAGTAAGCCACCTCGAGCTTGGTGCCCTGCCGGATCTTGCCGGACTGCGGCTGCAGCTCGCCCAGAATCAGGCGAATCAGCGTGGTCTTGCCGGCGCCGTTCGGGCCGAGCAGGCCCAGCTTGTCGCCGCGCAGCAAGATGCCGGAAAAGTCGTTAATCAATATTCTGTCATCGTAACCGTAGGTGACGTGCTCAAGCTCGGCCACCACCTTGCCGGAACGGTCGCCCGCGTCGATCTGGAAGCCGACCTGGCCGGCACGGCCCATGCGCGCCTCGCGGGTAAGGCGCAAGGCCTCGAGCCGCCGCACCCGGCCTTCGTCGCGGCAACGCCTGGCCTGCACGCCCTTGCGGATCCAGACCTCCTCCTGCTTCCAGAACTTGTCGAACTTGCGGTTATGCACCGCTTCAATTTCCAGCTGTTCGGCTTTTTTGGCCTGATATGCAGTGAAATTGCCCTGATATTCGCGCAACTGGCCGCGATCCAGTTCGACGATGCGGTTGGCGACATTGTCCAGAAAGCGCCGGTCGTGGGTGATGAACAGTAGCGCGCCCTTGAAGTCCTTGAGCAAAACTTCCAGCCACTCGATGGCAGAAAAATCAAGGTGGTTGGTGGGCTCGTCCAGCAGCAGCAATTCGGGGTCGGTGACCAGCGCGCGCGCCAGCGCGACGCGTTTCTTGAGTCCACCGGACAGGGTGTCGACCGCGCGGTCGGCGTCCAGGCTCAGGCGCTGCATGGTTTCCTCCACCCGGCTATTGAGCCGCCACCCGTCGGCCACCTCCAGATCGTGCGACAAGCGCTCGAAGTCGGCGTACACCGTCTCGTCACCCTCCGCCATCGCATGCGCCACAGCATGGTACTGGGCCAGCAGCGTCTGCGCCGCACCGACGCCTTCTGCCACCGCCTCGAACACCGTATGTCCGGGCTGAAACTGCGGCTCCTGCGGCACATAGGCGAGCTTCAGGGAAGGCTTGCGCCACACGTCGCCGGCATCCGGCGGATTGATGCCCGCGATGATTTTCAGCAGGCTCGACTTGCCGGTGCCGTTGCGTCCGATCAGGCCGATGCGCTCGCCCGCCTCGACCACCAGCGAGGCGCCGTCAAGGAGGGGCCAGTGGCCATAGGCGAGTTCAAGTCGGTCAAAGGTAAGCAGCGGCATAGGGGTCAGGGGTCAGGGGTCAGGGGTCAGGTCAGGGGCGGCATTATCCACGGTTGAGGGCGGCGTGGACCGCCCGGCCGATATTTAATGCATTGGGAGTGTCGCTGTGCAGGCAGATCGTGCCGGCAGCGATCCTGATGGGCTTGCCATTCAAGGTGGCGACGGGCAAGCCCTGCGCGAGTGCGAGCGCCTGATGTGCCGCCTTTTCAGGATCGGTCACCAGCGCTCCGCTGGTTTCACGTGAAACCAGCAGACCATCGGCCTGGTAGCGACGGTCGGCAAAGGCTTCGTCAAGTACGGCCAGGCCGGCTGCGGCGCCGGCCGCAATCAATTGCGATCCTGACAGGCCCACCAGCACCAGCGCCGGATCGAATGCCGCCACCGCCCGGGCGATCGCACGGGCCACGCCCACGTCGCACGCCGCCGCATTATACAGCGCGCCATGCGGCTTGACGTGCGCCAATCGAAGCCCCAGCCGCCCTGCCTGCTCGGCCAGCACCTCGGTCTGCTGCGTAACCCATGCTGCAATTTCATCTTCGGTCGCGGCCAGCGGTCGACGGCCGAAGTGGATGCGATCGGGATAGCCTGGATGGGCGCCCACCGCCACCCCATGAGCGGCCGCCAGCTGCAGCGCGGCGGCCATACTCGCGGCATCGCCGGCATGGCCGCCGCAGGCAACCGACACCCGCCCCAGATAGGGCATCAGGCTGGCGTCGTCGCAGCCTTCACCGATATCGGCATTAAGTTCGATCATGTCAGTTCCTCGATTTCCCACTGCTCGGTGGCCAGTGACCGGGCCCGCTCAAGCTCGATGGTGGCAAACCGCACCGCATCGCCCGGCCGCAGCTGCGCCAGTTTTGCCATGTCGGCGGCGATCACCCCGGCAATCACCGGGTAGCCGCCGGTCACCGGACCGTCCCAGCCCAAAACGATCGGCCGGCCATCCGGCGGCACCTGCACCGCACCGGGCAGCACGCCCTGCGACGGCAGTTCGGCCCGCGCATGCGTCACCGCCGGCCCGCCCAGCCGCAGACCGCGACGGTCCGATGCCGCCTCCACCCGATAGTTTCCAGCAAAGAACGCCAGCAGCCCCGCATCGTCGAACTGACCGACTTGCGGCCCGGCCACCACGCGCAGCGGCGCATCCCGCTCGATGGCGGGCACACGCGCGCGCAGCAAACGCACCGCCCCCGCCGTGGCGCTGCTTGCCAGCACATCTCCCGCCCGCAGCGCGCGGCCCCGATAGCCGCCGAATCCGGCCGGCAGAAACGTGCTGCGACTGCCCATCACCAGCGGCACCGCCAGCCCGCCACGCAGCGCCAGCCAGCAGCGGGAACCCGCTTCCGCCCGCTCCAGATTCAGGGTCTCGCCTGCCGCCAGAACCAGTGTTTCGCCCCACACGACCGACGCGCCGCTGCTGCGCGTCGCCGCAAAGCGCGCGCCGGTGAGCGCCACGACGCCCCCCAGCGGAAACCGCAGGCCGGGCCCTTTCAGGGTGATTTCCAGCCCCGCCGCCGCCGCGTCATTCCCCACCAGCCGATTGGCTGCCGCCAGCGCCGCAGGATCCGCCACACCACCGACGGGCACGCCGAGCGCACCCCGGCCGGGCCGACCCTGATCCATCACCCGGTCGCACAGACCGGCGCGCAGCACCTCAATCATCGTGGCACAAAGCGCACACGGTCGCCCGGCATCAGCAGGGCGGGCGCTTCGCGCTGCGGGTCGAATATGACGGCCGTCGTATGGCCAATGATCTGCCAGCCGCCGGGGCCGCTGGCGGGATAAATCCCGGTGTATCCCCCGCCGATCGCCACGCTTCCCGCAGCCACCCGCAGCCGCGGCGACGCCCGGCGGGGAACGTGCAGGGCGCAGGGCAAGCCATGCAAATACGGGAAGCCCGGCTGAAAGCCCAGGAAAGCAACCGAATATTCCACCGCTGCATGGCTATTTATATAGGCCGCAGCGTCCAGGCCTGCCCGCTCTGCCAGCGCCGGCAAATCCGGCCCGGCGACCCCGCCATATTCGACGGCAATTTCGTGCAGCGTTCCGCTCGTAGCCGGCTTGCCGGCCAACGGCGCGATCAATGCCGACCGTAAATTTTCCGACAAACCGGCGCCGCGCCGAAAAATCAGAAACAGGCAGCCATCTGCCGGTATTATGTCTTCTATTTCCGGTAAATTCAGCGAAATCAACGCGGCATAACGCGTCAGCGTGGTGTCGCCTGTTTCCACCCGCAGCCCGCGGTCGCTTATCCAGCGCCAGGCGGGATGGCTTTGCGATGGTGCCCTGGTGTCATTTTCCATAAGGTACAGCGCCTTCCCGCATTTTGCAGATGCCGCGAGCGAAGCCTGCATTGTCGCAAAAACAGAACACCCATGTGGGCGCAGGTTTCGCGGCGCCACACGACTCGGGCAAATAAAAAAGGGCTCGTGAGAGCCCCTTTCTATCACCGGTGATCGTGCGGGCGATCAGTCCTTGAAACGTCCCCGCACGCCGACGCGATTGCCGCCGCCGCGGTTTTCATTGCCGGCGCTACGCGGCTGACCGGGACGCGCGCTGTTGCCGCGGTCCCCGTAGCTGCGGGGGGAGGCTGCTTTGGCTTTTGCCTCGCGTTCGCGCTTTTCCCAGTACTCGACGCTGTTGCCGTTGACTTCGGCCTTGGGCGCAGCCTGGGCATCGGCACCCCGATAAGCCTCGTTGCGCGGCGGGCGGTCGCCATACGCGGCACGCGGAGCGCCGCCAAACGGGCCGCGCGGGGCGCTGTCCGCACGGTTGCCGCGCGGCGCATCGCTGTGGGCGGGACGGTCGCCGCCGGGGCGCGCATCGGCACGGTAACCGCGGTCACGGTTATCGCGGCTGTCGCCGCGCGGCGGACGGTCGCTGTAGCTGCGCGGTTCGCTGCGCTTGTCGCCAAACCCGCCGCGCGGGCCTGCATTGCTGCGCGGGCGCCCCGCTGCTGCGGGACGGCCGGAGGTCGGCTTCTGGGTGGGTTCCAGCCCGGGCAGGGTGTGGATCTCGATACGGTTGCCGGTGTAGCGCTCGATGTTCTTCACCAGCCCGACTTCGCGCATGCCGGCGAAGCTCACCGCAATGCCGGTGCGGCCGGCGCGGCCGGTACGGCCGATGCGGTGGACATAATCTTCGGCTTGCCGCGGCAGATCGAAGTTGATGACATGGCTGATGCCCGCCACGTCGAGGCCGCGCGCGGCAACGTCGGTGGCCACCAGCACACGGGTACGGCCTTCGCGCAGGCGCTGCAGCGCGCGGTTGCGCTGGCCCTGCTGCATGTCGCCATGCAGCGCGTCGGACGCAAAACCGCTTTCGGACAGCAGGTCGGAAATTTCCTCGGTGCTGCGCTTGGTCGAGGCGAACACGATGGCCTGGGTCATCTCCACGCCGCGCAGCAGCGCATCGAGCAGACGGTTCTTGTGGTCCATGTTGTCGGCAAACAGCAGCCGCTGCTCGATCTTGGACTCCAGGTGGGGCACGGCTTCGATCTCGATGCGCTGTGCGTCGCGGGTCAGTTCGCGCGCCAGGTTGCCCACCACGCCATCGAGCGTGGCCGAGAACAGCAGCGTCTGGCGCTCCTTCGGGCAGCGTGCGGCGATGGCCTTGATGTCATCGACGAAACCCATGTCGAGCATGCGGTCGGCTTCGTCGAGCACCAGCACTTCCAGGCGCGAGAAGTCGATCTTGCCACGCTCCAGATGGTCGATCAGGCGACCCGGGGTCGCCACCACCACGTCCACCGGCTGCGACAGGCGCTTCAGCTGCAGGCCATACGGCGAGCCACCGACCAGGCAGGCGGTGCGGAAACGGCGCATCTCGTTGCCATAGGTGATGGCTGCTTTTTCGACCTGCTGCGCGAGTTCGCGCGTGGGGGTCAGCACCAGCACGCGCGGGCCCATGCCTTTGACCGTCGGCTCGGCCAGCATGCGCTGGATCGATGGCAGCATGAATGCTGCGGTCTTGCCGCTGCCGGTGTGCGACGACACCAGCAGGTCGCGGCCGGTCAGCGCGGCGGGAATCGCCAGCTGCTGCACCGGCGTGGCGTTTTCGTAGCCCGAAGCCAGCACGGATTTAAGGAGAAGGGGGTCTAGCCCAAGTTCGGAAAAGCTCATGACAATACCTTTTTAGTGCGCTCAAACGCGCAAAACAGACCTGCGCCCGGTTCAATACCGAACAGGCCATTAAAATACGAACCGGAAATAAGCGGCGTTTGGAATGTATTAATTCCTGCCCGCCCAACGGGTCGCGTCGATCACATCGGCGCCAACCACAAGACTTGTCACTGCCGGCTGTCAGAAACAACCGGAGCACAATAGAGAGGTCGAAGACGATGGGGCTGTGAGAACAGTCCCGAGGCACGGCGGCAAATAACTTGGCCTGCCCACTGCTGTATGCACAACTCTGCGGAGTATATCAGAAAATGCTGTAATAGCCAGATCTGGTTTTGGATGTCCTCAGGCGGGGTGATACAGCTTGTGATACAGGCCACCGCGGTCGATCAGTTCATCGTGAGCGCCCGCTTCCACCACGCGGCCGTTCTCGAACACCAGAATACGGTCAGCCTGTTTCACCGCCGACAGGCGATGGGCAATGATGAGCGTGGTGCGCCCGGCCAGAAATCCGCTCAGTGCCTGATGCAGACGCCGTTCGGTGTCGGTATCGAGCGCCGAGGTGGCCTCGTCGAGAATGACTATTTTTGGGTCGGCGACGATCATGCGCGCGATCGCCAGGCGTTGCCGCTGCCCGCCGGACAGCCGCACGCCCTGCCGCCCCACCGCCGTGTCCAGCCCATGCGGCAGCGCGGCGATGACGTCCTTCAGCTGGGCAATTTCCAGCGCCTGCCACAGCCTGGCGTCGTCGGCCTCGCGCCCCAGCGTCAGGTTGGCGCGCACGCTGTCGTTGAACAGCACCGGGTGCTGCAGCACCACGCCGACGTGCTCGCGCACCGTTTCCCAGCCGATCTCGGTCACCGGCGCGTCACCATAGAAAATCTGCCCCGACTTCACCGGATACAGGCCCAGCAAGGCTTGCACCAAAGTCGACTTGCCACCGCCGGAGGCGCCCACCAACGCCACTTTCTCGCCCGCCGCCACCATAAGGCTGACGTCATCGAGTACCGTCTCGCCCTCGTCATAGGCAAAGCTCACGTGGTCGAGCGCAATGTCGACCGTAGCCTTGCCGGCGAAGGGGTCGCGCAGCGCCGGATGCTGCGGCTCGCTGGCGAGGCCGAGCAGCGCGTTGATCCGCCCCAGCGCGGCATTGGCGGCGTACCAGGCGTACTGCATGTTCACCAGTTCCTGCACCGGCGTCATCATGAACCACAGGTAGCCGAATACCGCCAGCATCTCGCCGATGGAAAGGTCGGAAAACACCACCATCAGCATCGCTCCGGCGCGGAAGGCGTCGAACCCGACCAGAAAAACGAAGAAGGAAAACCGGCCCATCGCGTCGGATTTCCAGGCGAACGCCGCTGCATGCTGGCGGATGTCTGCAGCCTTCTCGCTGACCCGCGCCAGATAATGCTTCTCGCGGTTCATCGCGCGGATCTGGGTCAAGGCATCCAGCGTTTCGGAAAGCGCATCCTGAAACACTTCGAAGGCGCGGTTCTCGAATTTTTTCAGGTCCTTCACCCGCTTGCCGAGCCGGGTCGAAAACAGGATCACGACGGGGTTCAGCAGCAGGATGAACAGCGCCAGCTGCCAGTGCATCCAGAACAACACCGCGGCGACGCCGACCAGCGTCAACACCGACACCACAAGGCCTGAAACCGATGCGCCGAGGAAGCTGTCGATGGCATTCAGATCTGTCACGAAATGCGAGGTCACCCGCCCCGCGCCCACTGTCTCAAACTGCGACAGCGCAATGCGCGACAGGCGGTTCAGCATGCGCACCCGGATGCGATACACCACTTCCTTGGCCAGCAGCGAAAACGTCCGCCCCTGCCACACGTTGAGCAGAATCGCCGTCAGCCGCAGCACCAGCGTCAGCAGCAGCGCAGCGCCGATGAACAGCAACGGCCCGTGCCACGCCGCCGGAAACCACGCGCCGATGACGGCAACCATTTTTCCCGGATGCTGCAGCAGCACCTCGTCGACCATCAGCGGCAGCAAGAGGGGCACCGGCACCGCGGCGGAGACGGCCAGCAGCGCAATGAGGTTGGCCTGCAGCAGGCGCGCGCGATGGGTCTTGAGTTCGTCGGCGATGCCGCGCCAGGTCAGCATGACGGACCATCCTGCGGGAAGAAACAGGTTTCAAGCATAAGCGCTCGCGCACTCGGGAAAAAGTCCTGCACGCCGTTTACTTTCCAATGCAGAACTTGCTGAAGATTTCGCCCAGCAGATCGTCGGCGGTGAATTCGCCGGTAATTTCCGACAGGGCGGCCTGCGCCAGCCGCAACTCCTCGGCAAACAGCTCAAGCTGCGCGGCGGCCGCACGCGCGGCGGCAAGATGGCCCGCGGCGCGGCCGAGCGCATCGAGGTGGCGTGCGCGCGCCATGAACGCGCCCTCACCCACTGCCTGCCAGCCGGCCGCTTCGAGCAACTTTTCACGCAGCAGCTCGACCCCGGCACCGGTTTTGGCGGACAGCCAGATTTCGTCGCCCACTGCGCGCGGCGCATCCAGGGTGACGTCGATCTTGTTGTGGAGGGTCAGCCGCGCCACGCCGGGCAGGTGTTGCAGGATCGCCACCTCGCGTTCGCCCACGCCGTGCGCCGCGTCCACCAGCAGCAGTGCCACATCGGCCTTGCCCACCGCGTCCCAGGTGCGGGCGATGCCAATTTTTTCCACTGCGTCGTCTGTGTCGCGCAAGCCTGCGGTATCGATGATGTGCAGCGGCACCCCCTGGATCTGAATCGCCTCGCGCACGGTGTCGCGCGTGGTGCCGGCGATCTCGGTGACTATCGCCGCCTCGAACCCGGCCAGCTGGTTCATCAGGCTCGACTTGCCGACATTCGGCTGGCCGATCAGCACCACGGTCAGGCCTTCGCGCAGCAGCACGCCCTGCCTGGCCTGAGAACGCACGGCCCGCAGGCTGGCATCGATGGCATCGAGCCGGCCGAAGGCATCGGCATCGCGCAGAAAATCGATTTCTTCCTCCGGAAAGTCGAGCGTGGCCTCGACCAGCATGCGCAGGCGGGTCAACGCCTCGACCAGCTCGGCAATCCGTGCCGAGAAGGCACCCGAGAGCGAGCGCACGGCCGAGCGCGCCGCCTCTCCGGATGCCGCGTCGATCAGATCGGCCACCGCCTCGGCTTGCGCCAGATCGAGCTTGCCATTGAGGTAGGCGCGGCGGGTGAACTCACCCGGCGCAGCCAGGCGCGCGCCCAGCTCGACGCAACGCTGCAGAATCAGATTCAGCACCACCGGCCCGCCATGCCCCTGCAACTCCAGAACATGCTCGCCGGTGAATGAGTGCGGCGCGGCAAAATAGAGCGCGATACCCTCGTCAAGCACTTCGCCATCGCGATCGAGAAAACGGGTAAATGTGGCGCGGCGCGGCTTCGGCAGGCGCCCAAGTATCGCTGTGGCAAGCGGCGCGATCTCCGCGCCCGACACCCGCACCACCCCCACTCCACCGCGCCCTGGGGCGGTGGCTATGGCGGCGATCAAATCAGGCCTTGCCTGCGGCGGGTTTGTCACCGCCCACGACCTGCCTGTTGATCATCCATTGCTGCGCGATCGACAGGATGTTGTTGACGACCCAGTAGAGCACCAGGCCCGCCGGGAAAAAGATAAACATCACGGTAAACGCCACCGGCATGATCATCATGATCTTGGCCTGCATCGGATCCATCGGCTGCGGATTCAACTTGACCTGCAGGATCGAGGTGATGCCCATGATGACGGGCAGGATGTACCACGGATCGGGCGCGGTCAGGTCGGTGATCCAGCCCAGCCAGGGCGCGCCGCGCATTTCGACTGCCGCGAGCAGCACCCAGTACAGCGCAATGAACACCGGAATCTGGATCAGGATCGGCAGACAGCCGCCGAGCGGATTGATCTTTTCGGTCTTGTACATCTCCGCCATGGCCTGATGCAGCTTGGCACGGTCGTCGCCGTACGTTTCCTTAAGGCTCTGCAGGCGCGGCGTCAGCTTCTTCATCTTGGCCATCGATTTGTAGCCCGCCGCCGACAGCGGATACAACGCCAGCTTGAGGAGGAAGGTCAGGATGATGATGGCCCAGCCCCAGTTGCCGACCAGTCGCTCGATTTTTTCCAGCGACCAGAAAATCGGATATGCCAATGGTGTGAGCCAGCCGTAATCTCGTGTGAGATCGAGTCCAGGCGCGGTTTTTTCCAGCACGGCCTGGGTTTGCGGGCCAGCATACAGCGGTACCGTGAAGGTCTTTTGCTGGCCGGGTTCGAGTGTGCCCTCGGCCACGATCACCCCGGCGGAATACAGGCCGTCGCCCAATGCGCGGGTGTAGTACTCGCGCTTGGCGCTGCCTTCTGGCACCCATGCCGACACGAAATGGTGCTGCACCATTCCGACCCATCCGTTATCGGCGGTTTTCTCGAAGTCCGTCTTCCCGGCCTGAATGTCCTTGAACGCGACTTTCTGGAATTTCTTGGCGTCGGTGTAAAACGCCGCGCCCGTATAGGTATAGAGGAAAAAGGATTCGCCGCGCGGCGCTTCGCCGTGGCGGGTGAACTGGTAGTAAGGCGTCAGATCGACCGGTTTGGAACCGCCGTTGATGACGCGGGTTCTGACTTCAACCTGGTAACTTCCGCGCTTGAAAACATAGGTTTTTTCAACGCGCACGCCGGTGGCGGGATCTTCCCACACCAGCGGCACTTCCAGTTGCGCGGCGCCGCTGGTCAGGCGATGGGTGCCGGGATTGAGCTGAAACACGCTGCGGTGCGTCGGCAGGCCTTCGCCCACCAGGCCGCTTTGTGCCAGATAAGGCTGCGTCTGGCTGTCCTCGAACAGGGTGAAAATCTGATTTTTATCTTCCGTTTCACGATACTGCAGCAATTTCAGTTCGCGCAGGTCGCCGCCGTTGGCATCGATGGTCGCGCGCAAGACATCGGTTTCCACCACAGCACGCGGGCCCTTGCTGAAACCGGTTGATGGCGTTGCGGGTGGCGCGGTCGCTTTCAAGGCCTCGCTTGGTGCAGGAATGCCCGTGGCCGGCGTGCTCGTCGCGGAAGGCACGGTTGGCTGCGGCGCACTTTTGTCCTGCCACGCTTCCCACAGCAAAAGCAGGGAAAAAGAAAAAACGATAAAAAGAATCAGCCGCTGGTTATCCATGAGACGGGACGCGTTTAGTTGGGGGAGAATTCCGGCGCTGTTTCTCCTGCCGGAGCGGTTGGCCATTTTGCCATGGCCCGGAGACCGGCACGCTTGAACGTGCGTGACAGATCGCGCGCTTCTTCACCCGGAACCGGCTTGGCGATCAGACGAACAACAAAATCGCACGCGGGAAGTTCGGACAAAACCTGCCTGAAGCTTTCGCGCACGCATCGCTTGACGCGGTTGCGATCCACCGCACGTGCAAGCAGGCGTTTGGCAATCACCATTCCCAGGCGCGGATACCCCACCTGGTTGGGACGTACCATCACCAAAATATAGTCCGTTCGAGCGCGCTGATTGTCGGCAAACACCCGATCAAAATCGGTCTTGTTTACCAGGCGCGCATCATGGATGCGCACGCGACACGCCTTGTTGGGGGGCGTGTCGATTAGACGGCCAGACGGGTACGGCCCTTGGCGCGACGTGCATTGATCACGGCCCGACCCGACTTGGTTTTCATGCGTGCGCGAAAACCGTGCGTGCGCTTGCGACGAACGGTGGAAGGCTGATAAGTACGTTTCATGACTATCCTCTCTGGCAAGTGCCCGTCCGAACCCGCCCGAGCAGGACGGCCAGACACAAAAAATCTGTTGAAAAACCGCTAATTAAACCCGTACAGTGGGGGGAATGTCAAGTTCGACAGGCTCTCCTGACAATATCCAGCGCATCGTGCCTGTGGATAACCTCGTCGAAGGAGAGTAAGCTTCGCGTTTGAATCCCTTGCGGCTTTCCGCTTCCAGACACTCGACTATGGATTCTTTCTGGGACCTTTGCCAAGAACGTTTCCGCGCCAATCTTACCCAGCAGCAATTCAGTACATGGATCAAGCCGCTGGTGTTTGAAGATACGGACGGCAACGTGCGCATTCTAGCGCCCAATCATTTCGTGATGGACTGGGTGCGCGAGAAATTTGCCGAACACATCGATGGCTGGGCAATTGAATTTTACTCACACCCGGTCGCCATCACCTATGCGTTGAGGAAAAAATCAAGCGCTCCCCGTCCATCGTCTCCTGCTCCGGTCTTCGCTGCGCCCGCCGCTGTTGTGCCGACCAGCGCCGTTGTGCCGGACCAGATAGGCCTGCGCATCAACCCTGGATTCAATTTCGACAACTTCGTCTCCGGACGCGCAAACCAGTTGGCGCGTGCTGCCGCGCTGCAAATATCCAATAATCCCGGTATTGCCTATAACCCGCTATTTGTTTATGGTGGCGTGGGTCTGGGCAAAACCCACCTGTTGCAGGCCATCGGCAACACCGTCCGCCAAGCCAACCCAAACGCCCGCATCAGTTATATTCATGCCAATGATTATGTGGACGATGTGGTCAAGGCCTACCTGAACAAGCAATTCGACAGCCTGAAACGGCGCTACATGTCGCTGGACTTGTTGCTGATCGACGATATCCAGTTCCTCGCCAAGAAAGATCGTACCCAGGAGGAATTTTTCTACGTTTTCAACTCGCTGATCGAGAACAAGAAACAAATCGTCATTACTTGCGACACCTTCCCAAAGGAAATCAGCGGCCTGGACGACCGGCTCAAATCACGCTTCGCCTGGGGCCTGACGGTTGCCGTCGAACCGCCGGAACTGGAAATGCGGGTAGCCATTCTGCTCGCCAAGGCGCAGGCGGAAAATATCAAACTTGACGAAAATGTCGCTTTCTTCATCGCCAAGCAGGTGCGTTCCAATGTGCGTGAACTGGAAGGCGCCCTGAAGCGGGTGATCGCTTTTTCGCGCTTCCATGAGAAACCCATCACGCTGGAACTGGTAAAGGAGGCGTTGCGCGACCTCATCGCATCGACCTCGCGGATGGTCTCGATTGAAAACATCCAGAAAACGGTTGCCGATTTTTACAAGATCAAGGTCGCCGACATGTTTTGCAAAAAACGCACACGCAACCTGGCGCGGCCCCGCCAGATCGCGATGGCACTTGCAAAGGAACTCACCAACCAGAGCCTGCCGGAAATCGGCGAATCGTTCGGCGGCCGGGACCACACCACGGTCATCCACGCCTGCCGCAAAGTGGCCGAACTGCGCGAGACACAAGCCGACATCGGACGCGATTATCTGGTGTTACTACAAAGCCTGACAGGCTGAGGATGAAATGTGGATAAAACGGGAAAAGCAGGATCAGGAAGAAAATCATCCCCATCTGTTCCGCTCTGCCAAGGCGTTACCCACACCCAAAAACCAACAACAAGCGGCTGTTTTTATTAGGTAAAAAAGCTTATCCCCAGTTTTAGGCCGCCTTTATTATGATTCTCAGGAATATATAAATGCTATTAATACAAAGCGAACGCAACGTTCTTTTGGCTGCTCTCACCGCTGTGGTTGGCGTAGTCGAGCGACGTCATACCTTGCCGATCCTGTCCAATTTTTTGCTTGAGAAAAAAGGGGGCAAGTTGACAGTGCTGGCCACCGATCTGGAACTGCAGGTGAGCACCCAGCTGGAAACCACGGATACAGGCGAAGACTTTGCAATCACCATTGCCGCGCGCAAGCTGTTTGACATCGTACGAGCGCTTCCCGACGCAGCCAAGCTCAAGCTTGACACCAAGGACAGCCAGGTCGTGGTAAGTGCGGGCAAGTCGCGTTTCACCCTGCAAACGCTTCCTGCTGCGGATTTTCCACGGATAGAAACCGGAGCAGGGCTGGGCGATGCAATCCGGCTGCCGCAAAAAACCCTGAAACGCTTGTTGCAACTGGTGCAATTCGCCATGGCCAGCCAGGACATCCGGTATTACCTCAACGGCATGTTGCTGGTGCTGGATGGCAAGCACCTGCGCGTGGTCGCCACCGACGGACACCGCCTGAGCTATGCCGAAACCGAGCTGGAAACCGAAGCCGAAGCGCGCGAAGTCATCATTCCGCGCAAGACCGTGATCGAACTTTCCAAACTTCTGGGCGATGTGGAGGATCCGGTCGAACTGCGTATCGGCGCCAACCAGGTCACCATCACCTTGCCGGCCACCGAGTTGGTGACCAAGGTGGTTGACGGCAAATTCCCCGATTATCACCGTGTCATCCCGGCCAGCCAGCCGCGCCATCTCAAGGTCAATCGGCCGAACGTGATCCAGGCCCTGCAACGGGCGGCGATTCTCTCCAATGAGAAATTCCGCGGCGTGCGTCTGGTGATGAGCGAGAATACATTGGGCATCGTCTGCAACAACAACGAACAGGAAGAAGCGGTCGACGAAATCGAAGTCAGCTACGATGGCGACCCGCTGGACGTCGGCTTCAACGTGACCTATCTGCTTGATGGCCTGGGCGCGCTCAATAGCGAAGAAATCACGCTGTCGCTGGGCGACGCCAACAGCAGCATGCTGCTGACCAGCGAAGGAGAGCCCGGATTCAAATACGTCGTGATGCCGATGCGCATCTAGGTTCGTTACGCGACTGATTTCACTCTGCAACACACGATAGGAAACCCGCTTGGCGGGGGGAATACACCATGAGCAAGAAGCCCGACGACGCATTGCCCGAAAACACGAATGGCGGTTATGACGAAGACAGTATTCAGCAGCTGGAAGGCCTGGAAGCGGTCCGTAAGCGCCCAGGCATGTACATCGGCGATACGTCCGATGGTACCGGTCTGCACCACATGGTGTTCGAGGTGCTGGACAATGCCATCGACGAGGCGCTGGCCGGTTGGTGCGACGACATCAAGGTCATCATCCACCCCGACAATTCCATCTCGATTTCCGACAACGGCCGCGGCATCCCGGTGGGCGTCAAATTCGACGACAAGCACGAACCCAAGCGCAGCGCCGCAGAGATCGTGATGACCGTGCTGCACGCCGGCGGCAAGTTCAACCAGAACAGCTACAAGGTGTCGGGCGGCCTGCATGGTGTCGGCGTGTCGTGCGTCAACGGCCTTTCGAAATGGCTCAAGCTGATCGTGCGCCGCGACGGCAAGAAATACGCGATGACCTTCAACCAGGGCAAAGTGCTCGACCGTCCGGTTGAAATCCAGAACGGGGTCGAAGTTTCGCCCATGCAGATCGTCGGCGACACCGAAGGCCGCGGCACCGAAGTCCATTTCCTGGCCGACGAGGAAATCTTCGGCGTGGGTCAGGTCGTATATCACTTCGACATCCTGGCCAAACGCATCCGCGAACTGTCCTTTCTCAACAACGGCGTCAAGATCGAACTGATCGACCATCGTGACGGCAAGACCGAAAACTTCGCCCATTCCGGCGGCGTAAAAGGCTTCGTGGAATACGTCAGCCGCCTCAAGAATCCGCTGCACCCGAAGATTTTTCAGGCCGTCGGCGAAAAGGACGGCATGACCGTCGAAGTCGCCATGCAGTGGAACGACAGCTATTCCGAATCCGTGCAGTGCTTCACCAACAACATCCCGCAGCGCGACGGTGGCAGCCACCTGACCGGCCTGCGCATGGCGATGACCCGGGTGCTGAACAAGTACATCGAGGAAAACGAAGTCGCCAAGAAGGCCAAGGTCGAAACCACCGGTGACGACATGCGCGAAGGCCTCACCTGCGTGCTGTCGGTGAAAGTGCCCGAACCCAAGTTTTCCTCGCAGACCAAGGACAAGCTGGTGTCGTCCGAAGTGCAGCCGGTGGTGCAGGAAGTCGTCGGCCAAAAACTGGCCGAATTCCTGCTCGAAAACCCCAACGACGCCAAGCTGTTGTGCGCCAAGATCGTCGACGCCGCGCGCGCCCGTGAAGCCGCGCGCAAGGCGCGTGAAATCACTCGCCGAAAGGGCGTGATGGACGGCCTGGGCCTGCCCGGCAAGCTGGCCGACTGCCAGGAAAAAGACCCTGCCCTGTGCGAAATCTACCTGGTCGAGGGCGATTCCGCCGGCGGCTCCGCCAAGCAGGGCCGCGACCGCAAATTCCAGGCCATCCTGCCGTTGAAGGGCAAGATCCTCAACGTCGAGCGTGCGCGTTTCGACAAGGTGATCGGCAGCCAGGAAATCGCCACCCTGATCACCGCGCTCGGCACCAGCATCGGCAAGGACGACTACAACCCCGACAAGCTGCGCTACCACCGCATCATCATCATGACCGACGCCGACGTCGACGGCGCGCACATCCGCACCCTGCTGCTGACCTTCTTCTACCGCCAGATGCCCGAGCTGGTCGAGCGTGGCCACATCTACATCGCCCAGCCGCCGCTGTACAAGGTCAAGCATGGCCGTTCCGAGCGCTACATCAAGGATGAACACGCCTTCAAGGAACACCTGATGGCCGAAGCGATGAAGGACGCCGAGCTGACCCCGATGGACGGCGCCATGCCGATCATGGGCGAAGCACTGGAGACCCTGGCGCGCGAGTATTTCCTTGCCGAGGCCGTATGCGAACGCCTGGCACGCCTGCTGCCCAACGACGTGCTGCAGGCCCTGATGCGCATCCCGCGTTTGAGCCTGGAAGACAGTGGTGCCGCCATGCAGAGCGAAGCGAGCCTGGGCGCGGCGCTGAACGCCCAGAAATACGAAATCGCTGCCGAATTCATCAGCGAAACCGAGAGTCACCGCCTGCGCATTACCCGCCACTCCCACGGCAACACCTACGTCAATTTCCTCGAAGCGGACCTGCTCGAATCCGGCGATTACAACCAGCTGGTCAAAGTTGGTGACCTGCTGCGCGACCTGATCGGCCTGGGCGCACGCGCCAAGCGCGGTGAGAAGGAATCGCCGGTGCAAAGCTTCCGCGAAGCGATGGACTGGTTCCTCGGTGAAGTCAAACGCGGCATGAGCATCCAACGCTATAAGGGCCTGGGCGAAATGAACCCCGCGCAGTTGTGGGAAACCACCATGGACCCCAAAGTGCGCCGCCTGATGAAAGTGCAGATCGAGGACGCAATTTCAGCCGATCAGATTTTCACCACCCTGATGGGCGATGAAGTCGAGCCGCGCCGTGCGTTTATCGAAACCAACGCGCTGGGCGTACGTAACCTGGATGTTTAAGCTTGTATCCCATTGAAACCTAGATTTTCCCAAATCTTTAGATTTCGTGGGACAAGATGAAAAGCCAACCGATGAGGTTGGCTTTTTTGTAATAGGAATGTGTTTGGGATTTCGGGTTAAAAACGGACAGTCAGGCTATTCGTCAAGACCGTCTAATCATCGGCCGAAGCGGTACAGTCAGTTTCCATCGCGTCTTCACGAGACACCCAACAGAGCCTTCACTTTCTCATTTAGCACCATCAAATCAGCATCCGTGATTGAATCTGAATTCTTGGAAAGGCGAGATGAAATTTCAGAGATTGAAAGCTTCACCTCGTCTCTCTCATCGAATCTGGGGATATGAATATAGTCGGCAACACTAACACCCAAGCTGAGTTGGGAGGCATAGGCTGAAATAGATTTGGATATTATCGGCGCATTCAGAAAGCCAGTCAGATAAGCCGCCTCGGCTTCCGTTTCAACGGGAATGAAGTATAGCTTATGGTCTGGAATCACAATTTTTGTGCTAGCGAAATCGGTTGATGCGCTTCCTACGTACGCGGCAGCAAACGTTTTTCCAATCTCGCGCCATAACACTTTAAAAGGGGAAAAAGTGTATTCGCCTGTACTCCACAGCGAATAGAATACTTGCCCTTTTTGGAACCTTTTGAGGCTCGAGCGGCTTTCGAGATGGGCCTTGAATTTATTCAGAAATTTGAATGTTAGCGGTGAGTGGACCGGCAGATTGGAATCACCATGCATGCCCCGCTGGGGAACGATGATGTGCAGCTCTTTGTCTGGGACGGCACTGAATGGCTTTACGCCCTGCCCTCTGAGCAGCGGAAAAAGATGCTCGGATTCGATGCGGGCAGTGATCTCGGGGATGCCTTTCGTCTTTCCAATAGTTGCAGCGTTCCTAACCGTTACCGTATTTCCATCTCCCCGGCCCGTCTCATAGACCCAGAACACGCCGTTGCGGTCGGCGGTTACTCCCTTCCGGGCTTGGTATGTGCGCTCGGCGCCAGCGAAAACTTTTGCAAACACCGCCTGCTCTTCGGCTGTACCGATAAGCCAAGGCCTTCCTCCATCCCCACCCGGCACTGGAACGCCTACGTAGTCAGTTGCCGTTGCGGCCTCGCGGAATTCTTGGGCACTTATCGACCGCCGTAGCTTCGATACGGGCGTATCGCCCGGCGTCCATACTCGGTACGGAACCGGAAAAATGGTCGGAGCATCTCTTTCAAGAGCGAGAAAGCGCGGTAGATTCGTCACTCCATCGAATGGACTGATTGCGTCGAAGTCCTCAACGAGCAGCACCCTGCACCGTACGCCTTCAGGACCTACCGCGAACTTGCGGAAGCCTGCGCTCGATGGTGTTGCAAAGATTGAACCCGGCAGAAAGAATCCCAGACGTCCAGATGGAGCAAGATAGTGGTAGATCGCCTGATAGGTGATCACTGTAGAAATGTCTGCCTCAATCCCTCCTACCCATTTGTCGTTACTGAAAACGCCAAGTTGCCTGCACTGCGCTTGTATCGTCTTCGTATACTCCTCTGGAAGGTTGCTCCACTTCACCCATGGAGGATTGCCACAGACGTGGGTCGAGCGAGGAATAGCGCCTGCAGCAAACCGATCAGCGAGGATTGCGCACCAGATCCCGTTCCACCCCTGATTGTGGAGCGACACCAGGTTGTCAATAGTTCCTTCTAACGCTTGAATGTCAGCCCCGTCTAGCCCCATGCGCTCGATATCCAACCGAATTGCACTGCAGATCTTCTCCGCCGAGGCGTCTGCGTCGATCAGGTCCCGGATTCTTCCGAATACTCTGAAAAACTCGGCATGGCCGATCAGTTTCTCCGGCACAGAAAATTCTTTCGGCCCGAGCTCCGTCTGCATGACATAGCTATAGCTTGGAAACAAGCCGGCGCTCACGCGCGCAGGATTGATTGCATCCGCGAGGTAAACCGGCAGGCGTATAGGATTGGATGGATCCAGGAATGGCGAAAGAAAGACAGCCAGGGATCCCTTGGCCACAAGGACTGCTAGTGGATTGAGATCTATGCCGTGCAGCCCAGCGAGCAGTGACCTGGCGTTGGCGCCATCACCATACTCTAGCCGGCGCCTTCGCAGCGCTTCGAGGAGAAATGTGCCGGAGCCGCACGTTGGATCGGTAAGCGCATTCTCTGTTTTCCATTCGATTAAATCCATTCCGTGCTCAGCGAGCCAGTCAGGCGTATAGAACTCCCCGAGCGCATGACGGACTTCACGGGGAATAAAGCGTTCGTAGATACCTTTGAACAGGTCGCGCGTCGTGTTCGGGTGCTTCTTTGCGATTGTGAAGTCCACGCCGGACAGCTTAGTGAACAAAGCCTCCAAGTGCGGCCTGTAGGTTTCCCAGCCAATATCATCCAAGTACCAGGCGAAGAAATCGCCGCTAAGCATATTGAGGATTCCGGAGTGCTCGAATAGCTCGCCCGTCTCCACGGCGCGCAGGCGCTCAGCCGTCGGCACCGTAGTATCCAAGATATTTTGGCTTGGATGCGGTAGTGCGCACGCCGCGACGACCTTGGCGATAACTGCGATGTAGGTGTTCAGAGCGAAGAGGTACGCAGCGGGGTTTTCCTCATAGTGCTGGTTGTGGGATATCTCCTGCCTGGCGAGCAGGGTCTTCATGTTCGCAGGCTGGAAACCGACGACCTGGCTGAAGAGCCTCCGCCATTCCGTGAACAGCATCTTGGTTTTCGAAGAAGGAGGTACGGACTCGGCCTGGCATATGCTGGCGTACAGCTTCGGGATCAACGCGATCCCAAGTTCTGAATCGGGTCCCACTAGGGACTGAAGAAGCTGGGGGTGTACGAGGGGACGTCCATCCTGCTTCAGTAGGGTCAGAAGCCGGTTAGCTGCGCTGACGTCGAAGGGAATGACGCCATCCCACTGGACACCTTGTTCGCCATAGCTGCCAAAACTAATATGGGAGCCGTCCCATATCACAAGCACGTAGTCTTGCAGACACCTGCCTTCTTCGGCCGAGATCAGAGCCGTGTATTCCTCGGCCTGGTCTCGGGCATGCTTCGCCTTGCTGTTGGCGCGCCCCGCGAACGACCTCGGAGGTTCGTACTCGATGACGACAGCGCCATGAGCCACGTCGGCGAACTTAGTCGGCTTCCCGGCTTCCTTGAGCGCTCGCTCCAGCTGGAACGGCGTCCACGGAATGCGGCGAGCCTCGCACGCCCTCTTGAGGGCACTTTCAAGCTCATGCCGCAACTGAGCCTCGTTCTGTGCAGCTTCAGCCGCAGAAGCTACTGCACTGACAAGCTGTAATGCGATTTTGGGCACTACGGCGACCCCCAGAATGTTGATCCATGCGCTGAAGCCAGGAGAAGCGTCTCTGCCAGCCCCATCCCTACTTCTTTAACGTTTTCTTCGTTGTGCTCCTCAGCCCGGCACCCGTGAACAAGTGGCGGAATATCGCCTCGGCCAGCATGGGGGGAACCGCATTACCGATCTGGGTAAACTTCGATTTTGTATCGCCCACTGGCTCGAAATCGTTGTGGAAAGTCTGGATACGCGCACACTCGCGCCAAGATAGGCGGCGGGGCTGCTCGAGCTTTGGCCGCGTCGGATCCGCGGCAAGGTGCTCGTACTCATCCGAGAAATCCCACCGCTGTTTCCAGCCGTCAGCGAGATTTGACCATATGAGCTTCATCACAGGGCTCGCGGGATGCAGCGTGATGTGCCGCCAATTGGCGACTACAGTATAAGCGGGTTCATCCCATTTGGCTTTCCGGTTCCTAGACATGAAGTACCAAGAAAAATGGCCCTCCGGGTCATGCGGACGCTCATAGAACTCGCCCTCTGGCCACCGCGGCAAGTCCTTGATAGCATCGCCATGGGAGGTAAAAGGCTTCAGCCCGCCATTTTTCTTTGTCGGCTTTCCGTGCGTTTCATCCGGGAAATCGAACACTTGGCCAAGATCTTTCCTGACGCCGACGATGAATAGGCGCTTGCGCGACTGCGGAACACCGTACGCCTTTGCATTAAGGACGTGGTGGCTGACGACATAGCCTGCCTCCCGGTAGGCGGTTTCCTGCTCCGCCAAGAAGCTTCCTGCACCCAGCTGTTTCAAGCCGGAAACATTCTCAACCACGAAATACTTAGGTTTGACGAGATTGACGACACGCAGGAACTGCTTATAAAGGTTCGTCCGCTCATCCCTTTCAGGGTCACGGTTTCCAGCCATCGAAAACGACTGGCACGGGTAGCCACCCACGACAATGTCGGCATTTGGGAACGTAAGGATTTGCGATATGTCACCTTGCTTCACGTCTGCGCCAGGGAAATATTTCTCCAGCGTTTGGCAGGCATCTTCGAGAATGTCATTGGAAAAAACGACATGCCCGCCTGCGGCCTCAATGCCGAAATCCATTCCCCCACACCCGGAGAACAGCGATAGTACCCGGATGTCATCGCCGTTTTTTTCGAAAACACTATTCACAGTATCCTGCATCAGATCTATTTTTCTTCCGGGCTACGGCCTGGCACCAAAAGGGGCCAGCGCGCCTTCAAATACCCATCGACCGCGTCGCGTACTACCCATGCGAGCGATACCCGGTGCTCCGCGGCGATTTTCTCCAGCACGGAGTACTGTTCTTCAGGAAAGCTGATGGAAGCGCGGACGCTGCGCTCTTGAATGCCGGCGTCCTGCCGTTTTCGCTGTATCGACATAGTATGTACCCGCAAAGTCGCCCGCCATGCTACACCAAAGTGGTGAATAGTGATGCATCGAAGCGGTTGGCTGACTGCGCCGGCCTGCGCTTACTGGACGGAGGTATCCGGCCCGGCATGCATAAATTCGCGCAGGCGGCACTCCACGTCTTGCGAGTTCTTGATTTCGCACTCCCACAACTCAAGCACTGACCATCCCAGATCAGCTAGTGCCTCCAGGTTGCGTGCATCCCGAGCTTGGTTAGCTAGGATCTTCGGGCCCCAGTAGGCCTTATTCGATTTCGGCTTTGACGCAAGGCGGCAGTTATGCCCATGCCAAAAACAGCCTTGGATCAGAATGATCTTGCGGTGGCGCGGCAGCACGATATCCGGTTTGCCGGGCAAATCCTTGCGATGGAGGCGGAATCGGTAGCCCATGCGATGCAACATTGAGCGTATCGCAATTTCTGGCTTGGTGTTCTTGCTATGTATGCGGCCCATGAGCCGTGACCGTTCATGTGGCGTCAGCGTATCCATCATAGATGCCTCCATTGGCGGCCCAAACGCCTGCGAGCAATGTATAACGGCCCATCACCTTAGAATGCCAACAAAATGAACGAAGGCGCTGCTTAGCCTTGAGGAGAGTTGTTAACTTAGAGCCTTTCTCTATGACTGACCACAGCAGGTCGGGTTGCCCAGAAAAGCCAGAAACCAAAGGGTCAGATTCAAATAGACGCTAGTTTTTCTTCGATTCAACAGGCAAACCAGAAAGCGAATTTTTCAGCCACGCCTGCAAGGTGCCGCGTAACAGCTCTTCCTGCACCGGCAGCATCAAGGCGGCATCGATGCGCAGGCGGGCGCTGACCTTGTCGAGCGCGGCCTGGTGGGCGGCTTCATAGAAAACCAGGATGCGGGTGTTGGGCGTACTTTGCGCCGCCGCCAGCAGGGATTCGAGGTTGGACAGGCGGTCGCGGAAATCGGTCTGGTGGTAAAAGTCCGCGACGATGACGGCGGGCGGGTTTTTACGCAGCAGGCTGATGGCTTTGCGTTCCGACCATTCGGCAACCACGGTGTAGCCCAGTTCCTGATACAGCTTCTTGTAGCCGGCCGTGCCGATGAAGGCATTGACCATGAGCAGGCTGGGGGGCGAACTCATGCCGCGGGTTTTTTGCTGGCCGGTTTCTTGGTCGTGGCGGCCTTGGCGGGCGCTTTTTTGCCGCACAGGCCGCAGCTCAGGTGCGCACAAATTCCAGCAAGGGCTGAATCTCACGGCCGTCAGCGGCGCGCAGTGCCGCAACATAGGCCCGGCGGGTCTCGCCGGCATCGACCAGATTGACCCGGCCCCATGAAAAGCGCGGCTGGCCAAGCCCTGCCAGCAGCAGGTCAGTGGCCAGCCGCGCATGACGGCCATTGCCGTTTGGGAAAGGATGAATCCACGCCAGCCGGTGATGAAACCGGGCCGCGATCTCGTCCGGCGGATAGGTGCCGTGCTCGATCCAGTAGCGGCAGCCATCCAGCAGGTTTCGCAGATCGACGCCGATACGATGGGGAGCAACCCCGATATTGCGCTCCGTCAGACGGAATTCTCCGGCCCAGCGCCAGACCCGGCCAAACATCCGCTTGTGCAGACCTTTCAGGAACTTCTCATCGAGTACATCGCGCTTGCGCGCGAAGGCCCATTCCCCGGCTTCCAGAATGTTCGCCTGTTCGGCTTCGTTCAGCTCGTGGCGAAGCGTGATGTAAGACGGGATCAGGCCTTCCTGTTCTTCCGGCGTCAGCGGCGTGGCGGCATCATCCTGGTCGAACAGGGGATCGGTCACGGCTCTTCCTCCCACAGCCCGGAACCGGCCTTCTCGATGATCTGGCGGACAAGTCGCTTCAGTTGCTCACTTTCGTCGCCCTTCTCGATGCCCTGGGCTTCGAGCGCCATCGTATGGCTGGCGGCAGCAAGCCGCTTTTTGGTGAGATGAAGCGCGCGCTCCTCGATCAGCGCATCGAGGGGTTGCCGGGGCACCAGCGCATAGACGAGGCGGCAATCCAGCGCTCGCGCCGCCCGTTCAAGGCTGTCGATCGTGACCGCGCCCCTGGCTTCGGCCTGCTCCAGCGTGAACACGCGCGGCTGGCTGACACCCAAGCGCTTTGCGAGCTGGGCGCTCGTCATGCCCAGGGCTTCGCGGATGGCTTTCACCCAGCCGCGCGGGGGGCGAGTCAGGGCCTCGATGTTGCCCAGCGTGCTCAAGCGTTTGTCGAGCTG
>JAUYCF010000045.1 GCA_030692355.1 Thiobacillus sp.
CGGCAACATGGACGCCAAGCGCGACTGGGGCCACGCCAAGGACTACGTCGAAATGCAGTGGCTGATGCTGCAGCAGGACCAGGCCGAAGACTTCGTCATCGCCACCGGCGTGCAGTACTCCGTGCGCGACTTCGTCAACGCCGCAGCAAAAGAACTCGGCATGAACATCCGCTGGGAAGGCCAGGGCGTAGACGAAAAGGGTTATGACGCCCATGGCAAATGCATCGTCGCCGTCGATCCCCGCTATTTCCGCCCCACCGAAGTCGAAACCCTGCTCGGCGACCCCAGCAAGGCTAAGAACAAGCTTGGCTGGACGCCGAAGATCAGCTTTGACGAACTGGTGGAAGAAATGGTGCGCGAAGATTTGAAAGCTGCCGAGCGCGACGAACTGGTGAAGAAGCATGGCTACAAGACCATGGACTATCACGAATAGACCAATGGACAAGAACGCCAGGATTTACATTGCCGGCCACCGCGGCCTGGTCGGCTCCGCCCTCATGCGCAACCTGTGCGCCGGGGGCTACACGAACTTTTTGACCCGCACCCACACCGAGCTCGACCTCACCAGCCAGGCCGCGGTCGAGGCCTTCTTCGCCGTGGAAAAACCCGACTACGTCTTCCTCGCCGCGGCCAGGGTCGGCGGCATCCACGCCAACAACACCTATCCCGCCGAATTCATTCGCGACAACCTCGCCATCCAGACCAGCATCATCCACGCCGCGTACAAGAACAACGTCAAGCGCCTGCTGTTCCTCGGCTCCAGCTGCATCTATCCCAAGCTCGCGCCGCAGCCGATGAAGGAAGAACACCTGCTCACCGGCGAGCTGGAGCCCACCAACCGCCCCTATGCCCTGGCCAAGATCTCCGGCATCGAAATGTGCTGGGCCTACAACCGCCAGTACGGTACGCAGTATCTGGCGGTGATGCCCACCAACCTCTACGGCCCCGGCGACAACTACCACCCGGAAAACTCCCACGTCATCCCCGCGCTGATTCGCCGCTTCCATGAAGCCAGGCTCGCCAATGCGCCGAGCGTGACGGTTTGGGGTAGCGGTACGCCGCGTCGCGAATTCCTCTACAGCGAGGACATGGCCGATGCCTGTGTGTATCTGATGAACCTGCCGGACGATAAGTTCATCCCGCTGTTGGGGCAGGACCGCAACGATGGCCTGCCGCCGTTGATGAACATCGGCGTCGGCCACGACCTCAGCATCCGCGAACTGGCCGAGACCGTGAAGGACGTGGTGGGATATCAAGGCGCGATCGAATTCGACCCCACCAAGCCCGACGGCACGCCGCGCAAGCTGATGGATGTGGGACGGCTGAATGCGATGGGGTGGAAGGCGCAAACTGGAATGCGCGAAGGCTTGGCGCGGGCGTATCAGGATTTCATGGCGGCCAACGCGCATTGATGGGTCCGCGCTTCAAACAGGAGGGGGTAGGCGGAGCCCACGCAGGACGGCACAGACCTTGCGCTGATCGAGAGATCGGCCTGCAGGCAAATCAGGGGAGTTGAATTGAAAGTTCTATTGACCGGCGGGGCAGGTTATATCGGGTCGCATACCGCAGTGGAGTGTCTGGCGGCGGGGCACGAGGTGGTGGTGTTCGATAACCTGTCGAACAGCAGCGTGAAGTCGCTGGACCGGGTGGCGCAGATTGCGGGCAAATCGGTGACGTTCGTGCAGGGCGACATCCGCGAGCGCGCGGCGCTACGCGCATTGTTCACCCGGCATGCGATCGACGCCGTGGTGCATTTTGCCGGGCTGAAGGCGGTGGGCGAGTCGGTGGAAAAACCGCTCCTGTATTACGACAACAACATCGCGGGCAGCATTGCGCTGTTCGAGGAAATGACTGCCGCCGGCGTGAAGTCGGTGGTGTTCTCGTCGTCCGCCACGGTGTACGGCGACCCGGAGACGGTGCCGATTACCGAGGATTTCCCGCTGTCGGCGACCAATCCCTATGGCCGTTCCAAGCTCTTCATCGAGGAAATGCTGCGCGACATTGCGCTTGCGGACGCGGGCTGGAACATTGCGCTGTTGCGCTATTTCAATCCGGTGGGCGCACACGAGTCAGGGCTGATCGGCGAGGACCCGCGCGGCATTCCCAACAATCTGATGCCGTACGTGGCGCAGGTGGCGGTGGGGCGCCGGCCGCAACTCAGCGTGTTCGGCGGCGACTATCCAACGCCCGACGGCACCGGGGTGCGCGATTACATCCATGTGGTCGATCTGGCGCGCGGGCATGTGGCGGCGCTGAACAAACTGCTGAAGTTGGGCGGGGTGCAGACCTGGAACCTGGGCACCGGCCGCGGGGTGAGCGTGCTCGACATGGTGCATGCGTTCGAGGCGGCGAGCGGGAAGCCGGTGCCGTATCAGATCGTTGCGCGCCGCGCCGGCGACGTGGCGCAATGCTGGGCCGATCCCTCGCGGGCCGCGCGCGACCTTGACTGGCGCGCGGAATACGACTTGCCGCGCATGTGCGCGGATGCCTGGCGCTGGCAGCAGGGGAATCCTGACGGCTACGCCTGAGCGGCGAGATTCAAGATTCAAATCCGTGTAGGGTGCACTCCGTGCACCTTCGGGCATCAGCCGGTGCACGGAGTGCACCCTACCCAAAGCATCTCGTCCTAATGAATTCACTGCATTCCAAGTTGCAGGTCCCAAGAGGCTACGCGCTTTAGGTCAAGCCAGGATCGCCTTGTGGCTTGCAACTTGAATCTTGTAACGATTCCCCCGCGGGTTCCCAGTGTTGCAACTTCAGCTGCAGCGCTTGCTGGCCATTGAATTCGTTGGGCATGAGGGCGTAGACGGCGCGGATGCGGTCGGGCAGCGGGTCGGGGTGGAAGAAGCGCATGGCGTCGAACACTTCGCCTTCGCGTGCGAGTTTGAGCTTGAGGTGTTTTTCGCCGACGACGCGCTGCGCCATGACGTCGAAGGTGGCGGTGAACAGCGGGGCGGGGAAGCCTTGTCCCCAGACGGCGTGGTCGAGATCGATGGCGAGCTGGTAGCTGTGGTCGGCGGCGTCGAGTTCGCCGTCGGTTTCGATCACGCCTTCGAGGTCGGCCGGGTCGATCAGCTCGCGCACCACGGTCTCGAACGCCCGGCTGAATTCTTCGTGACGGCCGGCGGGCAGGCTGAGCCCGGCCGCCATGGCGTGGCCGCCGAATTTGAGGATGAGGCCGGGATGGCGCTTGTCGACGAGATCCAGCGCGTCGCGCAGGTGCAGGCCGGGGATGGAGCGTCCGGACCCCTTGAGTTCACCCGCAAGGGGTAGGCCGGTGGGTCCCCGCTGCGGCTGCAGCGACCCTCCCGCTCCGCCATTTTCACTGTTGGCCAGCACGATGGTGGGGCGGTGGAACTTGTCTTTCAGCCTTGAGGCGAGGATGCCGATCACGCCGATGTGCCAGCCGGGCTGATAGGCGGTGAGGCTGTGGCTGTCTGTGGGGTTGACGCTGGCAAGGATGGCGAGGGCCTCCTCCAGCATGTCGGCTTCGACGTCGCGCCGCGCCCGGTTGAGGGTGTCGAGTTGTTGCGCCAGCTGCTGCGCGGTGGCGGGATCATCGGCCAGCAGGCACTCGATGCCGAGCGCCATGTCGTCGATGCGGCCGGCGGCGTTGAGCCGCGGGCCGAGCATGAAGCCGAGATCGAACACGGTGGCGCGCGCGGGGTCGCGTCCGGCGGCGCGGAACAGCGCGTTGATGCCGGCGCTGGCCTTGCCCGCGCGCATCCGCGCCAGGCCATTTTCGATCAGGGTGCGGTTGTTGGCGTCGAGCCTGACGACGTCGGCGACGGTGCCGAGGGCGACCAGATCGAGCAGGGCGCGCAGGTCGGGTTCGGGCTGCTGCGCATACGCGCCGCGCTCGCGCAGTTCGGCGCGCAGCGCCAGCAATACATAAAACATCACCCCCACCCCCGCCAGGTTTTTCGACGCGAAGCCGCAGCCGGGCTGGTTGGGATTGACGATGCAGGCGGCGTCCGGCAGGGCGTCGCCGGGCAGGTGGTGGTCGGTGACCAGCACCGGAATGCCGAGCGCGTTCGCCGCCGCCACGCCGTCGACTGCGGCGATGCCGTTGTCGACGGTGACGATCAGGTCGGGCCGGCGCTCGGCGGCGAGCTTGACGATGTCGGGGGTGAGGCCGTAGCCGTGTTCGAGCCGGTTGGGCACGATGAAGTCGACCTGTGCGCCGAGCAGGGTGAGGCCGCGCACGCCGACCGCGCAGGCGGTGGCGCCGTCGGCATCGTAGTCGGCGATGATGAGCAGGCGCTTGTTGGCCGCGATGGCGTCGGCCAGCAGGGCGGCGGCGCGCTCGATGTGCAGCAGCCCGGCGGGCGGCAGCAGTTGCGGCAGTCGGTGCGCGATCTGCTCGGGATGGGTGACGCCGCGTGCGGCATACAGCCGGGCCCAGGCGGGCGCGAGGCCGGCCTGTTCGAGGGCGGTGCGGGCGTCGGCGGGGCAGGGGCGGGTGGAGACTGAAGGCATGGTGCGATGGAACATCGTGTAATTGAAGCGTGGTGCGATTGTATTGGCAGAAGCACCGGGCCGGCACGAATCCAGGATTCTGAATTGCCGATTCTGTCCGTCCGATGCACGTAGTAACATGAACTCATGAGTCACTTACTTCCGCTTTCCCGCGTGGTCAAGCTGGTTGGTCGGCCGCGCCATATGCTGCAGGAAATGATCCGCAGCGGCACGCTGTCGACCTTCGATGGCATGGTTGAGCTCGACGAACTGCTGCGTGCGTTTCCCGAGGTTGAATGGGACGACGATGCGGAGTTTCGCCGGGTGACCGAAATCAAGGACAAGGCGTTTGCCAAGCGGGTGCGCGAGCGCGCGCTGCCGGACAAGGATGTGCTGGCGGCACGGCTGAACGAGTTGGGTGACGATTACGCGGCGGCGAAGGCCTTGCTGCTGCACTACGGCAATGTGATGGCCTGGCTGGACGACAAGATCGACGAACTCGAGGAAAACGCGAGCGACGAGACGCACCATGCCCTGCATACGCTGCGCGCATTTTTGTTGCGAAACCTGGCCGAAACGCCGCCGGATGCCGTGTTGGCGCAGGCGGTGATTGCACAGGAAAGGATACTTAGACTCATGTCAGCGCATGTGACCATTCAGCCCAGTGGCCACGAATTCTTTGTGGACGGCAACGACACGCTGCTCGAAGCCGCGCTGCGCAACGGCGTGTCGCTCAATTATGGATGCAGCAACGGCAACTGCGGCGAGTGCAAGGCGCGCGTGGTGTCGGGCGAGGTGAAGAAAGTCCACGCCCACGACTATGTGCTGAAGCAGACCGAAAAAGACGCCGGGATGATTCTGTTGTGCGCGTATGCACCGGTGAACGACGTGGTGATCGAGGCCAATGTTGCGGGCGCGCACGACATCCCTGTGCAGCAGATCTCCGCCAGGGTCAAATCGGTCGAGGTGTTCAATCCGCAGATGGCCGCGTTGCACATTCTGGCGCCGCGTAGCCAGCGCCTGCGATACCTCGGCGGGCAAAGTCTCCGGGTCGCGGCCAACGGGGCGAGCGGGCGCTATGCGATCGCCAGTTGCCCATGCGATGACCGCCACATCGAGGTGCAGATTCCGCGCCGCCCCGGCGATGCTTTTGCCGAGGCGTTGTTCACCACCTTGAAGGCCAACGATACGGTGGAGCTGGAAGGGCCGTTCGGTGACTTCGTGCTGGACGAGGATTCGCCGCGGCCGGTGATCTTTCTCGCATTCGGCGCCGGCTTTGCGCCGATCAAGAGCCTGATCCAGCACACCATGTCGCTGGAGCTGGCCGAGTCGATGGACCTGCACTGGCTGGCCGACGCAGCCGGCCACTACCAGGACAACCTGTGCCGCACCTGGACCGACGCGCTGGACAATTTCAATTACGTGCCGCACGCTCAGAGCGACGACCTTGATGCGGTGCTGGCCGCCATCGTGCTGGATTATCCCGACCTGCATCGCTTCGACGTCTATGCGGCGGGCACCGCGGCGCAACTGGATCGGGCACGGACGCATTTTGTGCGCCATGGCCTGCCGGAAGCACGCTGGTTTGCGGGCGCGATCGACGGCTGAATGCTGCGGATCCTGCTTTATCTGTGGGCGCTTCCGGTGACCCTGCCCGGCATGCTGGTGGCGTTCATCGCGCGCGGCAGCGGCGGTACCCTGCTGCGGGTGGATGGCGTGCTGGAGGCCGCGGGCGGCTGGCCGGCATGGGTGTTAAGGCGGGGCTTGCCGTTCAGCGGTGCGGTGGCAGCGATCACACTGGGGCATGTGGTGGTGGGCGTGTCGCTGGACGCGCTGACGCTAACCCGTGCGCACGAGCGCGCGCATGTCAGGCAGTTCGAGCGCTGGGGGGTGTTGCTGCTGCTGTTGTATCCGCTCGCCGGCCTGCTCGCCTGGGCGCGCGGCGGCCATCCGTATCGCGATAATTTATTTGAACGTGAGGCGCGTGCCGCGGCGGCGACCATCCCGGAAAAATCCGTCCGGCCAGGCTCAGCCGGGGCTCACTCTATCGGGCGATGAGCGCCTTCACCGGGCTCGCCGGTGTCGGGATCGATCCAGTCGGATATGCCGATTTCCTCTTCGGCTTCTTCCACCGTTTCGCCGGGCTCAAAGTCGCTTTCGGCGCTGTATTCCATGTCCTGCACGGCTTCCAGTATGCTGGGAAAGGGCCCATATTCTTCGCCGGTATCGGCATCGATCCAGTAACAGCCATCGGGCCGCTCGATAATGCGGGTATGGTCGTAGTCAGATGGCGTTTCGGGTATGACCTGTTTCATTGTGCATCCTCCGTGTCTCAACTATAGGGCGCCAAGCCGGGCAGGGCAAGCGTCATTCAGAGCGTGCGCTCGACGAAGGCCAGGCCAAGCAGCGCAGCCATGATCAGCACCAGATGCGCCCAACTCCACAGACGAAAATGCCGCACCAGTGCGGTGACCTCGCGGTTGGCAACGAGGAAGGGGCGGCCATGCGCCGGCTGACGCATGAGATGGATGCCGTCTTTCAGGCGGATGTCGAGGTGGGCGCGGTCAACCTCGTCGGCCGCGGCCTGGCGCGCGTGCTCCCATTCGTCGAGGCTGATTTCGCCGTCGCGGTTGGCGTCGAAGCGCGCCAGCAGGACGGCCTTGTCCCGTTTCCACTCGGCCAGCAGGGTGGCGAGATCGGACTTTTTGTCGAGCATGGCGTTGGGACCGCCGAGGGTGACGTGTTCGCCGATGACGTAAATGGTTTCGTTTTCAATCAGGGTCCACTCGGTTTTGCGGTAGCCCCCTGCGTTGGAAACCTGCTTGCGCGAGGTGAGGATTTCGGCGCCGTCGGGGTCGACAAGGACCAGGCCGCTGCCGTCGCCGATACCGAAGGTGTCGTGCGAGATGCCGGATTCGACATGTTCCCAGCGATCGCCGTTTTTGCGTTCGACGCGGTAGCGATACCACAGGCAGGGCAGGCCGCTGATCGGGCTGACCAGGCCGGCGCCCGGCGGCTGCCGGCCGCGGCCGACCAGCTCGATATAGCCTTGCGGCGCGGAGGCGATGCGCGAGGTCGGCGTGTCCGCCACGGTGCGGTAGCGCTTGAGGTTGGCGTACCACGCCCAGAAGCTGGTCAGCCCGACCAGCGTAAAGCTGATCTGCCAACCGATGCGCGAGTGCAACTGGAAACCGAGCAGCAGAATGAGCAGGTTGCCGCCGCCCAGTGCGAGGTTGGCGTAATTGTGCCGCCATTCGGCTGCCCAGCGCGCGTAAAACATCAGCTATTGAAGAGCTGTTTCAGGTCGACGTCTTTCTTTTCCCCGGCGGCAAACCGCAGCAGCGAAAACTGGCGGAAGCCGAACAGCCGCGCGACGACGTTGTCGGGGAACTGTTCGACGCGCACGTTGTTGACGTTGACCGAGTCGTTGTAAAACTCGCGGCGGTCGGCGATGGCGTTCTCCAGTCCTGTAATCCGCGCCTGTAGATGCTGGAAAGTTTCATTGGTTTTCAGCTCGGGGTAGGCTTCGGCCACCGCAAACAGGTTGCCCAGTCCCAGCCGCAGCGCGCCTTCGGCCTGCCCCAGCGCGGGAATGTCGTGCGAGGCGCGCGCGCTGGCAACCTGACTGCGTGCCTGCATCACCTTCTCCAGCGTTTCCTGCTCGAACTGCATGTATTGCTTGCAGGTCTCGACCAGCTTGGGCAGTTCGTCGTGGCGCTGCTTGAGCAGGATGTCGATGTTCGACCAAGCCTTGCCGACGTTGTGTTTCAGCGTCACCAATTGGTTGAAGATGAACACGCCGAAAACGGCGAACAGGGCGAGCACGATAAAAAAAACCAGGAGGCCGGACATGATGTGCTCCAGATGATTGAGTCGCAGAAATAGCGGATGGCGTGCGTTTAACTTGAGCGCGGCATGGTCAAATCCGCGCCGCGAGAATGGCTGCGATTTCGCTGTCCTCGAGCAAGACCGGATTGGTTTTCATGCTGCTGCCGCGGCTGTTGGCCACGATGCGCGGGATGTCGGCGGGCGTCACCCCGTAATGCGCCAGCGTCGGCAGCCCAAGCGCGCGCGTCCAGGCTTCCAGCGTGTCGATCAGGGCGGCATGGGCGGCGGCCTGATCCAACTGCCCCTGTCTGTTCAGCAATCGCCCCACCTGCGCGTATTTTTCCAGCGCCGGATGCGCCGGTTCGCGCGTGCGCAGCGCTTCGATATTGATGCGCGTGGCCATCGCCACCAGTGTGCCGCACGCCACGCCATGCGGAACCGGGAAGAATGCCCCCAATGGCGCGGCCAGTCCGTGCACCGAGCCGAGCCCGACCTGCGCCAGCGTGATGCCCGACACCAATGCCGCATACGCCATCCGTTCGCGCGCCACGGCGTCGCCGGCGTCCGCGTATAAAGCCAGCAGGCCGTCGCGCGCTGCCTTCATGCCGCCCCAGGCGATCGAATCGGTCAGTGGCGCGGCGCGGCTGGAGACATAGGATTCAAGCAGCTGGGTGAAGGCATCCATTCCGTTCGCCGCGATGACAGCAGGTGGGCAGGTCGCCAAAAGATCCGGGTCGACCAGCGCGACTTCCGCCACCAGTTTCTCGTCGCGGAAGGACTTCTTGAAGCCATCCATCCCCTGCACGCTCAACACCGCATTCTTGGTCGCTTCCGAGCCGGTGCCCGCCGTGGTAGGCACGGCGATGAACGGGGTGGCTGGGCCGGCATACGGCAACTCGGGGCCCACGCCTTCCAGATGATCCATCACCGAATTGCCGGGCTTGAGCAGGCCGGCGATCGCTTTGGCGGCATCCAGCGCGCTACCACCGCCGATGCCGATCACGACATCAACAGGCTCTGTGCGCAAGGCGCGCACGGCTTCGTCCACCATTTGCGGCGACGGTTCGCCCGGGATGGCAAGGTGCAGCCACGAAATGCCCTGCGTTTCAAGACCCGCTGTCACGGCCGGCCAGAACGGCGAGCTTTTCAGCGAGCCGGCACCGGTGACGAGCAAGGCATGCGCGCCATATCCACGGGCAATGGCTGGTAATTTGGCCAGCACGCCGGCGCCAAACTCGATGCGCGGCAAGCGCGAAAGGGAAAACTCGGTCATGCGCACACTCAACTCCCTGTCCATGCAAGCTTTGTATGGTAGCGACAAGGGCAATGGCCTGTCTGCCTGGCAATTTTGGCCATGGCGCATGTGGCGGGATCGCCGCCGCCGCGCCACGCCATACGGTGGGAGAAAATGGTTTGGCATTGCCAGCGTGTTGAAATCATTGGGGGATCCGTCTTTCAAGGCAGGCTGCCTGATCGGAAAGCCGAAGAAGTGTTGACGTCCCCGGGGAGGCTTTGCTATAGTTCCGCTTCTCGATTGACGCGAAACATTGCGACAGGCGCGGGGTGGAGCAGTCTGGCAGCTCGTCGGGCTCATAACCCGAAGGTCGTAGGTTCAAATCCTGCCCCCGCAACCATTTCGAAATAAGTGTTGACGTTTTATGTGAACTACGTAGAATGCGCACCTCTCGAAACGGCAACGCAACGAATGCGAAGTCATAAGAGATTGATCTTTAACAATTTACAGCCGATAGGTGTGGGTGTTGTTGCGGTAGTTGGTCCGGCTTCGGCTGGACTGGCAACTAGCATAAATGCTCACACTTGAATTGAAGTTAATTCATTTTGAGTTTGAGCGAGCAGTATTGTAGTAAGTAATATCAGAGATTGAACTGAAGAGTTTGATCCTGGCTCAGATTGAACGCTGGCGGAATGCTTTACAC
>JAUYCF010000057.1 GCA_030692355.1 Thiobacillus sp.
GGCGCTGACCTGGCGCACGGCGGACACCAGCGACAGGCCGGCCTTGGCGGCGCCGGCAATCATCAGCAGGGCATCGGGCAGCTGTTGCTCGATGCGGTCGATGCGGCGGCGGCGCAGCCAGCGAAAGACGAGGCGCGGGGCGAAACCTGTTATTACCGTGACGATGTCCACCGGGATCAGGCTGCCGGCAAGCAGCCTGACGGCCGCGAAAGATGCGCTTGCCATCGGGGATGAAGTTGGATGCGCGACCGTGACCGCTCCTTGGTAAAATGAAATGCACTGCGCAAAGCGAGGAGAAACTCATGCTGCAAACCGTTGAAGCTATCGTCGAACCGTCAGGAAGCGTTCGTTTGCTGGAAGTATTGCAAATCGACCGCCCTTGCCGCGCCGTCGTGACGCTGCTGGAATCTCCATTGCAATCCGACGCCACGCCAGTCCAGACCAGTGCCGACGAACTACTGAGTTTTCTGGAGCGAACCCGCCTTCCCGCCAGTGCGCAACTTGGCGCGCTGGCGATCGATGCGCAGATCGAGGACGAGCGTAACGCTTGGGGCTGACGCCGATGGATGTCTATATCGACGCCTGTATCGCCATTTACCTGGTCGAAGAGCATCCCGAGCACGCGGCTCGCATCGAAGCCAGGTTGCGCGGCAGCACGGTGCGCATCGCCTACAGCCCGCTAGTGAAAATGGAATGTCTGGTTCTGCCCATGCGACAGAAGCGCATGGAGTTGATCGAACGTTTCCACGATTTTTTCTCGCTCAATCAACCGTTGAGCATCACCGACGCCGTATTTAGCCAAGCCACCGAACTGCGGGCACAGCATGGATTGAAAACGCCGGATGCCTTGCACCTTGCAACAGCCTTGCATTATGGCTGCGCAGCGCTCTGGACTAACGACGACCGTCTCAACAAGGTGGCAGGCAGCCTGGCTGTCAACGTGTTGGCGTTCGCATAGTGAGCTGGAATTCCTGTGCCAGCGGCGGCGCCAGTTCGGCGCTGACCTGGCGCACGGCGGACACCAGCGAGCCATCCTTCAAGCGCGCATCGACGGCCCGTACGGGATAAAGCGGGACAACAAGTTGGCAAGCGGTCTCGCCATGCAATAATCATGCAACCATTGGATTGCATGGTTCAGGAGATAGGCGCATGGCCAGAATTCAGATCGATTTGCCCGATGCGACCGCGCAGGCGGCACGTGATGCGGGACTTTTGACGCCGGATGCGCTGTCGCGTCTATTGAATGAAGCGTTGCGCCGCAGGCAGGCGGCGGATGCGCTGTTGTCGATTGCCGACCGGGTGGCGGCGGCGAACATCTCGCCAATGTCGATGGAGGAGATCAACGCAGAAGTGAAGGCCGAGCGGGCAGAAATGCGCAAGCGTGCGAGCGGTCATTGATACCAATGTGCTGATCTCCGGGCTGTTGTGGCGCGGTGCGCCGCATCGCCTGCTGGAGCACGCGCGCAGCGGCGAACTCGTGCTGATCACGAGCCCCGTACTTCTGGCCGAGCTGGCTGAGGTGATGGGACGTGCAAAGTTTGCTGCGATTCTCGAACGTGCGAACACAACGCAAGCGTGCATACTCGACGCGCTACAAAGGCTGGCGGAAGTAATCAAGCCGTCCGCCTTGGACACACCGGTGTGCCGCGACCCGGACGATGATGAGGTGCTCGCATTGAGTGTTGCTGCGCAGGCCGATTTAATCGTGTCGGGCGATGACGATCTGCTCGCCCTCAAGGAATATCAGGGCGTCCGCATCGTCAACCCTGCCGAAGCGCTCAGTCTTATGAGCCCAGCCTGAAGGGCAAAGGAAAGAAACCGAAAGACTTAGGGGATCGCGCTTGCCCGCTATCTGGGCAACTCGCCAAAAATGAGCGATAAAAGGGACGCTACCCAATGGCACTACCTTAAGCCCTCTCCATAAAGCGCCTGCCGTTGTTTGATGAGGTTTGCTTTGAGGATATGACGGGGTTGTGTCAGCAGGGCATGTTGCTTGGGTCGTCGCTTGACCATGCGAGGTTCGACCCGCCCCGGTCGGTGTGGCAAGCGTAATTGAGCCATGCCCGCCAGGAGATAGGCCAGACATAGCGTCAGCCTTCCTTGCGGCGCGTGGCGCAGGTTCTCCTCGAAGGCGCGGATCAGTTGCAGCGCCGCTTTGAAACTCAA
>JAUYCF010000081.1 GCA_030692355.1 Thiobacillus sp.
CATTGCCGCATGCGGCGCGAGGGATTAAAATGCCGCACTTTTCGCTTAAATTTTTGTTTTGCGGCTTGCCTGTGGGCAGGCCGCTGTTGCCTGAGCATACGGAACCATGGAAAGACAACGCTGGCTGGACGGGACGCTGTATTCGCCCGACTTCGAACAGGATAGCTGCGGCTTCGGCCTGATTGCGCAGCTGGACAATCAGCCCAGCCACACGCTGGTGCAGAACGCGATCGGCTCGCTGGCGTGCATGACGCACCGCGGCGCGATCGCCGCCGACGGTCTGTCGGGCGACGGCTGCGGCCTCTTGTTCAAGAAGCCGGACGCGTTCCTGCGCGCGGTGGCGTCTGAGTCCGGCTTTGCGCTGGGCGAGCTCTACGCCGCCGGGCTGCTGTTCCTGTCGCGCGACGCGGCCCCGCAGGCGCATGCGCGTTCGACGCTGAAAGCCGAACTCGAGGCGCAGGGCCTGACGGTCGCCGGCTTCCGCGTGGTGCCGACCAACTCGTCCGTCTGCGGCGAATCGGCGCTGGCCTCCCTGCCGCATATCGAGCAGGTGTTCGTCAACGCGGCCGTTGGTCTTTCTGAAGACGACTTCGAGCGCAAGCTCTACATCGCGCGCCGCCTGGCCGAAAAGGCGCTGGAAGCGACCGACCCGGTGTTCTACCTGCCGACGCTGTCGTGCCGCGTGATCAGCTACAAAGGCCTAGTGATGCCGGACAAGCTGCCGGTGTTCTACCCCGACCTCAACGACGCGCGCTTCGCGTCGAGCCTGGTGGTGTTCCACCAGCGCTTCTCGACCAACACCTGGCCGCAGTGGCGCCTGGCGCAGCCGTTCCGCTATCTGGCGCACAACGGCGAGATCAACACGGTGCAGGGCAACCGCAACTGGAGCCGCGCGCGCGAGCAGAAATTCGTTACCCCGCTGATCCCGAACATGGACGACGTGCGTCCCATCGTCGGCACCAAGGGTTCCGACTCGATGAGCCTCGACAACATGGTCGAAGGCCTGGTGATGGGCGGCGCGGGCCTGTTCCGCGCTTTGCGCCTGGTGATCCCGCCGGCGTGGCAGAACGTCGAATCGATGGACGCCGACATCCGCGCCTTCTACGAATACAACTCGATGCACATGGAGCCGTGGGACGGCCCCGCCGGCGTGGTGCTGACCGACGGCCGCTACGCCGTCTGCACGCTCGACCGCAACGGCCTGCGCCCCGCGCGCTGGGTGCTGACCAAGGACCGCATCCTCACCATCGCCTCCGAAGTGGGCGTGTGGCCGATCGACCCGGCAAACGTGGACCGCAAGGGCCGCGTCAGGCCCGGCCAGATGGTCGCCGCCGACCTCGAGACCGGCCGCCTGCTGATGCCGGAAGACATCGACAACGAACTCAAGGGCCGCCAGCCCTACCGCGAATGGCTGAAGGCCAACGCGGTCAAGCTGGAGCTCTCCATCAACCAGGACGCCGACCTGCCGGTGATGGACGCGGCGAGCCTGCTGACCCACCAGAAGCTCCACAACGTCAGCTTCGAGGAACGCGACCAGATCATCCGCGTGCTGGCCGAGGACGGCGCCGAGGCGATCGGCTCGATGGGCGACGACACGCCGATGGCGGTGCTGAGCCAGAAAGTGCGCTCGCCATTCGACTACCTGCGCCAGCAGTTCGCCCAGGTGACCAACCCGCCGATCGATCCGATCCGCGAGGCGATCGTGATGTCGCTCAACACCAGCTTCGGCCCCGAACGCAACCTGTTCGACGAAACGCCGGCGCACGCGCACCGGGTGGAAGTCCGCACCCCGCTGCTGTCGAAGGAAGCCTTCGACAAATTGCTGAACCTGAACGACCCTGCGTTTGCTTCGGCCGCGCTCGACCTGCAGTACGACCCGGCGGCGACCGCGCTGGAAGCCGCGATCCAGGCGCTGACCGCGCGCGCGGTCGACGCGGTGCGCGCGGGCAAGGTGATTCTGGTCCTGTCCGACCGCAACCTCGCCCGCGATCGCCTGCCGATCCACGCGCTGTTCGCCGTAGGCGCCGTGCACCACGCACTGATCGCCGCCGGCCTGCGCTGCAACGCCAACATCGTGGTGGAAACCGGCAGCGTGCGCGATCCGCACCACTACGCCTGCCTGATCGGCTACGGCGCGACCGCGGTGTATCCATATCTGGCCTACCAGGTGATCGGCGAATTCGTCAAAACCGGCGAGATCAAGCCCGGCCTCGAAAAAGCCCTGTCCAACTTCCGCAAGGGCATGGACAAGGGCCTCTACAAGATCCTTTCGAAAATGGGCATTTCGCTGGTGGCGAGCTACCGCGGCGCCCAGCTGTTCGAGGGAGTAGGCCTGCACGAAAGCGTGGTCGGGCTGTGCCTGAAGGGCACGGTTTCGCGCATTTCCGGCGCCAACTTCGACGACTTCGAGTCCGACCAGAAGCTGCTTCACAAGACCGCGTTCAATCCGCTGAAGCCCTTGTCGGCCGGCGGCCTGCTGAAGTTCATGTTCGGCGAGGAGTTCCACGCCTACAACCCGGACGTGGTGCAGCAGCTGCAGAAGGCGGTGAAGACGGGCGACTACGCCGAATTCAAGAAATATTCCGCGACCGTCGACAACCGCCCGGTGGCGATGCTGCGCGACCTGATGACGCTGAAGACCGGCGCCGCGCCCATCCCGCTGGAAGAAGTCGAGCCGCTGGAAGCCATCCTCAAGCGCTTCGATTCCGCCGGCATGTCGTTGGGCGCGCTGTCGCCGGAAGCGCACGAGGCGCTGGCCGAGGCGATGAACCGCATCGGCGGGCGCTCCAACTCGGGTGAAGGCGGCGAGGATCCGAAGCGCTACGGCACCTCCAAGACCTCGAAGATCAAGCAGATCGCCTCCGGCCGCTTCGGCGTGACGGCGACCTACCTGGTCAACGCCGAGGTACTGCAGATCAAGATCGCGCAGGGTGCCAAGCCCGGCGAGGGCGGCCAGCTGCCGGGCGACAAGGTTTCGGTGATGATCGCCGGCCTGCGCCACTGCAAGCCCGGCACGCCGCTGATCTCGCCGCCGCCGCACCACGACATCTATTCCATCGAGGACCTGGCGCAGCTGATTTATGACCTGAAGCAGGTCAACCCCGACGCGCTGGTGTCGGTGAAGCTGGTGGCCGAGCCCGGCGTCGGCACGATTGCGGCGGGCGTGGCCAAGGCCTATGCGGATCTGATCACCATTTCCGGCTACGACGGCGGCACCGGCGCCAGCCCGCTCGCCAGCGTGAAATACGCCGGTTCGCCGTGGGAACTGGGCCTGTCCGAAGCGCAGCAGGTGCTGCGCGCGAACGGCCTGCGCGGGCGCGTGCGCGTGCAGACCGACGGCGGCCTGAAGACCGGCCTCGACGTCATCAAGGCGGCCATCCTCGGCGCGGAATCTTTCGGCTTCGGCACCGGCCCGATGGTCGCGCTGGGCTGCAAATACCTGCGCATCTGCCACCTCAACAACTGCGCCACCGGCATCGCCACGCAGAACGAAACGCTGCGCCGCGACCACTTCATCGGCCTGCCCGACATGGTGGTGAACTACTTCAAGTTCGTCGCCGAGGAAACGCGCGAGCTGATGGCCAGCCTCGGCATCCGCCAGCTGACCGACCTGATCGGCCGCACCGACCTGTTCGATCTGTCGGCCGGCGACACGCCGCGTCAGGGCCGCCTCAAGCTCGACGTGCTGCTCTCGCAGGGAGACATCCCCGCCGATGCCCCGCGCTTCGCGCAGCAGGAACGCAACCCCTCGTTCGACAAGGGCGAACTGGCCGAACAGATGGTGGCCGACGCGCTCGCCGCGATCAAGGCCGGCACCCCAATTGAACTCAACTACACGGTGCGCAACGTCAACCGCTCGATCGGCGCGCGCCTGTCGGGCGAAATCGCCAAGGCACACGGCGGCAAGGGTCTGCCCGACGACACCATCCGCATCCGCCTCACCGGCTCGGCCGGCCAGAGCCTCGGGGTGTGGAACCACAAGGGCCTGACGATCACGCTGGAAGGCGACGCCAACGACTACGTCGGCAAGGGCATGGGCGGCGGCCGCCTGGTGATCTACCCGCCGCGTGCGGCCACCTTCGAGGCGTACCGCAACACGCTGATCGGCAACACCTGCCTGTACGGCGCCACCGGCGGCGAACTCTACGCCGCGGGCATGGGCGGCGAGCGCTTCGGCGTGCGCAACTCCGGCGCGCTGGCGGTGGCGGAGGGCATCGGCGACCACGGCTGCGAATACATGACCGGCGGCACCGTCATCGTGCTGGGCGACACCGGACTCAACTTCGGCGCCGGCATGAGCGGCGGCATGGCCTTCGTGGTCGACGAGGCGGGCGATTTCGTGTCGAAAACCAACAAGGAAATGGTCGAGCTGACCCGCATCGTCAGCGACGAGACCGAGCCGTTCCGCATCTTCCTCAAGGCGCGGGTCGAACGCCATCTGGCGCTCACCGGCAGCGCGCGCGCGCGCGCGTTGCTGGCCGACTTCGACGCCACTTTGGCGAAGGTGTGGCTGGTCAAGCCGAAGCGGATTTCGATTGAAGACCTGGTCGAGGACATTCCCGGCGCGGCGCGCGAAGCCGCGATGATTTGAAAGGAGACGCACATGGAAATCGATCTGCTGGAAGAAGCAAAAAAACGGCCCTTCGCCGAAAAGATGCAACTGGTGGAAGACCTGTGGGATGCGATAGCGGAAGAAGCGGCGCAGCGCCCGTTATCGCCTGCGCAAAAAAAATTGCTGGATGCGCGGATGAAAGCGCACCAGGCCAACCCCAATCGGGGACGTCCGGCTGAAGAGGTGTTACGGGAGATTGAGCAGCGCCTATGAAGGTGCTGATCGAGCCTGAAGCCGAAGCCGAGATCGAAGCTGCCGCTGCATGGTACCAACTTGAAGCACCCGGACTCGGCAACGAGTTCATGCGTGCGGTGCTGACCGCTGTCGCCACATTGGGCCGTCAGCCTGCAGCGTTTGCCATTGCCTACGGGCGAACTCGACGCATTGGCTTGCGGCGTTTTCCCTGGAGTTTGTTTTACGAAATTGACGCTGACCAAGTTGCTGTCCTGGCCTGTCTGCATCAGCACCGCGATCCGCAGGACTGGCCGCACAATTGAACGATGAGAGTTGAGAGCTAGACATGGGTGACGTATTCCAGTTTTTGAAGCAGCCGCGGCGCGACGGTGCAAAAACCCCCGCGGAGGTGCGCAAAATCGAGTTCCGCGAAATCTATGCGCCGATGGACACGGCGCATGCGCAGGAGCAGGCCGATCGCTGCCTCGGCTGCGGCAACCCGTACTGCGAGTGGAAGTGCCCGGTGCACAACTACATTCCCAACTGGCTGAAGCTGGTGACCGAAGGCCGCTTGTTTGAAGCTGCCGAGTTGAGCCACCAGACCAATTCGCTGCCGGAAGTGTGCGGCCGCGTGTGCCCGCAGGACCGATTGTGCGAAGGTGCGTGCACCCTCAACACTGACGGCTTCGGCGAAGCCGTGGGCGGTGGTCCGAACGTGGGCGGCTTCGGCGCGGTGACCATCGGCCAGATCGAGAAATACATTTCCGAAGAAGCCTTCAAGGCCGGCTGGCGCCCCGACATGTCGAACGTGGCGGCGACCGGCAAGAAGGTCGCCGTGATCGGCGCCGGCCCCGCGGGCCTCGGCTGCGCCGACGTGCTGGCGCGCAGCGGCGTGAAGCCGGTGGTGTTCGACCGCTACGACGAGATCGGCGGCCTCTTAACCTTCGGCATCCCCGAGTTCAAGATGGAAAAAACGGTGATGACGCGCCGCCGCGAAGTGTTCGAGGGGATGGGCGTCGAATTCCGCCTCAACACCGAGATCGGCAAGGATGTCAGCATGCAGGACCTGCTCGACGAATACGACGCCGTGTTCATGGGCATGGGCACCTACACCTACATGAAGGGCGGCTTCCCCGGCGAAGACCTGCCCGGCGTGCTGGAAGCGCTGCCCTTCCTGATTTCCAACGTCAGGAAGTGCCTTGACCTGGCCAAGCCGGACGAGGTCGCTGATTCCGATGAAAAATATCGGGACACGAAAGACCTGCGCGTGGTGGTGCTGGGCGGCGGCGACACCGCGATGGACTGCAACCGCACCAGCATCCGCCAGGGCGCGGCCTCGGTCACCTGCGCCTACCGCCGCGACGAGAAGAACATGCCCGGCTCCAAGCGCGAAGTCGGCAATGCCAGGGAAGAGGGCGTGCAGTTTTTGTGGAACCGCCAGCCGGTTGAAATCGTCGGTGACGGCCGCGTCGAAGGCGTCAAGCTGGTGACCACCGAGCTCGGCCCGCCCGACGCGCGCGGCCGCCGCACCCCGGTGGTGATCCCCGGCTCGGAGGAAATCATCCCGGCCGACCGTGTGATCGTGGCCTTCGGCTTCCGCCCCAACCCGCAGCCGTGGTTTGCCGACCACAGCATCGCCGTCGACCCCGGCGGCCGCGTGATCGCCAAGGGCCAGCAGCACGCCTTCCAGACCGCCAACCCGAAGGTCTTCGCCGGCGGCGACATGGTGCGCGGCTCCGACCTGGTGGTGACCGCGGTGTGGGAAGGCCGCGAGGCCGCCAAGGGCATTCTCGCCTACCTCGACCTGCTGTAAGCCGGCGCGCCTGTTCAAAAGCGGCAAGCAAAAAGGCCGGAGGCATTGCCCCCGGCCTTTTTGCGTTTCAAGGCCGGTGATCAGAATGTGTGGCTGACCATCAGCTGCCAGTTGACCTGGCTGTGGTCGATGGTCATGCCGCTACCCGCCGTCACGCTCACCTCCGGCACATAGCTCAGGCCGAAGTTAAGCGCGGATTGCTTGTCGAAGGCATAGCCGAATCCCGCCGTATAGTGGTCTTCCATGATCGCCGGCCACAGATAATTGACGAACGCGTCCGGGATCGGGTTCTTGCCATGGTTGTAGCCGACGCGGCCGGTGAAGGCGTCGCTGAACCGGTAGGCGAGGCCCAGCGACAGCACGATCTGGTCGTCCCAGTCCTGCTGGAACGGCGCTACGACCATGCCATTCTGGTAAATGGTCACCGTATTCATGCTGCTGCCCCACATCACGTCCTTGACGTCGGCCGCGACCATCAGCCGCTCGCTCGCCTGCCAGGCAAGGCCGAGGCCGAACATGGCCGGCATGTCGAAGCCGGTCACCTTGTAGCCGGCGCCCTTGAGGTCGGGCAGGTTGGCGGCGGTCTGGTAGACGCCGCCGGCGGTCAGGGCATCGTTGAGCCTGTAGGTGAAGCCGAGCTTGGCCGCCACGCTGTAGCCCTTGGCGGCACCGGTGAAGTCGCTGTCGTCCTTGAAATCGATGTCCTTGGTTCCGTCTGCATTGAGGTCGGCCACCAGGTCCATCCCCGCCCATACCACGTCGACGCTGCCGCCGATGTTGAAGCGCGGGTTGATGCGGTAGGCGAGCGGGAAGATCACCCGGCCCACGCCCACCTGCGCCATGTCGCCGTTGGCGTATTCGGTGCCCATCCCGCCCTGGCCGTAGATCCCCGCGCCGTAGACCAGATTGCCCCGCTTCTTCACGTAGCCGATGGCGGGCATGTAGAAGGCGTCTGCCTCGGATTTGCCCATCCCCATGGAGGTTTCCAGGTCCGGGCCGACGAAACCCAGCATCACGTCGAGCCGGCTGCCGTCCGCCATCAGGCCGAGCGTGGCCGGGTTGTTCGCCAGCGCGGCGGTGCCGTTGTCGTAGGCCATGGCGGCCCCACCCATGCCTGCGGCGATCGGACCGTAGCCCTCCATGACCATGCCGTTGGTGGCCATGGCCAGGCTGGGCGCAGCCAGTCCCACCGCGGCAAGCGTGGCCGCGAGTTTGTTCAGTTGCATCGGGGTCTCCTGAGATGCGGATTAATGATTGGAAAAGTCGAAAATTCTAACCTACTAACGCACAGCGCTCCCCGAACTTGAGCATGGCTTTTTCATTCCAGCGCCCGTGGCGTAAACCCGGCCGCGATTTCCTCCCTCCACCAGCGGTTACAAAGCGATACGCCCTGTTACCCGCCCCACACGTACCGCTTACACCGCACCCCTACTCTGCGGGTGTCCGCCGGCGCAACGACCCGGCGACACCCCACCACTCAACAGGAGCGATACCATGAAAAGCAATCCGATGAAAAAAGCCTTCGGCATTCTGGCACTGAGCATCATGGGCCTGGCGGCAACCGGTGCACAGGCTGCCTGGGACCGCGGCGGCCACGGCCACCCGCCGACGTACCAGCAAACCAGGGCGTATAGCCAGCAGATCAACGCTCGCCAGGATCGCCAGATACAACGCATCCGCGTCGGCCAGCGTGCGGGCCATCTGACCCGATTGGAATCCCGCGAGTTGATGCAGGAACAGCACAAAATCCGCACCATGGAACAGCTTTTCCGCGAAGACGGTGTGATCGACGCGCGCGAATTCAGGCGCCTCGATCACGCGCTTGACAGGGCGGATCGCAATATCCGGGCAAAAAAGCATGACCGCCAGGCCTACGGTCAGAGCCCCTGGTATTAGCAGCCTGTCGTGCAGCGGCCGGCCGAAATGATGCCGCCGACCTCCATGCCGATCTCGTCGCGGTTGCCATAGTCGCGGACAGCGGCCACGTGGCCGGGAGCGCCAAGCCTGCTAAAATGCCGGCTTTACGTCCCGGCCATATTTTCTGGCACCGCCATGTCCGTCCTCGAGAACGATACCTTCCTGCGCGCGCTGCTGCGCCAGCCCACTGAATACACCCCCCTCTGGCTGATGCGCCAGGCCGGCCGCTACCTGCCGGAATACAACGCCACCCGCGCCCGCGCCGGCGACTTCCTGACCCTGTGCAAGACGCCCGATCTGGCGACCGAAGTGACGCTGCAGCCGCTGGCGCGCTATCCGCTCGACGCCGCCATCCTGTTTTCCGACATCCTCACCGTGCCCGACGCGATGGGCCTTGGGCTGTATTTCTCGCAGGGCGAAGGCCCGCGCTTCGAGCGCCCGTTGCGCGACGAATGGGAAATCCGCGACCTCTCCGCGCCCGACCCCACCGACAAGCTGGGCTACGTGATGGACGCGGTGCGCTCGATCCGCCGCGCGCTCGACGGCTCGGTGCCGCTGATCGGCTTTTCCGGCAGCCCCTACACGCTGGCCTGCTACATGGTCGAGGGCGGCGGCTCGGACGACTACCGCCACATCAAGACCATGCTGTACAGCCGCCCCGACCTCCTGCATCGCATCCTCGAAGTGAACACCCGTGCGGTGATCGACTACCTCAACGCGCAGATCGAGGCCGGCGCGCAGGCGGTGATGATTTTCGATTCCTGGGGCGGCAGCCTCACCCCGCACGCGTACAAGGAATTCTCGCTCGACTACATGGAGCGCATTGTCGCCGCCCTGACCAAGGAGCGCGAAGGCCGCCGCGTCCCCAGCATCATCTTCACCAAGGGCGGCGGCAACTGGCTGGAATCCATGGCCGGCATCGGCGCCGACGCAGTGGGGCTGGACTGGACGGTCGACATCGGCGAAGCGCGCCGCCGGATTGGCGACCAGGTTGCGCTACAGGGCAACCTCGATCCCAGCGCCCTGCACGGCACGCCCGACAGCATCCGCGCCGAAGCGCACCGCATCGTCGACAGCTACGGCAACCACCCCGGCCATGTGTTCAACCTCGGCCACGGCATCTCGCAGTTCACCGACCCGGACAAGGTCAGCGTGCTGGTCGAAGCGGTGCACAGCCGCAGCCGCGCGGTGCGCGCCGCGTCCACCTGACGCACGCAAGCGAACTTTTTACCGGGCCGCCACACCAAATTCAACCCGTTCATTTACTACAAGGATTTATCGTGAAGCATTTCTTGATCAGCCTGTTTGCCGTGTTCCTCACGTTCGGTTTTTCCATACAGGAGGCAGAAGCCAAGCGCATGGGCGGTAGCAAGTCCTTCGGCATGCAGCGCAGCGCGCCGGCCAAGCAGAACGTCGCGCCGACGCCGCAGCGCCAGCAGACCGGCACCGCACCGACCGCCGCCCCGCAGAAGCGCTCGTGGATGGGGCCGATCGCCGGTCTCGCCGCCGGTTTGGGCCTGGCCGCGCTGTTTTCCCATCTCGGACTGGGCGAAGAAATGGCCAGCTTCCTGATGCTGGCGCTGCTGGCGATGGCCGCCTTCATGCTGTTCCGCTTCTTCATGCGCCGCAATGCGCCCGCACCCGCGATGCAATACGCCGGCATGCCGCAGCAGGGACCCGCCGCGTTTGACCAGAGTCCCGCCGCCCTGGGCGGCAGCCCCACGGTCGGCGCCTTTCCGCCCGGCTTCGACGCCGACGCCTTCGCGCGCGAGGCCAAGCTCAACTTCATCCGCCTGCAAGCGGCGTTCGACGCTGCCAACCTCGACGACCTGCGCGCCTTCACCTCGCCCGAAGTGTTTGCCGAAATCAGCATGCAGCTGGCCGAACGCGGCGACACGGCCCAGATTACCGACGTCATGGTGCTCGACGCCGAGGTGCTGGAAGCGGTCGACGAGGGCAACCGCCATGTCGTCAGCGTGCGCTTCACCGGCCAGGTGCGCGAAGCCGCCGACCAGGACGCCATACCGCTCGACGAAGTCTGGCACCTCACCAAACCGGCCAGCGGCCAGGGCGGCTGGGTCATTGCCGGCATCCAGCAACAATAAAGCCAGAATAAACAAGGCCTTGCACACCATGACGGGGCGCAAGGCCTTGTAAAATCGCCTAAAGAAGCATTGACTTATGCACAATTCTGGCGCAAGGGAACTTTTTTTGTTCCAATCTCTTGACAGCCAGGCCATCTTTGTAAGTCATTGAAAGATATCAATTTGCCTGCCTGCCTGCTTTTTGGCCTGTGATGGCGGCCCGCGTAAGGACGGGCGTTTGAGGGCCGTCGACACAAATCGCCCACACAATTATCCACAGTTTGCGTGGACAAGACGGAATAAGGCTTGGCAAACAGACGCTTAGTGAATTTTTCCCGATCCCCTAGCAGGATTCGCCCCTAACATGCCGTCCATCCTTCAGGTCGCTCTCGATACGCCGCTGCATCGGCTGTTCGACTATCGCCTGCCGGATGGCCTCGGTGCCGTGCCGCCGGGCACCCTGATCGAGGTCCCGTTCGGCCGCACCCGTCAGGTTGGCGTCGTGCTCGGGCCGCAGGCCGGCAGCACCGTCCAGACCGACAAGCTGCGCGATGTGATCCGCGTGCTGGCCGACCGCCCCGCGCTGTCACCCGAAATTCTCCGCCTGGCGCAGTTCTGCGCCGACTATTACCACTATCCGCTGGGCGCGATCCTGCTCGCCACGCTGCCGCCGCGCCTGAAAAACGCCACGCCGTTTGTCGCCGGGACACCCTGGCTGGTGGTGACCGAAGCCGGAAAGGCGGCCGAACCCGCCGCCCGCGCCCGCGCGCAGCACGCCCTGCTTGACGCGCTGCGGACGGCGCCACAGTCGCGCAGCGTGCTGCGCGCGCAGAAACAAGGCCGCCACGCCGCCGCGCTGGTGGCGACCGGCTGGGCCGCCTGGTCGCGCGTTCCCCCGCCGGCAGCCGGCGCGCCGCGGACGGCCGAATCGCCCCCCGCCACGGCCGGGCAGCAGGCCGCGCTCGAGACGCTGCTGCCCGCGCTCGGCCAGTTTGGCGTGCACCTGATCCACGGCGTCACCGGCAGCGGCAAGACCGAGCTGTACCTGCGCCTGATCGACGCGGTGCTGGCCAGGGAAAAACAGGCGCTGGTGCTGATTCCCGAAATCGCGCTGACCCCGCAACTGGAACAACATTTCCGCCGCCGCTTTCCCGGACGCCGCTTCGCCACCCTGCACAGCGGCCTCGCCGAGAAAGAGCGTGCGGAAAACTGGCTCGCCGCCCCCGACTGCGACGTGCTGCTCGGCACCCGGCTGTCGGTGTTCGCGCCGCTGCCGCGGCTGGGCCTGATCGTGGTCGACGAGGAGCACGACGCCTCGTTCAAGCAGCAGGACAGCCTGCGCTACTCGGCGCGCGACGTCGCCATCGCGCGCGCCAAGCAGCGCGGCGTGCCGGTGGTGCTCGGCTCCGCCACGCCCGCGCTGGAAAGCTATGCGCAGGCCACGACCGGGCGCTACCGGCTGATCGAGCTGAAGCAGCGCGCCATCAGCCAGGCGCGGCTGCCGGCAATCGAACTCATCGACCTCAAGCATATTCCGCTCGACAACGGTCTCACCCGTCCCGCCGTGCAGGCGCTGACCGAAACCCTGGGGCGCGGCGAGCAGAGCCTGGTGTTTCTGAACCGCCGCGGCTACGCCCCGGCGCTGTACTGCCCGAGCTGCGCCTGGGTGTCGCCCTGCCCGCGCTGCTCGGCGCGGCTGGTGCTGCACCGCGCCAAGCCGCATTCAAACCAGCCGCATCGATTGAAATGCCACCACTGCGGCTTCGAGACGCGCATCCCGCCCGCATGCCCGAGCTGCGGCAACCCCGATCTGAAAGCGCTCGGCCAGGGCACCCAGCGGCTGGAGGAAACGCTCGCCGCGCTGCTGCCCGCCGCACGCATCCGGCGCATCGACCGCGACACCATGCGCCCGCGCGCCTGGGCCGAACTCGGCGCGGCGGTACACGGCGGCGAAATCGATATCCTGGTCGGCACCCAGATGCTGGCCAAGGGCCACGACTTCCCCAACATGACGCTGGCGCTGATCCTCGACACCGACGGCGCGCTCTACAGCCCGGACTTTCGCGCCACCGAACGCCTGTTCGCCCAGTTGATGCAGGTGGCCGGGCGCGCCGGGCGCGCCGACAAGCCGGGACGCGTGCTGATCCAGACCGCCTTCCCCGACCACCCGCTGTTCCGCTACCTGCAGCGCCACGATTTCGCCGGCTATGCGCGCGCGCTGCTGGCCGAACGCAAACAGCTCGACCTGCCGCCGTTTACCCGGCAGATCCTGCTGCGCGCCGAAGCGCCCACGATGGCGGCGGCGCTGTCCTACCTGCAGCGCGCCGCAGCGCTCGCGCCGGATACGGCCGACGTCAGCGTGTTCAGCGCGACGCCAGCCCCCATGGCAAGGGTCGCCAATCTGGAGCGCGCGCAACTGCTGATCCAGTCCGCCTCAAGACGGGCCCTGCAGGCCTTCGTGCGCGACTGGCGGCCGCAGCTCGACAGCATCAAGCCGCGCGTGGCGCGCTGGTCGCTCGACGTCGATCCGCTGGTGTTTTGAGGCCTTGCGTACGGCGCATATAATCGCGGGCTACCCATTCGAACACTGAGGGTGCGATTTACCCCATCCTCTCTGTAACCATGTCCAGCACCCATCCGCTCAAAGACCAGCTCGCCCTGCTGATCGGCATCGCCCTCGAAACCGTGGCGCCCGACGCCCCGGTCAGCCTCGAAATCGAACGCCCGAAGAATCCCGACCACGGTGATTTTTCCAGCAATGCCGCGATGCAGCTGGCGCGGCCGCTGAAGAGAAATCCGCGCGAACTGGCGCAGCTGATCCTCACCGGGTTGCCGAAATCCCCGCTGATTGCCAGGGCGGAAATCGCCGGCGCCGGCTTCATCAATTTCCACCTCACCCCCGCCGCCTGGCACGGTCTGGTGCCGCAGATCCGTGCGGCCGGCGCGGCTTTCGGTCGCGGCGATGCGGGTGCCGGCCACAAGGTGCTGGTCGAGTTCGTCTCCGCCAACCCGACCGGCCCGCTGCACGTCGGCCACGGCCGCCAGGCGGCGCTGGGCGACGCCATCTGCAACCTCTACGCGGCGCAGGGCTGGAATGTCTACCGCGAGTTCTACTACAACGACGCCGGGGTGCAGATCGCCACGCTGGCCAACAGCGTGCAGGCGCGCGCAAAAGGCTTCAAGCCGGGCGACGCCGGGTGGCCGGAAGCCGCCTACAACGGCGACTACATCGCCGACATCGCGGCAGATTTCCTGGCAAAACAGACGGTCAAGTCGGACGACCGCGAATTCACGGCATCGGGCAACGTCGACGATCCCGACTCGATCCGCCAGTTCGCCGTCGCCTACCTGCGCCATGAGCAGGACCTCGACCTCAAGGCCTTCGCGGTGCGCTTCGACCACTATTATCTGGAGTCGAGCCTGTACACCAGCGGACGCGTCGAGGCGACGGTCAAGCGGCTGATCGAGGCCGGCAAGACCTACGAGCAGGACGGCGCGCTGTGGCTCCGGACCACCGACTACGGCGACGACAAGGACCGCGTGATGAAAAAATCCGACGGCACCTACACCTATTTCGTGCCCGACGTCGCCTACCACATCGCCAAGTGGGAACGCGGCTACGAGCGCGCGATCAACATCCAGGGCACCGACCACCACGGCACCATCGCCCGCGTGCGCGCCGGCCTGCAGGCTGCGGGAGAGTCGCTGCGCAGCAGCGGGGCACCGACCGGCGGTGACAATTCCGCATCGGCTTTAGCCGATAGCGGATTGCCTACCTTTGGTGTACCCCTTGCGGGTGCCGCCAACGTCGGCATCCCCGAGGGCTATCCCGATTACCTGCTGCACACGATGGTGCGCGTGATGCGCGGCGGCGAGGAGGTCAAAATCTCCAAGCGTGCCGGCAGCTACGTCACCCTGCGCGACCTCATCGAGTGGACCAGCAAGGACGCGGTGCGCTTCTTCCTGCTGTCGCGCAAGGCCGACACCGAGTACATCTTCGATGTCGATCTCGCGGTCGCCAGAAACACCGACAATCCGGTGTACTACGTGCAGTACGCCCATGCGCGGATCTGCCGGGTGTTCGAGGAATGGGGCGGGCAGCCCGCCGCGCTCGACGGCGTCGACCTGGCGCCGCTGACCGCGCCGCACGAACTCGCGCTGATGCAGCGTCTGGCCGAATATCCGGAAACCGTCGCCACTGCCTCCAAGGACCTGGCGCCGCACCTGCTGGTGCACTACCTTGGGATGCTGGCAGGCGATTTTCACGCCTGGTACAACGCCGAAAAATTCCTGGTCGACGATGCGGCGACAAAACTGGCCCGGCTGGCGCTGGCCGACGCCACCCGCATCGCGATCGTCAATGGGCTGGCCTTGCTCGGCGTGTCTGCCCCGGAGAAAATGTAGCCATGGCCAAGCCTTCACCCCGCAAAAACCGCCGCTCGGGTGGCAGCTCCATCTTCACCGGCGTGCTGATCGGTCTCATCGTCGGCGCGATTCTCGCCGTCGTCGTGGCGCTGTGGGTCACCGGCAACAACCTGTTCAAGTCCACGGCGCCGGCGCCCCGCCCGGCCGCGCCCGCTACCGGCGTCCCGGAGCCCGCGCCCAGCTTCGATTTCTACAAGGTCCTGCCGGGCGACGCCCAGGGCGAACTGCCGCCGTCCACCGCGCCCGCCGCGCCCGCCACGCGCTATTACCTGCAGGCAGGCGCGTTCCAGAATGCGAACGATGCCGACAACCTGAAGGCGCAGCTCGCCATGCTGGGCGTCGAAGCCGTCATCCAGACCGGCGAAGTGGCCGGCAAGGGGGTGTTCCATCGCGTGCGCGTCGGCCCGTTCAGCGCCATGGATGAAGTCGATCGCACCCGCAGCCTGCTGACGCAGAACGATATCCCTGCCACACTGGTCAAAGAAATCCCCACCCCACAGGAGTCGCCTTGATGCTCACCCGCGCTTTGTCCTTCTTCGCCGCCGCCGTTTTTTCCCTGTCTGCCCTGGCCGCCGGGCCGGAAGCCTTCGAAGGGCACGATTACACCCGCATAAAGAATGCACAGCCGGTCGCCACCGGCAAAAAGATCGAAGTGCTGGAGTTTTTCTGGTACCGCTGCCCGCACTGCTTTCAGCTCGAACCCGGCCTCAACACCTGGCTGAAAACCCTGCCCAGGGACGTCCAGGTTCGCCGCGTGCCGGCGGTGTTCCGCGACGACTGGGTGCCTGGCGCCAAGCTGTATTACGCGATGGAGCAGTATTACATGCTGGAACACACGCTGGCACCGACGAACCGGCTCAACAGCCTGCACCGCAAGGTGTTCGACGCCTACCACCTGGAAAACATCAACCTGAACGACCCGGCCGTGCTGGGCGGCTGGATCGCCCAACAGGGCGTCGACCGCAAGCAGTTCGAAGATATCTACAATTCGTTCTCGACGCAGTCCAAGGTCACCCAGGGTGCGCGGCTGGCCACCACGTACGCCATCACCGGCGTGCCTGCCTTCATCATCGACGGCAAATACGCCACCTCGATGTCGATGACCGGCAGCGAGGCGCGCCTGTTCGAAGTGCTCGATCAGTTGATCGTCAAGGCGCGCGCCGAACGCAGCGGCAAAAAACCCGCCAGGTAACTTGATGCCGCCGACCCCCCTCGTGCTTCAACACATGGAGGGGGCGCATTTCTTGCATTACGTATCGCCACGCCTTCACGGCATTCCAGCCAAACAGCCCTGGCGGCGCGCCACGCCTCGAATCCGGCCGGCGCACGGCCTGCCATCATTTTTTTCAGGAGTACGCTATGCAAATACAGTTCAATACAGATGAAAGCGTGGACGGCCGCGAAGCCCTCGGACGCCATGCCGAAGAAGTGGTGCAGCGGGTGCTCGGCCGCTTTAGCGAGGATGTCACCCGGGTGGAAATCCACCTCAGCGACGTCAATGGTCAAAAGGCCGGCGAAAACGACAAGCGCTGCCTGATGGAAGCACGCGTAGCCGGCCGTCAGCCGATCGCGGTCACCGAACAAGCCAACTCGCTGCACCAGGCGATCGACGGCGCCGCCCAAAAACTGAAGCGCTCGCTCGACAGCACGCTCAGCAAAATGGGGGATCACAAACGCAGCTCACCAATGCCGGACAGCCCGGACGAACCGCAAAACGAACAAGCCTGACGGATGGGGCCTGCCGCCCCGTGCCGTGATCAGTGCAAATTGTCCGGCTCGCGTGGCGAGGGGGCTATCATGTCGCTTCGCTTCACGTCGACTGACCCGATATATTTGTGTGTCCCGCAAAAAAGGAAAATGCCATGAGCACGAAAGAAGACTTCGTACGCAAGATGCACGCCAAACTCGACCAATGGAATGCCGAAATCGACGCGCTGACGGCAAAGGCCGATGCCGCTGAAGCCAGCGCGCGCGCCGAATATCACAAGCAGATCGAGGCCCTGCGCGGCAAGCGCGATCACGCCCGCAGCAAGCTGGGCGAACTCGAATCCGCTGGCGAAGGCGCCTGGCAGGACTTGAAGGCCGGCGTCGAGCTGGCATGGGAATCGGTCAGCGAGGCCGTGCGTTCCGCCACCGACCGGTTCAAATAAGCCGCCCGCCGCAAGGCGCCGAATAAAGTCTTGTCCCCAACCCAAACAGGAAAAAAATATGGCAAACGAGGGTTATCACGAGCCGGTCGAAGCACTCAGTGCCGAGACCCGCGACATGCACCGGGCGATCGTCTCGCTGATGGAAGAACTCGAGGCAGTGGACTGGTACAACCAGCGCATGGATGCCTGCACGGATCCGGAGCTGCGCGCCATCCTCAAGCACAACCGCGACGAGGAGAAAGAGCATGCCGCCATGGTGATGGAGTGGATCCGCCGGCACGACCCGAAGTTCGACAAGGAACTGCGGGATTACCTGTTCACCGACAAGATAATCGCTCACGACTGATTCGGGGCCGCACGCAACGGCACGCCCCCTTGTCAGCATCAGGCGCCTTAATCCGCCCGCAGATCCTGCGGCTGGTTGAAATTGGCAAAGCAGGCCGCATCGAACTGCACGCGCGTTGAGGGCAGGCCCGCCTGCCAGTGGCGCACCGCACGTTCGCCGCGCGCCAGGAATGCGGCGAGGCTGTCGCGCTGATCGGTGCGCACGAGGAAGCAGCCGTAGTGCACGCGTTCCCCGTCTGCCGCCACCGCCAGCGGCACGCTTTCCCGCAGCGCCGCATCGAGCAAACGCGCGGCCAGATCGGCCGGCAGATGCGGCGTGTCGCAGGGCGCGACCAGCAACCAGTCCGCCGTGACGGCGTCCAGCGCCGCCAGCACGCCCGCCAGCGGGCCGGGGAAATCGGGCATCGTGTCGGGCAGCACGCGGTGGCCATAGGCCGCGTAGAGGTCGAGATTGCGGTTGGCGCTGATGAGAATTTCGCCGACCTGCGGCGCCAGCGCGGCAAGCGCCCATTCGACCAGCGGGCGCCCGCGATAATCGATCAGGCCTTTGTCGGCGCCGCCCATGCGGCGGCCCTGGCCACCCGCCAGGATGACGGCGGCGACGCGCACCGACGCCAATTTACTGCCGCGGCCGGGCATAGAGGTGGAAGCGGTCGGAACGATCGCCGGGACGCGCGCCCTCCCACTGCTTGACCCAGCCGTCCGGAATGCGCGGCGCATCTTCGCGGCGGCGGATTTCTACCAGCAGCCAGTTGCAGCGGGCGTCAGCGGGCGCAAACTGGCGGCCGCTGTGATAGGCCAGCAGCCAGCGCTGCTGGCTGCGCACCCGATAAGTCTGGATGCAGTCGGCGGGCGGCACCCGCGCCGCCAACTCCTCGCCAACGCTGGCATAACTCAGGCGACGGTCGAGCGGCGCCTGAAACAGCGCCATCAGCAAAACCCAGATGAATGTCAGGCTTGCCGTCCACACCAGGATGGGGCGCAGCGGCGAGCGGCCGACACGGGCGAGGAATCCGACCCAGATCAGGGTAACGACAAGACCCAGTGCCAGCGCCCACGGACGCAATTCGCCGACGCCGGTCATCCCCAGCTTGACCAGCCGCGCCGCCAGCCGCGCCGGGCTGCCAAGGTCGTGCGCGCTCCAGTAGACCCAGAGCACCAGCCCGATGAATCCGAACAGCATGAGCGCAAACCACATCAAGGCGCTGGCCGCGCCGCGCCGCAGGCTGAACAGCCCGGTGGCGCCCAGCAGCGCCAGCGGCAGCAGCAGAACCAGACCTTGCTCTTCGCCGGGGTGGGCGGCCAATGCATAGAGGCCGAGCAGGCCCGCCAGCGCGCCGAGCGGCAGCACGATGCCGGGCGTGCGCCACTGGCGTCGGCTGCGATACAGCCCCCAGGCCGCCAGCGGCCACGCCGGCCAGGCGTACCAGGCCAGAATGCCCGGGTAGTAGCTTGGATGAAGGCCTTCGCCACCCAGCCAGCGCTGCAGGTTGAGCACCTCAACAAACGGGATCGCCTGCGTGGCGAGATAAGCCAGCCATGCCGCGCTTGCGGCAAGCGCGAAGCCCACCCCCCACAGCAGCGCGCGACGCGCCGCCGCAGAACGATACTCTTCAAGCAACAGCGGCAACAACAACGCCAGCGCCAGGATCAATACCGCTTCCGCCGCGCCGCCGGCCAGCAGCATGAGCGTTGCCCCGATGCCCAGCGCCCAGCCGCTGCGGGCGTTCTGTGGCAGGCTGGCCAGGCCATACAACATGATCGCGGCGGCGGCGAACTGGGCAGTATAGGCATTGAGTTCGTGACCACGCACCAGCAAGCCCACGCAGCCCAGCAACGTCAGCGCCGCCGCCCAGCCGGCTTCTGCGCCATACAGCGCGCGCGCGCTGCGCGCGACAAAAAATAGCGCCAGCGCGATGAACACGCCCGAGGCCAGCCGTGCGCCATCGTGCAAGGCCAGAACGGGCGAAGTGAGCCAGGCGGTGGCGGTCGCCACCCAGTAATACAGGGGTGGCGTGGCCGCCACGGCCTGCGGCGCAACGTCGCCTTGCAGCAGCAACCACAAGCGGACGAAGTGCTCGCCGTCGCCGCCTTTCCACGGTGCGTGCCCCACCAGCCCCGGCAACAGCCAGGCCGCACAGAGCAGCAGCAGCCCGAGCTGCGGAAGGGTCGCTGCGCAGCAGCGGGGCACCCACCGGCGTACTCCTTGCGGGTGGAGCGAAAGGCTGGGCAAGCGTTTACTGGACAATTTTAAGGCGCTGGCCCGAGCTGGGCTCGCCGCTTGGGTAAAGGGCATTCATCAGGCGCAGCTGGCTTTCGGCGTCGGCACCCAGCGGCGATTGCCGCGCCAGGTTTGCCATCGTCATGCCGGGCTGCGCCGTGACCAGTTTCAGCACGTAAGGCCGGGCCGCCTTTTTCTCGGCCGGGGTGATCGCCCGGAAGCTGTTGATCGCCGCGCGCAGGGTGCCGCGTTCGCGATCGTAGGTCGGCTTGTCCCTGGCCATGCCGGCGATCAGGTACTGCGTGCCGTTGAACACCACGGCCGCCGCCACCACCGGCCTGCCCTGCTGCGCGCCGGCGGCGAATGCCGCCGGATAGCCGCTGAGCTTGCCGCTGTCGTAGCGCGCGCCGGCATCCAGCTTGAGGCCTTTTTGCAGGGTATCCAGCGGCTTGTCGTTCTTCGGTCCCTGCCGCAGCTCGACCAGCGCATCGCCCCGGGGGCTCGTCGCCACGACCCGGTCGGGACGGTTCTGCACCCGCCAGCCTGGCGGGAGCTGGAGCACAAGGCCAAGTTTTTCATGCAGCAGCATGTTGTTGCGGATCAGGCCCTGCTCGGGGCTGTCGCCAAAATAGATGCCGGCCATTTTTTGCAGATAGTCGTTGCGGCCGTCACGCGGGTTGGCAACGGTGTATTGGTTCGCCGCGCCCACCACCTGCTTGAGGCGCGTGTCGTTGTCGGGATGGGTGTCGAAGGTGCCGTGATAGGTGCGCAGCGGGCGGCCGTCGCGCCGGGCCTGTTCGGCGGCGAACAGCTCCTGGTTTTTCAGAACGCCGAGGACGTCGATCATCGCCTGCGGGTTGTAACCGGTCTTCGCCAGATATTCGGCGCCGAGGCGATCGGATTCCAGTTCATGCTCGCGGCCGTAGCCCGCGGTCCAGGCCTGCGCCAGCGTTTGCAGCAGGGTGGCGCCCGCCTGATTGCCCATCCCCGGGACCAGGATCGATCCCAGCACCGCGCCCAGCCCGGCCGCGGTGGACGCGCTTTGCTGGCGCACCCCGTGACGCGCGGTGACGTGGCCGATTTCGTGGCCGACGACGCCGGCCAGTTCTGCCTCGGAATTCAGGTATGCCATGAGGCCGCGCGTAATGTAGACATAGCCGCCGGGCAGCGCAAAGGCGTTGACGTCGGGGCTGTCGACCACGGTGAAATGCCATTGCAGGTGCGGCCGGTGGCTTTGCTGCGCCAGCCGCTGGCCGACCTCGTTCACGTAAGCCTGCAGCGCCGGGTTGTCCAGCGCGGCATACTCCTTCAGCACATCCTGGTGCGCCTGCGCACCCAACTGGATTTCCTGCTGCTCCGACATCAGCACGAAATCCTTGTCGCCGCTGACCGGATTCTGCGCGCAGTGGGTCAGCGCCAGCGAACCGAAGGCAATGACGGCAATACGGCGAAAAGCGCGGGGGGTCACGTCAGTCTCTTCCTCGGGATGCGGCGCACGAAATCATACCGTTGCCGCGCCGCGAAAATGCAAAAAGCGGCCAAAGCCGCTTTTTGCATAATCGCGCAGACCGGCTTACTTCAGGCCGCGGTTGACTTGATGCCGTAGCGCTGACGGAATTTCTCGACGCGTCCGGCGGTGTCCACGATCTTCTGCTTGCCGGTGTAGAACGGATGGCAGGCTGAGCAAACTTCCACATGCAAGGCGTCTTTGCCCAGCGTGGAACGGGTTTTGAAGGTGTTGCTGCAGGAGCAGGTCACGGTCACTTCGTTGTAATCGGGGTGAATGCCGGCTTTCATGGCAATTCCTTAAAATGGGTTGAATTCGGAGAACGCGGGAGTATAGCGGAGATGCAAGCCCCGATCAACCCCGCCGCATCGAGTCGAAGAACTCGCTGTTGTTTTTCGTCGCACGGATCTTGTCCAGCAGAAACTCCATCGCCTCCATGTCGTCCATCGGGTACAGCAGCTTCCGGAGCACCCACACCTTTTGCAGGATGTCTTGCGGCATCAGCAGTTCTTCGCGGCGGGTGCCGGAGCGGTTGACGTTGATGGCGGGGTACTGGCGCTTCTCGGCCATTTTGCGGTCGAGATGGATTTCGAGGTTGCCGGTGCCCTTGAATTCCTCGTAGATCACGTCGTCCATGCGGCTGCCGGTATCGACCAGCGCGGTGGCGATGATGGTGAGACTGCCACCTTCCTCGATGTTGCGTGCGGCGCCGAAGAAGCGCTTCGGCTTCTGCAGCGCGTTGGCGTCGACGCCGCCGGTGAGCACCTTGCCGGATGCGGGCTGCACGGCGTTGTAGGCGCGCGCCAGGCGGGTGATCGAATCGAGCAGGATCACCACGTCCTTCTTGTGCTCGACCAGACGCTTGGCCCGATCAATCACCATTTCCGCCACCTGCACGTGACGGCTGGCGGGTTCGTCGAAGGTGGAGGCGATGACTTCGCCGCGCACGGTGCGGCTCATCTCGGTCACTTCTTCCGGGCGCTCGTCGATCAGCAGCACGAACAGCACGACGTCGGGATGGTTGGAGGTGATGGCGTGGGCGATGTGCTGCAGCATCACCGTCTTGCCGGTCTTGGGCGGCGCCACCAGCAGGCCGCGCTGGCCTTTGCCGATCGGCGCGACGATGTCGATCACGCGGCTGGTGATGTTTTCCTCGGCCTTGACGTCGCGTTCCAGCTTGAGCGGCTGGTCGGGATGCAGCGGCGTGAGGTTTTCGAACAGGATCTTGTTCTTGCTGGCTTCGGGCGGCTCGTCGTTGATCTTGTCGAGCTTGGTCATCGCCGAATAGCGTTCGCCGTCCTTGGGGGTGCGGATCTCGCCTTCGATCTTGTCGCCGGTGTGCAGGTTGAAGCGCCGGATCTGCGACGGCGACACGTAGATGTCGTCGGTGTTGGCCAGGTACGAGGCTTCCGGCGAACGCAAGAAACCAAAACCGTCCGGCAGCACTTCCAGCACGCCGTCTCCGAAGATGCTCTCGCCGCGCTTGGCCACCGCTTTCAGGATGGCGAAGATCAGTTCCTGCTTGCGAAAGCGGTTGGCGTTGTCGATGCCGTTGGTGGCGGCGATTTCAAGAAGCTCGGTGATCGGTTTCTGCTTGAGTTCGGAAAGATACATGGAGAAGAGGCCTGAACAGGCTCGCTTGAAAGAGCCGGGAGATGGGAGGGGTGAAGCCGGATGGCGCTGCGCCAGGACCGCCTGCAGGGCGAGTATCTGGCGGCGTACTCCCTGCGGGTGCTGCGTGCAGGCGGCGCCGGATGCGCCATCCGGGTAAAAACTTTTTAGATGTTGCTGTCTACGAAAGCGGTGAGTTGCGACTTGGACAAGGCGCCGACCTTGGTAGCCTCGACGTTGCCGTTCTTGAAAATCATCAGGGTGGGGATGCCGCGGATGCCGAACTTCGGCGGGGTGGCCTGGTTTTCATCGATATTGAGCTTGCACACTTTGAGCTTGCCGGCATATTCCTTGGCGACTTCGTCGAGGATCGGCGAGATCATCTTGCAGGGGCCGCACCAGTCCGCCCAGTAATCCACCAGCACCGGCACGCCGGCCTGCAGAACTTCCTGTTCGAACGAATCGTCGGATATGTAATGAACATGTTCGCTCATCGGTACGGCTCCTATTTGAATTGAATTATGCGGTTGGCCGGACACGGCCTGGATGGTTTGGAAGGCGGTAATACTGGAAAATTTGATTTTGTGCCGATATGCTACATCAAAATTGCCGCCTGCAAGCATCCGGGCGTTTCTCAAATCATCTGGGTAATTACAAATGACTTATGTTGTAGCCGACGCCTGCGTAAAGTGCAAATACACCGATTGTGTCGATGTCTGTCCGGTGGACTGCTTCCACGAGGGCCCCAACTTCCTCGTCATCGACCCCGAGGAATGCATCGACTGCACGCTGTGCGTGGCCGAATGCCCGGTCGAAGCCATTTTCGCCGAAGACGACGTGCCCGACGACCAGCGCGCCTACATCGCGCTCAATGCCGAACTCGCCAAGCAGTGGAAAGTCATCATCGAGAGCAAGGATCCGCTGCCCGATGCCGACGAATGGGCCCCGGTCAAGGACAAGCTGAAACACCTGGAGCGCTGAGCCGCTTGAAAATCTCCGGCGACGACGCGCTGCCGCATGGCGTCGCCCGCCACCTGCTCGATCAACACGCCGACCGCCTGCCCGACCTGTCCGGGCTGACGGTGCTCGTCCCCAACCACCGCGCCGGGCAGGATTTCGCCCATGCGCTGGCGCAGGCTGCCGGCCGCCGGGCACTGATCCCGCCACGCATCATCCCGCTGAAGGCCTGGGCCGACAGCGTGGCCGACGGCCGCGCCGAACCGCAGGCGCGGCGGCTGGCGCGCCTGCATGGCGTGCTGCGGCGCGTCGACTGGCTGGGCGCGGTCGACCGTTGGGCGCTTGCCGGCGAACTGCTGGCACTGGCGGACGAACTGTCGGCCGCGCGGCTGGGCGGCGGGATCGGCGCGCGAATTCGCGCGCTGCACCCCGACAGCCTTGACCGTGAAACGGCGCTGATCGAGGCGGTGTGGCAGGCGCTCAACAATGACGGCCATGATCCGCAGGCGCGCTATGCACGCGCGCTCGACACGCTGGCCGAACAAATCGGGGCCGCCCCGCAGCCGATTTACGGCTATGCGCTCGGCACGCTCACCGCCGTCGAGCAGCAGTTTCTCGCCCGTTGCGCCGAACTCGCCCCGCTCACACTGTTCGAGCCGGATGCCGAAGCCGCCGTAGCTTTCACCCTGCACCAGGCTTGGCAGCTGACCGATCCGCCGCTGCGCGACCGCGCCGCCGCCCTCGCCCGGCGCATCCCCGCCTCGCCGCTGCAGGATCGCATCACGCTGGCCCCGGCGCCGCACCTGGAAGCCGAAGCGCGCGCTGTCGCCACCTGGGTGGCCGGCCAGCTGCATGCCGGCCGGCGCGAACTCGCGCTGATCGCGCTCGACCGCGAAACCGCGCGGCGGGTGCGCGCGCTACTCGAACGCATGAACGTGCTGGCGGCCGACGAAACCGGCTGGACACTGTCGACCACCGCCGCCGCCGCGGTGATCGACCGCTGGCTCGAATGCGTGGCGAGCGACTTCCCGCACGTCGAATTGCTCGATCTCCTGAAATCGCCCTTCATTCTGGGTGAACCCGCCGCGCGCCAGGATCAGGTACTCGCTTTCGAACTGGCGCTGCGCCGGCAAGGCGTGTCGCAGGGGATGGCGGAGATGCAGCGGCTGGCGCACCGTGAATTCGCCGCACTGCCTGCCTGGCTCGCCGCGCTGTTCGACGCCCGCCAGGGGTTCGAACAGCGCCGCGCGCCGCTCGCGGTGTGGCTCGCCCGACTCGCCGACAGCCTCGCCAAACTGGAGGCCATCGCCCCGCTCAAGGCTGACGCCGCCGGCGCCCGCGTGCTCGAAACGCTCGACGCCCTGCGCCGCGACCTGGCCGACGACGGCGAAAAATACGGCTTCAACGAGTGGCGGCGCTGGCTCAACCTGGCACAGGAATCCGAAAGCTTCATCGACGCCAGCGTCGCCAGCCCCATCGTGCTGACCTCGCTGCCCGCCGCCCGCGGGCGCCTGTTCGACGCCGTGGCGCTGATCGGCGCCGACGCCCGCCACCTGCCCGCGCGCCCCGCGCCCGGCCTGTTTTCGCAGGCCACCCGCGCGCAGCTGGGCCTGTCGACCGCAAGCGACGAAGCCGAGGCCGTCACCGCCGACCTGATGCAGCTGCTGGTCCAGGGGCCCGCGCTCATCAGCTGGCAGGCGTGGCACAACGACGAGCCCAACCCCGCCTCGCCGCTGGTGCTACGGCTGCAGGCGCTGCACCGGGCCGCGTGGGACAGCGCCCTGCCCGAGCAGGCCGTCGGCATTCCCCCCACCCAGCCCAGCCCGCTGCCCGCCGCCTGCACGCAGCCCGCGCCGACGGTCACGGCCGCGCAGCTGCCGCGCCATTATTCGCCCACCGCCTACCAGACCCTGCTCGACTGCCCCTACCGGTTTTTCGCGCGCAGCGTGCTCGGCATCCGCGAACTCGACGAGGCCGACGACGCGCTCGACAAGAGCGACTACGGAAACGCCCTGCACCGCATTCTGAAAGCCTTTCACGACAGCAGTCCGCCGCTTGAACGCGACGCCGCGCTGGCGCAGCTGAACGCCCTCTCCGCCGCCGAATTCGCCGCGCTGCCCGCATACACCGCCGCCGCCTGGGCGAGCCAGTGGGACAGCATCCAGCCCGCCTACATCGACGCCTGGCTGGCGCACGCGTCCGCCGGCTGGCGCTATGAGTCCGGCGAAACCGATTTCGCCGTGCCCCACACCGTTGAAGGCCTGGGCGAGGTCACCCTGCACGGCCGCGTCGACCGCGTCGATGCAAAAGGCGACGCCCGCTACGTGATCGACTACAAGACCAGCGCCGCGCAAGGCCTGAAAAAGAAGCTCAAGACGCCCGACGAGGCCGTGCAGCTGCCCTTCTACGCCTGGCTGACTGACGCCGCCGCCGCCTACCTGCCGATCAACGAAGCCCCCGTCGCCGCACTCGAACTCGACGGCGAAACCGACGTCGCTGCCATCAGCCTGCGCCTGCCGCAGTTGCTCGAAGCCATCGC
>JAUYCF010000054.1 GCA_030692355.1 Thiobacillus sp.
CAAGGGATTGCACATAAGTGCCGTCAAGAATGCAGCACTACACTATTGATCCGGCACGAATTAAACATGACTACCGTTCGCCCTGAGCCTGTCGAAGGGCTGTGCTTCGACAGGCTCGGCACGAACGAACTCACGGATAAATCTGGCCGGATCAATAATTGCTGACGGTTTCTGGATTGCTTCGCTTCGCTCGCAATGACTATGTATTCAAGGCGTTAAAAAGCGCATTGGACAGTCGCGCGTCCAGATCCGGCGGTGTGTCGTGCGATGCAGCCCTTTTCCTTTCGCCCCACACCGGATTGGGGAAATGCGGGTCATCCGAAAAGCGCGGAATCACATGCCAGTGCAGGTGCGGCACCACGTTGCCGAGCGAGGCGAGGTTGACCTTGTCGGGCTGCATCACCTCGCGTAGCGCGGCTTCGGCGGCGAACACCACGCGCATCAGGGCCTGCCGGTCGGCGGCCGGCAGGTCGCTCATTTCTTTGACGTGGGCGTTGAGAATGACGCGCAGGAAGCCGGGGTAATCCGGTTCGTCGGCCAATACCACGCGGCAGAAATCGTCCTGCCACAGCACCGTTCCGCCGGGCGTGTCGCAAAGCGGACAGCTCAAAGCAGCACCCGCTCGATGCCACCGTTGCCGACCCGCGCGAGATAGCTCGCCATCCAGTTTTCGCCCAGAAGACTCTTCGCCAGTTCGATCACGATGTAGTCGGGCTCGGTGCCGGCGTCGTCGCTGTAGCGCGACAGCCCCTGCAGGCAGGAGGGGCAACTGGTGAGGAGCTTGACCGGCTGCTTGCCGGGGTTGAGCGCGGCGACGCCGGCGCGGATTTCCTCTTCCTTGCGGAAGCGGATCTGGGTGGAAATGTCCGGGCGGGTGACGGCGAGCGTGCCGGATTCGCCGCAGCAGCGGTCCGACAGGACGACTCCGCCGCCCAGCAGCGCGTTGGCGACTTTCATCGGCGCGTGGGTCTTCATCGGCGTGTGGCAGGGGTCGTGGTAGAGATATTTCTCGCCGCTGACGCTATCCAGTTTCACGCCTTTTTCCATGAGATATTCGTGAATGTCGAGCAGGCGGCAGCCGGGGAAGATCTTCTCGAATTCGTATTTCAGCAGCTGGTCCATGCAGGTGCCGCACGACACGATCACGGTCTTGATATCGAGATAGTTCAGCGTGTTGGCCACGCGGTGGAACAGCACGCGGTTCTGTGCGGTGATCGCCTCGCCCTTGTCGGCCTGGCCGCCTGCGGTCTGCGGGTAGCCGCAGCACAGGTAGCCGGGCGGCAGCACGGTTTGCACGCCGAGTTCGAACAGCATTGCCTGGGTGGCAAGCCCCACCTGGGAGAACAGCCGTTCCGAGCCGCAACCGGGAAAGTAGAACACCGCGTCGGCGTCGTCGGACAGTTTGGCCGGGTTGCGCAGGATCGGCACGATCGACGGATCTTCCAGCCCCAGCAGCGCGCGCGAGGTCTTCTTCGGCAGCCCGCCCGGCATCGGCTTGTTGACCAGATGGATGACCTGCGCGACGAGCTTGGGCCTGCCCAGGGACGCGGGCGGGTTTTTCATCTGCGCCTGGATCAATCCCATGCGCTTGAACAGGGTGTGACCCGTGCGCTGCGCGGCATAGCCCCATTCGATCAGCGGTTTCCGCAGCGCCTTGATGGTGGCGGGGTCGGTGGCGTTGAGAAAAGCCATCGACGCCCAGGTGCCGGGATTGAATTTCTTCTTGCCCTGGCGGCGCAGCAGGTTGCGCATGGCGATCGAGACGTCGCCGAAATCGATGTCGACCGGGCAGGGGTTCTTGCACTTGTGGCAGATGGTGCAGTGGTCGGCGACGTCGCCGAACTCGTCGAAGTGCTTGAGCGACACGCCGCGCCGGGTCTGCTCCTCGTACAGGAAGGCTTCGATCAGCAGCGAGGTGGCGAGGATCTTGTTGCGCGGCGAATACAGCAGGTTGGCGCGCGGAATGTGGGTGTTGCACACCGGCTTGCACTTGCCGCAGCGCAGGCAGTCCTTGATCGAATCGGCGATGGCGCCGGTCTCGGAGGCTTCGAGAATGATCGACTCGGCTTCCAGCAGGCCGAACGACGGGGTGTAGGCGTTGCGCAGATCCGCGCCGGGCTGAAGTTTGCCCTTGTTGAAATGGTGCGCGGGGTCGACCTTCTTCATGTAGTCGGCGAAGGTCGCGATCGTCGCAGCGTCGAGAAACTCCAGCTTGGTCAGGCCGATGCCGTGCTCGCCCGAAATGACCCCGCCGAGATCGGTGGCGAGTTTCATGATGCGCGCAACCGCGGCGTTGGCGGCAGCGAGCATGGCGTAGTCGTCGGAGTTGACCGGGATGTTGGTGTGCACGTTGCCGTCGCCGGCGTGCATGTGCAGCGCCACGAAGACGCGGCTTTTCAACACCTCTTTATGGATGCGGTCGCAGGCTTCTAGTACCCGGAGGTATTCCCGGCCGATGAACAGCTGGTGCAGCTCGCGGCGGACTTCGCGCTTCCACGACACGCGAATGTGCTTGTCGCGCAGGGCGGTGAAGACGGTGAGCGGAGAGCTGGGAGCTGGGAGCGGAGGGCATGCGTCGGCGGGCGGGGTGAAGGGCGCGTCGAGATTGGCCAGGTACCCGGCCCAGCGGGTGCGCGCCGTTTCGATCAGCGCCCGCGCGCGCTGGCGCTTGTCCTCCACCTGCGCCGGGTCGGCGACGGTGTCGTCGTCTTCCAGCAGCGGCAACTGCGGCGAGTCGAAGAATTCCGCCAGCGCGTCGAGCAGCTTCAGCTTGTTGGCGATCGACAGTTCGATGTTGATGCGGTCGATGCCGTCGGTGTAGTCGCCCAGCCGCGGCAGCGGAATCACCACGTCCTCGTTGATCTTGAAGGCATTGGTGTGGGCCGCGATGGCGGCGGTGCGGGCGCGGTCGAGCCAGAATTTCCTGCGCGCTTCCGCCGACACCGCGATGAAGCCTTCGCCGCCGCGTGCGTTGGCAATACGCACGATGTGCGAGGCGGCTTCGCCTACTGCGACTTCATTGTCCGATGCCACGTCAATCAGCAGCACCATGTTCGGGCGGGTGGCACGCGGCGCCTTGGTCGCATAGCCGACCGCCTTGACGTAGCGCGTGTCGAGGTGCTCCAGCCCGGCGAGCAGGACGTCGACGTGGGCGTCGCAATAATCCTTGATCTCGACGATCGCCGGGGTGGCCTCGGAGGCGTGGCCGAAGAATTCCAGGCACACGGTGCGGGTGTGTGCGGGCAGCCGGTGCAGGATGAAGCGTGCCGAGGTGATGAGGCCGTCGCAGCCTTCCTTCTGGATGCCGGGCAGGCCCGCGAGGAATTTGTCGGTGACGTCCTTGCCCAGCCCGGTCTTGCGGAAGCGGCTGCCGGGGATGAGGAGAATTTCCGGCGAGCCTTTCGGCGTCTTGCCATCGGCGGCGAAGCGGCGGATCTCGAACGTGGCAGAGGGCACGTCGTGAATCTTGCCGCGGTTGTGGTTGAGCCGGGTGACCTCGATCCAGTCGGCATCCGGCGTGACCATGCGCCACGACACCAGGTTGTCCAGCGCGGTACCCCACAGCACCGCCTTTTTGCCGCCCGCGTTCATCGACACGTTGCCGCCGATGGTGGATGCGTCCGCCGAGGTCGGGTCGACCGCGAACACCAGCCCCGCCGCGTCGGCCGCTTCCATCACCCGCTTGGTGACGACACCGGCGCCGCAGTGGATCGTCGGCACCTCGAATTCGACGCCGGGCAGGTGGGCCATCTCCACCGCGCTCAGCGTCTCGAGCTTTTCGGTGTTGATCACCGCGGCCCGGTCGGTGAGCGGTACCGCGCCGCCAGTGTAGCCGGTGCCGCCGCCGCGCGGGATGATGGTCAGCTCCAGTTCGATCAGCCCGGCCACCAGCCCGGCCATCTCGGCTTCACTGTCCGGGGTCAGCACCACGAACGGGTATTCCACCCGCCAGTCTGTGGCGTCGGTGACATGCGAGACGCGCGCCAGGCCGTCGAACGAAATGTTGTCGCGCCGGGTCACCCCGGCCAGGCGGCGCAGGATGCGCGCGCGCAGGCTGGCGGTGTCGGCGAACCAGGCCTCGAATTCATGCACCGCGCGCGCGGCCGCTTCCAGCAGCTGGCCGACCAGTTCGTTTCCTTGCCGCCGGATCTCGATCTCGTGCAGGCGATGCCGCAGCGCCTCGATCAGCATCTGCCGCCGCTTGGGATTGTCAAGCAGGTCGTCTTCCAGATAGGGGTTGCGCCGCACCACCCAGATATCGCCCAGCACCTCGAACAGCATGCGTGCCGAGCGCCCCGTCTTGCGCTCGCCGCGCAGGGTATTGAGCACGTCCCAGGCGTCGGCGCCGAGCAGGCGAATGACGATTTCGCGGTCGGAAAAAGAGGTGTAGTTGTAGGGAATTTCGCGCAGGCGTGCGGTCATGCTGGGTTCTGTCCGGGCGTCACCGGGGCGACGCCGAATCCATCTGCTTCAAAGCCGGTATTTTACGGGATATGGAAGCAAGTCGTGAGCACGGCAGGGGTGTTGTTCCCCGCATGGCTCCGGCGATTGAATCAGTCGCCCAACTGAATCTTGCCGGCTTTCTCGGCCGCGGCAAAATCCAGCATGCGCTGGATCGAGATGGCGGCTTTGGCGCGGACGGATTCCTCGATATGGATTTCGTTGCCGCACCGCCCTTCATTGACTGAGTCCAGCGCGGCGGCGAGCTTTCTGAGGCCATTCATCGCCATCCACGGGCAGTGCGCGCACGAGACGCAGGTGGCGCCTTCGCCCGCCGTCGGCGCTTCCAGCAGGCGCTTGCCGGGCGCGGCGGCGTGCATCTTATGGAAGATCCCGTTGTCGGTGGCGACGATGAATTCCGGATTGGGCAGGGTGCGCACCGCCTCGATCAACTGCGTGGTCGAACCGACCACGTCGGCCAGCGCGATCACCGCCTCGGGCGACTCGGGGTGCACCAGCACCGCGGCATCCGGGTGCTCGGCGCGCAGCTTCTTCAGCGCCTCGGCCTTGAACGCCTCATGCACCACGCAGGAACCCTGCCACAGGATCATATCGGCGCCGCTGATGCGCTGCACGTACTCGCCCAGATGGCGGTCCGGCGCCCACAACAGCTTGTGGCCCTGCCGGTGCAGGTATTTGACGATCCTGGCGGCGATGCCGGAGGTGACGACCCAGTCGGCGCGCGCCTTGACCGCCGCGCTGGTGTTGGCGTAGACGACCGAGATCCGGTCCGGATGGGCGTCGCAGAAGGCGGTGAATTCGTCCGCCGGGCAGGCCAGGTCGAGCGAGCACTCAGCCGCGAGGTCGGGCATGAGGACGCGCTTTTCCGGGTTGAGGATCTTGGCGGTTTCGCCCATGAACTTGACGCCGGCGACGATCAGCGTCTTCGCCGGATGGGCGTGGCCGAAGCGCGCCATCTCCAGCGAATCAGACACGCAGCCGCCGGTTTCCTCGGCCAGGTCCTGCAGGTCGGCCGAGGTGTAGTAATGCGCGACCAGCACCGCATCCTGCTGTTTCATCAGTGCCTTGATGCGCGCTTTCAGCGTCGCGCGCTCGGCGTCGTCGAGCACTTCCTCCACCATCGGCGGCGGCTGGATCACGGGTTTGACCGGAACGGGAAAGGCAAGACTCATCGGGACGACTCTGGGGTCAATAAATGAAAGGTTTTCAAGTATAGCGCCGCGCGGCAGGCGTTTTCACCTGGCGGCGCACGGGTTTTTCTGAAGCGGCCCGGGGCTTTTGCCTTATCCTAGCGCCCCATGCAGCAGCTCCTTCTCGATATCCGCCCTCCTGCCCAGCCCGAACTTGCCCGCTTTGTGGCGGGGCGCAATATCGAGCTGATTGCGCAGCTTGCAGCCATGCTCGACGGCAGCGCGGCCGAGCGCATGGTCTATCTGTGGGGCGCGCCGGGCAGCGGCAAGAGTTATCTGCTGGCCGCCTGGGCGCATGCCTACCGGACGCGCGGGATGACGGTCGATTTCAGCGGACAGCAGGCCGCGCAGGCGGTGATCGCCGATCAGGTGGAGTCATGGAATGCGGCGCAGCAGCACGCCGGTTTTGCCGCGTTCAACCGGGTGCGCGAAGCAGGCGGGTTGTGGCTGGCCGCGGGCAGCGTGGCGCCGGCCGAACTGCCGCTCATGCCGGAATTGCAGACCCGCCTGGGCTGGGGACTGGTATTCCAGATGCAGGCGCTGGACGACGCCGAAAAGCGCGCCGCACTGGCGCAGCACGCCGAAACCCTGGGGTTTCGGCTGGAGTCCAAGGTGGCGGACTATCTGCTGAATCACACCGCGCGCGACATGCAGAGCCTGCTGCGGGTGCTGGAGGCGCTGGACCGCTTTAGTCTCGAAACGCGGCGCCCGATCACGCTGCCGCTGCTGCGGCAGCTATTGAGAGCCTGACAAGGCCAATCAAGCCTGGTCTTGCGGGCCCTGCGCCTGCTGCTCGGCGATGTCCTTGTGGACCTGCGCCATGTCGAGCCCCATCACTTGTTCGATCAGCCCATCGAGTGCATGGGCGGGCAGCGAGCCGGCTTCGGAATAGAGGATGACCTGTTCGCGGAACACCATCAGCGTGGGTATGGAGCGGATCTGGAAATAGCTGGCCAGATCCTGCTCGACTTCGGTGTTGACCTTGGCGAAGACGATGTCGGCATGCTTCTCGGATGCCGCTTCAAAAATTGGTGCAAAGCCACGGCAGGGGCCGCACCACGGCGCCCAGAAGTCAACGACGACGACGTCGTTGTCCTTGATGGTGGATTCGAAGTTGTCCTGGGTGAGTTCGATGACGGCCATGCTGGTTCCTGCGAAATGGTGGAAATACCCGGAGGGCATAAATAAAAAGGCGCGAGGACGAATCCATCGCGCCTAGCGCCACCGTATCACGGATGGCGGGCCCCCGACAATCCGGGGCTTCTTATGGGTAGTCCAGCCAGGCTGCCCGCTACCCAGGTCCAGTCGAAGCCGACTGGCCTAAAACTTATTTGGCGAAAGCCTGACTGAAAAGGCCGCGCCTTTGCTCGACCGGCTGGGCGCCGCGCGCCATATTCTGGCTGTGATTCTGGCTGTGCTTGAGGTTGCCGCGCACTTCGGCGCGGTTGACCGCCATGATGAGCTCGGTCGCCAGAACCCGCGCCTGATGCGGGGTGAGGTTGAGTGAATACCCGATTGCGTGGAGCGCGACTTCTACGCGGTCGCGTCCCTGTGCATCTTCTTTCAGGTTGATTTCCAGGGTGTTGCCGGGTTCAAGTTCGATCATGACGGTCTTTCCTTGCGTTGTCTTTGCAAGGTATTCAGCAGGGTTCATGCCAGCCCCCAGGGGCGCCCGATGGCGCGGAAAACCGCATTAAATCAGGCGGGTTTGACGGCTTGATGACGCGGCGCCGGAACGGCGTTGATGAAGCCTCGTCAACGCCGTGGGCGAGTTCGTCATTCACGGGGGAGGGGCACGACCGGCTGGGTCGTGCCGAGGCGGCAGTGCGGTCGCGTGTCCCCAGGCCGGCCTCAAGCTGGCGCAAAGCTGCCACAGGCGCAGCAAGGAACTGCGGCAATAAAAAAACGGGGGCCAGGCCCCCGTTTCAGATTGGGCAGTGCCCGACCTGTTAGAGCCCGAAAGGCTTGATGACCGAAACTGCCGGAGCGGGGGAAGGCGCGGCTGCGGGTGCGGCCGGCTTGGCCGGGGCAGGTTTGGGAGCAGCCTTTTTGGCTACGGGCTTGGCTGCCGGTTTTGCTGCTGGCTTGGCAACGGCTTTTTTGGCTACGGGCTTGGCTGCCGGTTTTTTGGCGGCGGCCGCCGGCTTGGCCGGAGCGGCCTTCCTGGCTGCCGGTTTTGCTACGGGCTTGGCTGCCGGTTTTTTGGCGGCGGCCGCCGGCTTGGCCGGAGCGGCCTTCCTGGCTGCCGGTTTTGCTGCCGGTTTGGCAACGGCCTTTTTAACCGCCGGCTTGGCGACCACTTTTTTGGCTACGGGCTTGGCTGCCGGTTTTTTGGCGGCGACCGCCTTTTTGGCCGGAGCCGCTTTCTTGGCTACCGGCTTGGCAACGGCCTTTTTAACTGCCGGCTTGGCTGCCGGTTTTTTGGCGGCGACTGCCTTTTTGGCCGGAGCCGCTTTCTTGGCGACTGGTTTGGCAACGGCCTTTTTAACCGCCGGCTTGGCGACCACTTTTTTGGCTACGGGCTTGGCTGCCGGTTTTTTTGCGGCGACTGCCTTTTTGGCGACGGGCTTGGCGATTGCCTTCTTGACGGTGGGTTTGGCCGCGGGCTTGGCTGCGGTCTTCTTGGCCACCGGTTTGGCGGCGGGTTTTTTTGCTATTGCCATTTGACACTCCTTAGAAGTTGAACACATTCACTTGTCACTACAGCTTGAAGCCACGTGCAGTCAGAATTTGCACTTCCAAAGCGTGGTACCGACAGGCGACCGACTTGCCCGAAACCCGCTAGACACGGGCGATACCGAGGCTCCGCTTGGTGAGCCTCATTCTAGTTACTTTTTCCGGGGGCACAACGAATAGTCAAGTCTCCGCGAAAACAATTCGATTAAAACTGTCGCGGCCAAGCAAAATGTATCGATTCGATACTAAAAATGCGGAATGTTCGGGTTTGGGGTTTGCCAATGAAAGTCAATCTACAAGCCGTTCTCCAGCCATCAGGCCGGGTTGGATTTCGCGTTCGCGGATGAGATGGATTTCATTTCTGTTGATCAGGATTTCAGCCGCTCGCGGGCGAGAATTGTAGTTTGACGCCATGCTCATGCCGTAGGCGCCCGTCGAAAGCAGCGCCAGCAGGTCGCCTTCCTCGATCGCAAGATCGCGCGCAAAGCCAAGAAAATCGCCGGTTTCGCAGATCGGGCCGACGATGTCGTAACGCTTTTGCATCGTTTGCCGTTCGTCGACGGCGACGATGTCGTGATACGCCTCGTACAGGGCGGGGCGCATCAGGTCATTCATCGCCGCATCGACGATGGCAAAATTCTTGTCTTCGCCCGGCTTCAGGTACTCGACCCGGGTGAGCAGCAGGCCTGCGTTGCCGACCAGCGAGCGGCCCGGTTCCAGCAGCAGTTTCTCGCGGCGTCCGGCAAAGCGGGCCGCCAGCGTGCGGCCGTAGGCGGCGAGGTCGGGCGGCGTTTCGTCGTGGTAGCGGATGCCGACGCCGCCGCCGAGGTCGATGTGATTCAGCGCGATGCCCTCGGTCGCCAGCGCATCGACCAGCGCGAGCACGCGGTCGGCGGCGTCGACCAGCGGCGACAGGTCGGTGAGCTGCGAACCGATGTGGCAGTCGATGCCGGTGATCTTCAGGTTCGGCAGGCCGGCGGCCAGACGATAGAGCGCAGGGGCGTCGGCAATCGGTACGCCGAACTTGTTTTCCTTGAGCCCGGTGGAGATATACGGATGCGTTTTCGGGTCGATGTCGGGATTGACGCGAAACGAAACCGGCGCGACCTTGCCCAGTTCGCCCGCGATGCGGTTCAGCCGATGCAGCTCGCTGACCGACTCGACGTTGAAGCAGAGGATGCCGGCGTCGAGCGCGGCGCGCATTTCGTCCGCGGTCTTGCCGACGCCGGAAAATACTGTTTTGTTGGCATCGCCGCCGGCGGCCAGCACGCGGGTCAGTTCGCCGCCGGAGACGATGTCGAAGCCGGCGCCGAGCCGGGCGAACAGGTTGAGAATCGCCAGGCTGGAATTGGCCTTGACCGCGTAGCAGATGAGATGGGGTGTGGCGGCAAACGCCTCGACGTAGGCCTGGTAGGCGGATTCGAGCGCCTGCCGGGAATAGACATACAGCGGCGTGCCGTAGCGTTCGGCAAGCGCGTCCAGCGCCACGCCTTCAAGATAAAGGCGGCCACCGCTTCGATTCAAGGCGGCGCGATGCAAAGTGTTCAATTGGAAGTCCGTTGCGGTGCGGGGGGATTTTCGGGAAGATACAGGTCACCCTTGGAGCCGCAGGCGGTCAGGCCCAGCCCGCACAGCAACAAGGACACTATATATAAGGTGCGCAGTTTCATGCGCGAAATGTTAGCACGGGACATCATGACGACACTCGAATCAGGCGAGGCCGAATTCAATCAGGCCGCCACCGCAACACTGGCCCACATCGAACAGGCGCTGGAAGACGCCGAGCTGGATTTCGAGACGCCTGCGGACGGCATCATCGAGGTCGAGCTCGATGACGGCAGCAAGATCATCATCAATCGCCATGGCGTCGCGCGCGAGATCTGGGTTGCCGCGCGCTCGGGCGGCTTCCATTTCAAGCCGCAGGGTGCCGGCTGGTTCGACACCCGGAGCGGCGAGCCGCTGTACGACAAGCTGGCCGCGCTGATCGCCGCGCAGGGCGGCGTCATGGTTCGTTTCTGACATCCAGCGCTTTTGAAAAGCCCGGCGCTCACCCTGTTTGACCTGGTCGAGCGGCTGTCGCTTCTGACCCGCGCCGACCTGCGGCAGGCGGGCGCGGCGCAGGGGTTGCAGCCGGTGCACCTGCAGGTGCTGTTCTATCTGAATCAGGCCAACCGCTACAGCAACACACCGCAGGCCCTGACCGAATACCTCGGGCTGACCAAGGGCACGGTATCGCAGACGGTACTGGTGCTGGCTCGCCGCCGCTTGATCTCGCGCTACGCTGACCCCCGCGACGGCCGGGTGGTGCGGCTGATCCTTGCCGAAGGCGGCACCACGCTGCTGAAGACGCTCAGTGCCGGCGCTGCCTGGCGCGACATCGTGCAGACCGCCAGCGCGGCGCGGGTGACGTCGGCGATGATGGTGTTGCGCCAGGTGCTGGCCCATGTGCAGACGCAAAGCGGCAAACGCAGTTTTGGGGTCTGTGCCACCTGCCGCCACAATCAGCGGCTGGGGCCGCGCTCGTATTTTTGCGGACTGCTGCAGGAAAAGCTCAGCAGCCCCGAGGTGCGGCGGATCTGCCGCGAGCATGCGCCTCCGGTGCGGCTTGAGCCCACTGTCTTATAGCCATGTAATAACGGCCTCGTAGGTCGGGTTTTAACCCGACAATGTCGGGCTGAAGCCCGACCTACAAGGGATCGCACATAAGTGCTGTCAAGAATGCAGCACTACACTAGATACGCCGGCGCGCGCGCGCGATGGCCGCGCGTACCTGCGCCGGTGCGGTGCCGCCAAAGTGGTTGCGGGCGGCGAGCGAGCCTTCCAGCGTCAGCACGGCGTAGACGTCGTCCGCAATCATCGGGCTGAACGCCTGCAATTCATCGAGCGACAGTTCGGCCAGATCGCGCCCGCTGGTGTCGGCCGCACGCACGGCGCGCGCCACCACTTCATGCGCATCGCGGAAAGGCGCGCCCTTCTTCACCAGATAATCGGCCAGATCGGTGGCGGTGGCGAAGCCCTGCATCACCGCGGCGCGCATCGCGTCGGGTTTGACGGTGACGCCGGTGAGCATGTCGGCGTAGATCGCCAGGGTGTCGGTCAGCGTGTCGACGGTGTCGAACAGCGGCTCCTTGTCTTCCTGGTTGTCCTTGTTGTAGGCCAGCGGCTGGCCCTTCATCAGCGTGAGCAGGGCGACCAGGTGGCCGTTGACCCGGCCGGTCTTGCCGCGCACCAGTTCGGGCACGTCGGGATTTTTCTTCTGCGGCATGATGGAAGAGCCGGTGCAGAAGCGGTCGGCCAGGTCGATGAAGCCGAAGCGCGGGCTCATCCACAGGATCAGTTCTTCCGACAGGCGCGACAGGTGCGTCATCACCAGCGCGGCGGCGGCGGTGAATTCGATGGCGAAGTCGCGGTCGGAGACGGCGTCGAGCGAGTTTTCGCACACCGCATCGAAGCCAAGCTGGTCAGCGACAAACTGGCGATCGATCGGATAGCTGGTGCCGGCCAGCGCGGCGGCGCCCAGGGGCAGGCGATTGACGCGGCGGCGGCAGTCGGCCATGCGCTCGGCGTCGCGCGCCAGCATTTCGAAGTAGGCCAAGAGGTGGTGACCGAAGGTCACCGGCTGCGCCACCTGCAGGTGGGTGAAACCGGGCATCACGGTGTCGGCGTGCGCCTCGGCCAGGTCGACCAGCGAAGTCTGGCAGGCGCGGAGCCCGGCCAGAATGCGGTCGATCGCGTCGCGCAGGAACAGGCGGATATCGGTCGCCACCTGGTCGTTGCGGCTGCGCCCGGTGTGCAGGCGCTTGCCGGCGTCGCCGATTTTCGCGGTCAGCGCGGCTTCGATGTTGAGGTGGACGTCTTCCTTGTCCAGCGACCAGACGAATCCGCCGGCGTGAATCTCGGCCAGCAGCTCGGCCATGCCGCGCCGGATCGATTTGAGATCGTCCTTGGTGAGGACGCCGACGTGGTGCAACATGGCCGCGTGCGCCAGCGAACCCTGAATATCGAACTCGGCCAGCCGATAATCGAAGGGAATCGACGCGGTGTAGCGTTTGACGATTTCGGAAACCGGCTCGGAAAAGCGGCCGGACCACGCTGCGGGCGGCGTCGATGACGTGCTCATGGGATAAAAGCAGGGAATGAAAAGAAAGAATCATAACAACCGGCAGGTCGAATTGCCGAACTTCTGTCACCTCGGGGTGAACCTGCGCATCGCGCTGACGGTGGAAGCGGCGCTGGTGGCCGGGGGGGTGGCGCGGGCAGCCGATGCGCAGGCGTTCTGGGCGGAGTTCATTGCCTTGTCGGCGCTGGCGCAGCCGGCGCTGCTGCTGACCCTGCTGGCCCTGTGCGCGGCGGGGCGCTGGCTGCGCGGTCGGTCCTATCCCGTTGGCGTGGGATTCACGCTGGCGCTGGGCATGACGGTTCCGCTGCTGGCCTCGCTGTGGCTCAACCCGCTTATGGCAGGCATGCAGCCGGTTCCGCTTATCGGCGTGGCGCTGTTCGCGCTGCTGCTCGGCGCGGGCCTGCTCGGCTACTTCAACCTGCGCGCCCGCGCCCTGTCGCCCGCCATCACCGAGGCGCGCCTGCAGGCCCTGCAGGCGCGCATCCGCCCGCATTTCCTGTTCAACAGCCTCAACGCCGTGCTGTCGCTGGTGCGCAGCGATCCGCGCCGCGCCGAGCGTGCGCTGGAAAACATGGCCGACCTGTTCCGCGCGTTGATGGGCGACGCCCGCCAGCTGGCGCCGCTGGAAGACGAAGTCGCGCTCACCCGCGCCTACCTGGAACTGGAGCAGCTGCGCCTGGGCGACCGCCTGCAGGTGGCCTGGCACATCAACAAGATGCCGGGCGACGCGCTGATTCCGCCGCTGGTGATCCAGCCGCTGGTGGAAAACGCGGTGTATCACGGCATCGAGCCGCTGGCGGACGGCGGCGAAATCAGCCTCAATATCTATCGCAGCGCCGACAAGGTGCACATCGTGGTGCGCAACCCGGTCGCCACCGAAGCCGGCCACCATAAAGGCAACCGCATCGCGCTGGCGAATATCCGCGAGCGGCTGCTGCTGCATTTCGACCTCGACGCCCAGCTCAAGTTGGAACCGCTTGGTGCCGTTTATCAGGTGCACATCGTCATTCCCTACACCCATGAACGCACCCAGCCTGCCCCTGCGCGTCCTCATCGTCGATGACGAGGCGCCGGCACGCCACCGCCTGCGCGACGTGCTGGCGGACTGCGCCGGCCAGTTGCAGGTCGACATCGTCGGCGAAGCCGACAACGGGCTGGATGCGCTGAGCCAGGCGCAGCAGCATCCGGTCGACGCGGTGCTGCTCGACATCCGCATGCCCGGCATGGACGGCCTGGAATGCGCCGTCCACCTCAACCAGTTGCCGGCTCCGCCCGCCATCATCTTCAGCACCGCCTACGATGCCTATGCCTGCCAGGCGTTCGATCTGAATGCCGTCGACTATCTGCTGAAGCCGGTGCGTGCCGACCGCCTGGTGCGCGCCCTGTCGCGGGCGCACCGGCTGAATGCGACGACGCTCGACCATTTGCGCGAAGCGCATCCGAAGGCGCGCACGCACCTGTCGGTCAACGAGAAAGGCCGCATCGTGCTGATCCCGGTGGCCGACATTCTCTATTTCAAGGCGGAACTCAAATACGTTACCGTGCGCACCGCTGTGCGTGAATTCCTGATCGAGGAATCGCTCACCCGGCTGGAAAACGAATTCAGCGACGCCTTCCTGCGCATTCATCGCAACTGCCTGGTCGCCAGCGCCCGCATCCGCGAAGTCGGCAAATTGCCCGGAGACGACGACGGCCATTTTCTGCGGCTGGATGGGCTGGACGAGCGTCTGGCGGTCAGCCGGCGTCAGTATTCGGCCTTTCGTGAAAAAATAAAGTCAATATAAACAATTGTTTAGGCGCCACCTACAACTAAAGTTGTATGGTTAAATTTGAATTCCTTTCGTAGGATGGGTTTGCTTGCTGTTTGTGCTGCAGGCAGGAAGTTCTCCGCAACGAGGGGTGTCTCCTCCGCTCCGCCGGGTTCGCAAGAACCCGGCTTTTTTTTACTCGATGGTGCGCCTCGGTATCATGGCGGCATGAAAAACGAAATCCCGGACCTCACCGAAACCGAACTGGCCAGCGAAACCGTCTTCAAGGGCCGGTTGATGCACGTCAAGTGCGACCGCGTTCGCCTGCCCGATGGGCGCGAATCGACGCGCGAATATATCGTCCATCCGGGGGCCGTCGTCGTCATCCCGGTGTTCGACAACGGCGACCTGCTGCTGGAGCGCCAGCACCGATACCCGCTGCACCGCGACTTCATCGAGCTGCCGGCGGGCAAGATCGACCCTGGCGAGGACGACCTCAGCTGCGCAAAGCGTGAGCTGGAAGAGGAAACCGGCTATACCGCCAGCGAGTGGCGCGAGGTCACCACCATCTATCCCTGCATCGGCTATTCCGACGAGCGGCTGGCGTTCTACCTGGCGCGTGGGCTCACGGAAGGCAACCACGGCCGCGACCACGACGAATTCCTGGAAATCCTGCGGGTGCCGTTCGCCGAGGCGATGGACTGGCTGCGCAGCGGCAGGATCTGCGAAACCAAGACCGTGATCGGGCTGTTCTGGCTGGAGAAGATGCTGGAGCAGGGGTGGTAGGGCTTGGCATTATCAATCCATCACAAATTGATAGTTGTTGATAATGCATCGGGAAAGCTCGGGGGCTGGAGTCCCGATTCCTTCGATAAAAGGCGGTCGGTGCAAACCTTGACGGCCAGAGGCGAGTGTCGTGCCTGCGCCGCTTAGCCAAGAGGAGGCTGTCGCGCGCTTCCGTCAGCGACACGGAGATCGTTACGACTACAGCCGGGTTCGCTATCAATCGAGCGCGAAAAAGGTCGAGGTGATCTGCCCCCGTCACGGATCATTCTTTATCCAGCCGAACCATCACTGGAAAGGCGTCGGTTGCAGGCAATGTGCGTTCGGGCACGCACGCATGAGCAAAGACGAGTTCGTCGAACTTGCCCGTAAGAATTTTGGCGAACGCTACGACTATTCGCTTTTTGACGATCTGCCGCCGTTTGGGCAGAAGCTCGCAATCAGATGCCAAGCACACGAGCAGGTTTTTCTGCAGGAGGCGCGCAACCATTTGCGGGGCCATGTGGGGTGCCAGGGCTGTATTTCGCAGAAATTGTCCGGGCCGAGAGGCGAGCGGGGCGAGCTGCGCTCGCCAGACGTGCTGACTGCGAAATTCATCGAGCGCACCAAGCAAGTCCATGGCGAGCGCTACGACTACAGCCGCTTCGTATATACGTCCAGCAGCAACAAAGGCGTCATCATTTGCCGCCAGCACGGCGAGTTTCGCCAGGCTCCGAGCAACCACCTGTGCGGCAGTGGCTGCCCGGTTTGCGCGCGCGGCGCAGCAGGCAAGGGTTCCTTCAAGGCTCGATGCAAAGCGCTGGGGATTGATTATTGGCGCGCGCTCAAACGCCGCGAAGCGGGCGTGAGCGAGGAGAAAGTTTTTCGCCGCGGTTATATCCGGTCAGATCGAGAGACCTCGCCGGTCACGGTGAATGGCGTTGAATACCCGAATCTGCGTGCGGCAGTTCGGGCGCTGGACTCGGTAGTGTCTCCCAAAACAATCGCGCGACGTTTGAACCAGGGCATGACACCGGAAGAAGCTTTCCAAAAAGTGCCGAACCCTGGCTATGCCAACGGGATTATCTATCGAGTCGTTCACATTGCGAACGGCAAATCGTATGTAGGGCTGACGGTCCAGACTCTGGAACAACGATGGCGGAATCATCTCGAACAGGCGCAGTCGGGAGGCGTTCGAAGCGAAGACTCGTTACATCAGGCGATACGCGATTTCGGGGCGGGGGCGTTCACCATCAAGCAAATCGACAGCGGCACAACCAAGGGGACGCTGGAGGCAAAAGAGCGTTTGTGGATTGAAAAACTCGGGACGCTTGCTCCCGCAGGATTCAATATCGCCGAGGGCGGGGTCTCAGGCGGATCGAATCCCAAACCCTGTACGGTCGACGGCAAAAAATTTCGTAGCGTCGGAGAGGCGGCGGCTTACGTTGCGGAATCGCGTGGCATTAATCTTGATGCAGCAAAATGGCGCTTACGTAATAACCGGCTCGACGCGCGAAAGCCAGCCGCTAAAGGGCAAAGTCTAGTTAAGACCGCCGCCTACAAAGTCTGGAGCCAGATTGTTCACTGCGTACTAAACCCGCGCTCGAAAAGCTATAAACCCGGACTGGGCGTGTGCGAACAATGGAAATCCTTTGACGGATTTCTGGCGGCTGTCGGGCAGCCTCCAGCCCCGGGCATGGTGTTCACGCGGCTCGACAAGACTCGCGACTACGTCCCCGACAACTGCGCGTGGATGATCAAAAGCGATGCCAGCAAGCTCAACGCCGCGTGGATGAAGACAACCGGCAAACTGACTGGTAGGAAGACGCGCAAGCAAGTCGCTGAATAAGCCTGCGGGTGAAATAGCGCTACACGGGTAGCCTCAGGGCTGATACCCAAGGTTCGGCGCCAGCCAGCGTTCGGCCTCCGCCAGCGTCCAGCCCTTGCGGCGGGCGTAGTCCTCGACCTGGTCGCGTTCGATCTTCGCCACGGCAAAATACTGACTGTCGGGGTGCGACAGGTAGAAGCCCGACACCGCGGCGCCCGGCCACATGGCGAAGTTTTCGGTCAGCACCACGCCGATGCTGTCGGTGGCGTCGAGCACCTCGAACAGCGGGGCCTTTTCGCTGTGCTCGGGGCAGGCGGGGTAGCCGGGCGCGGGGCGGATG
>JAUYCF010000063.1 GCA_030692355.1 Thiobacillus sp.
TTGGCCGCACCGCCAAACTTCTTCGACAGAATGGTGGTGATCGCCGCGGTCAAGGTGGTCTTGCCGTGGTCAACGTGACCAATCGTGCCAACGTTTACGTGCGGTTTGGTCCGCTGGAATTTTTCCTTAGCCATTTCAGTATCCTCAAATTTGCACACGCAACAATGCGGTCAATCACGATCAACAACCCGACTACCGCTTTTCAAATACCGCTGCGCCACCTTAAATTCGGCAGCGCCTAAAAACTGGTGCCCGCGGACAGAATCGAACTGTCGACCTCTCCCTTACCAAGGGAGTGCTCTACCTCTGAGCTACGCGGGCGCAAGGTTTTGACCCACAACGCGTCAAAACACAAAAACCCTTACAAACTGGAGCGGGAGAAGGGAATCGAACCCTCGTCATAAGTTTGGAAAACTTCTGCTCTACCATTGAGCTACACCCGCTTCGCCCTGCTCGAAAACTGCAAAAATCTGGTGGTGGGGGAAGGATTCGAACCTTCGAAGGCAGAGCCGTCAGATTTACAGTCTGATCCCTTTGACCGCTCGGGAACCCCACCCAAACGAAGCGCGAGATTATAGGGCTTTTCGGATTGGTGTGTCAATTATCCCCTGAGTAAATTGCCTCGCTCACACATTGAACAGGAAATTCAGGACATCGCCATCCTTGACCACGTATTCCTTGCCTTCGGCGCGCATCTTGCCCGCTTCCTTGGCGCCCTGTTCGCCCTTGCCGGCAATGAAGTCCTCGTACGAGATGGTCTGCGCGCGGATGAAGCCGCGCTCGAAATCGGTATGAATGACACCTGCCGCCTGCGGCGCGGTATCACCCTTGTGGATCGTCCACGCCCGCACCTCCTTCACCCCGACGGTGAAATAGGTCTGCAGCCCAAGCAAATCATAGGTGGCGCGAACCAGCCGGTTGAGTCCCGGCTCGTCCCAACCGAGTTCTTTCAGGTATTCCATGCGGTCTTCAGGCGACAATTCCTGCAGTTCGGCCTCCAGCGCCGCGCACACTGGCACCACCGGCGCGCCCTCCTTCCCGGCAAAGGCGCGCAACGCATCGAGCATGGGGTTGTCGTGAAAGCCGTCTTCGCCGACGTTGGCGACATACAGCGTCGGCTTCATCGTCAACAGGCACAGCGGCTTGATCGCCGCGAGGCCTTCCGCGTCCAGGCCGGCGGCACGCGCGGGGCGGCCTTCGTTCAGCGCGGCCAGCACCGGCTTCAATGCCTCCGCGATGACTTTCGCATCCTTGTCGCCCCCACGCGCAGCTTTTTCATATCGTATCAACGCCTTTTCAGCACTGGACAGGTCAGCGAGCGCCAACTCCGTGGCAATGGTTTCCACATCCGACAGGGGGTCGATCTTGCCCGCAACGTGGATCACGTTGTCGTCCTGAAAACAGCGCACCACGTGGCAGATCGCATCGGTCTCGCGAATGTTGGCGAGGAACTGGTTGCCCAGGCCCTCCCCCTTGGAGGCACCCGCCACCAGCCCGGCGATGTCGACGAATTCGACAATCGCCGGCACGACTCTCTGCGGCTTGGCAATCTCGGCCAGTTGCGCCAGGCGCGGATCCGGAACCTCGACGATGCCGGTGTTCGGCTCGATGGTGCAGAAGGGGTAGTTTTCCGCCGCGATGCCTGCCTGGGTCAGCGCGTTGAACAGGGTGGATTTTCCGACGTTGGGCAAGCCAACGATGCCGCATTTGAGACTCATGGTTTTTCCTGGAGTTTGATGGAACCGGGTTTGGTGTTGGCGCGCTGGATGGCCGCGTTCCACTCGCCCTTTTCAATTAATGGCCAAAAATCGAGCGCGCGCTCGATGGCGGCGTCGATGTCGGCCTGCTCCTCGCGACGCGGCGGTTTCAGGACGTAGTTCACGACTTCGTTGCGATCGCCCGGATGGCCGATGCCGATGCGCAGCCGCCAGTAGTCCTGGGTGCCCAGATGCGCGGCGATGTCCTTCAGGCCGTTATGGCCGCCCATGCCGCCGCCGAACTTGAGGCGCAACTGGCCGGGCGGAATGTCGAGTTCGTCGTGCACCACCAGGATCTCGGCTGGCGCTATGCGATGAAAGCGCGCGAGCGCACCAACTGCCTGCCCAGAACGGTTCATGAAGGTCTGCGGCAGCAACATCCACACGTTGCACTGGCTGCGCCCGATGATGCCGTGAAAACGCGACTCATGCGCGAGCAACACGCCCCACGTCTGCGCCAGCCGCGCGCAAAACCAAAACCCGGCATTGTGCCGGGTTTCTTCGTAGTCGCGCCCCGGGTTGCCGAGGCCGACAATCAGGCGGGGTGCTGTCATGCCGCAGACGGCGTGCAATCCACCGCGGATTGCACGACCTGCTTACGCCGCGGGAGCAGACGGGGCTTCTTCAGCAGCCGCACTGACCTTGGGCGCACTGATCGACGCAACAGAGGGGTTTTCCGTCTGCAGGTGCGCAACCAGCTCGACGCCCGCGGGCAGCGTCAGGTCATTCGCATGGATGGAATGGCCGATTTCAAGATTGCCCATGTCGACTTCGATGAACTCGGGCAGGCTGCCGGGCAGGCACTGGACGTCGAGCTCGGTCACGATGTGGTGCGGCTTGCCGCCGCCCGTCTTGACGCCCGGCGCGCTGTCGGCATTGAGGAAGTGCAGCGGCACCTTGACGTGAATCTTGTGATCCTTGTCGACGCGCTGGAAGTCGATGTGCAGAACTTGCTGCTTGAAGGGATGCCATTGCGCATCGCGCAGCAGCACGGACTCCTTGGCGCCATCGACATTCAGCGTCAGCACGGAGGCGTGGAACGCTTCCTTGCGCAGCGCGTGATACAGCGTGTTGTGATCCAGCTCGATCTGCACCGGGGCTGCGGTGCCGCCGTAGACGATGCCGGGGACCTTGCCCGCGTGACGCAGACGGCGGCTCGCACCCGTACCTTGCAATTCACGCTTGGCGGCGATGATTTCGATTTCCATGAAACTCTCCTAAATAACTGCTTGATGATGCATCGCCAAAAATGGTCAATGCATGGCTTGATGATGCATTGCCTAAAATGGTCAATGCATGGTTAAAGCCCCCGCGACCAGGGGCATTCGGCCGGCCCTACTCGATAAAGAGCGAGCTGACGGAATCTTCGTTGCTGATGCGGCGGATGGTTTCCGCCAGCAGTTCAGCCACCGACAATTGCCGGATTTTGGCGCATGCGCGCGCATCGTCGCGCAGCGGAATGGTGTCGGTCACCACCAGCTCGTCGAGCGCGGAATTCGTCACGCGTTCGGCGGCGCTGCCGGATAGCACGGCATGGGTGCAATAGGCCATCACCTTCCTGGCGCCATGCTCCTTCAGCGCATTGGCCGCCTCGCACAGCGTATTGGCGGTGTCGACCATGTCGTCCATGATGATGCAGGTTCGATCCTTCACATCACCGATGATGTGCATCACCTTCGCCACGTTCGGTTTCGGACGGCGCTTGTCGATGATCGCAAGATCGCATTCGAGACGCTTGGCAATTGCCCGCGCCCGCACCACCCCGCCCACGTCAGGCGACACCACCACCAGGTTCGGGTGGTCGCGCTTCCAGATGTCGCCCAGGAGGATCGGGCTGGAATAAATGTTGTCGACCGGAATGTCGAAAAAGCCCTGGATCTGGTCCGAGTGCAGGTCCATCGTCAGCACCCGGTCGACCCCCACGCCCTGCAGCATGTTGGCCACTACCTTGGCGGTGATCGCCACCCGCGCCGAGCGGGTGCGCCGGTCCTGGCGCGCATAGCCGTAATACGGGATGGCGGCGGTGATCCGGCCGGCCGAAGCGCGCTTCAGCGCGTCGACCATCACCATCACTTCCATCAGGGTATCGTTGGTCGGCTGGCAGGTCGACTGCAGCACGAACACGTCCTTGCCGCGCACGTTTTCCAGAAGTTCGACCATCACCTCGCCATCGGAAAAACGCGACACGGTGGCGCGGCCGAGATGGATATTGAGATGGCGCACCACATCGCTGGCAAGACGCGGGTTGGCATTCCCGGTGAACACCATCAGATTGTCTATGGACACGCGAGTCTCCGGCGATTGGGCTGGTCCGACACAACAACAAAAACAGCCGCCACCGGCGGCTGTTCGCTTAACTGGCTGGGGAGGTAGGGATCGAACCTACGAATGTCGGAATCAAAATCCGATGCCTTACCACTTGGCGACTCCCCAAAAGGCACTACTCGGCGCAAAAATCGTACAGCGGATGCCTGTCGAGACCCTGCGCCACAAAACCCTGCATCGTTTCGGGCAGTTGCCGCAGCACGCTTCGCGCCGCGATTTCCGTTCCGAATGATGCAAACACACAGGCGCCCGAACCGGTCATTTGCGCCTCGCCGAATTGCGCCAGCCATTCGAGATGGCGGGCGACTTCAGGATAGCGGCTGACGACCACCGGCTGCAGGTCGTTATGACCCATGCCTGCGGAAAAGCGCGCTATTTTGAGGGGTGGCGAGTTGCGTGTCAATTCCGGCGCCGCAAAAATTGCCGCGGTCGGCACCTGCACCGGCGGCATCAGCACCACATACCACGCCGGCGGCGCACTCTGCGGGCGCAGGATTTCACCCACCCCCTCGGCGAATGCCGTCTGTCCAAACACGAAGACCGGCACGTCGGCCCCCAACTGCAGGGCCAGCCGTTGCAGGGTTTCGCGCGGCAAATTGACCTGCCACAGGCGGTTCAGGGCCAGCAGCACGGTGGCCGCATCCGAACTGCCGCCGCCGAGCCCGCCCCCCATCGGCAACACCTTGTCGAGCCGGATGCTCACCCCGGCGCCGGCAGGCGCATGCGCCTGCAGCAGGCGCGCGGCGCGCACCGTCAGATCGCGGTCTTCCGGCACCCCCGGCAGGTCGCCGTCGCGCACCACCCGGCCATCAGCGCGCAACTCCAGATGCACGGTGTCGGCGCGGTCGATCAGGCGGAACACGCTCTGCAGCAGGTGATAACCGTCGGCGCGCCGGCCAACGACGTGCAGAAACAGATTGAGCTTGGCGGGAGCGGGGTAGGCGTGGATCATTCGGCTTCCCAGCTGTCCGCCACCAGGCGGATTTCCAGCCCCTCGCGCGTCACCGTCAGTTTGCGCGGACGCCCGTCGGCGGCATATTGCAGGTAATCGATCACCCAGCCATGCTGTTTGAGTTGCACGAGGCGCCCGGCGCCATTGCGCGTCGCCTCGAAAATGCCGTCCGGGTCGGGACGCGCCTGCATCCACCAGCCCAGGCCCGCCACCGGCAGCGTATAACCGAGCGCCTCGCGCGTCAGGGATTCGGCATCGGGCGCACGACGCGTCGGCTGGTTCGGCACCTCGAGCACAACGCCGCCGGCATCACGCACGATACGCGCCACCCCCTGCCCCAGCGGCGAGGTCAGCAACACATCGTCTGCTTGCATGCTGTGCTGCCAGCGGATCTGGCCCGACAGGTTCTGCTCTCCCGCCTGAATGCCGATGCGGCCCTGCAGCGTCCAGTTGGCGGACAGCGGCGGGACGACATCGGCCGGCAGGGGGGGCGGCATCGTCGCGCAACCGGCCGTCAGTGCCAGCAGCAAAACCGCGGTCAGGCGCGCCATCAAGGCTTCAGCCGGCGCAGGGTTTCAAGCAGCAATTCGTTCTGCGGATGGGCTTGCAGGCTGGTCTGCCAGAGTTCCCCGGCCGCCTCGCGCAGACCACGCACCCACAGCACCTCGCCCAGATGCGCCGCGATTTCGGGATCCGGACGCACCTTGTAGGCACGTTCCAGATATTCCTGCGCGCGCGCCAGATTGCCCGAGCGGTATTGCGCCCAGCCCACGCTATCAAGAATGAAGGGATCTTCCGGCGCCAGCGCCAGCGCCTTGTCGAGCAAGGGAATGGCTTCGGCCAAACGGTCGGTGCGGTCGGCCAGCGTGTAGCCCAGCGCGTTGTAGGCCTGCGCATCGTCGGGGCGCAGCACGATTACACGGCGCAGGTCGGCTTCCAGCGCATCGAGCTTGTCGAGCTTTTCCGCCATCATGGCGCGGTCGTACAGCAAGTCCGCCGAATCGGGAAAGCGCTTGAGTCCTTCCGACAGCACCTCGAAAGCCGCCGCGTATTCCCTGCTGTCGCGCAGCAGTTCGGCCTGCGCCTGGATCAGCCGCACGTTTTGTGCATCGTTTTCGCCACGCGTGAACGCCAGCAGCGCGCGCGCCTCATCCAGTTTGCCCGCGCGCGCCAGCAGCGCCGCCTGGCGCGCGCGCGCCGACACCAGGTAATTGCCCGATTCGACTTCGGCGTAATGGGCATTGGCCGCATCCGGCTGCTTCATCTGTTCGGCCACCTGGCCGAGGTAGTAATGCACCAGATCGGGGTCGCGCGGGCTGTAGCCGAGCGTCTGGGTCAGCAAATCGCGCGCCACCTCGAGATCGCCCATCTGCAGCGAAAGCAGACCGGCGGCAAAGCTGACTTCGGCATTGCGCGGAAAATCGCCCGTCAGGCGGGCGAATTCGACGCGTGCCTCGGCGAACTGATTGGCATTGACCAGGGTGCGCGCATAAGCCAGCCGCACTTCGCGCGATCCGGGATGGCGCGCCAGGAAATCGCGCATGAAGGCCAGCGCATCGGGGGGCGACGTTTTCGCCAGGATCTGCGCATGCAACAGCGCGCCGGGCTCCCAGCCCGGGCGCAGGCTGTCGGCCTGCTGCAAGGCCGCAACCGCCGCATCGAAATGCCCTGCACTGGCCGCGGCCTGGGCAACCGCCAGGCGCGCCTCCGGCAAGGCCGGATGGTCGGCTGCCAGACGCTCGACCAGTTCCAGCGCGGCCCGTGTATCGCGCAGCTTGCCCATCAGCGCCGACAGATGCAGGAAGCCGTTGGCGCCATCCTCTTTCAGCAGTGCACGCAGAATCGGTTCAGCCTCCCCGAGCTTGCCCTCGTTCAGCAGCAGCGCTGCCAGCGTCTGCTGCGCCCGTTCCGAATCCTGCTCGGCTGCTGCCCACAGGCGGGCGGCCTCCAGTGCGCCGGCCTGGTTACGCGCAAACATCGAAACCTCGACGGCACGACGGGCAATGCGCGGATCCCGCGTCTGTCGCGCCAGGTCGAGGTAGGCCGACTGGGAAATGCCAATCGCGCCGCGCTGGCCGGCCACCTCGGCCACCAGGAATTTGAACAGGATTTCGGGCGTAAGCGGCTGCCTGGGCAGGGCAGCGCGGGCCCGTGCTTCGGCCTCTGCCTCGGGATCGGCGACGACCTCGACCGCCGCCTCGACAGCTTGCTGCGCTTGCGTTTCCACTGCCACGGGCTGCGACGCCTTGACGCCGGGCTGGCTGCATGCAGCCGCGAACAACAGCGCTGCGCAGAGGGGAAGGAGTTTGAGGTGTGCCATGTTATGCCTTGTAGAGGGGGGGCCTGTCACGATTCTAAGCGTTCGAGGCCTGCCTGCAAGTCAGGTTCAGGCGCGCAGCGCTTATTGCGACGCAGAGAAAGGCGCGCATTCAAAATGGGGAGGGCTTAAGGGCTGAAGTGAGGTATATAGAATCGCAGTGTATCGGTTCGGTTCCCGCTTGCGGGAGCTAAAATATCGCAGGGCGTCGCATGAATGGCTGGCGTCCCGCTTACCTCAATCCGGCATCGAAATACTCTCCGGCCCCACGCCATGCCCGAATTACCCGAAGTCGAAACCACCCGCCTGGGCCTGTTGCCGCGCCTCCGGGGCCGTGCGCTCAGGCGCATCGTGGTGCGCAATCGGCGCCTGCGCTGGCCGGTGCCGGATGATCTGGAAGCCCGGCTGGCGGGACTGACGCTGAATTCACTCGTCCGGCGCGGCAAATACCTGCTGTTCGATTTCGGCAGCGTCACGCAAATCGTGCATCTCGGCATGTCGGGCAGCCTGCGCTTTGCCGAACCCGGCGAACCCGCCGCCCTGCACGACCATGTCGACTGGCTATTCGACGACGGCACCACGCTCAGGCTGCGCGACCCGCGTCGCTTCGGCGCGGTGCTGTGGACCGACGACGTGGCGCGGCATCCGCTGCTGGCCCACCTGGGGCCGGAGCCGCTGACGCCGACATTCGATGCAGTCTATCTGCACGCGCAGTGCCAACGCCGCAGCGCCGCGATCAAGCAGGTCATCATGGATGCGCAGGTGGTGGTCGGCGTCGGCAACATCTATGCCTCCGAGTCGCTGTTCCATGCCGGCATCCGCCCCGCCACCGCCGCCCGCCGCCTCAGCCGCCCCGCCTGCGCCCGGCTGACGGAGGCGATCCGGCAAGTGCTGACGGCGGCGATCGCCGCCGGCGGCAGCTCGCTGCGCGATTACGTCGCAAGCGACGGCGAATTGGGCTACTTCCAGCTGCAGACACGGGTGTACGATCGCGCCGGCCAGCCCTGCAAGACCTGCGCCACGCCGATTCGCCGCATCGTGCAGGGGCAGCGTGCGAGCTTTTACTGCCCGACCTGCCAGCGTTGATGCGCGCCTGCCCACTGAATCAAGTTTGTCGTTAACATGTCGTTACATTACAGTGCGTTACCTCAATGGACGGCCCGATGAAACCCATGACCCTGGTTGACGAGTTCGAACACTACAGCGCCTGGCGCGACGCCGTGTACGTGCGCATCGAGGCGTTGCGCGACTGGCTCGTCACGCAGGAACTGGGCGATGCCGAATCCGAGATGCGGCTGAACCAGCTGCTGGGGCGACTCCAGGAAGACACGCTGAATGTGGCCTTTGTCGCCGAATTTTCGCGCGGCAAGTCCGAACTGATCAACGCGATTTTCTTTTCGGATTACCGCCAGCGCGTGCTGCCGTCGTCCGCCGGGCGCACCACCATGTGCCCCACCGAGCTGTATTACACCCCCACCCGGCGCCCCACCCTGCGCCTGCTGCCGATCGACACCAAGACCCGCGAGGGCAGCATTGCCGACTTCAAGCGCGATGCGGATGCCTGGACCGAATTCCCGCTCAACCTCGATTCCGCCGACGAGATGAGCGCGACGCTGATGCGACTGGCCGACACCATGCAGGTCGATGCCGCCACCGCCGAAGCCTACGGCCTGATCAACCCCAATGACGAGGAAACCGCGCGCAGCCTGGCGCGCGACGGCGGCATCGCGATTCCGCGCTGGCGCCACGCGCTGATCAATTTTCCGCATCCGCTGCTGAAGCAGGGCCTGGTCATCCTCGACACGCCGGGCCTCAACGCCATCGGCACCGAACCGGAGCTGACGCTCAACATGCTGCCCAGCGCGCATGCGGTGCTGTTCCTGCTGTCCGCCGACACCGGCGTCACCAAGTCCGACATCGAGATCTGGCGTCAGCACATCGCGCCGGTGCAGGGCGCCAGCCGGGCGCGGCTGGTGGTGCTGAACAAGATCGACGGCCTGTGGGACGACCTCAAGTCGCCCGCTGAAATCAACGCCGAAATCGCCAGGCAGGCCGCCGCGAGCGCGGCATTGCTCGACCTGCCGACCAGCCAGGTCTACCCGGTATCGGCACAGAAAGCACTGGTCGCCAAGGTGAAGAATGACCCCGCCCTGCTGGCAAGAAGTCGCCTGCTCGAGCTGGAAGCCGCGCTGACGCAGGAACTGATCCCCTGCAAGCAAGCGCTGGTCAGCGAATCGGCGCAGGCCAGCGTGGAAGACGTGGTGATCAAAACCACTGAACTGCTGGAAACCCGGCTCGCCAACATCCAGGATCAGGTCGACGAACTGCAGGGGCTGCGCGGCAAGAACCGCGACGTCATCCAGCACATGATGGTCAAGGCCAACGAGGACAAGCAGCAGTTCGAGCGCGGCCTGCAGCAGTTCAATGCGCTGCGCAACGTGTTCGCCTCACAGGTCGAGACGCTGCGCCGGCGGTTGGGGATGCAGACGCTGCGCAACGAAGTGCGCCAGACCCGGCAGGCGATGGAAAAAAGCCGCTTCAGCGTCGGCTTGCGCGAGGCGATGGGGAGCTTCTTCCGCGAAATCGACGGCAATCTGAAGGCATCGGCTGCGATCACCCAGGAAATCCGCGCCATGATGACGGCGATGTACCAGAAGTTCAGCGACGAGCACGGGCTGGCGGCGGTCAACCCGCCCGATCACAGCCTGAACAAGTACCGCAAGGAAATGGCGCGGCTGGAACAAATTTTCGATGAGCGCTTCAACACGGTCTTCAAGATGCTGACGCTGGGTCAGCACCAGCTGACCGCACGTTTTTTTGAAACGCTGGCCAGCAAGGTGGTGCAGGTGTTCGAGCTCGCCAACAGCGAAACCGAAGCCTGGCTGAAGGCACTGATCGCGCCGATGGAAACCCAGGTGCGCGAACACAAGATCCAGCTCAAGCGCCGGCTGGAAAGCGTCAGCCGCATCCATGCCGCGACCGAAACGCTGGATGACCGCATCGCAGAACTCGATGCGTCAATCGGAAGCGTGAGCGACCAGCTGGACCAGCTGGCGCGCATCAACACGCGCATCGTCGATGCCCTGTCCGACGATCTGACCGGGGCGCGACTGGCCAAAACGGCCTGAACCCAAGTACGGTTAACGTTACTTGTCGGCGGACAGGTGCAGAAATTTTTCCTGCAGTTGTTCGCGGGTTTCCGGGTAGTCCGGATTAAGCGGAATACAGTCGACCGGGCACACTTCCACGCACTGCGGCGTATCGAAGTGGCCGACGCATTCGGTGCATTTGTTGGGGTCGATGATGTAAATCTCGTCGCCCTGGGAAATGGCTTCGTTGGGGCATTCGGGCAGGCAGACGTCGCAGTTGATGCATTCGTCCGTGATCATCAGGGCCATGGGGTTCTCCGGGTCATATCAGTTTTTGTTTATTTTCTCACTTAATCGCTGCGCCACCAACGGATGAACGAAGGGCGTCACGTTGCCGCCCAGCTGCGCGATTTCGCGGATCATGCTGGCGGAAATGAACATGTATTGATCCGATGGCGTGAGAAACAGGGTTTCGATATCGGGCTTGAGGTTGCGGTTCATCCCCGCCAGCTGGAATTCGTATTCAAAGTCGGACGCCGCGCGCAACCCCCGCAGCACGGCGATCGCGCCCTGCCCGGCGACGAAGTCGATCAGCAGGCCGGAGAATCCTTCCACCCGCACCTTCGGAACATCGGCCAGCACGTCGCGCGTCATCGCCACCCGCTCCTCCATGCTGAAAAACGGCTGCTTGTTGCGCGACGCCGCCACCGCGACGATGACGTGATCGAACAGCCGCACCGCGCGCCGCACAAGGTCCTCGTGGCCGCGGGTGATGGGGTCGAAGGTGCCGGGATAGACAGCGGTCAGCATCGCTTATTCCTTTATCAGCAGTGCAAAGTGCGAGCGCCCCGCGCGCCCGCTGCGGTGGATGATAAACCCGGGAGGGGGCAACACTTCCGAGCCCTGCTCGACATACGCCTGGCCGCCGGGCTTGAGGTGGCGCGCCAGGTCGGCCAGCACCGCCGCGGCCAGGCCGCTGTCGAAAGGCGGATCGACAAAAATCAGGTCGAAGGTCTCGCGGCTGTTCGCCAGCCAGGCCAGCGCGTCGGCACGACGGACGTCGACCTGGTTTGCACCGAGCACGGCACGGTTTTTTTCCAGCGCGTCGATTGCGGCGCGCTCGCGCTCGATCATGATGACGCACCCGGCGCCGCGCGAGGCGGCCTCGAAGCCGAGCGCGCCGCTACCGGCAAACAGGTCGAGGCAAACCCAGCCCGGCAGGTCCTGCCCCAGCCAATTGAACAGCGTCTCGCGCACGCGGTCGGGCGTGGGACGCAGGCCGGCGCTGTCGGAAAAGTCCAGCAGCCGGCGGCGATACTGGCCGCCGATGATGCGCACGCGGTTGGCCGCACCGTGCGCCCGCCCGGGCGCCGCGCGCTTAGCGAGCATGGCCGCCCCCCACCACCACGGTCACCAGCCTGTCGGGATCGATGCGGCGGGCAAACGCCTGCTTCACCGTTGCAACGTCGACCGCGTTCACCTGATCGATCCAGGTGTCCAGATAGTCCAGCGGCAAGTTGTAGAAGCCGATCAGCGACAGGTAATCGAGGATTTTCCGGTTGCTGTCGATGCGCAGCGGGAACCCGCCGGTGAGGTTGGATTTGGCCTGGGTGAGCTCGGCCTCGGTGGGGCCGTCGGCGATGAACTGCCGCAGCGTCGCCTGCGCCACTTTCAATGCGTCGTCGGTTTGCTCCAGCTTGGTCTGCAGCCCCAGCTGGAACGGCCCGGCCTCCAGCATCGGCAGGAAATAGCTGTAGACGCTGTAGGCGTAGCCGCGTTTGTCGCGCACCTCGCGCATCAACTGCGAATCGAAGCCGCCGCCGCCCAGCACATAGTTGCCGACAAACAGCGGGAAGAAATCGGGGTCGTTGCGCGCCATGCCCACCGTTCCCATCAGCACGTGGCTTTGCGTGGAGGGATGGGCGATGCGCGTATCGGAGGCCGCCGCCTGCGCGGGCTTCGACAGCGCCGGCAGTGCCGCCGCCCGCGACAGGCCGGCCGTCAAGCGGACCGCGATGGCTTCGGCCTCGGCGCGCGTGATGTCGCCCATCAGCGAAATCACCACATTGGGCACGCTGTAATGCGTGCGATAAAACGCCTGCAGGTCGCCCCGCGTCAGCCGCGCGATGGCAGCGGGATCGCCCGCTTCGTCGTGCGCATAGGGATGCCCGCCATACAGCGCGCGGTAAAACGCCTTGCTGGCGACCTCTCCGGGGTCGGCCTCGGCCTCGCGGATCGACGAGATCAGGCGCTGCTTTTCGCGCTTGACCACCGCCTGCGGGAAGTCGGGGCGCTGCAGCACGCGTGCGAGGAGTTCGAGCGCCTTGTCCTTTTCGGCGGCCGACGACAGGGTGCGCAGTGTCACGCCGGCACGGTCGCGGTCGAAGCGCCCCGACAGCACCGCGCCGACATCGGCCAGGCGATGCGCGATGGCGGTGTCCGAGAGGCCGCCCGCGCCCTGATCGAGCAGACCGTGGGTCAGCCTGGAGAGGCCGGCCTTGCCGGCGGGATCGCGGGCGCTGCCGGCGGAAAAGTCCACCGCGACATCCAGCATCGGCAGTTCATGGCTTTCGACAAAAAACACCCGCGCGCCCTGCGGCGTCTGCCAGTGCTGGATGGCGAGCGCGGCCTGCGCCGACAGCGGCAGGCTCAGCAACAGGGCGACAAGACCGAACTTGATTGACATGGTTTTATTTGAAAAGGCTTTAATTGGCATGGCGCACCCCCGGTACTCTGGCACGAGCCGGCTGCGCGTCCAGCGATTGCGGGTCGAGTTCGGCCACGCTCAGCCGCTCATCCTGCAGCCATTGCCGGGCGGCGGCCTGCACCTCGGCGGCGGTCACCGCGCGCAGCTTGTCGACCCGGCCCGCCAGCGCCTCGGGCGGCAGTCCGGTTGTCGCGTATTTGCCCAGCTGCATGGCCTGGTAGAACAGCGAATCGCGCTGGTAGACGTCGGCCGCGATCACCTGCGCCTTGACCCGCGCGAGTTCCGCCTCGCTGATGCCTTCGCGCCGGAGACGTTCGAGCTCGCCGCGGATGGCTTTTTCCAGCGCCGCCGCCGACTTGCCCGGTGCGGGCGTCGCGTCGATCATGAACATGCCCGGCCCGCGCGCGACGGCGTCGTAGCCGGCGCTCGCGTTCACCGCGATCTGCTGCGTCTTGACCAGCGATTTTTGCAGCCGCGCCGAGTCGTTGCCCGAGAGCACCCCGGCCAGGATTTGCAGCGCGTAAGGCGTGGTGTCCTGCGCCCAGTCCCTGAGCGTGGGTGCGTGCCAGGCCATCAGCAGATAGGGAAGCTGCGCCGGCGCCTTCACCACGATGCGCTTCTCGCCGAGCTGCGCGGGCTCGGTCTGCGGCTTGCGCTCCGGCAGGGCGCGCGCCGGCAGCGCGCCGAAATGGCGTTTGGCCAATGCGACCACCTCGTCGGCCTTGACGTCGCCCGCCACCACCAGGGTGGCGTTGTTCGGCGCGTACCATCTCGCATACCAGTCGCGCGCATCCTGCGCGGTCATGTTCTGCAGATCGTCCATCCAGCCGATAATGGGGCGGCGGTACGGGTGCACCTGCAAAGCCGTCGCCATCAGGCGTTCGTAGACGACCGACTGCGGCTGGTCGTCGGTGCGCAGCCGGCGCTCTTCCATCACCACCTGGACCTCCTTGGCGAACAGTTCGTCGCTGATGACGAGATTGGCCATGCGGTCGGCCTCCAACTGCATCGACAAGGCCAGCCGGTCCTTCTGCATCTGCTGGAAATACGCCGTGTAGTCGCGGCTGGTGAAGGCATTTTCGCGCCCGCCGGCGGCGGCGATGCGTTTTGAAAACTCGCCCGGCGGCACCGTTTCCGTCCCCTTGAACATCATGTGCTCCAGCACGTGCGCCACCCCGCTGGCGCCGTTGAACTCATCCATCGAGCCGGCGCGGTACCACACCTGCGACACCATCACCGGCGCGCGGCGATCCTCGTGCACGATCACCCGCATTCCATTGTCCAGCGTAACGTCCGTCAAAGCCGCCTGTGCGCTGCCCGCCAGCAGCGCCAAACCGATTGCCCATAGCTTGCGCATGGTGTTTACCTCTGATTGCATGAGTTTGTAATTCCGCAAACCGCAAGCGGTCGACTGCGGTTTTCAGGATGATAAGATACAGCGTCCGTCAAACAGTTGTGATGACTGCCCCGATCCGTGTTTAGTTTCTTCAAGTCCAAACCCGCTCCCGCGCCGGAACCGTCTACGCCCGAACAGCCGGCGGCGCAAGCCGTCACGCCCACGCCAGCCGAACCGGCCTCTGCCCAGCCGCGTTTGGGCTGGGCGCAACGGCTGAAGCAGGGGCTCGCCAAAACCCGCGACCGGCTCGGCGGCCAGCTGTCCGGCCTGTTCGGCGTCGGCCGCAAGATCGACGCCGAGCTGTTCGAGGAGCTCGAAACCATCCTCATCACCGCAGACGTCGGCGTCGACGCGACCCAGTCGCTGCTCGACACCCTGCAGAAAAAAGTGCGGCGCGAGAATCTCACCGAGGCATCCGACCTGCAGGCCGCGCTGAAAGAGGCGCTGGTCGACCTGCTGGCACCGCTGCAGGCGCCGCTCGACGTCACCCCGCACAAGCCCTTCATCCTGATGCTTGCCGGCGTCAACGGCGCCGGCAAGACTACCACCATCGGCAAGCTCGCCAAGCTGTACCAGACGCAGGGCCTGTCGGTGCTGCTGGCGGCGGGCGACACCTTCCGCGCGGCGGCGCGCGAGCAGTTGCAGGTCTGGGGCGAGCGCAACAACGTCACGGTGATCAGCCAGGAAAAGGGCGAGTCCGCAGCGGTGATTTTCGACGCCATCCAGGCCGCGCGGGCACGCGGCATCGACGTGGTGCTGGCCGACACCGCCGGCCGCCTGCCGACCCAGCTGCACCTGATGGAGGAAATCAGGAAGGTCAAGCGGGTGATCGAGAAGGCGATCCCCGGCGCACCGCACGAAGTGCTGCTGGTACTCGACGCCAACACCGGGCAGAACGCCGTCGCCCAGGTCAGGGCCTTCGACGACGCGCTCGGCGTCACCGGGCTGGTGCTGACCAAGCTCGACGGCACCGCCAAGGGCGGCGCCATCGCGGCGATCGCGAAGGCGCGGCCGATCCCGGTGCGCTACATCGGCGTCGGGGAAACCGTCGACGACCTGCGGCCGTTCGATGCGCGCGAGTTCGTCGACGCCATTTTCCCTGCTTAAAGCAGTTCAGCGCATGATCAGCTTCAGCCAGGTCACCAAGCGCTATCCCGGCGGGCATGAAGCCCTGACCGGCATCGATCTTTCCATCGAAAAAGGCGAACTGGTTTTCCTGACCGGACATTCCGGCGCCGGCAAGAGCACTCTCCTGAAACTCGTCGCCGCCATCGAGCGCCCAACCAGCGGGGTGGTGTCGGTCAGCGGCCAGAACGTCGGACGCCTGCCGCAGCGCGCCATTCCCTACCTGCGCCGCAACATCGGTCTCATCTTCCAGGATCACAAGCTGCTGTTCGACCGCAACGTGATCGAAAACGTGGTGCTGCCGCTCGACATCGCCGGGCTCGACCGCCGCGAGTCGCTGAAACGCGCACGCGCGGTGATCGACAAGGTCGGCCTGCTGAAACGCGAAAAAGCCAACCCCATCAGCCTCTCCGGCGGCGAACAGCAACGGCTGTGCATCGCCCGCGCACTGGTCAGCCGCCCCGCCCTCTTGCTGGCCGACGAGCCCACCGGCAACCTCGATGCCGGCTACGCCGCCGACATCATGGCGATGTTTCGCGACTTCCATCAGGTCGGCACCACGCTGGTGATCGCCACCCACGACGACCGCGCCATCGCCGCACTGGGCGGTCGCACGCTGCATCTGAATCATGGCAAGGTCCAGGAGGGCTCGGCATGATCGGCTGGCTGCGTCACCAGAAACATGCCTTCACTGCCGCACTGCGCCGCCTCGGCGCGCAACCGGTCGCATCCCTCCTCACCGCGCTGGCGATGGGGGTGGCGATCAGCCTGCCGGGCGGGCTCTTCCTGGCGCTCGGCAACCTCGACCGGCTGGCGGGTGACCTGCCCGCGCAGCCGGAAATCAGCGTATTCCTCGATGCCGGGGCGTCGGCTGCGCAGAAACAGTCCATCGCCGAACGCCTCCGGCAGACCGACATCGCCGCAGCCCGCTACGTACCCAAGGACGAGGCGCTGGCCGCGCTCGGCAGCGCGCAGGATCTGGCCGACATCACCGCCGGCCTGACGCAGAACCCGCTGCCCGACGCCTGGGTGGTGCGGCCGCAAACGGCCTCGCGCGAGGAACTGGCGCGGGTCGCGGCCGAGTTGGGCAAGCTGCCGGGGGTGGCGGAAACCCATCTCGACAGCCAGTGGGCCGACCGCTTGCAGGCTGCCATCGCCATCGGACGCACCGGTGTCTGGCTGCTGGCAGGACTGTTTGCAATCGCCCTCGTCGCCATCTCGGGCAACGCCATCCGCGCGCAGGTGCTGGTGCGGCGCGACGAAATCCTGGTCAGCCGGCTGATCGGCGCCACCGACCGCTACATCCGCCGCCCCTTCCTCTACGTGGGCGCGATGCAGGGCCTGCTGGGCGGACTGGCGGCGGGCGGCGTGCTGACCATCGCCGGCGTGATATTGCGCGCACCGGTCGAGCGGCTGGCCGGCTTGTACGGATCGGCCTTCCACCTGCTGCCGCCGACCGCGATCGAGATCGTCGCCGTCCTCGGCCTGACCGCCCTGTTCGGCTGGCTCGGCGCCTGGCTCTCGGTGACACGAGCGCTGCGGCAGGTCGAGGCGGCGCGCTGACTTGTCCAGGTTTATGAAAACCATCGGGGAACCCTGCATTACCCTGGCACTCTTACCCCGTGAGTGCTAATGTTAAAATGTGTTCCAAGGGGGATTTTTACAAGCATGAACCAAACGATATCTTTACCCGTCCCGGCGGCATACAGCCTGGATAGCTATATCCAGACCGTCAACCGCTACCCCATGCTCACGCTGGAAGAGGAGCAGCAGCTGGCGCGCGCCTGGCACGACAAGCAGGACGTCGAGGCCGCGCGTCGGCTGGTGGTATCGCATCTGCGCGTGGTGGTCAGCGTGGCGCGCCATTATGTGGGCTATGGCCTGCCCCAGGCCGACCTCATCCAGGAGGGCAATGTCGGCCTGATGAAGGCCGTGAGGCGTTTCGACCCGGAACGGGGCGTGCGCCTGGTATCGTTCGCGCTGCACTGGATCCGCGCCGAAATCCACGAATACGTGCTGAAGAACTGGCGCCTGGTCAAGGTCGCCACCACCAAGGCGCAGCGCAAGCTGTTCTTCAATCTGCGCAGCCTGAAGCAGTCGCTCAACGCCCTGACGTTCAAGGAAGCCGACGCCATGGCAAGCGAGCTTAACGTCAGCCGCAAGGATGTGCTGGAAATGGAAACCCGCATGTCGGGCCACGACGTTTCCATCGACCCGACGGTGGACGACGGCGAGGAAAGCTACAGCCCGCTGGCTTTTCTGGCGAGCCCGGATGAAAACCCGGCCCAGTTGCTGGAGCGCGAGCAGACCGAACGCCTGCGCCATACCGGCCTGGCCACCGCGCTGGAAAACCTCGACGAGCGCAGCCGCCACATCATCAAGGCGCGCTGGCTGACCGAAGGAGAGGCGGCGACGTTGCATGAACTGGCAGCCCAATACGGCATCTCCGCCGAACGCATTCGCCAGATCGAAGCGCGCGCCCTGCAGAAAATGCGCGCCCTGATTCCGGTGTAAGCTTCGGCGCACCCCAATGAAAACGCCCCGCATTGCGGGGCGTTTTCATTGGGGTGCAGCGGATCAGAAGAACGAGGCGATCAGGACCGAAAGGACGCTGATCCATGACCAGATGATCATTGCGGTCACCACCACCATGGGGAATCCCTGAAAAGTGAAAAGCTGTTTCATCGTGCGCACTCCATAAAAGTTGATTGATTTTAGTTTACTTGTGCCCGTTTGGGTACTTGTTCCCGGCAGGATTTTCGTCTTGACGGCTCGGGCGGCGGGTCGGCAACAGGGGGTCGTCGTCGTCCATCAGGATGCGCTCGGCCGGGCCTTCCAGGTCGTCGAACTGGCCACTCTTGATCGACCAGAACACGCCCACGACGATCAGCAGCACGAATATGCCGGACAGCAAGAACAAAAACCCCATGATACCGCTCACGGCGCGGCCAGCTCATGGATGAGCTGATAGTGCATCTCGCGGTCGCGCAACAGGCGCAGCTCGGCCAGCCAGCGTCCACCGGCGGGCACATGCAGCACCCCGCCGTAGGTGCCGGCATCAAGTGCGGCGAGCGGCAATACGAGCGCAGCCTCCACGGCGCCAGGACGCTGCAGGCGCAGCTCAACCTCGATGCGATCGACGGGCAGGCCGGTGCGATCCCTGACGCGAACCTGGATCGCGCGCGCCAGCTCGCTGCTGTCGAGGCCAGTGACTTCAACCCGCCACCCGAGTTTCGATTCGCGCTTTTGCTGGGACAGTTCGGACGAGACCGCTTTGGCTGCCGCCTGACCGTGCGTCACCACCCCGGAAAAGCCGCTGTAAACCGCACCGCCGTCGCTGCCCAGCCACCAGCGCGCAAGCGGTTCGGGCAGTCCTTTGCCGGCAATGTAGAGCAGGCTGCCATTGACCACGACGAGGCCGAGGAAAAATGCCGTCAGGAGCTTGGGCGCCCAGTGCATGCGTCCGACGCTGTGCCGGCGAAACTGGGTCACCGCAAACAGCACCAGCCCCGCCGCGAGGAATATCGAAATGTGCATGGCCACCACGTCCAGCCCCGGCCAGCGCCCGACGATGAGAACGAAATATGCGAGCAGCGGGATCAGCCCCGCCAGCAGTGCGCGCAGGATCGGCGGCAGACCGCGGATGACGCCCCCGATTGCATAAAGGACAAGCACGGCGGCCAGGCCGCCAAGCAGAGAGGTCATCGTAGTCATGGTCGTTTTCCGGGTGCGTCGAAACGGACGTATTCGACTTTGGCCTCAGCTGGCTTGCCCTGCGGCGTGATGACCAACTCGAAGCGCTGCGTTTGCGCCGCCACCGCCAAAGGCAGCCGCACGCTTGCCTGCACCAGTGCGCTGTGGCCGGGCTTGATAATGATTTCACTGAAATTGCCGAGATCGAGCGCATCCGCCGGAATGCCGCGCGCGCTGATGGCATAGGTCTGGTCCTGCGCCGCCTTGTTGGTGATGCGGATCTGGTAGCGGTTGCGGATGTCTCCATTCGACAGCACGACATAAAGCGGCTGGCGGATCTGATTGACCGCACGTTCAAAGCTGCCGCGAGTGGCCACGCTGTATGCGAGGTAGGCGGTCATCAGTACCAGTGCCAGGCCGTAGCCGATGGTTTTCAGATTTTTCCATTGCGCCTTCGGCGCAGCCGGCACGGGCGAAGCCAGATTCATTTCCGAATCGTAGCGGATCAGGCCGCGCGGAAAGCCGAATGAATCCATGACGTTATTGCAGGCGTCGATGCACAGCCCGCACGAGATGCACTTGTATTGCAGGCCCTCGCGGATATCGATGCCGACCGGACAGACCTGCACGCACAGGCCGCAATCGACGCAATCGCCCACCCCCTTTTCGTGGCGCTCGGCCAGGGTGCGCTGGCCGGCACGCGCGGGGGCCCGTCCGTGCGCCGCTTCGCCGCGCCGGGCGTCGTAATGCACGGCCAGGGTCTCGGGCTCGTACATCACGCTCTGGAAGCGGCCGTACGGGCAGACATAGGTGCAGATCTGCTCGCGCATCAGGCCGGCCGCGACATAAGTCGACAACGTGAGAATGCCAGCCGTGATGTAGGCGGCGGGCGCGGCCTGGCCAGTAAAAAAGTCCACCAACAGCTGCGGTGCATAGGTGAAATAGGCGACAAAGGTGAGGCCCGTCCAGAACGAAGCCAGCATCCACAAGGCATGGGTGCCGCCGACCTTGGCCAGCTTTTCGGAATTCCACGGCTGACGGTGGAGTCGCATCCGCGCCGGGCGCTCGCCCTGGGCCAGATGCTCGATCCAGATGAAGAAGTCGGTCCACAGAGTCTGGAAGCAGAAGTAGCCGCAGAACGCACGGCCGACCAGCCCGGTGACGAAAAACAGCAGAATGGCGGCAATGAACAGCAGCAGCGCCAGCCAGATGACATCCTGCGGATAGACCGTCAGCCCGAAGATCAGGAAGCGGCGGCCGGGGAGATCGAACAGAACCGCCTGCGCCGGGGCATCCAGGCGCTGCCAAGGCAGCCAAGGCAGCAGAAAATAAATCGCATAGGCCAGCGCCAGAACCGAAGTCTTGAAACGTCGAAAACGCCCCTTTACCGAACGGGTGAAGATGGGAATGCGCTTCTGGTAAAGCTCGGACTGGTCTTTTTGACCTGTTTGCATGGTGCGACCGCTTAAATGGATGGGAAACAAAAGCCCCCGCGAGCGGGGGCTTTGCTCATCTCCGTCATCCGAAGGCCCTACTGCCCGCCGCCCAGTTCATGAACGTAGACTGTCAAAACCTTGATTTGTTCGGGTAACAGACGTCCGGACCATGCCGGCATCACGCCCCTGTTGAGGCCGCTTGCGATGACGCCGCGTATCGCCGCAACCTTGCCTTCATCCGTATCCGCGGCCGGCACGTTAGCCCACAACCAGATATTGTCGGTCAGATTGGGCGTGCCCATGTCCTGACGTCCCCTGGCATCGCTGCCGTGGCAGGCGTGGCAGCCCGCGGCATCGCCATGGAACAGCACTTTGCCGGCGGCCGCTTTAGCGGTGTCGTGGCCAATCCCGGAGAGGCTGGCCACGAAATTCGCCAGCTGGTCGATCTCCGTGCCGACAAGCACTTCACTGAAGGCCGGCATGTAGCCGCGGCGTCCGCCCATCAAGGTTTCATGAATCTTTTCGTACGATCCGCCGTACAGCCAGTCGTCGTCGGTCAGGTCGGGGAAGAAACCGATCATGCCCTGGCCGCCTGCCTGGTGGCACGGTGCGCAATTGTCCGCGAACAGCGTCTTGCCCGCGGAAATGACAAAGCCGCTCATCTCCGGATCCTTGGCAATCTCCTCGTAGGACATCGCCTCCACCTTGTCGAAGTAGGGCTTTTGCGCGATCGCGGCCTTGTTCATATCTGCCAGCAACAGTGCGCGGGTGTTCCAGCTGTGCGTTTTGGCTTCGCCTTCGCTGTTGACGTAGGAGATTTTTGAAACTCCGCCGATCCAGCCTTTGCCAAACGGCCACGATGGGTAGATCGTCCAGTACACGAGGGCGAAGATCACCGTGGCGTAGAACGTGTAGACCCACCATACCGGCAGCGGGTTGTTGTATTCCTGCAGATCGCCGTCCCAGACATGACCCGTGGTCGGAACCGTTTGTGGTTTTTGCTCGCTCATTGCTTGTCCTTCGTGTCGTCTTGATCGCCTGGCCGGTCGTCGAGAAACGGAATGTCGCGGTAGGACTCCAGTTGCGCGCTCCGCTTTTTGCTACCGTAGACGTAAATCACGATACCGATAAAGGTGACGAAAAAAATGATCAGGGCCAGCGGCTTGGTGTTCTCGGGTTTGGAAAACCACATCAACCATTCCATGCTCACGCCTCCAGCCCTACCCGATTAGCGATTGTCGACAAATGCGTCGTCGGCATACTTGCTGAAGTCAACCATGGTCCCCAGCACCTGCAGATACGCCACCATGGCGTCCATTTCTGAAATACCCGAGCGATCGCCATCGTAGTTGCCGAAGTTGGCCTGTTCGATCAGGTTTTTCCGCGCATCGGGGATGTGGAGCTGCCCGGCCACGGTTTCACCGAACCGGGTCACATTGGCGCCGTATTCGGCCTGTGACAGCGAATACGGTACGCCGACCTTGCGCAATGCATTCATTCGGCCAACGAGATCGGAAAGGTCCAGCGGGGTCGACAACAGCCACGGGTAATTTGGCATTACCGACTCGGGCACCATCGAACGCGGCGCCACCATATGCTGCACGTGCCACTCGTTGGAGTACTTGCCGCCAACCCGCGCCAGGTCGGGACCGGTGCGCTTGGAACCCCACTGGAAGGGATGGTCGAATTGCGACTCCGCCGCCAGAGAATAATGGCCATAACGCAGCTTTTCATCGCGAAACGGGCGAATCATCTGCGAATGGCAGGTGTAGCAACCTTCGCGGATATAGATGTCGCGGCCGCGCTGTTCCAGCGGGGTATAGGGGCGCACGCCCTCGACTTTTTCTATGGTCTCGTCGATGAAGAATAGTGGCGCGATTTCCACCAGACCGCCGACGCTGATCGCCAGCATGGTCAATACGGACATCAGACCGATGTTGGTTTCGATCCATTCGTGTTTAAAGTTGATATTCATATCGTATCTTCCCTGAATCAGGCCTGGGCCATCCTGACGGCCAGCCCGGCATCCGGCGCAGCGCTTTCGCGCTTGCCCTGACGGATGGTCATGAATATGTTGATCGCCATCAGCACGGTGCCGGTGAGGAAGAACATGCCGCCGATGGCGCGCATCGCATAGAACGGCATCATCGCCGCCACGGATTCGACGAACGAGTACTGCAGGTTGCCGAACTCGTCGAACGCACGCCACATCAGACCCTGGGTAATGCCGGAAATCCACATCGCGACGATGTACAGCACGATGCCGATGGTGGCCAGCCAGAAGTGCCATTCAATCAGCTTGCGGCTGTAAAGCGTGGTGTCCCACAGCCTGGGCATCATGTGATACAGCGAACCGAAGGAAATCATCGCCACCCAGCCCAGCGCTCCGGAGTGAACGTGGCCGACGGTCCAGTCGGTGTAGTGCGACAGCGCGTTGACTTCCTTCAGCGACATCATCGGGCCTTCGAAGGTCGACATGCCGTAGAACGACAGCGCGACGATCATGAAGCGCATCACCGGGTCGGTACGCAGTTTGTCCCAGGCACCCGACAGGGTCATGATGCCGTTGATCATGCCGCCCCACGAGGGCATCAGCAGCAGGATCGAGAAGGCGGCGGCCAGCGACGAGGTCCAGTCGGGCAGCGCGGTCCAGTGCAGGTGGTGCGCCCCCACCCACATGTACATGAAGCTCAACGCCCAGAAGTGAACTACCGACAGACGGTAGGAGTAGATCGGGCGGCCGGCCTGCTTGGGCACGAAGTAATACATCATGCCAAGGAAGGCCGCGGTCAGGAAGAAGCCCACCGCATTGTGACCGTACCACCACTGAACCATCGCGTCCTGGGTGCCGGAGAACAGGCTGTACGACTTCATCGAGAACAGATCGACGGGCACCGCCAGGTTATTGAAGGTATGCAGCAGCGCGGTGGCCAGGATAAAAGACAGGTAGAACCAGTTGGCGACGTAGATGTGCGGCTGCTTGCGGCGCATGATGGTGCCGACATACAGGATCAGGTAGGCCACCCAGACAACCTCGATCAGGAGATCGATCGGCCACTCCATTTCAGCATACTCGCGGCCCTGCGAATAACCCATCACATAGGACAACGCCGCCAGCACGATGATGGTCTGCCAACCCCAGAAGGTGAAGCTGGCCATGCCGTCGGAAAACAGGCGAGCCTGGCAGGTGCGCTGAACCACGTAGTAAGAAGTGGCGAACAGCGCCGATCCGCCGAAACCGAAGATCACCGCGCTGGTATGAACCGGGCGGAAGCGGCCAAATGAGAAATACGGGCTGTCGAAATTCAGAAACGGCCAGGCCAGCTCGGCGGCGATGTATACGCCGACGGACATGCCGACGACCGCCCAGACAAGCGACATGACGGCAAACTTTTTGACGATGTCAAAGTTGTACTGCTCTGCACCGGAATATGCTGTGACCGCCATCGACCGCTCCTGTTGTACCTGAAATAGTGCCTGTCATAAAACCAGCAACTGTACTTAGTATAAATTGCAAACGCGCCGAATTATAAGTAAGCGGCGCGCCGCCCGCAAGCAGGCCGGCATGGATCAGGGTGCCGCCAGCAAGGTCCTCAAATCCTGGGCAATAGCGTCAGGGCTGCTGCCATAAGGCATGAGTAGTCGTAAATTTCCTTTCTGATCATAAACATAGGTTCCGGCGCTATGGTCGATCAAATAGTCGTCCACAGCCTTTACCGCAGTCTTTTGATAGACCACTTTGTATTCTTTCACCAGCTGTTTCAGCGTTGCCTCATCGGAATACATCCCTAAAAAGCCCGGATTGAAAGCCGGCACAAACTGCTTAAGCAGCTCCGGGGTATCGCGTTGCGGGTCCACTGTAATGAAAATTACCTGCACCTGTTCGGCCTGCGGCCCGAGTTGCCGCAGCGCCACCGCAAAATCCGACAGCGTGGTGGGACAGACGTCCGGGCAATGGATGTAGCCAAAGAAAACGGCCACCGCCTTTCCTTTGAAATCCGCCAGGGTCCGCACCTGCCCATGATGGTCGGTCAGCCTGAAGTCCCGCGCGAAGGTGGCACCGGTAATGTCGGTCGCCAGGAATGATGAAGGCTGCGGGGCGGGCTGGCAGCCGGCCAGGGTGAGGGTCGCCATGACGCAGGCGGCAAGGAGCCAGCTTTTCATATGTTGGCCTGCTCGAACAGCATCCCGGGAACGTCGGCAAGGCGGTACTTGCCGGTTTCAACCGCCTTGGCCAGTTTTCCCAGCGTGGTGTCCTGCAGCATTTCGATGATTTTCATCTTCACCGGCACCCATCGGAAATGCAGCGGGCAGGCGGTTTCATCACTGCATTTCTTGAGCCCCAGCATGCAGTTTTCGGTAAACGTCGGGCCTTCGGTCAGCAGCAGGATTTGCATGAGTGTGATGTTGTCGCCATTCTCGCGCAGGCAGAAACCACCCAGACGGCCACGGGAGGAAAGCAGCAGGTTGCCCTTGGCCAGGCCCTGCAGGATTTTGGCGAGATACGGCGCGGGCACGCCGAGCTGCGCGGCGACATCCTTGTTCAGTACGGGCGTGGTGCTCGACTGGGTGGCCATATAGATCAGCGCCTGCACGGCATATTGACTGGTTCGGGAAAGGATCATCTCGTGCTCTTGCGTATGAATTGACTCAATATAAAACAATCCTGTCCGAATATCCAGTTAGCGACCTGATTTCCCATATAAATCAAATGGATATTGCCCTCAGTGCGCGGACGGCCAGCGGCACGAGACCCATGCAGCCCGAATCAGTTCGGGTCATCGCCGGCTATTCAGGCAAGCTTAGCCATTGCAGTGTTGTTTTTGAAGCGCTTTCTTCATGAAGAAAGTGCTGTACGCCCAGACACGGATCGGGCAGCCGCGCGCGCAGCGCGGCAATATTCTCGGCCTGGCGGGCCATTGCCGGGTAGATGTGGTTGCCCACCCAGCCGGCCCATGGCAGCTGCCGCCGGGCGATCGACTCCGCGGTCAGCAGCGCATGGTTGAGGCAGCCCAGGCGCAGGCCCACCACCAGCACGACCGGAAGGCCCAGGCGCTGCGCCAGATCCGCCATGTCGTCGCGCTCGTTCAAGGGCACCCGCCAGCCGCCCGCACCTTCGACCACCACCACGTCTGCCGCAGCAGCAAGCCGCCCATACGCCGCGGCAATGACATCCAGTTCGATCCGCACACCGGCCCGCGCTGCGGCGATATGCGGCGCAACCGGTTCAGCAAAGGCGTAAGGATTGACATCGCGCAGGTCGGCCGCGACGTTGGCCGCCTGCAGCAGCGCCGTCACATCCCCGTTCAGTTCGCCCGGCGCGCTGCCTGCCGACACCGGCTTCATCGCCGCCACGCGCAGGCCGCGCGCGCGCAGGGCATGAATCAGCGCCACCGCCACCCGCGTCTTGCCGACGCCGGTATCGGTGCCGGTGACGAACAGGCCTTTCACACCCGGCCCAGTTTCTTCTTGCGCTCGCCGATGGCGAACTCGATCACCTGGCGCCCGTCTTCGCGCCGCGTCTTGTCGCCTGCCCAGGCGTGGCCATAGACCACTTCGAAGGTGGCCGGCAGGCGGCCTTCCAGCCGTTGCGATTCATACGCCTGCTCCAGCCGCGCCCACGCCGATTTGCCGAACAGGCCGCGGCGACGCGCCGCCGCCGCATTGTGTGCGCCGATGCCCTTGAGGTCGCGCATCAGGCTTTTGAGGTCGGCGTAGGTCAGGGTCAGCATGTCCATTTCCATCACCGGGCTGGCAAAGCCGGCGTGGATCAGCATGTCGCCGATGTCGTGCAGGTCGACGAAGCGATTGACGTGCGGCGCATCGTCGATGGCCGTGAATGCCGCGCGCAATTCCTTCAGCGTGTCGGGGCCGAAGGTGGCGAAGATCAGCAAGCCGCCCGGCGCCAGCACCTGATGGAAGCCCTTGAGGGTGGCTTCAAGATCGTGCGCCCACTGCAGCGCCAGGCTCGACCAGACGAGGTTCATGCTGTTGGGCGCCAGCGGCAGCCGCGCCATGTCGGCGCACAGCATGTGGGTGGGGCTTGAGGGATTGGGGGTGAGGCGCCGCAGGGTGCGCTGCGCCCAGGTCGGTTGCGGCAGGCGCGCACGCGTCGCGGAAAGCATGGCCGGGGCGATGTCGAGGGCGCAGCATTCGGCCTCCGCATAGCGCGACCGCAGATGTGCCAGACCATAGCCGGTGCCGCTGCCGACATCGAGCACGCGGCCCGGCTGCAGGGTCATGTAGTCAAGCCGCTCGAGCAGGCGGTCGCATACCTCGCGCTGCAGCACCGCGTGCGCGTCGTAGCTGGCGGCGGCATGGCCGAAGGCGCGCCGCACTTCGGCGAAATCGAGTTCGGGTTCAGTCATGGGCAAAGCGTCCGATCGCAGCCGCCACCTCTTCGCCGTGCGACAGGTGCGGCGCATGCGCGGCGCGGGGAAACCCGACGTGCCGCGCGGCGGGCAAGATATCGGCCAGCCAGGCGCCGGCTGCCGGCGGGGTCAGCGTGTCGAGCGCGCCGTGCAGCACCAGGGTCGGCGGCGTGAGCCGCGGCAGTTCCGCGCGCAGGTCGGTGTCGCGCAGGATCGCCAGCCCGCCCGCCAGTGCCTCGCGGCTGGCGGCGGGCGCGGCCAGCAGCGACTGCCGCAATTGCTGCAGCAGCGTCTTCTGCCCGTTCATACCGCGCGTCTGCAGGCTCAGGAAGCGCAGCAGCGTGGCCTGCGGATCGGCCAGCAGCGCAGCGCCGAAATCCTGCAGGTCGGCAGGCGCCATGCCGCACGGCCAGTCCTCCGCTGCAACGAATTTCGGGGTCGATGCCAGCAGCACCAGGCGCGCGACCTTGTGTGGACGGTCGAGCGCCGCGCGCATCGCCACCTGGCCGCCGAGCGACCAGCCGAGCAGCGTGGCGTTGTCCGGCAGTTGCCGCGCCAGGTCGTCGGCCCAGCCCTGCAGGGTATTGTCAGCCACGTCATCGCGCCCTCCGTGGCCGGGCAGGTCGAGCGCACGCACTTCGAAATCGGCCGCCAACAGCGCGGCCAGCTCATCGAACACGCGGGCATTCATGCCCCAGCCGTGTACCAGCGCGAGGATGGGTTTAGGCGATGTCATGCAGCGCCCCGATCAATTGATCGACATCGCCGGCGCTGTGCGCGGCCGACAGGGTGATGCGCAGCCGCGCCGTGTCGGCCGGCACCGTCGGCGTGCGGATCGCCGGCACCAGCAGGCCGCGCGCGCGCAGGGCCTGCGACAGCCGCACCGCGCCCGCATTGGTGCCGATCAGCAGCGGCTGGATCGGCGTATCCGACGGCATCAGCGAGCCGTGCTTCAGGCCGGCCAGCCCTTCGCGCAGCTGCGCGATGCGGCTGCGCAGGCGCTCGCGCCGCGCGTCACCCGTCCCGATCTGGCGCAGGCTCTCGATCAGGCACGCGGCCAGCAGCGGCGGCGAGGCGGTAGTGTAGATGTAGGGCCGCGCTTTCTGGATCAGCCAGTCGATCACATTTTCATGCGCCGCCACCGCCGCCCCCGCCACGCCGGCCGCCTTGCCGAGCGTGGCCAGATAGATCACGCGGTCGCTGGAACGGGCGCGCTCGGTGAGTCCGCCGCGGCCGTCGTTCAGTACGCCGAAACCGTGCGCGTCGTCGAGGTACAGCCACGCGTCGTACCGCTCGGCCAGATCGAGCAGCGCGTCGACCGGCGCGATATCGCCGTCCATGCTGAACACCAGGTCCGACACGATGACTTTGTCCTGCGCCCGGCTTGCCGCCAGCTGGCCATCGAGTTGCGCCAGATCGTTGTGGCGGTAGCGGGTGAAGTTCGCGCCGGACAGCTGCGCGGCATCGACCAGCGAGGCGTGATTGAGCTTGTCGCCGAATACTTCGCCATGGCGGCCCATCAGTGCGGTCAGCACGCCCAGGTTGGCCAGGTAGCCGGTGGAAAACAGAAGCGCCGCAGGCTTGCCGACGAAGCGCGCGAATGCGGCCTCGAAGTCGTGGTGGAAACGATGGTGACCGGTGATCAGATGCGCCGCGCCCGCGCCCACGCCGCACGCATCGAGCGCGACGTGGGCGGCGGCAACCAGCGCCGCATCGGCGGCCAGACCGAGGTAGTCGTTGCTGCAGAAAGAAATGACGTGCTGGCCGTCGATCGTGACGTGCACGCCCTGCGTGCCGTCGAGCACCGAGCGCCGCCGTTCGAGATGATCGGCCTGCAGCGCCGCCAGCCCCTGCTGCAGGCGGCTCAGCGCGGCGAAGCTCACAACGGCGTCAGGCCGAGCGCTTCGAACAGACGCTGGTCGCGCTCCCATTCGGGGTTGCCGGTGGTGAGCAGCTTGTCGCCGTAGAAGATCGAATTGGCGCCGGCGAGGAAGCACAGCGCCTGCATCACGTCGCTCATCTGCTGGCGCCCGGCGGACAGCCGCACCAGGCTTTTCGGCAGAGCGATGCGTGCCACCGCGATGGTGCGCACGAATTCCAGCGGCTCGAGCGCCTCGGCATCGGCGAGCGGCGTGCCCTCGACCCGCACCAGCAGGTTGATCGGAACCGACTCCGGCTGCGGGTCGAGCGCGGCCAGCTGTGCGATCAGGCCGGCGCGCTGGGTGCGCGACTCGCCCATGCCGACGATCCCGCCGCAGCACACGTGGAGGCCGGCCTGGCGCACGCGCTCAAGCGTGTCGAGCCGATCCTGGTAGTCGCGGGTGGTGATGACGTCGCCATAGAAATCGGGCGCGGTGTCGAGGTTGTGGTTGTAGTAGTCGAGGCCGGCCGCCTTCAGCTGCTCGGCCTGGCCGTCCTTCAGCATCCCCAGCGTGGCGCAGGTCTCCAGCCCCAGCGCCTTCACCTCGCGCACCATTTCGACCACCGATTCGAGGTCGCTCGGTTTCGGCCCGCGCCATGCCGCACCCATGCAGAAGCGCGAAGCGCCGGCGTCCCTGGCGGCGCTGGCGGCCGCACGCACGTCGTCCAGCTTCATCATCGGCTGCTTGTCCACCCCGGCGTCGTGGTGCGCCGACTGCGGGCAGTAGCCGCAATTCTCGGAACAGCCTCCGGTCTTGATCGACAGCAGGGTGGAGAGCTGAATCTTGTTGGGGTCGAAGCGGTCGCGATGCACGTTCTGCGCCTGATACATCAGGTCGGCAAACGGCAAGGCAAATAGCGCTTCGATCCCGGCCATCGACAGGCGCGCAACGGGCTGAGTCATATCATTCATTTTTTTCCACCTCGATGGTCATGTCCTGCCACGGTTCGCGCGCGGCCTTGTAAATATCAAACAGCGCCCATGGCACGATGATCGCCACCGCCAGCCCCAGCACCAGCACCAGCCCCAGCCAGCCATCAAGCAGGCCGTAGATCACCGGGCCGATCACCACCAGGCTGCCCATCACGCCATAAAACCGGTAGCCTGCCCACTTGTTGAAATGCACCGCACGCGGGTTGGGGTGATGGGCGATGCCGGCATAGACAAAAATCGATCCGGCCAGCCAGATCATCACCGGCGGCAGCGACATCACGACGGGCAAAAAACCGACTTTCTGGCTGGCGAGCAGCTTGCCCAGCAGCAGCGCGGTCAGTGAAATCACCATCACCGCGACGGTAATGAGGTTGAACAGCTGTGCGGCAAAACGGGAGGACGAAGCGGAGATGACGCGTTTTTCATTCATGGCCCGGATTTTCGCGGGAGGTGTCGCCCCTGTCAAATTGGAGAGACCACGAAATTGAACATCAGGTCAATTTTTAGGCAGCTCGTCCCTTCCACCTGCCTGCTGTGCGGCGCGACATCGGGAACCGCCCCCCTGTGCGGCGCCTGCCTGGCCGACCTGCCCTGGCACAGGCAGCCGCAATGCCCGCGCTGCGCCATTCCCACGCCCGACGGCCAGGTGTGCGGCGCCTGCCTCAAGCACCCGCCTGCATTCGACCGCAGCCGCGCCGCGCTGGCCTATGCGTTTCCGCTCGACCGCCTGATCCCGCGCCTGAAATACAACGGCCGGCTCGCCATCGCCCCGGCTCTGGGCGAATGTCTTGCGGCGAGCGTGGCCCCCGGCCCCAGACCGGACTGCCTGATCCCGATGCCGCTGCATGCAAAACGCATCCGCGAGCGCGGCTTCAACCACGCCACCGAGGTCGCGCGCGAAGTGGCAAAGCGGCTCGATCTCCCGCTCGACACCGACAGCTGCCGGCGCATCCGCGACACCCCGCCCCAGATGGGCCTGAAACACGATGCGCGGCGACGCAACGTGCGCGGCGCGTTCGTCTGCACGGGCGACGTTCGCGGGCGGCGCATCGCCCTGATCGACGACGTGATGACCACCGGAACCAGTCTCGACGAGCTGGCAAAAACACTGAAACAGGCTGGCGCGCTGGAAGTGGAGACCTGGGTGGTGGCGCGGACCCTGCCGCCGGGTGAGGTCATCTAACCGTCGAGCACCGTTTGCTGCAGGAGGGTCGCCCCGGCCCGATGCCGTAAAGGTTGCGACGGCGCGAAAATCGCGGCGAGGGCGCCCTGCAGTTGTAGGGTGCGCCGTGCGTACCATCTTTCAAATAAATGGTGTGCACGGCGCACCCTACAAGAGGTGGTGCTGTTGCGGAATTCCCACTGGGGAGGCGTGCTGTTGTGGGGGTCGCCCCGGCCCGATGCCGTGGAGGTTGCGGGGCGGGGGGCCGTTCCCGGGCCGAATGCGGCGGGAATGCTCAGTCGTAGATCTCTTCCACCGCGAAAATCCGCCGGTGTTCGCGCATGGCGTAGCGGTCGGTCATGCCGGCGATGTAATCGGCTACGGCGCGTGCGCCTTCCAGCGATTCGCGCGCCTGGTATTCGGGCGGCAGCAGGCGTGCATCGCCGATGAATGCGGTGTAGAGATCGGTGACGATGCGCCCTGCCTTGCTGCTCATGCGCGCCACCTTGTAATGGCGGTACAGGTGGTGCGTCAGGAAGCGCTTGAGTTCGCGGTGCTCGTCCAACAGCGCCGGGCTGAACGCCGCCAGCGGCGGCGCGGCACGCACGGCATCGATGCTGGTGACGCCGCTGAGCTCGATGTTGGCGCGCGTGGTATTCACCAGATCGAGAACCAGCGTGTTGATGATGCGGCGCACGGTTTCGGTCACCTCGCGGCGACCATTCAGCGCCGGGTATCTGGCGCGGACCTCATCCAGGTGGCGGGCGAAGATCTGCACGCCGGACAACTGCTCCAGCGTGATCAGGCCGGAACGCAGGCCGTCGTCGACGTCGTGGTTGTTGTAGGCGATCTCGTCGGCCAGGTTGGTAATCTGCGCTTCCAGCGAGGGCTGCCGCCTGTTCAGAAAACGCTCGCCGACGTCTCCGAGATTTTCGGCATTGGTGAGCGAGCAGTGCTTGAGGATGCCTTCGCGCGCCTCGAAGGTGAGGTTCAAGCCGTCGAACTCGGCGTAGCGCTCTTCCAGCAAATCGACCACGCGCAGCGACTGCAGGTTGTGCTCGAAGCCGCCGTGCTCGCGCATGCAGGCGTTCAACGCATCCTGCCCGGCGTGGCCGAACGGCGTGTGGCCGAGGTCGTGCGCCAGCGCCACCGCCTCCACCAGGTCTTCGTTGAGGCTCAGCAGGCGGGCAATGGTGCGGGCGATCTGCGCCACTTCGAGGCTGTGGGTGAGGCGGGTGCGAAACAGGTCGCCTTCGTGGTTGACGAACACCTGGGTCTTGTATTCCAGCCGCCGGAACGCGGTGGAATGGACGATGCGGTCGCGGTCGCGCTGGAATTCGGAGCGCGGCGTGGCGGCGGGTTCGGAATGCAGCCGCCCGCGGGACTGGTCGGAATGCGCGGCGTAGGGAGCGAGTGGGGTCATGGTCGGGGTGCGTGGTCGATGTCGGGCGAAGCGAACGCGGCCAGTGTGCAGCACACCGAAGCCTGCCGCAACCGCAGGAATCCCGCCGCCACGGCGAGGTCAACCCGCCCGGGCGGCAATCGGGGCGGCAATCGGCGCGGCCAGAGAGCCGGCGTCGGCCTCCGCTCAGTGGCTGGTGCCGGCGGAGCGGGTGATCTTGTTGTAGACGTTGTATTTTCCCGATGGCTTTTTCATCGGGATGCGCTTCACTTCCTTCAGCGTCGCGGTATCGTAGATCACCAGCGCGCCGTCCATCTCCCAGATGCTCACCAGCGCGTATTTTCCGTCGCGCGAGAATTCCACGTGAGCCGCGGTCTTGCCCGGCTCGGGACGCAGGATGTGGGCCACTTCCAGTGTTTGCTTGTCGATCAGGGTCATCGTGTCATTGCTCGCCGGGTTGCCGGTGGCGAAGCCATCCGTCCAGGCATAGGGCGTGTTCTCGTGGCTACGCATGAAAAATCCCGGCCCCAGGGTCTTGATCTCCTTGATGGTTTTCCAGCTTTGCATGTCGATCACGCTCACCACGCCGTCCTTCATGTTGGGCGTGGCCATCACCGGCCGCCCCCGATACTCCCAGGTAATGCCCGAACCGAGATGGGGCATGCCGGGCAAATCCAGTTCCGCCACTTTTTTGCCCGTATCGAGATCGATGACCTGGCCTTTATGGCTGTCGCGCGCGGTGCCGATCAGAAGCTTGTAGTCCTGGTCGAAAAAGAAATCATCGAGATAATCGTCCGCCACGATGCGGCGGATCGGAAAAGCCTTGTCGCCATAGGCGATCTCCCACACCTCGCGCGTGTCTTTCAGCGCCGCCACGAAGCTGCCGCGCGGCTCCGCTTGGTACACCGCGGATACCCGCGAGCTCTTGCCGTCCGCGCCCACGGCCGGAATCACCTTGAGCAGCGAGAGGTCGTTCGCATCCAGCAGGACAAGGCTGTGCGGCAGGTAATTGCCCACCAGCACCGTCTTGCCATCGCCGGAAACCGCCAGATTGCGGGTGTTGATGCCGGCCCGCACTTCCGCCACGGTTTTCAGGTTGTAGATATCGAACTTGCTCACCCAGCCATCGCGCGAGGCAAAATAGACGAAGCGCCCATCGGGTGAAAACTTCGGTCCGCCATGCAGCGCGAAGCGGGTGGCAAAGCGGTGAACCGGCTCCAGCTTGTCGCCGTCGAGAAGGGTGGCGTGATGGTCGCCCAGCTCCACCACCACGAACAGGTTGAGCGGATCGGCGCTGAATACCGGCTTGTCCGGAAGGCTGCCGGCGGGCACGTGCCGAATGTGGGAGGCAAGGATTTCATTCCTGCCCCATACCGGCATCTGCGGCAGCCTGGTGTAGATGAAGCCCGTCAGCGCCTCGATCTCCGCCTTGCCGAGCTTGTCGGAAAACCCCGCCATCTGGCTGGCGGGGCGCCCGTCGGCGATCACCTTGATTGCGTCCGGACGGCGCAGGCGCGCCAGATTCTCCGGCAACAATGCCGGGCCTACACCCCCCAGGCGATCGGCGCCGTGGCAGGACGCGCAATGCTCGGCGTACATTTTCTCTACCGGCACGTCGGCCAGGGCGCCCGAAACCAGAAACAGGCAGCAGGCTGCAAGCATTCCTCTCATGTTCATTTCTCCACCTCGGCAGCTTGCACCAGACCGATTTCCTCGTCGTCCAGATAACAGGCGGGATCCTCCGCCCACGGGTCGCCCGTCACCTGCCATGCCCGCACCCGTGTATTTCCGCCGCAGATGGCGAAGTACGCGCATGCGCCGCAGCGGCCGCCCACCTTTCTCGGCTGCGCCTTCAGGCCGGCCATGATGGGGTCGGAGGTGTCCATCCAGATGTCCGAAAAGGGCCGCTCGCGCACGTTGCCCAGGGTGTAGTTCCACCACATGGTGTCGGGGTGGACGTTGCCCAGGTTGTCGATGTTGGCCACGTTGACGCCGGAGGAATTGCCGCCCCATTGTTCCAGTTTGGCCCGGATATGCTTTTCCCGTTGCGGGAAATTTTTCCTTACCCACAGCAGCAGATACACGCCGTCGGCATCGTTGTTGCCGGTGACGAACTCTTTCGGCCTGCCCGCCTGCTGGTCGCGCCAGCAGGTATCGAAAAGCAGGTCCATCGCCGCGCGCGTGGTCTGGTGGAAGGCATCGTCCCTGCGGTTCCGGTTGCCGCGCCCGGCGTAGTTGAGATGGGACAGGTAGAACTTGTCCAGCCCCTCGTCCTCCATCAGTTGCAGCAGCGCCGGCAGGTCGTGCGCATTGTCCTGGGTCAGGGTGAAGCGGATGCCGACCTTGATGCCGCGCGCCTTGCACAGGCGGATGCCGTGCATGGACTTGTCGAAGGCGCCGTCCATGCGGCGGAATTTGTCATGGGTCGCCGCGATGCCGTCCAGGCTGACACCGACATAATCGAAACCGATGGCGGCAATCTGGCCGATATTGCTTTCATCGATCAGCGTGCCGTTGGTGGACAGTCCGACGTAGAAACCCATCTCTTTGGCGCGGCGGGCGACGTCGTAGATGTCGGGGCGCAGCAGGGGCTCGCCGCCGGAGAGAATCAGCACCGGCACGCGAAAGCGCTTGAGGTCGTCCATCACCCCGAACACCTCCCCGGTGGACAGCTCGCCGGGAAAATCCTTGTCGGCGGAAATCGAGTAGCAATGCTTGCAAGTCAGGTTGCAGCGGCGGATCAGGTTCCAGATCAGCACCGGGCCCGGGGGATTGCGCTTCGGCCCCAGCGGGGCAGGGTGAGCAATTTCCTGCATGAACTGGGAAATGCGAAACATGAAATACTCCGGAGTCTCGAAAAAATATTGGGACGAATGTACCCGGCCCAATTCGCGCCGGAAATGATTTAGATCAAAGACACCCGGCTTTTGCAAAAAACTAGCGATAGTCCTGCTGCGGCAGGTAGAGCGGGTAGAGACTGTTTTCCTCGGTTTCTATGCGCTTGGTCAGCACCTTGCCAATCCCTCCCGCCTCCTGCTGGAAGCTCTGCCACATCCGCTCATCCCATTCGCCCTCGGCGGTGTATTTGCGCAGGAAATCAGCCACCGCTTTACCGATATGCTGCATTTCCCTGCGAAAGTCCTGCATGATCGCGGCATTCTCGGCATCGCCTTCCAGACTATGCTGAAGGTAGACGTAGAAGCGTACATTCTCCTTGAGCAGGTGGTTGCGCAGGGCATTGCCGAATTCGCCCAGCTTTTCCTTGGTGCGGATCATGTTTTTCTGCTCCATCGCGGCGGTAATTTCGCCGAAGATTCCAAGCATCATGTGATGATCCGACACCAGATTGGGCACCAGATTGGGGTCGTAATGCAACTGGGTTCCGGCGGCAACCCCGGATTCGGCGGGTGTTGCGGTCTTTGCCGGCTCCCTTGCCACTTCCTGTGTCGCCTGTTTCTTTCTTTTCCACAAGAACTCGAACATACGGCCTCCTGTTATTAATATGAGTCAGATTATCCGCAAACCGGTTTTTTTTAATATCCTCGTACTGTAAAGAATTTCGTGCCCTTGGCAAGAATTACCCAACATTTCTTCAATCTGCCTCGCCTTTGACTCCACCTCGGCGCGATCGTGGCCATGCACCATGGCAAACAGGTTGTAGGGCCAGTCCGGCAGATAGCGCGGGCGCCGGTAGCAGTGGCTGACCGATTCGAGCTGGCCGACGCGCTCGCCCAGTGCGTCGACGCGTTCGTCCGCCACGTCCCACACGGTCATGCCGTTGGCCTTGTAGCCCAGGGCATAGTGGTTGGGTACGGCGCCGATGCGGCGGATGACGCCGTTTTCCAGCATCCGCTGCAGCCGCGCCATCACCTCGGCGGGCGCGGCACCCACCTGCTCGGCGATGGCGTGATAGGGGCGCGCCACCCGCGGCAGGCCGTCCTGGGTGGCCAGGACGATCAGGCGGTCGAGCGGGTCGAGCGGGAAAGCGGGGGACGGCATCGGTTCTTTCTTGCGGCCATTTTCTCGTTCGGCGAGGCAATCCTGTCGGTCGCGCTCAGACATGCAGCTTCAGCTCGACGAAATACTCCCGGATTTTCGGCATGGCATACACCGGGAAACCGGTTTCGCGCTCGATCCTGTCCAGGGCTTCGCGCTGCCCTTCCGGGGTCTCGGTGGCAAGCACGAACCACATGTTGAGTGCGTGCTCGCGGGCGTAATTGTGCGCCACCTCGGGCATGGCATTGACGATTTCCGCCACCCGCTCGAAATCGCCGGGCGGGATTTTCATCGCCACCAGGCTGAGCCCGCCGCCCAGGCGCTCGGCATGGAACATCGGGCCGAAGCGGGTCAGCACCCTGTCCCGGAGCAGTCTTTCGACCCGTGCCAGCACCTCGTCCTCGCTGCTGCCGAGCTGTTCGGCAACCGCCGCGTAGGGGCGTTCGCACAGCGGGAAACCGCCCTGCAGCCGGTTGATGATGGCGCGGTCCAGCGCGTCCATCAGGCCGCCGCGCGGACGTACTGTGCGCCGCACTGCTTGAAGCGGCGGGTGCTGAACAGCACTTCGCTGGCGACGTGCTGCAGGCCGCAGCCTTGGCGCATGGCCTCGACGCGCGCCAGCACTTCGGCGCGGTCATGGCCATGAATCATGCAGAACAGGTTGTAGCGCCAGCCCGGCAGGCGGCGCGGGCGGCGATAGCATAGCGTGACGTATTCGATGCCGCCCAGGCAGGGCCCCACGCTGCCCACATCCTCGTCGGGAATGTCCCACACCACCATGGCGTTGGCGCGATAGCCGAGTTCATGGTGGCGCACCACCACCCCCATCCGCTTGATCACGCCGCAGTCGAGCAGGTTCCGCAGGGCGGCGAGCGCTTCCGCTTCGGGCATCCCGGCCTGCGCGCCGGCCGCTGCAAAGGGCCGCGCCACCAGCGGCAGTCCGGACTGGATCGCCGCGAGCAGATGACGCTCTGCCGGCGTCGGCGCGTAAGACCGGGGAGCACCTCCGGCGTGGGTCTCGACATGGAGCGCGCGCTTGCTGCGGACGCCAGTGAGGTCGAAGCCCAGGTCGATGTGGTAATCCTCCACCAGCGGCAGGTACAGCACGCGGCAGCCGGAACGTTCCTCGATTTCCCGCAGCACCCGCTGCAGCGCCAGCTCATCCGGCGCGGCCGCCACGAACCAGAGGTTGTAATGATGCTCGCGCTGGTAGTTGTGATTGACCTCGGGGTACGCACTCACCATCTGCGCCACGTGCTCCAGCTCGCCCTCCGGCACCGCCAGCGCCGCCAGGGTACTGGCGCCGATGCTGCGCGGCCGGACCACTGCGCCGACCCGGCTCACCGTGCCCCGCTCCTGCAGGCGCGCCAGGGTGGCCAGCACGTCCGTTTCGGAGACGCCCAGCGCCGCGGCCATGGCGGCGAAGGGCGCGACCACCAGAGGAAAATCGTGCTGATAGTCGTTCAACAGGCGAAACTCCAGGTCTGGGTTCATAGTCCGGTCCGGTGGGCGCGATGGGTGAAGAAAATGCCGCTCGGGCTGTCCGCGGGCAGCTCGCCCAGCAGGTCGAAGCGCTCGCTGTCGTAGATCAAAACCTTATGGTCGTCGCGCGCCGACAGCCAAATGTGCTCGCCGCGCGGGGTGAATTCCATGTGCAGCACCGCGCGGCCCGGCTTGAAGGTGTGCACGACCTTGCGGCTGGGCACATCAATCACCTGCACCGTGTCGTTGTGGGGAAACGCGAAATTGACCCACACCTGGCGGTTGTCCGGCCGCGCCACCACGAATACCGGCTGGCCGTGCACCGGGATGCGCCCGGCCTCCTTCCAGCTTCCCTGGTCCACCACCAGTACTTCGTGGCGCCCCACCGCCGGCACCAGCAATTCGTTGCCGGTGGCCGCCCAGCCTTCCAGGTGAGGCATCTTGTAGACCGGCAGCTTCTGCTCGCCGCGGCCATAGGCATCCAGCACACGCGTCACGCCGGCATCCAGATTCCACAGGTCCAGCATGGCGAGGCCGTCCTCGCCGAACAGGCCCGCCAGGTAATGGCGTCCGTCTGCGGTGATCATGGCGTCATAGGGTTCCTTGCCGACATTTCTGTACTTGCGCAGCACGGGCCGCGCGGGCGTCCGAAAATCGCCCACCCAGATTTCCCCCGCCTCGAACAGGCTCCACACGAAGCGGTTGCCCGGCGCATCCACCAAGCCGATAACCTTGGACGCCTTGCCGTTTTCACCCACCGCAGGGATGTCGGCCACCAGTTCGAGACTGGTCGCATCGAATACCTTCACCCCGCCCGGTTCGTAATTTGCGACCGCGATCAGTTTGCCGTCCTGCGAAATGGCGCCACCGATGCTGTTGCCGGCCTGCACCGCACGTTTCACGATTTTCTGCAACAGCAGGTCGATTTTTGTCAGGCCGCCGTCACGGCCGAACACATAGGCGTAGCGCGCATCGCGGGAGAAATTCAACGAAGCGTGCGACAGATCGCCCAGACTGGTGATCTTCCCCAGGCTGCTGCGCTGGGTGGTATCGACCACCTGCACGCTGCCGGTGGCGCGCTCGATCACGACGCCCAGGTCGCCGGTGCCGCGCAACGGCGCATTGGCGCAGCCTTGCAGGAGAAGCAGTGCTGCAAACAAGCCAGATAGCAGTCGCATCAAAATTGCCCTTTCAACAACATCTCGACAACCCATTCGGCCTCGGCTTCAGACAGAAACGGATTCCATGGGGGCATCGCGGTGCCCGGCCGGCCGTACAGAATGGTGGCGACCAGGCTTTCCTTCGGTTTGTCATGCAACGATTCGGGCCGCAGCGGCAATCCCAGCCCGCCCGCCAAGCTCATGCCATGACACGAGCCGCAGTCCTGCCGCACCAGGTGGCTGATTTCCTTCTGCCGGGCTTCGGACGGTTCAGCCGCCAGCGCCAGTCCGGAAGGCGTGATCAACAGCAGCACCACGATAAATTTCAACCGCCCCTCCCCGCTCTACTCAGCCACTTCGATTACCCCGAGCATCTCGGGGTGAGGACCGCATCGGTAAGGATAGATGCCGGGCTTGTCGAAAGCGCGTTGATAGGTCTCGCCAGGGAAAAAGCGGTCGGACTCGAGGTTCTCCTGCTCGAACAAAATGGAATGATTGCTGCGTTTTTCCCGGTTCACCCAGGTCACGGTCATGCCGGGTTTGATTCTAAGAACCTGCGGGACAAACTGCATTTTCTCAACCACCACCTCGGCCGGTTCTGCGCCAGCGGCCGGCAGGATGACTCCCAGGCAGAGGCTGGCCATCAACAGCGGCGCGGCAAAAAAACGGGTGGCGTGCGGTCCGCCCCCCCGTTCTTGCTGTCGCGTCGAGACCCGTTCGTCGCGAAGATTCGACATGCTTCCGCCCATTTACTGCTTCGCCGCCGTAATGTCGGCCTTGGCGTCGATCCCAAGGCTGTAGCCAAACGAAACAAGATGGAAACGGCCCGCCGAATGGTCGTTATGGATGGCAAAGCCCATGTTGTAGGTCTTGCCGGAAACCAGCGCGATATCGCCCTCGCCACCTGTCAGCTTGCGGGTGAAGGTCACGGTCCAGGTGTCGCCGTCCTTCTTGCCTTCCGCGCTCACCAGCGCCTTGCCGCCTTCCATCACGCGCTTGTCGGCCACGTAGCCGTCCACCGGCTTGGCTCCCTTGCCGCTCTTCCACTGCATCAGATCGTAATACTGTCCATTCGCCAGAGTACCCCCTTTGACATACTTGGTTTTCTTGTCGTCCGCGCCCGGCATGGTGCGCGCATCGGTGTGGCACGTGCCCCAACAGCCTGCCACCGCGCCGATTTTTATGTCCTTGCCCTTGGAATCCTTGACCACCGTCTTGCCGTCTTCCAGCATCACGGCAAGCTTGAGCGGATTGTCCTTGTCCATTTTCTCGGCGCCGCCCTTGGGCTCTTTCCAGCTGAAACGCAGGTAGAGGTGGGTGCCGTCGTTGGCCGCCTGCACGGTCACCGGGATGCTGCCGACATGATTGTCGAGCGGCTTGGGCTCGAGCTTCACCCCTTTCAGGATCTTATCGATGTCAATGTCGATCTTCTGGGTTTTTTCATCCTCATGGCAGCCAATGCAGGTCTCGCCTCTCGACAAGCCCCTGGCGCCGCCGTGCTCGGTCCCCTTCATGATCCATTCGAGGCCCGAGGCGCCGGGGTGAAACACCATCACCTTGCGCGCCTGCGCCTTGCTCCAGTCCGGCGCCGCCAGGGCGCCGCCGGCCATGCCGGCCAGTGCCAGGCCCAGTACGGAAGCTGCAATCGAAGTTTTGTTCATGCTCATGTTCATCTCCTGTCGAAATATATTGTGCGAAGCCGTACATTCCGTAATTCCGTATCGCTTAACCGCCAGCCTCTTCTTCCGTCATTCCTTCTGGCTTCTTGTGGGCGATCCCCTTGTGACAATCGATGCAGGTCATATTGTCTTTCTTTGCATTTTCATGCTGTTTGGCCGCTCTGCTCTTCTGTTTTTCCACATCCATGCCCTCGAAGGTGTGGCAATTACGGCACTCGCGCGAGTCCGAAGCCTTCATCCGCGCCCACTCGCGCCTGGCGAGCGTGAGCCGCTTGGCCTCGAATTTTTCCACGGTGTCGATGGTGCCCATCACCTTGCCATACAACTCCTTGCTGGCCTGCACCTTGCGAACAATCTTGTGGGTCCAGTCCTGCGGCACGTGGCAGTCGGAACACTCCGCGCGCACGCCGGTGCGATTGGAATAATGTACGGTCTGCTTGTATTCCTGATAGACCGTGTTGCGCATTTCGTGACAGGAAATGCAGAAGGGAAGCGTATTGGTGGCTTCCATACCGGTGTTGAAGCCGCCCCAGAACAGGATGCCGGCGATGAAACCGCCCCCCAGCAGGGTCAGCACTGAAAATTTAACGCTCGGCGAACGCAACTTCGCCCACCACCCTTGCTTTGCCGCCATACGTTTCCCCTCGGCTGAAATTGATGCGGCGGACAGAAGCCGAAGCCTCCACCCGCCGGCTCGGGTTTTAGTAAATGTCGTGCTGGGTGTTCAAGATGTTGAACTTGCCGGTCGGCGTGATCAGCTTCGGATCCTTGATCACGTGTTTCAGCTTGCGCGTCTTGTCATCCATGACCACGATCGCGGACGCCTCGGTCTTGCCCGCCCACAGCGAGAACCACACCTCGTCACCCGTCGCGTTGTACTCGGCGTGGACCGCGCGCTTGATCGCCTTGGATTCGGGCAGGCCAGCCAGCTTGGCGATGTTGATCACCTCCGGGCCCTTGGCCAGATTCCTGATGTCATACACCGTCACCGACTCGGCCAATTCCTGATCCGGATTCAGCGGCGCGTCCGCCCACAGGTTGTTGGACTTGGGATGCGTCTTGACGAACAGCGACCCCGAACCGTGGTTCTTCAGCTCGGCCACCACTTTCCAGGCATGCTGCTTGTGCTTGGCCGGATCGGTGCCGATCAGCGAAATCACGTCCGCGCCCAGATGAGAGGTCGCCCACACCGGACCGAACGTGGGGTGCTTGAAATTGGCTCCGCGACCGGGATGTGGTATCGGCTTGGTGTCAACCAGTGCAGCCAGCTTGCCGGTCTTGGTGTCGACCACTGCCACCTTGTTGGAAGCGTTTGCCGCCACCAGGAAGTAGCGTTTGGTCGAATCCCATCCACCGTCATGCAGGAACTTGGCGGACTCGATCGTGGTTTCCTTGAGGTTCTTGATGTCGGAGTAATCCACCAGCCTGATCATGCCGGTTTCCTTGATGTTGACCACCCATTCCGGCTTGTCCTCGGTCGCCACGATGGAGGCCACGCGCGGCTCGGGATGATATTCGCCATCCACGTCCTGGCCGCGGGTCGACATGATCTTGAGCGGCTTGAGCGTATCGCCCTCGGTGATCACGTACTGTGGCGGCCAGTAGGAACCGGCAATCGCATACTTGTCCTCGTAGCCCTTGAACTTGGAGGTTTCAACCGAGCGGGCCTCGATGCCGACCTTGATGGTGGCCACCACGGTGGGTTTCTCGTACCACATGTCGATCAGGTCGAGCTTGCCGTCACGGCCGATCACATAGACATAGCGACCGGACTTGGACACGCGCGAAATATGCACGGCGTACCCGGTTTTCACAATGCCCCAGATCTGCTTGGTATCGCCGTCGATCAGCGCCACTTCCCCGGTATCACGCAAGGTCACCGAGAACACATTCTTCAGGTTGACCTTGTTCATTGGCTTCTTGGGACGGTCTTTCGGCTCGACGAACACCTTCCAGCTGGCCATCATGTCCTTCATGCCCCACTCGGGCGGCACATCCGGCGTCATCTGGACGTATGTCGCCAGCGTCGAGATCTCTTCCTTGGTCAGGATGTCGTCGAAGTTGACCATCCCGCCATCGGTTCCGTAGCTAATAATATTCTCCAGCCGTGCATGGTTCAGCTTGAGCATATTGGCCGGTTCCAGATTCTTGCCCGTCGCCCCCTTGCGCAGAATACCGTGGCAGCCGGCGCAGCGCTCGAAATAGAGCTTGGATGCCGACGCCTTCTGCTCCGCCGACAGGGTTGGCACGTCCGCGGCAAAGGCCGGGGCGAAAGCCCCGGCCACCGCCATGGCCAGAATCGACGACGCGGCTAGATAAAAACCCTTCACTTGACTTCCCCTTCTCTTCATTTCACTGCCCCTTTCAAGAGTTCGCTCGATGAACACCGGCAGGGTCTCCCCCGTCAGGCCAAAATCATGCGCACGTGCTGTGGCAGCCCTGGCCCGAATAACCCAAATCAAGATCATACGACATTCTCAATTTAAGATCCGAAAGTATTAATACACACCGGCTTAATAATCCAATAAGGACTAACCGGGTGGATCAATTGGTTTCAAATCTAGGCCTGTTTTCGGCACGTGTCAAGGCCGCCTTGACATATTTTTCCGTGCCTTTGCGCCGGCCCGCTTTCGTCCAATGGACACCCCGCGTATCCGGCCCGACATCGACGGCAAACACCGGGACGGCCATGTGCCGCCGCATCGCCGCGGGGGTTCGCAGCGCAGGGCGGCGGCCGATTGAGGCAGTGTTTTGCCAGAACCGGCCGGTCAGGCCGCCACGCAGCGCGTCAACGTGTCGCGCAGCGTCGCCTCGGGCACATCGCCGGTGACCACCGCCTCGCCGAGCTCCTTCAGCAGCACGAAACGCATTTTCCCGCCCTCGACTTTCTTGTCGTGGCCCATGTATTCCAGATAGGTGTCGACGCCCAGATCCGGCGCCACGTCCGGCAGCCCGGCGGCACGGATCAGGGCGCGGGTGCGCGCGACGTCCGCCTCGGATATCCAGCCCAAACGCTGTGAAGTCTGCGCCGCCATCACCATGCCCGCGGCCACCGCCTCGCCGTGCAGCCAGTTGCCGTACCCCATGCCGGTCTCGATCGCGTGGCCGAAGGTGTGGCCGAGGTTGAGAATGGCGCGGATGCCGCCTTCACGCTCATCCTGCCCCACCACCTGCGCCTTGATTTCGCATGAACGGTAGATCGCATGGGTGATCGACGCCGGGTCGAGCGCGCGCAGCCGCTCCATGTTCGCTTCCAGCCAGGCCAGGAATTCCACGTCCCGGATCAGGCCATATTTGATGACTTCGGCCAGCCCCGCCGACAGTTCGCGGGCGGGAAGCGTCTTCAGCGTGTCGGTATCGGCCAGCACCACCTTCGGCTGGTAGAACGCGCCGATCATGTTCTTGCCGAGCGGATGGTTGATCCCGGTCTTGCCGCCCACCGACGAATCGACCTGCGACAGCAGCGTGGTCGGAATCTGGATGAAGGGCACTCCGCGCTGGTAGCTCGCCGCCGCAAACCCGGTCATATCGCCGACCACCCCGCCGCCCAGCGCGATCAGCGTGGTCTTGCGCTCGGCGCGGCCGGTCAGGAGCGCATCGAAAATCAGGTTCAGCGTTTCCCAGTTCTTGTAGGCCTCGCCGTCCGGCAGCACCACCTGCGCCACGGTCACCCCGCCGCTCTCCAGCGTTGCCGTCAGTTGCGCAAGATACAGCGGCGCCACCGTGGTGTTGGTCACGACCATCACGCGCTTTTGCGCCAGATGCGGCAGGATGAGGTCGGCCCGATCCAACAGGCCAGCGCCGATGTGGATAGGGTAGGAGCGGTCGCCGAGGTCGACGGTAAGCGTTTGCATGGGAAAGCCGGAGGGAGTGAACGTGTGGGCAGATTGTAACCAAAGGCGACGCTGTCATTCCGGAGAACGCCGTAATCCGGCCCGGCCAACCGGACACCAGCCTGCGCCGATGCGACTGTTGCCGCTTTGCATCCCTGCCGACTCAACCCATAATCCGCTCATGGACAACTTCGACCCCGCGCTGATCTCCGTCGCCATGCCCTGCCACAACGCCGCGTCCTATGTGGAAGAGGCGGTTGCCAGCGTGCTCGCGCAAGACTATCCGCATGTCGAACTCGTCGTGGTGGACGACGGCTCGACCGATGGCTCGACCGAAATCCTGCAGCGTCTGGCTGCCGAAAACCCCGAACGCATCACCCTGATCTTTCAGAACCGCACGGGGCCCTTTGCCGCGCGCAATCGGGCGCTCGCCCACGCCAACGGCAACTACATCGCCTTTCTCGACGCCGACGACACCTGGCAGCCGGACGCGCTGCGCCGGATGCACGACGCGCTCGAAACCGAACCCGCCGACATCGCCTATTGCGGCTGGCAGAATATCGGCATCGCGGCCACCGACACCCAGCCCAATATCCCGCCCGAACTCGACGCGAGCGATGCGGTCGGGCATTTGCTGGAGCATGCTCCATGGCCGATCAACAGCGCGCTGATCCGCCGCCCCCTCATTGACGAACTGCGCGGATTTTCCGAACGCGCACCCACCGCCATGAGCGACGACCTTTGGCTGAGGATGCTCGCGCGCCAGCCCCGGCTCGCACGCGTTCCCGAGGTGCTGGCTTTTCACCGCCAATACCCCCGCGGCAAAACCAGCATCCCTCACTGGCGGCAGGTGTTCGACGCCATCGCCGTACGTCGCGACTTCATCCGCCACCATCCCGAGTCCGTCGCCCACATCCCCCCCGCCCGCCTCAACGAACTGCTCTACGACCCCCTGCTGCGCGAAGCCTATCGCTGCCACTGGCGCAACGACACCGAATCCGCCCGCCGCCTGTTCCGCCGCGCATTCCGCAAAGCCGACTGGAAAGCCGGCGACCTCAAGCACCTCGTCGCCAGCCTGCTGCCGGCGCCGCTCTATCGCAACCTGGTGGATTTCGTCACACGGCGGCGCAGCGTCCGCATCTGAGCCGGCGCTGCGAGTGCAGCCCAGCACATCCGGCGTGTTGCCCCCACAATGCAAGGCCATGTCGCTGTTGACTGTTGAAGTCATGTTTGCCCCCTCCGATGAAACTCCTGCCCTGCAGCATCCCGAGGCGGCCCCGCAGGAGCGGCTTCAGCCGCAAGGCGCAAAGAGCAAATGCTCGCTGGGGTCTTGCCGCGCCACCTTTTCGGGCTACCGCCCGCATCGCGGCTGAAGCCGCTCCTACAGGGGCGATGGCGACGCTTTTGTGGGAGCGGGTTTACCCGCGATTCTCAGCGCCTGCATCGCGGCTGAAGCCGCTCCTACAGGGGTGGCCGACACCGACAAAAACGGTGAAAGAGCCTGATGCAATGGATCATGTCCACTGGCACACGCTTTGCTGTCACCTTTGGCACATAGAATGACTCCCATGCAACCCAAGACCCCTACCCTGCTTTCCGCGAAGCATTACCTGACCAACCCAAACCGGGTTGAGGCCATCCCCCCCAGTCTGGCAAGCTCGATGCGGGCGTATACAATCTCGTCACCGTCGACAAATACCCGACAGCCCTGTACGCCGAAGTCGGCCCATTCCTGACCCCATGCTCACCATCGCCAAAAACCTCTACGACTACCGCGAACTGATGGCCACGCTCGCGTGGAAGAACGTCACCCTGCGCTACAAGCAGGCTTACCTCGGCATCGCCTGGGCCATCCTCAAACCGGTCATGCTGATGCTGATCTTCACTCTGGTGAAGAGCTTCGTCGGCATCGAAAGCGGCGACATTCCCTACCCCATCCTGGTTTTCGCCGCGCTCATGCCTTGGACCTTCTTCCAGGAATCCACTTCTGAGGGGGTAACCAGCGTCGTCGGCAACACGGCGCTGATCAAGAAAATCTACTTCCCGCGCGAGATTTTCCCCATCACCTCGGTCCTCACCAAGCTGGTGGAACTGGGCATCAACTTCGTCATCCTGGCCGGGCTGATGGTGTGGTACCAGATGATGCCCAGCCTCTACATGCTGTGGGTGCCCCTCATCATCGCCTACACCATCCTCGCGGCGCTCACCATCGCCTTCGCAGGCGCCGCCATCAATGTCTACTACCGGGACATTGGAACTGCTTTACCGGTGATGCTCTCCCTGCTGATGTACATTTCGCCGGTCATCTACCCCCTGCAACTGGTCAAGGACAAACTGCTCACCCAGCAGGCAGCAGGCGAGTGGTCCGATACGCTCTACACCCTGTACACCCTCAACCCACTGGCCGGCATCATCGACGCCTTCCAGAGCGTCGTCCTGCGCGGCACGCCACCGGACCTGAACGCCATGATCCCCGGCGCGATCATGATCGCCGTGCTGCTGCCGCTGAGTTATCTGTATTTCAAGCGGGCGGAGAGCTACTTTGCCGACGTAATATGAACCCCCAATCATGGCCATTATTGAAATCGACACCTCACCAAGGAATATTGCCCAACATCAAGGAGCCCTGAAAATGAGCCTCACAATTGAACAAATCGCCGAGGAAGCACTTTCGCTCCCCAGCGAGGCGCGGGCTTTGCTTGCCGATCGCCTTGTAGAAAGCCTTGACCCCCTGGAGGACGGCTATATGCGGCAGCTTTGGATTGCTGAAGCGCGCACGCGCCGTGATGACGTCCGAACTGGCCTGGTTAAACCAGTTCCAGGTCAGGAAGCGCTGGATCGCGTTCGAAAATCAGTCGCACGATGAGATTCGAGTTTCACCCGGAGGCGCTGGCCGAATATGAAGATGCCGCTCATTATTACGCGGGGTGTCAGAAAGGGCTGGAGCTTCGGTTCATTGCTGCGGTTGAACATGTCATCCAGCAGATTATCGAATCGCCCGAGCGTTGGCCGGTGCTGGAAGAGGATATTCGGCGATGCCTTACCCGCGTCTTTCCTTACGCAGTGCTCTACTCGGTTGAAACCGATTACATACTAATCATCTCGCTCATGCACAGCCACCGCGAGCCAGGATATTGGCGCAAACGTATCGCAAATCCAGCTAACTGACCGCCCACCAACGACTAATCCCATGCCCGTCATCGAAGTTAGCCACCTCACCAAGGAATACCGCCTCGGCGCCATCCAGGGCCTCAAGCAGACCCTGCTCAACACCGCTGCACGCCTGACCGGAAAAGAAGTTCAGGAACGTCCCCTGTTCAAGGCCCTGGACGACGTCAGCTTTTCCATCGAGCAAGGCGAAGTGGTCGGCATCATCGGCCACAACGGCGCCGGCAAATCCACCCTGCTGAAAATGCTGGCCAGGATCAGCACCCCCACCCGCGGCAGCGTCAAGGTCAACGGCCGCATCGCACCCCTCATCGAAGTCGGCGCAGGCTTCGTGCCCGACTTCACCGGGCGCGAGAACGTCTACCTCAACGGCGCCATCCTCGGCATGTCGAAAAAGGAAATCGAAAAGAAATTCGACGAGATCGTCGACTTTGCCGAGATGGCGGAATTCATCGACACCCCGGTCAAGCGCTACAGCTCGGGGATGCAGGTGAAGCTGGCGTTCGCGGTGGCGACGAGCATTGAGTCAGAAATTCTGATCGTGGACGAGGTGCTGGCGGTGGGCGATCTGGCGTTTCAGCGCAAGTGCTTCGACCG
>JAUYCF010000077.1 GCA_030692355.1 Thiobacillus sp.
TGGCGGAGAGGGTGGGATTCGAACCCACGGTAGGCTTGCACCTACGCCTGATTTCGAGTCAGGTACATTCGACCACTCTGCCACCTCTCCGGCGGCGCGTATTGTAACCGAGCCGCGCAGTTTGCTGGACGAAAATTTCACACTCGGGCAGACTGTGGTCATGCCCATTACAAGAAAGATGGCTGGTTTCGGGAGGGGTGCCGCGCTTGCGTTGAGCCTGGTTCTGGCTGGCTGCAGCCAGCCGGTACCGCCGCCTGAAATCAGCGGCGAGTTGCGGGTCGGTGCGCGCAACAGCCCGGCCACCTACTACGTCGCCCACAACGGCGAATCCGCCGGCTTCGAGCACGACTTGATCCAAGCCTTCAGTCAGTCGCAGAACTGGTCGCTCGAGTGGACGGAAAAGTCCCGCCCCGAAGCGCTGTTCAAATTGCTCGACAGCCATCGTATCCACCTGGCGGCGGCAGCCCTGCCGCGTGCAGTCGTCAAGGATCGCCATCTGATTGCCGGGCCGGTGCTATTCGAAACCCCGGTCCATGTCGTGTACCGCACCAGCGACAAGGCGCCGCGCAGCATGGCGAACCTGTCGGGCAAGCGGCTGGCGCTGATTACCGGTTCCGGGCACACCCCCATCCTGATGCGGCAGAAGCGCAAGCACCCCGGCCTCGCCTGGACGGCACTGGAGAATGTCTGGCCGGAGGAACTGCTCGCCCAATTACAAGCCGGCAAGTACGACGCGGTGGTCATCAACGGCATGGATTTCGACCTGATGCGCAATGCCTACCCAGAACTGGCCGTAGCATTCGACATCGGCGGCACGCAGAAAATCGTGTGGGCGCTGCCGCCCCGCAGTTCGCAGGCGATGCGCAATGCGCTGGCGCGCTTTGTCGAGCAGGCGCGCAAGGACGGCACCATCAAGCGCATTTACGAGCGCTATTTCGGTCATGTCAGGCGACTGGACAGCAGCGACATCCTCGGCATCCTGCAGCGCCGTCCGCAACGGCTGCCCGAGCTGCGCCAACACTTTCACGAGGCGCAGACGCTCACCGGGATCGACTGGCGCCTGCTGGCCGCGATCGGCTATCAGGAGTCGCAGTGGAATGCCCTCGCCACCTCGCCGACCGGGGTGCGCGGCCTGATGATGCTGACCGGGCAAACCGCCGACCGCATGGGCATTTCCAACCGCCTCGACGCGCGCCAGAGCATCCTGGGCGGCGCGCGTTATCTGGCGCTGATGAAAGACAGCCTGCCCGCGCGCATTGCGGAACCCGACCGCACCTGGCTGGCGCTGGCCGCCTACAACCAGGGATTGGGACATATGGAGGATGCTCGCCGCATCGCGCAGGCGCGCGGTGGCAGTCCGGACAGCTGGGCCGACGTGAAGGAAGCGCTGCCGTACCTGAGCCGCGGTACCTACTCGAAAGTGACGCGATACGGCTATGCCCGCGGCGGCGAAGCCCTGCATTTTGCCGAGAACATCCGCAACTATTACGACATCCTGCTGCGGCTGGAGTCCAAGTACGACCCGATGATCAATCTGGGGCGCAGCGAGGGAGGCCTGGCCGCGCCGGGCTGATCCGGTTTATTCCATTTCGCGTTAGAAACAGCAAGAAGTAGGGTGCACTCCGTGCACCGATTGATGCCCGAAGGTGCACGGAGTGCACCCTACCCAAAGCATCTTGCCCTAATGAACAATCTGAGTTAATTGTTGCCGTTTCTATTGCGAATTTGAATTACGCGGGCGCCAGTCTGTCCAGCCCGCCCATCCACGGCCGCAGCGCTTCCGGAACGGTCACGCTGCCGTCGGCGTTCTGGTAGTTCTCCAGGATCGCCACCAGCGTGCGCCCCACCGCCAGGCCCGAACCGTTCAGGGTATGCAGCAGTTCCGGCTTGCCCTGCCCCGCCTTGAAACGCGCCTGCATGCGGCGCGCCTGGAAGGCCTCGAAATTGGAGCAGGAGGAAATCTCGCGGTAGGTGCCCTGCGCCGGCAGCCACACTTCCAGGTCGTAGGTCTTGGCCGCCGAAAATCCCATGTCGCCGCTGCACAGGGCCATCTTGCGGTACGGCAGGCCCAGCTTCTGCAGGATCGTCTCGGCGTTTGCCGTCAGCGCCTCCAGCGCAGCGGAGGAATCCTCCGGGCGCACCATCTGCACCAGCTCCACCTTGTCGAACTGGTGCTGGCGGATCATGCCGCGGGTGTCGCGCCCGTAGGAGCCCGCCTCGGAGCGGAAGCACGGCGTGTGGGCGACGAACTTCAGCGGCAGCGCCTCAGCCGGGACGATCTCGTCGCGCAGCAGGTTGGTCACCGGCACTTCGGCGGTGGGGATGAGGTAGAGCTTGTCGGCGTCCGGGCGCGGGACCTGGAATAAATCTTCCTCGAACTTCGGCAGGTTTCCGGTGCCGCGCAGCGAGTCGGCATTCACCAGATACGGCACATAGACTTCGGTGTAGCCGTGCTCTGTCGTGTGCACGTCGAGCATGAACTGGGCGAGCGCACGGTGCAGCCGCGCCAGCCCGCCTTTCATCACGGAAAAGCGGCTGCCGGTGATCTTCACCGCGGCGGCGAAGTCGAGCTGCCCCAGCCCTTCGCCCAGATCGACGTGGTCGCGCACCGCGAAATCGAATGTCTTCGGCGTGCCCCAGCGGCTCACCTCGACGTTGGCCGTTTCGTCCAAGCCGTGCGCCACCGACTCGTGCGGCAGGTTCGGCACCCCCATCAGGAAATCGTTGATTTCCGTCTGCAGCGCAGCCAGCCGCGTTTCCATCTGCTTCAGCTCGTCGCCCAGCCCGGCCACCTCGGCCATCACCGTCGTGGTGTCCTCGCCCTTGCCCTTCAGCATGCCGATTTGCTTCGAGAGCGTATTGCGGCGATTTTGCGCGTCCTGAGTGCGGGTCTGGATCGTCTTGCGTTCGGCTTCCAGCGCGTCGAAACGCGCCGCATCGAAGGCAAAACCGCGCGCCGCCAGGCGCTCGGCAACGAGGGCTGCGTCTTTGCGCAGCAGTTGGATATCAAGCATGGGAATTCAGATCAAAGGCAAAAAAAAGGATTGTCCGCGAAAGCCCGCATCGGGGTGTGTTTCTTCATGACTATTTTGACTGCAAGGGCAGCACACGCAAACGCGTGCGGTTCGGGTCCACGGTCAGCAATGCGCCCTCTTCCAACTCGGTCTCCATCTGCTTCAGGGCGGCGACAAGCTGTTTGCCGATTACATCCGGGCTGACATCTTCAGCGCGGATTTGTACCACACTGGGTTTCTCGCCCTGAGTCGCGGCGAGGATCGCGCCGAAATCCAGATCGTGGGTCAGCACCACATAGCTGTTCATTCTGGCGTAGGCCATGATCTCCGAGTCCGGCGCATTCATCGCGCCAAGCGTTGACCAGTGCACCGCTTCGAAGCCGAAACCCGCCAGCATCCCCGTCCAGCGTGGCGACAGGTTCATGTCGACAAGCAATTTCATGCGCTGGCCAGCATGATCTCGCGTTCTTCGGCGCGCCATGCGGCATACCGAAGCGCCTGCATGATGTCCTCGCGTTCCAGGTAGGGATAATCGGCGAGCACGTCATCGATGCTGTGCCCCGCGCCGATTTGCCCCACGACCATGCCGACCGTCACACGCATGCCGCGGATGCACGCCTTGCCGCCCATCACATCAGGCTGTTGGGTAATGCGATTCAGATGCCCCATGCTCCACTCCTTAATTGAAACGCGCCATCGTCATCAATGACGCCGACAAGGATAAAGTTTAATACGCTGCCGGTATAGGGCGAGACCGCTCGCCCTATGCCGAACTCGTCTGAAAGCCATGCATCACGCCGCACTGTAGCTCCCGTCCGCGTGTTTTTGCGCCCGCGCCACCGCCTCCAGCGCGGCCAGCAGGCCGGGCAGGCTCTTGGCGAGACCGCGCTTGCCGGCGAAGCGCGCGGCGAGCGCTTCCACGCGGATGGGCACGCCTGCGTCCTTGAGCGCTTGCACCACCGCACCGAGCTGGCCAGGCAGATCGGTGGGCCAGGCCGGCCTGGCGGACGGCGCGGCCATCGCTGCGGCCTCGGGGAAATCCAGCTTTTGCGACGCGGCGGCAGGGGTGGATGCGGCATGCTGATACGCCGGGCGCAGCCCCCGCAAGGAGGACGCCGCCAGACACTCACCCTGCGGGTGGTCTTGGCGCAGCCAGCGCACGGTGCCGTCGGCTTCCTCGCGGGCGCGTTCGGCGTTGAGCGCGACCAGGTGTTCGAGCAGTGTCGCGTCGTCCGGTTGGCCGGTCCAGCCGTAAGCCGCCCGCACGGCTTCGTCCAGTTCATCGTGCAGCTGCTTCAGCACGGAGACCAGCCCTTGTTCGTGGATGAGTTTGTCCCTGGCGGCGAGCGCTTCACCGCTGCGCAATTTGGCCAGCACGTTGTACATCCCGGTCAGCGTCAGCGCCGGGTGCGCGGCCTGCTGGCGCTTGCGGTGGGCGTCGAGGTCTTCGGCCAGTTCGCAGATGCGGGCCTGCTGGTCGGGGGTGGCGACGGGGAAAGGGAAAGGCTCGAAGCAGCGGATCTTGACGTATACAGGATCGTTACCCACGCCAAGGTGACTGCCTGCCGCCAGCGCCCAGACGCCATGCACGCGGCTGGACAGCACGCCGAGGGCATAGGCGTCGTCGAGCGCGAGACAAATCAGCTTGTTGTCCGGCGCAACGCCGGCGTGGAGAAACTGGAAAATGCGATGCTTGGCGGTTTCGACAGTGGCGATATAGCGCGGCAGGCCGGCGAGCATTTTGCGCAATTCTGGGCGTGGCTTGCCGTGCAACCACCAGTGTTTTGCATAGCCTGCGCCGTCCTTGCTGTGCGCTTTGGCATCGCGTTCCGGCTTGACCCGATCAGCCAGCCGTTGCCAGACGGCGGAATATTTCTGGCCTAACTCAGGCTCGGACAGCCCCCATGTATCGATGAGCATGACGCCCCGCGGCCGGTCGGTCGGGTCGCGCCCATTGCGGTATTCGCGAACGATGGGCGGGTTGCCAAGGCTGGCGGCTTCATCCGGGGTGACGATGAATCCCGCGCCATGCAGCTTCAAGCCAGGCGAGCTGATTCCGCCATTGGCCTTCAATACCCCCGCTCCCGCAACATTCGCACCAATAGACAAGTCGGCATGAATCAGCCCGCTTTTCTCGGCGAGTTCGACCTTCACCTCGCCCTCTTCCCCCGACGATTCGCTCACCACGCGCAGCAGGCGCCCCGCCCCGTCGCCCGGCGCGGCAACGGTCATCGCCATCCGCACGTTCGCGCCATCGGCGCTGTCGACCCAGGGGTGATCGGGAATGGCGAAGGCGAGGTGGATGGATGTTTCCGTAGGGTGCGCCGTGCGCACCGTCGAGCGCGAATCGGTGCGCACGGGCGCACCCTGCCAATGCGGCCTCCAGCACGCGCCGGTTGAAGGTCTGGGTGAGGCTGTTGGTGGTGATGAAGCCGAAGCGGGCGATCTTGCCGGCGGCCAGCGGTTGCGCGGCGCAGTGCCACCAGAACATGACGAGGTCGGCGGATTCCGGCACCGCCGGATACGCGGCGCGCAGGGCTTCGACATAGCCGTCGCCCAACGCTTCACGTATCCGCTTGTTGCCGATGAAAGCTTGCGGGTGCTGCGGTTTCAGCATTCCTCCCGAGATCGAAACTCTTCGCTTCGCAGATGAAGCGACCGCGATGGTAGGTGTCGATGAAGCGCGCCGTGCCCGCGCTTTCGCCATCGCGCGCATCGATGTAGCGCTCGTTGACATAGGCGTTGTGCCAGTCGTCGGCCTGCACCGGCTGGGGCCGCTCGACCCCGAGCAGATCGCACAGATCGTTGAAGAACAGGGGATAGTTGGCGCGTTCGCTGCCGTCCGCCCCGTTCCATTTGGCGATGAAGTCGTGCGGGGTCATGGTGCGGGTGGGGGCATGGGGAATTCAGGCCGGCGGGTCATCCAGCAACCACGCCGGGATGTCGCGTTGGCTATGCAGCACGCGCCAGACATCGATGCTGTCCGTACTCTCGACATAGAAAATCAGATAGGGATAGTTTTTCAGCGGCCAGCTTCGCAATCCGGGCAGGTTCAGCTCCAGCGCGTAACGCATTGAACCCGTAGAAGGATGACGGGCGATGTGCGCGTACGCCTGTTCCAGCGCATCGACCAGACCGAGCGCCGCCTGCACCGCGTGTTCATCCAGGTACCAGGTGATAGCCTCGTCCACATCCCGCTTGGCAAGCGCACGCGGAATGACGGGCTTGATTTTCACCCGCCATGTCCGCCAACACGGCGGCGCAAGCCCTCGAAATACGCAGCGTCGGCCGGACCGGCCGGTGCGGAGGCTACGCCTTCAAGCAACAAACCACGCAAATGCTGGCGTTCCTGATCCGTGCGAATCAGCTCACGCACATACTCACTGCTGGTGCCGTAACCGCGCTGCGAGACCTGTTCGTCGACGAAGGCCTTGAGCGAATCGGGCAGGGAAATGTTCATCGTGCTCATGGCTTGATGCTAGGCAGTTTGGCAAATTTTGGCAAGACGGCCGCCCGCGATTGGCCGTGTTCTATCGTGGGCAAGCCCGCTCCTGAGACATTCGCCGCCATTCACCCAGAGGGAGAAGCGCCAAACAACCCGTTATGCCCAACCTGATTTCTGGTCAAGCGGCTCAGGCCGCCTCGACCATCCCAACCGCCTCTTCCACATCCACCGCGACGATGCGCGACACGCCCGGCTCCTGCATGGTGACGCCGGCGAGGTGCTGGGCCATTTCCATGGTGACGCGATTGTGGGTGATGAAGAGGAACTGGGTGTGGTCGGACATCGCCTTGACCAGCTTGCAGTAGCGCTCGGTGTTGGCGTCGTCGAGCGGCGCGTCGACCTCGTCGAGCAGGCAGAACGGCGCCGGGTTGAGCTTGAACATGGCGAACACCAGCGACAGCGCGGTGAGGGTTTTCTCGCCGCCGGACAGCAGGTGGATGGAGGCGTTCTTCTTGCCGGGCGGCTGGGCGAACACCTGCACCCCGGCGTCGAGCAGTTCGTCGCCGGTGAGGATCAGCCGCGCCTGGCCGCCGCCGAACAGTTTCGGGAACAGCTCGCCCATGTGCTGGTTCACGGTGTCGAAGGTTTCCTTCAGGCGCGTGCGCGATTCCTGGTCGATGCGGCGGATCGCGTCTTCCAGCGTGGTGACGGCTTCCAGCAGATCGGCGCATTGCGCGGCGAGGTAATCCGAACGCTCCTGCGCCTGGGTGAGTTCGTCCAGCGCGGCGAGATTAACCGCGCCCAGCGCGGCGATCCCGGTCTGCAGGCGGTTGATTTCGGCCTGCAACTGCGATGGCTTGGGGCTGTCGGCCAGGCCGGTTTCGAGGCTGGCTTCGTCGGCTGCCGCTTCGCGCAGCTGCAGCTCGAACTGCGACTGCATCAGCATGGCTTCCTGGTCCTTGAGCTTCAGCTGCTCGATGGTGCGGCGCAGCGGATCGAGCCCCTGCTCACAGGCCAGGCGCGCCTCGTCGTGGCTTCTTAATTGCGCGGTCAGGCCTTCCAGCGCGTCGCGCGCGGCGGCCAGTGCGGTTTCGGCCTCGGTGCGCGCGGTGAGTGCCGCCTGCAGTTCGGCGTCGAGCGCGTCGGCCGGCAGGCGGCCCAGTTCGTCGCGTGCCTGGGCGAGGCGAGTTTCGTCATCGGCGATTTCCTGGTCGATGCGCGCCAGGGTGTCGCCGAGTTCCCTGATCTTGTTGCTGCAGGTGGTGAGTGCGAAGCCGGCCTCCTGGTGCCGTCGCTCCGCGGCGCGCTGCAGTTCGCGTGCCTCGAACACGGCGCGGTCGGCCTGGTCGCGCTGCTGGCGCGCGGCGTACAGCGCCTCGCGGGCGTCGTCGCCCTGGCTGCGGTACTCCTTGAGGCGGTTCTCCAGCATTTCCAGGGTGGCGTGCTCGCTGGTCTGCTGATGGATGACCTCCTCCAGTTCCTGCGCGATCTGCGTCGCCCGGCTTTGCACCCGTTCCACCGCCTGCTGCAGGCGCAACAGCTCCATCTGCGCGGTGTGGTGGCGGCTCTGCGTCTGGGCGGTCTGCGCGCGCAGCGCCTGGACTTCGCGCTGGCGTTCCAGGTAGCGCTGCTGCGTCTCGGCGTAGGCGGCTTCGAGCTGCGCCACCTCGTCGCGCAGGCGCATGGCATCGCTGGCCAATCGTTCGAGTTCGCGCCCGCGCGCGAGGATGCCTTCGACCGCGGTGTGCGGGCCGTGAAAGGTGACGCTGTGGCGGGTGAACAGGTGGCCCTGCGGGGTGACGGCGTATTCGCCGGCTTGCAGGCTGGCGCAGCGGGCGCGCGCGGCCTCCGCGTCGTCGGCCCAGTACACATTGGCGAGCCAGTCGGTGAGCGCTGCGTGGACCGCCCCATCGTCGCTGGCGATTTTGCTGGCCAGGCCTTCCGCTGCGGCCGGCGCCGCAATGCCATCCCCGGCCCACAGTGTGAGCCGCGCCGGCGGCGCATCGGTGAACCACTCGGGGGCAGCATCGGCGGCCACCGCCTGCAGGCGTTCACGCAGCACCGCTTCGACCGCGGCTTCCCAGCCGGGGGCGACGCGCAGCTTTTCCCACAGGCGCGGTGCGGCATCCAGGCCGCGGCTACGCAGCCAGGCACCGAGCTTCTCGTCGGCTTTCAGACTTTCCTGCAGCTTTTTCAGCGCGGCGAGTTCGGCTTCAGTCTGGTGCAGCGCCTTACGGGCGGCTTCGAGTTCACGCGTGTGCTGGGTGCGGGCGGCGTCGAGTTCGGGCAGCGCGGTCTCGGCTTCCTTGAGTCCGGATTGCGCAGCCGCCAGCGTCTGCGCCAGTTCCTCGGCCTCGACCTGCTTCTGCGCCAGACCCGCGGTATCGGTGCGCGGCAGCTGCGCCTGTTCCTGGGCGAGCCGGCGCTGGCGCGCGTCCAGCTGTTCGAGCTGGCGTTTGGTGTGGCCGAGGCTGTTTTCGTCGACCTGGCGCGATTGATCCAGTTGGGAGACCACGCGCTGCGCCTCACCCACCGCCTGCTGCGCCTCACGCAACGCGGCTTCCTTCTGCGGCAGGGTGCTGTCGGTAGCCTGGCGCGCGGCGGCTTCGGCCTCCATCAACACCGCCTCCAAGCCGGGCTGCTGCGCGTTCACCTCGTTCAGTGCCTCCTGCGTGGACGCGCGGCGCGCCTGCTGCGATTCCATGCGTGCGGTGAGATCCTGCACCTGGCGATACAGCCGGTCACGGGTGGCGTTCTGGTGCGCCATGGTCTGCTCGATGCGCGCGACTTCGGACTGCGCCTGGTAATACGTCGCCTGCGTGGTGTTGAGCGTGTCCTGCCCGGCAAACTGGGTCTGGCGCGCGATTTCCAGTTCGGACTCGACATGGCGCAGCCGCGCGATTTCGGCTTCCAGCCGGTTCTGTGCCTCGACCAGATCCTTGTCGATGCGCGCGCGCTGCTGGGCGGCGTCGTGCTTGCGGGCGAACCACAGGCGATGCTGGGAAAATGTCAGGTCGGCCTGCAACTGCTTGTAGTGCTGGGCGACTTCGGCCTGCGCGGCGAGCTTCTCGACCTGGGTCTTGAGTTCGCGCTGGATGTCCTCGACGCGGTTCATGTTGTCGCGCGCATCCTTCAGCCGGGATTCGGTTTCCTTGCGGCGTTCCTTGTACTTGGACACGCCGGCGGCTTCTTCCAGGTAGCCGCGCAGTTCTTCCGGTTTCGCCTCGATCAGGCGCGAAATCATGCCCTGCTCGATGATGGCGTAGGCGCGCGCGCCAACCCCGGTGCCGAGGAACAGGTCGGCAACATCGCGCCGCCGCACCCGCATGTTGTTGATGTAATACGTGGAATCGCCGCTGCGGTCGAGCACGCGCTTGACCGAGATCTCGGCGTATTGTGACCACTGGCCGGCGGCGCGCCCGAGCTCGTTGTCGAACGCCAGTTCGACCGAGGCGCGCGAGGCCGGCTTCCTGGTGCCTGAACCGTTGAAGATCACGTCCTGCATGGTTTCGCCGCGCAGCTGCTTGGCCGACGATTCGCCGAGCACCCAGCGCACCGCGTCGATCACGTTCGACTTGCCGCAGCCGTTCGGCCCCACCACGCCGGTCAGCTGCGCGGGAACGGGAATGACGGTGGGATCGACGAAACTCTTGAACCCGGCAAGTTTGATGTGGGTTAAACGCAAGACAGCGGAACCTTGGGTTTTATAATGGGGTTTCCAAACGCCCATTTCGGGACGTTTTTATCGCCGCCATTCTACACCGAGCTATTTTATGTCCTCCACGCCCGCCAAAACCCTGGAAACCTTCCCCAATCCGAAACCGGGACGCGACTTTCACATCCACATGGAAGTCCCTGAATTTACATGTCTTTGCCCCAAGACCGGGCAACCCGATTTCGCCACCCTGATCCTCGACTACATTCCCGACAAGGCCTGCGTCGAACTGAAGAGCCTGAAGCTCTATATGTGGAGCTTCCGCGAGGAAGGACATTTCCATGAAGATGTTACCAACCGGATACTTGATGATTTGGTCAAAGTGACGAAACCGCGCTTCATGCGGCTCACCGCCAAGTTCTACGTGCGCGGCGGCATCTTCACCAACGTGGTGGCCGAACACCGCAAGAAAGGCTGGCAACCGGCCGCGCGCGTCGACCTTACGCAGTTCGAGCATCAGTCGAACATACGCGGATAAGGCTTTGTATTTCCTTGGAATTGACTTCGGTACATCAGGCGCGCGCAGCTGCGTCATTGATGCCGAAGGCGCGGTCGTTGCCGAGGATGCGCGCGACTTCGGCACGCTGGAAGACTACGAACGCGCCGGTATCTGGCGCGAGGCGCTGTGGGATCTGCTCGCTTCGCTGCCGCCTGCGATCCGCACGCAGCTATCGGATATCGCGCTCGACGGCACCTCCGGCACCGTGCTCGCCTGCGACGAGGAACTGAGTCCGCGCCATCCGCCGCTGCTCTACAACGACGACCGCGCGGTCGTCGAAGCCGCGCTGATCGCAAAAACCGCTGAACCTGGCCATCCCGCTGCGGCCGTCACCTCCGGGCTGGCCAAGGTGCTGTGGCTGAAAAAGCGGCTCGGCCTCACCGGCGCGCGGCTCTACGTCAACCAGGCCGACTGGCTGTCGGGCCTGCTGACCGGCCGCGTCGGCATGACCGACTACCACAACGCCCTCAAGATGGGCCTCGACCTCGATACCCTGAAGTGGCCCGACTGGGTGGAATACCTGGCCGACGTCGACTACCTGCCGGTGCCGATCGCGCCCGGCGCCCGGCTCGCCACCGTGTCGCGCCCGCGCGCGCGCTACCTCGGCGTGAACCCCGGCTGCATGGTACACGCCGGCACCACCGATTCCATCGCCGCGTTTCTGGCGGCTGGCGTTGCCCAAAGCGGCGACGCCGTCACCTCGCTCGGCAGCACCGTGGTGCTGAAACTGCTGTCCGACACACGGGTGGAATCCACCGAACACGGCGTTTATTCGCACTGGTTCGGCGACCGCTGGCTGGCGGGCGGCGCCTCCAACGCAGGCGGCGCGGTGCTGCGGCAGTTTTTCGACGACCGAACGCTGGCCGCGCTCAGCGAAAAAATCGACCCCACGATCGCCAGCCCGCTCGATTACCTGCCGCTGCCGAAACCCGGCGAGCGCTTCCCAATCAACGACCCGCAGCTTTCGCCGCGCCTGACGCCGCGACCGGCCGACGACGCCGAATTCCTGCACGGCCTGCTGGAAAGCCTGGCGCGCATCGAAGCGCGCGGCTACGGGCTGCTGGCCGGGCTGGGGGCCACGCCGCTGCGCCGGATCGAGACCGCAGGCGGCGGCGCGCACAATCCCGTCTGGGCGCGCATCCGCCAGCGCCTGCTCGGCGTACCGGTCACACGCGCAGTCCACACCGAAGCCGCCTACGGCGCGGCCCTGCTCGCACGCGACGGCCAGAATTGCTTCATGTCCAAGTCAGCGTGAAGCTTTCGGCCCGAGGCGGGCCTCCCACAGTCGCTGCCCTTGTGGGAGGTCAGTTGATTTCGACAAACTCCAGTGTATTGGCATCCGGGTCCCGGCAGAACAGCGCCGCCCGCCCCGACTGGCTGGCGGTGTAGCGCACCCCCGCCGCGTCAAGGCGGTTTTTCAGCGCGGCCATATTCCTTACCGCCAGCGCGATGTGGCGGTCGCGTCCGCCGTGCTCCGGGCGCACCGAAGCAGCGTCGGGATTGGGCAACTGCATCAGGTGCAGCTGCTGGCCGCCGCCGAGTTCGTACCACTCGCCGGGATAAGGCAGGTCGGGGCGATTCGGGTACACCTTCAGCCCCAGCACCGCTTCGTAGAAGACCCTGGCTCGATCGAGATCGGAAACCAGCAGGCCGGCGTGATGCAGCGCGCAAATATCAGGCATGGGGGTTCTCCTTTGCCTGATCGTCTTCCATGTGACCGGAGAACAGGCTGGCGGCGACGATCATGATCGCGCCCACCCACTCCTGCACGCCCATGCGTTCCATGGACAGGAAGTAGGCCGCGACCGCCGCCACCACCAGTTCGAACAGGAAGATGACGATGGCCTGGTTGGCCGGGACGCGGGCGAGGCCGTACTGCACCGCGTAGGTCATGCTGCCGATGGCAAGACCCACGCCCAGCAGGAGCAGCCAGACACCCCACCCTGCCTGCTCGATGAAGTCGAATTCGCCGGGATAGCGCCACAGCCCGATCACTGTCAGCACCGCCACCCCGGCCCAGATCGACACCGATTTGGCGCCTTCGGTGACGCCGCCGAGGTGACGGCTGATGACGTTGCTCAGCGCGAACATCACCCCGGCCGACAGCGCCAGCCACTCGGCGCGGTTGGTCGGCAACGGCAGGTCGCCGTTGGGCTGCCACAGCATGACCATCGCGCCGCCCGCCGCCAGCGCCATCACCGCCCAGCCAGCGCGGTTGAGCTTTTCATGCAACAGGATTCGCGCAAACAGCACGGTCCACAGCGGTGACAGAAAAAACAGCAGCAGCACGCGCACCACCTCGCCCTGCAGCATCGCCAGCACGTAGGCCAGGTTGGTCCAGCCCGCCGCCAGTCCCAGCGCGGCCAGCCACATCCAGCGGCTGCGCGCCCGATGCAGCTCGCGCCCGTGCAGCCAGCCGAGCGCGAGCAGCGGCACGGCGTAGGTGAAGAAGCTCGAGGCGATCCCGCCGACGCCGGCCTCGTTGAGCAGGCGATAGGGATACCACATCAGCCCCCACAGGGTGGCGGCATAAACCAGACTGCCGATGGCAAGGGTGCGCTGCAGGGGAATCGGCGGCATGGGGCTTTATAATGCGTGGCTTTAGTTAAATTCCGTTGCAATGAATCCGCGTCTCGAACAGCTCCACCCCTATCCGTTCCAGAAACTGCGCGAGCTGTTCGCCGGGGTGACGCCGAACCCGGATCACGCGCCGGTCAACCTGTCGATCGGCGAACCGAAACATCCGACGCCGCAGATCATCAAGGATGCGCTGGTCGCCGGCCTCGGCGGGCTGTCGAATTATCCCATCACTCAGGGTTCGGATGCGCTGCGCGAAGCGATTGCCGCGTGGGCCGGGCGCCGCTACGGGGTGAAGCTCGATCCCTCAACCGAAGTGCTGCCGGTGAACGGCTCGCGCGAAGCGCTGTTCGCCTTCGCCCAGGCCAGCGTGGATTCGAGCCGCCACGGCCGCCGCGTCATCATTTCGCCCAACCCGTTCTACCAGATCTACGAAGGCGCGGCGCTGCTGGCCGGCGCCCGCCCCTTCTTCCTCAACACCCTGCCGGAAAACAGCTTTGCCATGGACTGGTCGCGGGTGCCGGAGGACCTGTGGGAACAGGTCAACCTCGTCTACGTGTGCTCGCCCGGCAACCCCACCGGCAAGGTGATGTCGCTGGCCGACTGGAAGGAACTGTTCGACCTGTCCGACCAGCACGGCTTTGTCATCGCGGCCGACGAGTGCTATTCGGAGATCTACTTTGAAGAGGGCAAGCCGCCGCTGGGCGCGCTCACCGCGTCGCAACAGCTCGGCCGCGACTTCAGAAACCTGATCGTGTTCAACTCGCTGTCCAAGCGCTCCAACGTACCCGGCCTGCGCTCCGGCATGGTGGCGGGCGACGCCGCACTGATGAAGGCCTTCCTGCTTTATCGCACCTACCACGGCAGCGCGATGAGCCCGGTGGTGCAGACCACCAGCATCGCAGCATGGAACGACGAGGCGCATGTCATCGAAAACCGCCGCCAGTACGCCGAAAAATTCGCCGCCGTGATGCCGCTGCTGAAGGACGTGCTTCAATTCGACGCGCCCGATGCCGCCTTCTATCTGTGGGCGCAGGTGCCAGGCGGCGACGATGCCGCGTTCGCGCGCGGCTTGTATGAAACGCAGCATGTGACCGTGCTGCCCGGCAGCTACCTCGCGCGCGACGCCGCCGGCGTCAATCCGGGCCGGGGCTTCGTCCGCATCGCACTGGTCGACAACCTGGACGCCTGCATCGAGGCCGCCCTGCGCATCGTCCGCTTCGTGGGTGAAGCGGCTTGAAATACTCAATAAACCCGGATTGTTCATTAAAGCGGGAGGCTTTGGGTAGGGTGCACTCCGTGCACCTTCGGGCGTCAATCGGTGCACGGAGTGCACCCTACGAGCCATAAATCGTCTAATGAACAATCTTGGACAAACAACATGCAAGCCCTTGACTCCGTAGGGTGCGCCGTGCACACCGCTTTACGCTAAAAGCGTGCGCACAGCGCACCCTACAGTGTCTTCGGTACAGCACTGAATTTTCTTCATCTCATCCATCCACTTTTCTCGAATAAAGGAATCCTCATGCAAGACCTGCAAAAAACCATCGAAGACGCTTTCGAGCGCCGCGCCGACATCACCCCGCGCAATGCCGAACCGCAGGTCAAGGACGCCGTCATGTCGGTGATCGACATGCTCGACAGCGGCCAGCTGCGCGTCGCCGAGCGCACCGACGGCCAGAACTGGATCACCCACCAGTGGATCAAGAAGGCAGTGCTGCTGTCGTTCCGCCTGGAGGACAACGCCTTCATCAAGGGCGGCTTCACCAACTATTTCGACAAGGTGCCCTCCAAGTTTGCCGACTACAACAGCCGCGACTTCCGCGAAGGCGGCTTCCGCGTGGTGCCGCCCGCAGCCGCGCGCCGCGGTTCCTACATCGCGAAGAACGTGGTGCTGATGCCGAGCTACGTCAACATCGGCGCCTACGTCGGCGAAGGCACCATGGTCGACACCTGGGCCACCGTCGGCTCCTGCGCGCAGATCGGCAAGAACGTGCACCTGTCCGGCGGCGTCGGCATCGGCGGCGTGCTGGAGCCGGTACAGGCCAACCCCACCATCATCGGCGACAACTGCTTCGTCGGCGCGCGCTCCGAAGTGGTCGAGGGCGTCATCGTCGAGGACAACAGCGTGATCTCGATGGGCGTCTACATCGGCCAGTCGACCAAGATCTACGACCGCGAGACCGGCGAAGTCACCTACGGCCGCGTGCCCGCCGGCTCGGTGGTGGTGTCCGGCAACTTGCCGTCCAAGGATGGCAGCTATAGTCTGTATTGTGCGGTGATCGTGAAGAAGGTCGACGCGAAGACGCTGTCCAAGGTCGGCATCAACGAACTGCTGCGCGGAATTTGATTCTGGCATTGGGGAAGCGCCGATTAATTCGACATGGCCGTCATTGCGAGCGCAGCGAAGCAATCCAGCGATTGATCAAGCGGGCATTTCTGGATTGCCGCGCTGCGCTCGCAATGACAAGGGGATGGACTTGCCCGGCCCGATCACATGATCTGCTTCAAGGAGTCGTCATGAAATACCCACTCATCGCCACCGCCCTGCTCGCCGCCAGCCTGGTCGGCTGCCAGGCCAACCCGGTGTCCGGCCGCCAGCAACTGGTGCTGGTGTCCGAGGAACAAACGCAGGCCTCGTCGGCCCAGGCGTACACGCAAACGCTTAGCGAGGCGCAGAAGCAGGGCAAGCTCAGCACCGACGCGGCGCTGAACAACCGCGTCAGTCGCATCACCGACCGCCTCATCGCCGAGGCCAAGCTGATGTATCCGCCCAGCCGCGATTGGCAATGGTCGGTCGCGGTGATCGACGAGCCCACGCTCAACGCCTGGTGCATGCCCGGCGGCAAGATGGCGATCTATACCGGCATCGTCCAGAAGCTGAAGCTCACCGACGATGAAATCGCCCAGATCATGGGCCACGAAATTGCCCACGCCCTGCTGGGGCATGGTCGCGAGCGCATGTCGCGCGCCATCGCCATGCAGGGCGGCATGCAGATCGGCTCCATCCTCGCCGGCCGCGACCTCAGCATCCTGGCGCCGGTAGCCGACATCGCACTGACCCTGCCCCACAGCCGCGCCAGCGAATCCGAGGCCGACCGCTACGGCATCGAACTCGCCGCCCGCGCCGGATTCGACCCGCGCGCCGCGGTGCGCCTGTGGGAAAAAATGGACGCCGCCAGCGGCAACGGACCGCCGCAGTTCCTCAGCACCCACCCCGCCCCCGGCAACCGCATCCAGGCGCTGAATGCGCTGGTGCCGCAAATGATGCCGATTTACGAGAAAGCACGTTGATGAACATGGACCTCACGCCCGCCGCAGACGAAAAAATCGCCGGCCTCAAAACTCTGACCACGGTGATCTATGCGCTGTACGCCGTCTCGCTGTTTATCGGCGTCACCGCCATCGTCGCCATCGTGCTGAACCACATCAAGCGCGACGATGCCAGGGGCACCTGGCTGGAAAGCCACTTCAGCTGGCAGATCCGCACCTTCTGGTGGGGCCTGCTGTGGCTGGTCGTTGGCGCAATCACCTGGATCATCCTGATCGGCTGGCTCGTGTGGGGCGTGGCCGGCATCTGGTTCATCTACCGCATCGCCAAGGGCTGGCTCAACCTCAATGACAACAAGCCGATGCCGCTTCAATAGCGGCGCGACACCCTGTTGCTGACGATGATCCCGGCACGACGGATTGCGGGTGCGGGTCGCCTGTTCGTATGGCTGCTGGCAGGCCTTGCCCTTCCAGCCCCGGCGGGCGAATTGCCGCCGCTTTCGCGCAGCGTGACGGGAGGCGACACCGAATACGTCATCCAGCGCGGGGATTCGCTGACTGCCATCGGCGCCCGTTTCGGCGTCACGCCCAAGCACCTTGCGCAGCAGAACGCGATTCCCTTTGATGCCCTCATCCATCCCGGCCAGCGCCTCCGCATCCACAATCCCCACATCGTCCCGGCGGCGCCCGATGACGGCATCCTCATCAACCTGCCGCAGCGCATGCTGTTCCACTTCAGCCAGGGTCGCCTGAGCGCCGCTTATCCCGTTGGCCTGGGCAAGACCAGCTGGCCCACGCCGCAAGGCGAGTTCAGGATCGTCTCGCGGGTGAAGAACAAGACCTGGCTGGTACCAATATCCATCCAGGAAGAAATGCGCAACGAGGGGAAAGCGGTACTGGAGGAGGTGCCGCCCGGCCCGGACAACCCCCTGGGGGCGCACTGGCTCGGGCTCAACCTGTGGGGCTATGGCATCCACGGCACCATCGCGCCCGCGAGCATCTACCAATTCCGCAGCCATGGCTGTATCCGCCTCCATCCCGACGATATCGCCGAACTATTCGAGCATGTGAGGGTCGGTACCATGGGGCGGCTTGTTTATCAGCCCGTGCTGCTGGCGGTGGTCGAGGACGGCCGTATCCTGCTCGAAGTCCATCGGGACATCTACAACAAGGGCATCGACCCGGCGCAGATCGTGCGCGACATGGCTGAAGCTTACGTCTTGAGCCATGATATCGACTGGCCTGCGGTAGACGCGGTGATCGCGGCGCAGGACGGTCTTGCCCGCGAAGTGGGCCGCCTCGCGCCTTACGATTGGAAAGGAAATCCATGAAGCACATGATCAGCCGACGCAAATTCCTCAAGCTGGGCATGCTGGCCGCCGCCCTGCCGGGCTTCGCATTCGCCGGCAAGGGACCTTCCGAATCCGAGCGCCGGCTCGGCTTCCTCAACCTGCATACCGGGGAAAAGGCCGACCTGCCCTACTGGATCCAGGGCGACTATGTGCCGGATTCACTTGCGGAAATCAACCGCGTCCTGCGCGACCACCGCACCGGCGAGGTCGCCGTCATCGATACGCAGTTGCTGGACCTGCTGCATCGCGTCAATGCCGCACTCGGCGCTCCCCGGCCGTTCCAGGTCATTTCCGGCTACCGTTCGCCGGCCAGCAACCAGATGCTGGCCGGAAACAGTTCAGGCGTCGCCACGCGCAGCCTGCACATGCAGGGCAAGGCCATCGACATCCGCCTGCCCGGCGTCCCGCTGGCCGACCTGCGCCGGGCTGGACTCATGCTGAAAGGCGGCGGCGTGGGCTACTACCCGGGCTCCGACTTCGTGCACCTGGATGTGGGGCGCGTGCGCGCCTGGGGCGGCTAGCAGTCAGTCCGCCCCGACGCCGCAAACACGCTGCGCGGCAGGCAACCCTTCGCTTTCGTTCGCAGAAAAATTCTCGCAAGACTGCCTATCCTTAAGTTGGCAAAGTCGATGGAGGACGAAAACATGGCCGAACAGACGCGCACACCCGTTAACCCGCAAACGGATCCTGACATTACGTGGCGAGGGGCTTACAGCCTTGAGCAGCGCGAGGCGATGCTTCGCGAGGCCGCCTACTACCACTGCATGAAGCGTGGCCACACCCCTGGGCATGATCTTGATGACTGGCTTGCAGCCGAAGCCGAACTTGAGCGCAGAACGCCTGAGCGAATAGCGTCCGAGTCCGCGGAATTCCCGCCGGATATCGAGGTGCAGCAGAGCAGTGTCCATGGCGCCAGGATGGACGACGAACTGAAGCGGATCGTCAGGCAGCATCCGCAAAAAGGCATCCCGCAGATTGAGGGCATCGAGCCGGAAAATGCGCCGTTCAAGGAATAAGGCTGGAAACCAGGTCCACTCTCATAGAAGGCAGCCTCATGACCAGCCATGTGACCCAGGTCGGCGCCCCCGATCCCGAACTCAGGACCTCGCCGATCTTCGATGAATTCGACGAAGACCTCTCGCCCGATCTTGAGCTCGAAACCGGCGCCTGTTATTTCAACAGCCTTGCCTATCCGGTGGGCCAGTATCTGCTGAGCGGCAGCGAACTGCTGCACTGCGAGGAACGCGGCGTATGGGTGCGCAGAGGGGAAATGCAGCCGGAGTAGTCCGGCCCGTTCACCAGCGCAGTTCCAGGCTGCCGTCCGGCCCCGGCACACCTCAATGCCCATGGGATGATGCGAGGATATGGCTGTGCACCACGTCCACCCCGCACCGGTCGATGAGCCCGTGGGCAAAGCGCTGATGGTCCGCGGACATCGCACAGCCCCAGTTGCCGCCCCAATGGAGGGAGGCCACCACCACATCCGCCGGCCGCTTGACCGCTTCCACCTGTGCCGCGATCTGTTGCAGCGTCCCGAACATGCGATCCGCTCCGCGTTCAGACCGGCGGCTCAACGGCCCAGGCCGGCGAGATGCGGCACAAACACCAGCAGACCAATGACCACCGTGCCCAGTGCGGCGATCAGCACCGCGGCCGCGGCCACATCCTTGGCCCGGCCGATACCGGATGCAGCGCCGGATGCAAGGCGTCGGCCAGTTGTTCAAGCGCCTTATTGAACGCCTCGGCGCTCCACACCAGCACGATGGCCACGCTGATCCACAGCCACTCCGCCCGGCCGAGGCCGACATACACCCCGACGGCGCACACCAAGGCCGCGGTTAGCAGGTGCAGCCGCGCATTGGGCTGCGTGCGCACGATGCGATCCAGCCCGCGCAGGGCGTGGGCCAGGCTTTCCAGGCGCGCCGAGGGGGTTTTCATGGTTTGCTGTCGCGTGAGGCTATATTCACTTTAGGCCGGCTTGATCCGGCAGGCGCATTTTTCAGCACACACCATGCTCACCACGGAACAGCCATGACGCCGGCACCCGGCATTGACCCCAGGCAGGACGACCTCACCCTGCCCGACTACCGCGGCGGCGGCATCGTCAACCTCATGAGCTCCATCGCCACCGCGCTGGGCGGGGGCAGTCCTTATCCGCCGCTTGCGGCGCTGCTGCCGCAAGCCCTGGCCGACGCGCGCCATCTGGTGCTGCTGGTGGTCGACGGACTCGGCCACGATTACCTGCTCGGCCGCGACGGCGCCCTGCGCCGGCATCTGCGCGGACAGATGACCTCGGTCTTTCCCTCCACCACGGCGAGCGCCATTCCCACCTTTCTCACCGGTCTCGCCCCGCAGCAGCACGGGCTGACCGGCTGGCACATGTATTTACGCGAGATCGGCGCCGTCGTCGCGCCGCTGCCCTTCCGCGTGCGCACCGGCCGCCATCCCCTGCGCGAGGCCGGCGTCACCCCGGCTGAACTGTTCGGCCTCACCCCGCTGGTCGACCGTCTGCCCCGGCCCTGCCATGTGGTGAGCCCGAATCACATCATCCACTCGGACTTCAACGTCGCCTTCTCCGGCCGAGCCAAGCGGCACGGCTACGACACCCTGGAGGAGATGTTCGCCCAGATCGCCGACATCCTGTGCAGCGCCGGGCCGCGCAGCTACATCCAGGCCTACTGGCCGCAGTTCGACAGCCTGGCCCACGAACATGGCATCCGCAGCGAACCGGTGGCGGAGGCCTTCGCAGCGCTCGACGCGGGCTTCGCCCGGCTGGCGGACGTGGCGCGCGACAACAACAGCCTGGTCATCGTCACCGCCGACCATGGCTTCATCGACACCTCGGCGGAAGAAACCATCGACCTCGACGACCACCCCCAACTGCGCGAGACCCTGTTGCTGCCCCTGTGCGGCGAATCGCGCGCGGCCTACGCCTACGTTCGCGCCGGCCGGGAAGCACAGTTCGAAAACCAGGTGCGGGAACGGCTGGGAGACCGGGTTCGCCTGTTCAAAAGCGAGGACGTCCTGCGCCAGGGCTGGCTGGGGCCGGGCGACGCCCACCCCGCCCTCGCCGACCGCCTCGGCGACTATGTCCTCATCCCGCGCGGCCGGACCATCCTGCGCGACTGGCTCCAGGGCGAGGAGCGGCACACCCACATCGGCGTGCACGGCGGGCTCTCCGCGGCGGAAATGATGGTGCCGCTGGTCGTCGCCCCTGCGCGATAACCCGGCGTCTGCCAACGCAGTGGCTTTCGGGAAAATGCGCTCGATATTTTGTTGAGGGCAACCGGATGCCGGGGCGATGAAGGCGATTGCCCCGTTGCCTTGACCGGCGGAAAAGGCACTCCGCCATGGAAGGGATTCTTCCCGGCGTGTTTCATGGAAGACCTTCCGCGAAGGCATCCTGCGTCCACTCTTGCTACCCCAACGCCACCGATCCGGCGGTGCCGGGGAGAAAATCCATGACCGGGCTAGGGAGACCCTGAACAAGTCCCCATTCGTCATTCCGGCGAAAGCCGGAATCCAGTTAAATCAAGCATCTGGACCCCGGCTTTCGCCGGGGCGACGACTTGTTCAGAGTCTCCCTAGCCGAAAACGCTCCAGATCAGCCAGATCAAGCCACCGGCAAGAGCGAGGCAGATCAGGCAGGCGAGCAGGATTTCGGCATCTGTTTTTGTCGGCTTGCTGTTCGCTACCTGGCGCGGCCGGCCGGATAGCCCACGGACTGCGCGAGGATGATGCGCCGATGGCGTCCCAGTCCCAGGGCTGTGCCCAGGGCATCGCGATCGACCAGGCCGCGCACCACCGCCGCCAAACCGGCCGCCGCGCAATACAGGTACACGTTCTGGGCAATGAAGCCGGCGTCGGTTGCGCTGTAGAACGCCTTGTCGTCCGCGCTGGCCTCGTTCATCCGCTCCAGATCGGCCACATACACCAGGTTCACCGGTGCGGCGGCCACAAAGTCCTGCACGCCCGTCAGAGGACGAATGTCGCCGGCCGCCACGCGTATCAGGGTATGGGTGGGCGGATCGTAGCGGTACGCGCCTTCCGCTATGGTCACGACCACATCGATCTCGCGCCAGTCGTGGGCCGAAGGCGCGGTGCGCTGGCCCGACGCCGGCCGGTTCACCCCGCTTGCCGCCCACAGCAGGTTCGACAGCACCTGCGGCGGCAGCAGCTTGCTGTCCAGTTCACGCACCGAGTGCCGCGCCTTCAGCGCCTGCATCAAGGGCATGCCGCCCTCCGTTTCGGGCGGCGGCAGCTTGATCGTCCCGCTTTCCTGTGCCAGTCCCGTTCCCGTCATGCTCATACCCCCCCGTATCGTTACCAGTCCACCGTCGGTTTTCCCCACGCAAAGAACGCGCAGCCCTTATCAATCTAGACCCGTATCCACGCGGAGCAAGCCATCGTCTCCGGCCTGTGGCCCGACCCCAGCCGATCTATACAAATAGTGTCAAGGAAGCGGATAAGCGAAGGGCACAGCATTGCGTCCGGCCCCGAACGCGATTTCTCTATTTAACTTGTCGGCAGGCCGGAGACGAAACGCTATGCCCCATGGCGCCACCCGTCCGCCTGCGCCGCCATCACGATCCGCGCGCACGCCTCGGCATCCGAATCCGCCTGGTGATGCCGCAGATCGATGCCCAGATGGCGACACACATCGGGCAGCTTGGTCGGGCGGAGATCCCAGCGCGCCCGCGCCAGCTTCACCGTGCACACAAAGGGCAACGTCGGCGCCGCCAGCCCGTAGGTCTCGCAGCAGGCGCCCAGCACGCCCTTGTCGAAAGGCGCGTTGTGCGCCGCAAGAAACGCCACCCCCGCCAGCTCGCGCGCCAACCCCGCCCACACCGCATCGAAACACTGCGCGCCCTTCACGTCATCCCACGACAGGCCATGAATATGCGTAAACAAGAACTGCCGCGACGGCGGGCGGATCAGCGCCGACAAACGATCGACAATACGGCCGCGCTCGACGATCACCACTCCCACCGAGCAGGCGCTGTCGCGGGCGTTGTTGGCGGTTTCGAAGTCGATGGCGGCGAAGCGGGTCATAGCGGGGTTGTTCAGCAGGGAATAAACCCGGATTGTTCATTAAAGCGAGATGCTTTGGTAGGGTGCACTCCGTGCACCTTCAGGCGTCAATCGGTGCACAGAGTGCACCCTACACGCCATAAATCGTCAAATTCACAATCTGGGATAAATGTTTGTCAGGAATCGTTGCGATGTGCGAACTGGTTGCTTCTGCGCCCTCGCAATAACGGCGATGCAGGGGCTGCTCACCCGTACACCTCGTCATGGCTGCCGATATCAAGCAGCAGGATTTCGTGCTCAGTGATTTGCAGCGTCAGGGTGATGCGGTAGCTGTAAGTCAGGCTGACGGCCTGCATGCCCTGGAGTTTTCCGGTCAGGGGGTGCAGGCGCAGGCTGGGTTCGAAGGGATCGGCGCGCAGTTGCGCCATGGTTTCAATGAAGCGGGGTCTAAGGTCGGGGTGTCTGGTCAAAAACTTGCGGACACGGCGGTCGAAAAAAGCCGTGGTGGTCAGCGTCCAACTCATGCCGCCGATTTGCTGTCCAGGTGCTGCATCAGAGATTCGACGCTGTCGTGGCGGGTGACACGGCCGGCCTTCGCATCTTCCAGCGATACCTTGATACGGGCCAGGGCGGCTTCTTCCTGGGACTCGATCAGTTCACGGTAGCGCTCTTCGGTCAGCACGACATATTGCGGGCGGTTGTTCTTGATGATGTGCACCGGGCCTTGGGCCAGGGCTTCATCCACGGCTGCTATGCCGCGACGTTTGATTTCCTGGGCGGGGACGACGTTCATGGCTGCCTCCTGTACTTTAATCAGTACCGATTAAAGCACTGCATAGGATATCTGTAAAGCCATGATTTTCAACACACCCAGTCGGCTTCGCTCAGGGATTTCTCCGGTTGATCAGGTTCACCACCACGCGGGTGAGAACGTCCTTCTCATCCGGCCGGCTTTCGGCGATGAGAAGCGTCATCGCCACCAGGGCATTGTCGGCGATGCGCTTGCCGCCGTCGGCGCGGTAGAGCGCCAGGTTCTTCTGCAGAAACCACAGGAACAACGCCGCCGCGATGCGCTTGTTACCGTCGACGAAGTGGTGGTTCTTGACCAGGAAGTACAGCAGGTGAGCCGCCTTTTCTTCCAGGCTGGGATAGACCTCCTGCCCGCCGAAAGTCTGCATCACGGCGGACAGCGAGCCTTCCAGCCCTTCGTCCTTTTCCCGTCCGAACAGACCGGTGGCGCCGAAGCGCTCGCCCATGCGCAGGATCACCTGGCGTGCCTCGTCCAGCGCCAGCGCCGCCACCGGGCCGGGCGACACATCACCCAGGCGCACCCGCTGGTGGTCGTAGTCGTCCAGCACCTCCAGCGCGTAGGCGTAGTCCGCCACCACTTCGAGCAGCGCGGTCGCCTCGTCGCCGCTTAGTGCGCGGCGATGCGCTACGTCGGCAACCAGACGCACTGCCTGGTTGAGCTCCTTCAGCCGCCGCTCATGAACGGTGTAGCCCTGCACCAGATGCTGGCGCAGCACGTTGGTGGCCCAGATGCGGAACTGGGTGCCGCGCAGGGAGTTCACCCGGTATCCAACTGAAATAATGGCGTCCAGATTGAAGTACTCGACCTGATAAATCTTGCCGTCGGATGCAGTTGTTGCATTTTTTGCAACAACTTCCGTGCGCACCAACTCGCCCTCCTTGAAGACATTACGGAGGTGGCGCGAGATCACAGATTTGTCCCGTTCGAACAAGCCAGCCAGCTGATTGAGCGAAAGCCAAACCGACTCCCGCTCCAGCCGCACATCCAGCGCCGGCCCACCATCAGCCGCCCGGTAAAGAATGATTTCACCCAGCCCTGTGCTCATCGTGATGCCTCCCAATCAAATCGCCGTTGTATAGCCGCTGCTCAAGCACGCCCGTTTCGCGCTGCACTCACAGACTCTTCCCGCTGCGGATCACCCCCACCGCGATGCCTTCGATCACCAGTTCCTGGCGCTTGAGGTCGACGACGATGGGTTCGAAGTCTGGGTTTTCCGGCAAGAGCCGCACGGTGTGGCCGCGCTGACTAAAGCGCTTCACTGTGACCTCGTCGCCGATCCGCGCCACCACCACCTGCCCCGCCTTGGCCTCGGTGCTGCGATGCACCGCGAGCAGGTCGCCGTCGAGGATGCCTGCATCCTTCATGCTCATGCCGCGCACCTTGAGCAGATAGTCGGCGCGCGGCGAAAACATCGCGGGGTCGAACTGGTAGTGCCGCTCGATATTCTCCTGCGCCAGAATCGGACTGCCTGCCGCTACCTGGCCCACCAGCGGCACCCCGCCGTCGCCCTTGAGGCGGATGCCGCGCGACGTCCCCGGCACCAGATCCAGCGCCCCCTTTTTCGCCAACACCTTGAGATGCTGCTCGGCCGCATTCGGCGAACTGAAACCGAAGTGCTGCGCGATCTCCACGCGCGTCGGCGGCAGGCCGGTGGTTTCGATCCATTCTTTGATCAGGTTCAGGATTTCTTCCTGGCGGCTCGTTAAATCTCGCATGGGGCTTCCTCCAAATACTGTATGCATGTACAGTGTACGCATACACAGTATAAATACCGAATCCAGAAAACGCCACTGCGCGATGGCATACCCCCGCGCAGGCAAACAGGAGAACCCTCATGATGAAACTCGGAAAGATCAGCCCCCTCGCCTTCAGCCGCATGAAGCAGCGCGGGATTTCCATTGCCGCCCTCAACGACCTGCTCGCCCGCGGCCAGGTGGAAAGGCAGTTCGACGGCGCGCAGGTGGTGTACCTGGACAGCCCCACTCCCAATCCGGGCTGGACCAGCCGGCCGACGCCCAGGCTCTATGCGGTGGTGGATGCGGCGGGCGACGTGCTCACGGTGGAAAGGCGGGTACGGCTGAGAGGGTAAACGCCGCAAGCATCACAGCCCGCCCCTTCGTGATGCGGTGCGGGCCCATCCGGCTTTCCGCCATGGGCGGGTACTATTAGGCCTTTGTTTTGCATCAGCGCGTCGCACACGCGCAGCCACTGTTTCGATGACCATCCCGGCAAGCAAGCCCCCCAGCAAGTTTCCGCACCCCCCCGACGCCGAACGGGTGCCCGGCGCCCACGTCCAGAAGGAATCGGCCAGCCCCTTCCTGCGGGATTGCATCGCGCGTTATCAGGCCCGAATTCACGGGCTGGCCGGCGTGGCCGCGCAGCTGCAGCGTGCAGCCAGCCTCGATGCCCTCACCGCGCTTTACGAAGCCTGCTACCCCCTGCTGGAACAGGCGATGTGGTCCGGCGAGTCAGATTTCCACCCACTGCTGGCGAGCTACCAGTCGCTATTCCGCGAACAGGAGGCGCTGATCCGCCAGCGCTGCAAGAATGCCCAAGTCAGCGACGACCGCCATCACTTCATCCTTGCCATCCCGGTGGCGGACCGGCCGCCCCATCTGCGCGCCTGCCTGGAAAGCCTCTACCAGGTGTGCACGCTGTTCGACTACGGCGGCCACGCGTCCGGCACGTGGGAGAAGATCCAGGTCATCGTCAGCGAGGACAGCCGCGACGAAGCCAATGTCCGCCGCCACCAGGAACTCGTCGACGAATACCGCAAGAAAGGCCTGCAGGTCGTCTACTTCGGGCTGGCCGAGCAATACGCGCTGCTGCACGCGCTGCCCCCGCAGCAGCGCGAACGCCTGGGCCATCTGCTCACCACCCAGCCGCGCGACGCCTTCTATCTCAAAGGCCAGGCCGCCAACCGCAACCTCAGCTACCTGAAATTCCTGCAGCTGACCGAAGACACGCACAACACGCTGTATTACCTGATCGACAGCGACCAGTCGCTGTGCGTGAACCGGCAGACCGCCTCCGGCGAAGAGGCGGTGCTTGCGCTGAATTACTTCCACGCCATCGACAAAATCTTTCGCAGCACCGATACCCTGATGCTCACCGGCAAGATGGTGGGCGACCCGCCGGTGTCGCCGGCGGTGATGGCGGCCAACTTTCTGGACGACGTGAGCGCCTTCTTCACCCAGCTCGCCGGCCTGCGCAGCGAAGCGGCCTGCCAGTTCCACGGCGCGGGGCCGCTTGCGGGCGACGCCGCGTATCACGACATGGCCGGGCTGTTCGGCTTCGACCACCAGCCGACGACCTATCCCTACCCCTGCCGGCTGCAAGGCGCGCACGACCACGGCGCGTGCCTGGCCGACTTTACCCAGCGGCTCAACGCCTTCTTCTTCGGCGAGCACCTCACCCGCAAGACCTGGTTTGCCTACGGCAGCGGGTTTACCCAGCTCACCCCGGCGCGGACGATCTACCCCGGCAACTACATCGTCAACTACGCCGGGCTCAAGTACCTCATCCCCTTCGGCCACCTGCGGCTGCGTATGTCCGGCCCCACCGCCGGGCGGCTCATCGCCGCCGAGATCGGGCATCGCTTCGCCTCGTTCAACATGCCCAACCTGCACCGGCGCACCACCGAAGCGGGCCTCACCGACGACTTCCGCCCCGGCGTGGAAGTGGGCGAAGCAAGCGTCGATTTATCCAATGAATTCGAGCGCCAGTTCTTCGGCGACCTGATGCTGTTTTCCACCGAAGAACTGGTGAAGCACGCCGACGTGAACCAGCCCTTCGCGCGCGACGTGGTCGAGGCAGTGATCGCACAGAAGGAGGCCGAACTGCTCGCGCTATACCAGCAAAAGCACGACGCCATCGTCGAGAAAAACCGGCAACTCCACGCGCTCGTGTTCGACGCCGGCCATTGGTGGCTGCGCACGCCCGAGCTGACGGACGCCCTGCGCCACATCCGCGCCTTCATCGACAACATCGACCACAACTTCGGCGCTCACGCCGCCGCCTGGCGCCAGATCCAGTCCGCCGGGCATCGCGCCGAACGCAAGCAGCAGATCGTCGAAGCCTTGATGAACTACCGCGCAGAGCGTGATGCGTGGGACAGCCTGTTCTGACCGCACCGACTATTCCTATCCCCCAAGGGGCGAGGGAGCAATTCAAGCCCACGTCAGGAGAGCGAGGCAAATTGCTTTATCAGCGAGCAGCCAGTTCAATCTACTTGCCCGCACCGCTGATGCGACGCCCACGCCACAATGCGCAATATCGCGCAACTTTGTTTATTAAACAGTTGCGCGATCTTGCGCATTATTAGAAAATTCCTTACCCAACAATAGCTTGCAGACAACCATGCTGTCCTTCCAACCGAGCGTCAAGCTCGAAAAAGCCCTCAAAAAGCTGCAAGCCGAGGTGGTGAATGCCGCCTCCGGGCTGGGTTCGCTTTCAGACAGCGAGGCACATTATTTGAATCGCTGCGCCCTGATCAGCAATGTGGGCGCTTCCACGCGGATCGAAAATGCACTGCTCACCGATGCCGAAGTGGAATGGGTGGACACCACGCTCTCGGTCGATGGGCGCACCACGGCGTTCGAGCAGCACAAGGATTTCATCCTCGACAAACTTTCCAAGGATCGCGAGCGCAGCGTGGAAGAGGTGGTTGGCTGCCGCGAAGTGTTGGCGACGATCTACGCGCAGGCGCGGGATTTCATTCCGCTCACCGAGATGGTGATACGCGGCCTGCATCATGACTTGCTCAAGTTTTATCCGCAGGCATCGCCCTATGCCGGTGCGTACAAAACCACGCCCAACCGCGTGATTTCCAAAAACCACGCCACGGGTGAAGTGCGCACCGTGCTCGACCCGGCCGCGCCCGGCATCGCCACCGAAACCGCCATGGCCGACCTGGTAGCGTGGTACAACGCCAATCGGAACGAATCGCCCTGGCCGCTGCTAGCGGCAACGGAATTCGTGTTTCGGTTTCTGGCGATTCATCCTTTCCAGGATGGGAATGGGCGCATCGGACGCGCTCTGTTTCTCCTGGCGTTGTTGCAATCGGACGATGAGCCGCTGACCGCAGCCATGCCCTACGTCGCGCTGGACCGGCGCATCGAGCAGAACCGCGCAAAGTACTACGCGGTTCTGCACGAAGTGTCTCAAGGCACGTTTCAGGCCGACCCGATGCGCTATCGCTACGAACCGCTGGCCAGGTTCTTTCTGAAAATGCTGGAAGACGCCTTGCGCGACGTGGAGCACACCCGCGCACGTTATATGCATCTGCAAAAGCTGTCGGAAACGGCGTCGGCCGTGCTGCAAAGTTTCAAGTCGCGACCGGAGCAACGCTTGCAGGTGAACGACATCGTGAGCACGACACAACTGCCGCGCCGTACCGTGCAGTACGCCTTGAAGACACTGACCGATCAGGGCTTCCTGCAGCGCCTGGGGCAAGGTGCCGGAGTAAGGTATCAGTTGGTGTTTTGAACGTGGGCTTGCCTGCAGCCCACATCAGACCGCGGGGAAAATCTAAAGCGTCACCGAATCCGCCGCCCCGGCAATCATCTTCTCACGGCACGCCCGATACGCCGCCTCCGCCGCCCTCAGCGCATCCTCCGGAATCACCACATGCGCGTAATCGCTCCGCGCCCGGTCGATCCGCCCGCTCCGAACCCGCTCCGACGTATCCCCCCGGCGCGCCTTCCCCGTCTGGCTGAACACCTCGTAGCGCTCGCTCAACGGCGACTCCAGCTCCAGCCATGCCGTCAGTCTGGGCAGCAGCCTCTCCGGCGCGCGTACAAACAGCTCCGCATCGAAGTAGGTGTAGGGCCAATCGGTCGTCCGGCAAAAATCGGCCAGCGCCCGCACCCGCTCGACGTAGTAATTCGCCGCTTCCACCGGCGAGGCATACAGGTCCGGATCCGGCTTCTGCCGAAACAGATGCACGATGCTCCGGATCGTGTGCGCCGGCTCCGCCAGCGCAACCAGAATCTTGATGTCCGCCAGCCCCAGCCGCTCGGGCTTCAGAGCATGGTCGTTGTGCAGCAGCTTGTCGAAAAGGTAGCGGCTCCCCGGCTTCAGCACCTCGTCCTGCCGAAACGCCGCCAGCTGCCTGTCCAGCGCAGCGGCCACCTCATAGCCGAGGTGCATTTCGTAATAGCCGTTGATCTGCGGATGCGAGCCGAGGATATGCCCCGCCAGGCTGGTGTAGGCGCGCATGTGGCTCAGCAGAAAGATTCTGGCGCAGGCGTCAGGAGAAGCGCTCATTGCTTCAATCCGTTGTGGTCGTTCGTCAGCATTCTCATTTCAAGAATTGGAAAAATGCACAAATTAGCGGCGGGTTCAGCCGCGGTTGCGGTGCCGGGCCACCCACTGCATCGCGGCAGCGATCAGCACGATCGCGAGGACCAACGCGTAGGGTGCGTACTGGTTGACGGCTGACGCCCAGACATTGAGCTCGTTCAGCAGCAGCGCCCAGATGCCAATCGCGATATAGGTCGACACCAGCACCACGGCCAGATTCACCCATGGGCGCAAGCCGATCAGAAATCCGATGATCGCCCCCACCACCGGCCCGGTCATCCAGAATGGCGCAAACACGAAAACGAACAGGCCGGCGATGCCGAACTTGCGTACCACGCCCCCGCGGGATTCCGCCGCGTGGTGGATGCGCGTGATGAAAGACTCCAGGATTCGCAGCTTGATCAGGTGCCGCGTGCTCTGCACGAACAGCGGGTAAATCACCAGCACCTGGATGGTCTCGACCAGAATGTTGAGGGGCGCCACCTGGGCATGACCGAAACCACTCGCATAGCCGAAGGACATCCCCGCTTCGCGGCCGATGATCAGGTTCAGCCCCGTCATGATCGCGTAGGGAAGAATGCGGTCCGGATACAGGTGCCACCCGACCCCGAACGCCAGCAGCATCAGGCCGGTGAGCGCCAGGCCGACGCCCAGCATCCGGCCTTCGGTGCTGGCGAAAAGTGTTTGATTCATTCTGGCCCCGGTTTAACAGCTCAAACAGATTTGGCTGCGGACACGAAAGCCCACCGCAAGAATGGCGTCCAGCCGACAATGCCACAACTTGCGGGTAACCTCGCGGCTGCCTTCCTGGCGAACTTGTAAGTCATCCTTACAAATTGCGGTTTCCTGTAACTCCCGTCGTTGAAGACGGCTTTCAGATGAAGGGTGACGTTTCGCAAGGGGGTTCCTTATTTATCGATATTGCCAATTGCACGCATGCGGCGGATCAGTTCAGGGAGGCGCGCCTGGCTGGCAGCATCGCCGGGAAGATGTCCGGCCAGTGCCATCAAAAAGTTGCGGTCTTCGAGCAAGGCATGGAGCTCGGCGGCGATATAGCGCCACAACTCGCCACCCGCCTGGTCGATTTCCTGCATCAACTCCGGGCGTCCATCGACCACCGTAATAATATCTTCGAGGTCATGGCTGGCGAGATAATCGTTGTTGCCCCGGCCATGAAAAGCCTCGAACTTGGTTGCCACAAACACCGGAGCCGTAATCAGCCGGATATCCATGCCATTCGGCAATTTGATCTGCGCAGCGGTTTCAATGGCCAGGGGATACCAGCGGTTATAGAACCCGAGTATGCCGGGCTGGCTTGGCATCAGGTCGAGCGCCACGCCCTGCAACACCCAGCGACAGATCGGTGCCTCGGGCGATAGATCGTGCTTGAAGCCACGCGCTTCGACTGCCTTTTCCATCGCGTGATAATCGGCGATGGAAAGAGCATGCACCACCACATCCACATCCTGCGTAGCCCGGATCGCTTGGGCGCGCGGCGTAGTCAGGAGCAAACCCGTCGCGCATCCGCCCACGAAAACCAGCGAATCGCATAAGTCCCCCAGCGATTTCGCGATCAGCATCAAAATCGGCAGGTTCGGATCATCCCTTCGAAAAACGTTTTCGCTCACTGCAAACGTTCCTCAAGGTATTTACGGGCCAGTTCGCGCTCCCGTGCTTGCCCGGCGCGCAACGCATCGAACAAGGCCAGCAACTCATAGAGCACAGGGTCTTCCCGCGCCGCCAGCGGCAGGTTTTCGTACAAAGGCAGCAAGCCCGGCCCCCTCGCGATGCCCTCGGGGTGCGGCCACACCGGCGGCGGCTCATTCGAGGCCGCCATCACCTCCTTGAGCGGAGAAACACCGTAGGCCGTTGGGAACCCGATGGTCATTTCACCCCGCACGGCCGGATAGGCATACGGCGCCCCGTACATCACGAATCCGCGTAGCGCCGCCACCACCGGCCCGGGCTGGCCATCGACCACCGCCACCAGCCGCGCCGCCGTCAAACGCTGCACGGCGGCATGGGCTTCGAAGCGGGACAAACGCATGGCATCGGCCAGGGCGGCATAGGGCAGCCACTGGCCCTTCAAGGCCACCAGCTTCAAGGCGATCGCCAAGTCCTGCGGTTTAAGTACCCACTGGCGGCTGTTAGCCCGCTTCATGGCGACGGATTGCTCGGATGACATGGCTCTTCTCGTATGCGGTATGCATACAGCATACAACACAACGGCTTCCAAAACACGTCAAATATATGCTGTATGAATATTGCATACAGCCGACTCTACGCCACACTACAAACAACCACCGGCCCAGGGCCACCCGATCCCGAACACCAGCAACATCAGGCCGGCGTGCTCTCAAGAACCAGCAGCTCCTTGGTCGCCCGAGTCATCGCCACGTAAAGCAAACGCGCTTCTTCTTCCGTCGCCACTTCTTCACCACTCGGGATGCTCGCGCCGGGGATCGCCACCAGCGGAAATTCCAGTCCCTTGCTGCTATGGAAAGTGATCAGCTTCACCGTGTCCTGCTTGTTGCCGAATTCAATTTTCTTGTGGCCTGTGATCGGGATGCCCGCTGCGGCGAAGGCAACCGACTCGACCATCTCGTCCTGGCAGATCACCCCTCCGGCAATTCGAGCAGGTCGGTGGTGTCGGGCGCGGTGGGTTCTTTGTATTTTCCCTTGTCTTGCCACTGGCTGCGGCGGGTTTCGAGGATGCGTTGCAGGAGTTGGGCGCCAGTTTCGTAGCTGCGGCCTTCGCGGCGGGCGAGTTCGGCTTCGGTTTCGACGAGGCGGCCTTCGACGGCGGCTTTGAGGACGGCGGCTTTGTAGCGCTTGAGGTTGGCCTTGACGCGCTTGAGGTTGGCGACGGCTTCGTCGAGGCGGGAGAATTGTTTTTCGATTTCCGCGACGATGCGTTTTTGTTGGTCGAGGGGTTCAGCGAAGCGAGCATTTCCGGCAGCTTGTCACCGAAAAGCTGGTGGATCTTGCCGGGCCCGCCTTCCTGGGCGAACGGGGCGTATTCGAAATCGTCGGGTTCGATGCCGAGGTTGGCAGCGATGTGGTCGCGGATCATTTCGAGCCATTTCATTTGTTCGGGGGTGAAGCCCCTTGATTCTTCTGGACCCCGGCTTTCGCCGGGGTGACGATCCTGGGTGGCGAGCCAGGCTTTGAAGTTGGCGTTGACGCGTTCGGGGAACGGCACGAGTTCGTTGTCCTGATGGATGGCGAAGCGGACCAGCGACACCAGATCGGTGAGGATGCGGCGGCCGCTGGCGCCTTTGACCTTGCTCGCTTCCAGCGCGGCGTAGGCCTGCCAGAGCTGGGATTCGTTCCACAGGTAGGGCGGCTTTTCGATGGCGTCGGCGAGTTCCTTCACCGCCTCGAAGGTGAGGCGCTGTTTGTAGGGCTTGGCGTAGAGGATTTGCAGGGCGGTGATTTCGTCTTTGTGGTCGGCGATGAATTGCTCGAAGGATTCGATGGGCTCGGGGGTGCTGATCGCGGCTAAAGCCGCTCCTACGGAAACCTCTTCCAGGTCGGCCGGCAGGTCGCGGCCCTTGAGCATGGAATACATGCGCTGGATGGTGCAGATGCAGACGCGGGCGGTGGTGTCGATCTGGTTGCCCTGCAGGCGCTGGACGATGTATTCCTCGCTGAACTTGAAGTTGTTGTAGGGCGAGACGTATTGCTGGAATTCCTTGAGCGTCTGGTCGGCGAGGTTGCC
>JAUYCF010000008.1 GCA_030692355.1 Thiobacillus sp.
TCACATTATTCCTGATAATCGGAATCACAACCCCAACTTCCCCTGCCCCGCCTCGTGCGCCTTGGATTCATCGCGTTGCACACGCGGCCTGCCGCGCTGCTTGGCTTCCCGCCTTTGTCCGGTCGTGGCTTCGATCTTGGCATAGAAGCGTGAATTGCCCAACGGCTGATTCTGGTTAAGCGCCAGCCGGATGTCGTCGATGGCTTTGTTGTCCAACTGCGCCCGAAACAGGTCACGATAAGCGGCCTGTCTTTCCGTGTCTTCCCGCCCGATCGCCAGATAAAGCGGGTGGGGTGTCAGGTAAACGCTGGCTTGACCGAGGGCGTTGTGGCGATAGCTGGTCCAGCGGTAGTGGGCAGGGTCGTCCACCATGGCGGCTCGCACGGGGTTGAGTTCGATGTAGCGCTGGCAAGCAAGCAGGTAGGTTTCGGCTTGGATCAATGAGGATTTGTAGCGACTGTCCCACAGGGTTCCGCTACGGCGGTAAGTGGTGTTGATGTATTGCACGTAGCGCCGCCCGAGGGCAATGATGAGCCGGGGGATGGCGTCCGCCCGGTCAGGAGTGACCAGCAGGTGGACGTGATTGGTCATTAGGGCGTAGGCATGCAGCGCGCAGTTTTCTTTTTTGAGGGCTTCGCCCAGCCAGTAAAGATAGGACTGGTAGTCTTCTTCGCCGAAGAAGCAGGGTTCGCGGTTATGCCCCCGTTGCACGATGTGCAAGGGGACGCCATCAAGATGGATGCGGGAGCGGCGGGGCATGGTGCCATCATAACAAAGTTAATCCGAGCCTGGCCCCTTTGATTCTTCATTCGTTCGCCACGCATCTGCTCGGCAGCGGCTGCGACATCCGCACGGTGCAGGAGCTGCTGGGCCACAAGGACGTGACGACCACGATGATTTACACCCACGTGCTGAACCGCGGCGGGCGCGGGGTGACGAGTCCGCTCGACCACTAGCAGCCTCTGCTCGAGCCCGGGAACTGGCGAACTCGGGGTCGGATACCGTGTTGCGTTGCAACATTGCTTGCCGCTTTGCCGCAGCAGCCTTGGAGGCCCGCCACGCACGATCCTCCGCAGGATTAATGTCGTGACCACGTGAAGTCATGCAGTGAGCCGGTGCTCCGGGCATTCCACCTGACCCCAGTTTCCGAATCCACCCGCCTGACCTCCGCCGGCAGGGCACATCCGCCTGACGGCTGGCCCTTGTCGACACCCCTACAACGCCCGCCCCATTGTTGCGTCCGGCACCCGCCTACGGGGCGGGTCCGTACCTCGCTTTCCCTTGTGAATCATAGAGATATCGACTTGTAGTTAGCCTGGCACGACGCTTGCGATATCCCTGGTGCGAACGAAATTTTTCAATCGCGTTCCGTTTACACCCAAGGAGAGTGAGATGGCTCGTCTGCGTCAATGTGCGATTTATGGTAAGGGGGGTATTGGCAAATCGACCACTACCCAGAATTTGGTGGCTGGCCTCGCTGAAGCCGGCAAGAAAGTGATGATTGTTGGCTGCGATCCCAAGGCGGATTCCACCCGTCTGATCCTGCACGCAAAAGCTCAGAACTCCATCATGGAGATGGCAGCCAATGCCGGTTCCGTGGAAGACCTGGAGCTGGAAGACGTGATGAAGGTCGGCTATCGCGACATCAAGTGCGTGGAATCCGGCGGCCCTGAGCCCGGCGTCGGCTGTGCCGGCCGCGGCGTGATCACCGCGATCAACTTCCTGGAAGAGGAAGGCGCGTACGAGGAAGACCTCGACTTCGTGTTCTACGACGTGCTCGGCGACGTGGTGTGCGGCGGCTTCGCCATGCCCATCCGCGAGAACAAGGCGCAGGAGATCTACATCGTGTGCTCCGGCGAAATGATGGCGATGTACGCCGCCAACAACATCGCCAAGGGCATCGTCAAGTACGCCAGCTCCGGTAGCGTGCGTCTGGCCGGCCTCATCTGCAACAGCCGCAACACCGCGCGTGAAGACGAGCTGATCATGGAACTGGCGCGCCAGCTTGGCACCACCATGATTCACTTCGTCCCCCGCGACAACGTGGTGCAGCGCGCCGAGATCCGCCGCATGACCGTGATCGAGTACGAGCCGGCCGCCAAGCAGGCGCAGGAGTACCGCGATCTGGCCAGGAAGATCGTGGAGAACAAGAACTTCGTCATCCCCACCCCGATCACCATGGACGAGCTGGAAGCGCTGCTGATGGACTTCGGCGTGATGGAAGAGGAAGACGAGTCGATCGTCGGTAAGACGGCGGCCGAAGAAGCGGTTGCCGCAGCCTGACCGTAGACCGTAGGGTGGGTTAGCGAAGCGGTGCGTAGTTGTTGGGAGCTTTGCTCCCGTACAAATACGGCCTACCCCTTGCGGGTATAACCCACCTGTGACGCCCAAACGGTGGGTTACGGCCTCACGGCCTAACCCACCCTACGCAAGATCAACCTGTACACCCGTCCACAGATTGGTGGCGGCGTGCAAGGAGAACGAAATGTCAGCATTGACGCGTGAAGAAACCGAAGCCCTCATCAAGGAGGTGCTCGAGGTTTATCCCGAAAAGGCCCAGAAGGACCGGGCCAAACATCTGGCGGTCAACGACCACAGTGAAGAGCAATCCAAGAAGTGCATTACCTCCAACCGCAAGTCGCTGCCCGGGGTGATGACCATCCGCGGCTGCGCCTACGCCGGTTCCAAGGGCGTGGTGTGGGGTCCGATCAAGGACATGATCCACATCTCCCACGGGCCCGTCGGCTGCGGCCAGTATTCCCGCGCCGGACGCCGCAACTACTACGTCGGCACGACCGGCATCAACACCTTCGGCACGATGAACTTCACCTCCGATTTCCAGGAGAAGGACATCGTGTTCGGCGGCGACAAGAAGCTCGCCAAGCTGATCGGCGAAATCGAAGGGCTGTTCCCGCTGCACAAGGGCATCTCGGTGCAGTCCGAGTGCCCGATCGGGCTGATCGGCGACGATATCGAGGCGGTGTCGAAGAAGGCCGCAGCCGAACTCGACAAGCCGGTGGTGCCGGTGCGCTGCGAAGGTTTCCGCGGCGTGTCGCAATCGCTTGGCCACCACATCGCCAACGACGCCATCCGCGACTGGGTGTTCTCGCGCGACGGCAAGGACATCAAGACCGAGTTCGTTCCCAGCCCCTACGACGTCTCCATCATCGGCGACTACAACATCGGCGGCGACGCCTGGTCCTCGCGCATCCTGCTGGAAGAGATGGGCCTGCGCGTGGTGGCCCAGTGGTCCGGCGACGGCACCCTGGCCGAGATCGAGCTCACCCCGAAGGTGAAGCTCAACCTCATCCACTGCTACCGTTCGATGAACTACATCGCGCGCCACATGGAAGAGAAGTACAGCATCCCGTGGATCGAGTACAACTTCTTCGGCCCCACCAAGATCGCCGAGTCGTTGCGTGCCATCGCCGCGCACTTCGACGACAAGATCAAGGCCGGCGCCGAAGCGGTGATCGCCAAGTACCAGCCGATGGTCGACGCGGTGATCGCCAAGTACAAGCAGCGCCTGGAAGGCAAGCGCGTGATGCTCTACGTCGGCGGCCTGCGCCCGCGCCACGTGATCGGTTCATACGAGGACCTCGGCATGGAAGTGGTCGGCACCGGCTACGAATTCGGCCACAACGACGACTACGACCGCACCGTCAAGGAAATGGGCAATGCGACGCTGCTGTACGACGACGTCACCGGCTTCGAGTTCGAGGAGTTCGTGAAACGGGTCAAGCCCGACCTGATCGGCTCCGGCATCAAGGAAAAGTACATCTTCCAGAAGATGGGGGTGCCGTTCCGCCAGATGCACTCGTGGGACTACTCCGGCCCCTATCACGGCTTTGACGGTTTCGCCATTTTCGCCCGCGATATGGACATGACCATCAACAACCCGTGCTGGAAGATTCTCACCCCGCCCTGGCAGAAGAAGCCGGAAGCGGAAGCAATCGCTCAAGCCGCGTAAGGACCACGTCACCCTGGCTGATGCCGGGGTAACGAACCCAGATCAACCCATGCCCGTGTCCGCAGATTGGCGGTTCGGGCCAGGAGATGAACATGCAAGCCATTGAAGACATCAAGCCGTCGTACCCCTTGTTCCGTAATGACGAATACAAGGAGATGCTCAAGACCAAGCAGGACTCGTTCGAAGAACGTACCGAGCAGGGCAAGATCGACGAGACCTTTACGTGGTCCACCACCCTGGAATACCAGGAACTCAATTTCAAGCGCGAGGCGCTGACCGTCAACCCCGCCAAGGCCTGTCAGCCGCTGGGCGCCGTGCTGTGCGCGCTCGGCTTCGAAAAGACCCTGCCCTATGTGCACGGCTCGCAGGGCTGCGTGGCCTATTTCCGCACCTATTTCAACCGCCACTTCAAGGAGCCGGTCGCCTGCGTGTCCGACTCGATGACCGAAGACGCGGCGGTGTTCGGCGGCCAGAAGAACATGTTCGACGGCCTGGAAAACGCCAAGGCGCTGTACAAACCGGACATGATCGCGGTGTCCACCACCTGCATGGCGGAAGTGATCGGCGACGACCTCAACGCCTTCATCGGCAACTCCCGGAATGAAGGTCATATTCCCAGGGACTACCCCGTCCCCTTCGCCCACACGCCGTCTTTCGTGGGCAGCCACGTCACCGGCTGGGACAACATGCTCGAAGGCATCATCCGCTACTTCACGCTGAACCACATGGCCGGCAAGGAAGTTGGCAGCAACGGCAAGATCAACATCGTGCCGGGCTTCGAGACCTATCTCGGTAACTTCCGCGTCATCCATCGCATGCTCGATGAAATGGGCGTCGCGCACACCATGCTGTCCGATCCGACCGAGGTGCTCGATACCCCGGCCGACGGCACCTTCCGCATGTATTCCGGCGGCACCACGCAGGACGAGGTGAAGGACGCGCCCAACGCCATCAACACCTTCCTGCTGCAGCCGATGCAACTGGAAAAGACCAAGAAATTCGTCGAGAACACCTGGACCCACGAGGTGCCCAAGATCGACATTCCGATGGGCCTGGAGTGGACCGACGAGTGGCTGATGAAAGTGGCGGAAGTCACCGGCAAGCCGATTCCCGAGTCGCTGGTGAAGGAACGCGGCCGCCTGGTCGACATGATGACCGACAGCCACACCTGGCTGCACGGCAAGCGCTTCGCCCTCTACGGCGATCCGGACTTCACCATGGGCATGGTCAAGTTTCTGATGGAACTGGGCGCCGAGCCGGTGCATGTCGTCTGCAACAACGGTTCCAAGAAGTGGAACAAGGCGATGCAGAAGCTGCTCGAGTCCTCGCCCTACGGCGTGAACTGCAAGGCCTACCCCGGCGCCGACCTGTGGCACCTGCGTTCGCTGGTGTTCACCGACAAGCCCGACTTCATCATCGGCAACAGCTACGGCAAGTTCATCCAGCGCGACACCCTGCACAAGGGCAAGGAGTTCGAGGTGCCGCTGATCCGCCTGGGCTTCCCGATCTTCGACCGTCACCACCTGCATCGCATGACCACGCTGGGGTACGAGGGCGCCATGTACATGCTCACCACCCTGGTGAACGCCGTGCTGGAGCGGCTGGACGAAGAGACCCGCGGCATGGGGACCACTGACTACAACTATGACCTCATTCGTTAAGGGACTAGGGACTAGGAGCTGGGAACTAGGGAAAAGCGCGCCTTGGGCGCACCGACCCTAGTCCCTAACCCCTAGCTCCTAATTCCTCTCAAGGAATTGCTATGGCCAACATCATGATCCGACGCGGTGCCGCAGGCGAGTACGTGTTCTACCTGCCCAAGCGCGACCTGGAAGACACCATCACCTCGATGGAATTCGACCAGGCCGACAAGTGGGGCGGGGAGATCAAGCTCAACAACGGCGGCGCCTACTACGTCGACCCGATGCCAGCACCGCCCAGGCTGCCGATTTCCGTGCGCGCCCGGCGCATGGATGCGGCCGAATGAACTGAAGCACTGAAAGGAAACATCATGGCACTCAAAATCGTTGCCGACCTCTGCACCGCCTGCGCGGACTGCGAAGCGGACTGCCCCACGGCATCCATCCGCATCAAGAAGGGCGTGTACATCATCAATCCGGATACCTGCACCGAATGCGACGGCGACTACGACTCGCCGAAATGCATCGAGCTCTGTCCGATCGACAACTGCATCGTCCCGCTGGTGGCGTAACCGAAATACCGGGGCGGGAGCAGTCCCGCCCCGCTTGAACAGGAGCGTGTGACATGACCACCATCACCCAAGGCGCAGCATTGCGCATCGCGCTGGCCGCCCGTGTCCTCGAAGGCGTCGACACCAAGGCCTTCACCCAGTGGGTTGTGAAGAAGCTCGGCTTGCCGGTGAACGAGAGCAAGCTCGCCGGCCTTACCGTCACCGATCTCAAGCAGGCGCTGACGGCCGAGGAGACGCAGGAAACCGCCATCGAAACCGATGTCGACATGGAATCGCTGAAGCTCGCCGTGCGCTATCTGTGGGGCGAGGACGTCGACGCCGACGACGAACTGCCGGCCGTCGAAGCCTACGCCGAAGGCGACATGCCCGGCAGCCTGCGTGTGGCCGTGGCATCCAACAAAGACGAGAACCTGGACGGCCACTTCGGCTCCGCCCTGCGTTTCCTCATTTACCAGCTCTCCAAGGATGAAATCCGTCTGGTGGCGGTGCGCCCGACGCTGGAAGCCGATCTGGCCGAGGACAAGAACGCGGCCCGCTCCGCGCTCATCAACGATTGCCAGGTCGTCTACGTGCAGTCGGTGGGCGGCCCCGCTGCCGCCAAGATCGTGCGCGCCGGCGTCCATCCGATGAAATACCCGCAGACCGGCCCGGCGCGCGAAGTCATCGCCCGCCTGCAGTCCATCCTCGACGCGCCGCCGCCCTGGCTGGCGAAGATCCTCGGCGTCGAGGCCAAGAGCCTGACCAAGTTCGCCGAGGAGGCCGAGGAACTCGACGCATGATCCCGCGCGAAACCATCGCCCACATCGCCGATGCCGCAGCGGAATTCCAGTTCTTCGACGACACCACGCTGGATTATTTGCGCGGCCGCTGGCCCGGCCTGTACTTCACCGTGTGCGGCGACGACGACGTGCCCGCGCGCCTGTCGCCGGTCCTGGAACGGCCTGGTTTCAACGTCTATCTGGTCAACGGCAGCGAACACTGCCTGACGCTGACCAACGACCCCGAAGTGGCGATCGGGGTGGTGCTGGCGTGGATGGACGAGGAGTAGCTTGCGAGGCGATAGGCGTCATCAATTGAAGCGCTGCGATCGTTTGGGGCTTGAATAATTTATTCCAGTCATTCCGGCGAAAGCCGGAATCCAGCAAAATCAACAACTGGATCCCGGCCTGCGCCGGGATGACGAATAAAGCAGAGTTGTTTTAGGAATTTCACTATGCTCACTCGCTTTGTTACATCGCTGGCCGCGCTCTTCCTGGCGCTGATTTCTCCCAGCGCCTTCGCCGCCGACGTGCAGGTCGCCGTCGCCGCCAACTTTACCGCGCCGATGCAGCGCATCGCCGCCGACTTCGAGCAGGCCACCGGCCACCAGGCGAAGCTGGCTTTTGGTTCCACCGGAAAGTTCTACGCTCAGATCAGGCACGGCGCACCCTTCGACGTCCTGCTCGCCGCCGCCGACGAAACGCCAGCCCGACTGGAAAAAGAAGGCGCTACGGTGGCAGGCAGCCGCTTCACCTATTCGATCGGCCGGCTGGCGCTGTGGTCGTCCAAACCGGGCTACGTCGACGACCAGGGCGCGGTGCTGAAGCAGGGCGTGTTCAACACCTGGCGCTGGCCAACCCCAAGCTCGCACCCTACGGTGCGGCGGCGGTGGAGACCCTGAACAAGCTCGGCCTGCTGGCCGCGCTGCAGCCGAAATTCGTGCAGGGCGAGAACATCGCCCAGACTTTCCAGTTCGTCAGCACCGGCAACGCCGAACTCGGCTTTGTCGCGCTGTCGCAGGTAATCGAGGGCGGCAAGCTCAAACGCGGCTCGGCGTGGATCGTGCCGCCCGCCTTGCATGCGCCGATCCGCCAGGATGCGGTCGTCCTGGCGCGCGGCCGCGACAACCCCGCCGCATTGGCGCTGATGAAGTACGGCCTATGGCTACGACTAATCATCTCCCGCTGTGCTGAGCGACACCGACTGGAGCGCCATCCGGCTGACGCTTGAACTGGCGAGCGTCACCACGCTGCTGCTGCTGTTCATCGGCACACCCTCGCCTGGTGGCTGGCGCGCACCCGCTCGGCATGGAAGGGCGCGGTGGGCGCGGTGGTGTCGGTGCAGATCTACGACCACGTTGAGGCGCTGGAGTATGCCCAGGCGCACTGGCTGGCGGCGGGCATGGTGGCATTCTCCTTCGTCGTGCTGCTGTTGTTGTACACCCTGAATCCGAGCGGGCGGCGCGCATGAGTACCGGCATTCGCGCCCGCTTCAAGCTCGACTATGGCAACTTCTCGCTCGACGTCGACCTCGACCTGCCCGGGCGCGGCATCATCGCCCTGTTCGGCCATTCCGGTTCCGGCAAGACCACGCTGCTGCGCGCCGTCGCCGGGCTTAAGCATGCGCCCGGCGGCACGCTGTCCATCAACGGCGACGTCTGGCAGGACGCCGCGACGTTCCGGCCGACCCACCAGCGCCCGCTGGGCTACGTGTTCCAGGAAGCCAGCCTGTTTCCGCATCTCGACGTGCGGGCCAACCTGGAATACGGGCAGAAGCGCGTGCCGCAGGCGCAGCGCCGCGTCTCGCTGGAGCAGGCGGTGGCCATGCTCGACATAGGCCACCTGCTCGGCCGCAAACCGGCGCGCTTGTCCGGCGGCGAACGCCAGCGCGTCGGCATCGCGCGCGCACACGCCACCAGCCCGCGGCTGCTGCTGATGGACGAGCCGCTGGCGGCGCTGGATCACGCGCGCAAGCAGGAAATCCTGCCCTACCTGGAACGCCTGCACGACGAACTCGACATTCCCGTTTTGTATGTCAGCCACGCGCCCGACGAAGTGGCGCGGCTGGCCGACCACATCGTGGTGATGGAAGCGGGCAGGGCAGTGGCGTCCGGCCCGCTCACCGACACGCTGGCCCGGCTCGACCTGCCCATCAGGCTGGGTGAGGACGCCGGCGTGGTGCTGGATGCTGTGGTTGCAGCGCGCGACGAAGCATGGCATCTGGCGCACATGGAATTCGCCGGCGGCCGTCCATGGGTGCGCGACTACGGCTTGCCGGTCGGCCACCGCGCCCGCGTGCGCATTCTCGCCCGCGACGTCAGCCTGGCGAGCGCGCCGACGACCGGCACCAGCATCCTCAACACGCTACCTGCATTAGCCCATCCGGCGCTCACCCTGGTCAAACTGCGCATCGGCGAATCGCCGCTCTTGGCGCGCCTCACCCGGCGTTCCGCGCATGCCCTCGAACTCGCGCCCGGGCAGTTGCTTTACGCCCAGATCAAGGCAGTTGCGCTGATTGGCTGACCGCAGCCGGGTGGGCGCGCAGCTTGTAGCATGTCCGACAAAGCGTGTGCGATTGCAGGAAAGCCGACATCAGTCCGGGCTGCCGGCGCTTGCCGACAAAGCGGTTCCCCTTTGGTTTGTGCGCCCAGATGCGGCTGGCGCAGAAATTGCGACGAGTGGCTGCTTGAACAATAAAAAGAGGGTGGCATGGCTTCCTACAAAGGAGTGGACGTCGATGAAGGGCTGATCGATCTGATCGGTTTCATGGACAGAGCGGAGGAAACCCGCGAAAGCCTGCAAAGCCTGCGGTCGGTGTGGGATAACCTGACCCTGTTGGGACACTTGTCCGGCACCGCGACCGACATGTCGGACACGCGCAGCGCGTTTCAGGAATTGAGCAGCGGCCTGCTCAACCAGCTGGGATGCGAGACGCTGAAGAAGACCACGCTGGCGATGAAATCCAAGGCGCAGGTGGCGGTAGACATCATGATCCGCAACCTGTTCGAGCGCACCGCCGACATCGGCTTTCTCGCCATGGACGACGATGTGCGGGAATACCTCGAAAAATTCGCACCGCTGAAATCCCGCGTCATCGGCGAAGAAGCCCGGCTGGAGCTGGAGCAGAGTGAAGCCAGCCTGCGAACGCGATTCCGGGAATACGTGCAGAAATACTCGGTGTACGCCAACATCGTCCTGCTCGACGTCGACGGCAACGTGCTGTTGCAACTGGACGAAAACAACCCGGTGCGCAGTTCGAGCGATCCGCTGATTGCCGAATCGCTGGCGACCTCCCAATCCTACGTCGAGACCTTCCGGCACAGCGATCTGCTCCCCGGCCAGGCCGAGAGCCTCATCTATTCCTATCGGGTGACTTCACCGAACGGGAAGGGCAAGCTGGGCGTGCTGTGCCTGTGCTTCCGTTTCGCCAACGAAACCGAGGGAATCTTCGCCAACCTGGTGGGGCCATCGGACTGGAGCGTGGTGACGCTGCTCGACCGGCGCGGCGTCGTCATCGCCAGCAGCGATCAATATCATGTGCCGGTCGGTGCGCGACTGGAGCACGACCTGACGCGCAGCTGGAAAGTGACGCGCTTTGGCGGGCGTGCCTATCTGTCCGCAACGCGCGCCACCCAGGGTTACCAGGGCTACATGGGACCAGGCTGGTATGGGCATGTGATGCTGCCGCTGGAACACGCCTTCGAGCAGGAGCCGGCCCGGGAAGAGGAGTGCATCCCGGACAGCGCACTCGAAGCCGTGATGCGCAACCCGCGTCTGTTCAGTGAGGAACTGCGTGGAATTCCGGATCAGGCTGCGCGGATCCAGCGTGCGCTGAACCGTTCGGTGTGGAATGGCAACGTCAGCCAGCATGGCGAACGCAAGGCGTTGAATCCGGCCTTCTCCAAGGTGCTGTTGTGGGAGATCAGCAACACCGGGCTGAAGACGCAGGATGTATTCGACCAGTCCATCCGGAATCTGCATCAGACCGTGGTGTCGTCCATCCTGCAGGATGGCCAGTTTCAGGCCGCGCTGGCGATCGACATCATGGACCGCAACCTGTACGAACGCGCCAACGATTGCCGCTGGTGGGCGCTGGCGCCGGTGTTCCGCCGCGTCCTGTCTTCTGCTTCAAAAGACGACGCCGAACTGAGTGCGGTGGCCGAGACGCTGGTACATATCAACGAGCTCTACACCGTGTATGACAACCTGGTGGTGTTCGATCGCGGCGGCCGCGTGCTCGCGGTGTCCAACCCGCAATATCAGTCGCTTTGCGGGCAGGTGCTGAACGAGGAGTGGGTGCGCCAGACGCTGTCGTTGAGCGACAGCCAGCGCTACGCGGTTTCCGAATTTGCAGCCAGCCCTTTGTATAAGGGACTCCATACCTACATCTACGGCGCGGCGATTCACAGTCAAACCGCCGCGCGCAACGTCGTCGGCGGGATCGGCATCGTGTTCGACGCGGCGCCGCAGTTTTCGGCGATGCTGCTGGACGCCCTGCCGCGGGATGAAGCGGGCGGCGTGCCAGGCGGCTGTTTTGGCGTGTTTGCCGACCGCGAACGGCGTGTCATCGCGTCGACGCTCGACGAGCTGACGCCCGGCATGCCGCTGGAACTGGACGGCCTGTTCTTCCGCCTGGGCAACGGCGAGTGGAAATCCGGGATCGCCGTTTTCAACGGCCATTACTATGCCGTGGGCGCCTGTATGTCCAAAGGCTATCGCGAGTACAAAGGCGCCGACGACGCATACGAGAACGACGTGGTCGCGCTGATCTTCACCCCCCTGGGAGAACGCAAACAGGACAAGCGCAGAGTGGCATCGCCCCCCCGCGCAAGGCTGCAAAGCCGGGAAATCAAGTCTGCCGGCGGCGGTGAATGCGTTGAAATCGCCACCTTTTATGTGGACAGCCACTGGCTGGGCATCCCGACCGCCCATGTGGTCGAGGCCATCGACGTCAAAGGCCTGACCCGCGTTCCCGGCGCCGCAAATGGTCTGCTCGGCTACATCATGTTCCGCGACCAGCTGATACCCGTGGTGGGGCTGTGGGGCATGCTGGGCAAGGAAGACCAGCGCCACGCCAGCCGCGAACCGCAAATCATCGTCATGCGCCAGGCTGCCGGGAGCGATTCGCTGCTCGGCGTGATGGTGGACGAACTGGGTGAAATTCCCGAAGTCCCGCTCGATCGCATCGAAAAAGTCTCATCCATGCTGGAAGGCGGAAATGGGCTGGCGGAAAGCCTGATCAAACCCGGCACAGGAAAAGACACCGGAGAAATGATTGTCGTTTTTTCGGTAGACCGGCTGTGGCGCAAGTTCATGCGGGCGAGTGAGTGCGCGTGATTCTTCGGGCATGACGCCCATGGCTGTTTGTTATTACAGACTGCATCCGACTCAGAGCGGCCTGTCGGAGAGGAACTCACGGATGACCGGAGTTCGGCCTTATGTGGAGCTCCACATAAGGCCGAGCAGCCGTCAGTTAAGCCGCTCAATCCGAGTGACGGCTCATGGCCGGTTCCGGCCTGTCGCGTATACCCAATCTTCGTTGGGCGTATCTTAAGCCGCTGTAGACGACTATACGCCAAAGGCGTATAGTCGCATCATGCTCACCGTTGTCGAAACCGCCCTCTTCCAGCGTCAGTGGCCACTTTACTGGACGGAAGAAGAACGTGGCGCATTCGCCGTTTACATCGCTGAGCATCCCACCGCCGGAGATGTTGTGCCCGAGTCCGGCGGCATACGCAAAGTGCGTTGGAGTCGTGCTGGTTCGGGCAAGTCTGGTGGGGTGCGGGTCATTTATTTCACTTGCCTCAATGAAGGCGAGGTCGTACTGCTTACGCCGTACGCGAAATCAAAGACCGAAAACCTTACCGGTCCAAAATTGAAGGAGATACGCCGTGCCCTCGAAGAGTAAGCCTCTCAACGAAAAAGACCTGGAAGCCTACGAAGTAACGCGAGATCTTGCCGCCGAGTTGCTGCAGTCCGTGCGTGAAATGAAGGCGGGTCAGGTTCATGTCGTGACGTCATCCGTGATCGAAGCGCGGAAGAAAACTGGTCTGTCACAGTCACAGTTCGCGGCCCTTCTGGGCGTTTCTGTTCGCACATTGCAGGGATGGGAGCAGGGGCGCAAGCAGCCGAGCGGTGCAGCGCGCACTTTGCTTGCGATCGCGAGTAAAAACCCAAAGGCGCTGCTTGAGGTGATGAGCGAATAACCATGCGCCAGCCGCCCAGAAAGGCGTTTCAGGGGACGCTGTCCCGAAGCGATGTACGGCTGGTCGTGGGTGGTTGCAGCCTCTCTTTGAGGACTGCTCAGTGAATACCCATGGCGAATTTCGACCCCGTTTCAAGCATTCAGGCCGAACACATTGAGTAAACTGGCAACGCCCAGAACACGCGTCGAATAGCCACCCAACCAATGACCCCCGCCCATGCGCAAATCCTCCGCGACCTGCTCCGCACCCAGCAGGTGGCCGCCCTTGGAACGCTGCACCAGGGCCAGCCGTATGTGTCCATGGTGCCTTTCGCTCTGCTTCCCGGCGGCACGGATTTCATCATTCATGTCAGCCAGCTCGCGGGGCACACGAAGGACATGCAGGCGCATCCGCAGGTGAGCCTGCTGGTGATCGCGCTGCCGACACCGGAGGTGATGGCGCAGGAGTTGGCGCGGATTACGGTGCAGGGCGAGGCGGTGCAGTTAATCGCCGGCACGCTCGAGTACGCTGCGGCGAAGGCGGCCTACCTGTCGCGGTTTCCCCAGAGCGAAATGATGTTCGGCTTTTCCGACTTCTCGCTATTCGCGATCGTGCCGGAGTCGATCCGCTTTGTCGGCGGGTTTGCGCAGGCGACGACGATTTCGCCGGAAACGCTCGCCGAGGTGTTGAGCCAGGAGCTTGCGCGTTAGCTTGCCGGTGTCGTGCGTCGCTTGGCTGGGGTGCGAGCCCGATTAGTGGCGGGCTCGGGCTGTTCAGAGAGGCGACCGGTGACGTACTTGTGAAGAACGCTGGCGATGAGGGTTTGGTAGGGCACGCCTTCCTCCAGCGCCTTGACCTGGATGTCGCTCAGGTCGCCTGAAGACAGGCGGATATTGACCCGGCGATCCTTGATGGCGGTGGCCCGTGCGGCAGCCTTGAACTTGCCCAGCTCGGCCTTGGTGGCAACGGACTTGAGTTGGCCTTTCTCGTCGGCGTTGAGGATTTCGAGTTCGTCGTCGTCAATTTTCGGCATTGGTTTCGTAGGCGTTCCTATGCGGCCTCCACAGTATGAACCGTGCTTATCCGGTTGTCACAGACAGCCATGGCAGCCTGTCGTTGCGACCGCGAGCGTAGCGCGGCGGGAAGCAATCCAGCGCTTTGATTCAGCGGGCCTTTCTGGGTTGCCGCGTCGCTACGCTCCTCGCAACGACAGC
>JAUYCF010000036.1 GCA_030692355.1 Thiobacillus sp.
ACCGGGATGAACATGGCGGGGGAAACCACTCCCAGCTCCGGGTGCCGCCAGCGCACCAGCGCCTCCATGCCGGCGATCTCGCCGCTGCGCAGGTCGACCATCGGCTGGTAGTGGAGCAGGAATTCGTAGCGTTCCAGCGCATGGTGAAGGCCGTTTTCCAGCATCAGCCGCTCCATCGCCTTGACGTTCATTTCGGCGGAGTAGTACTGGGCGTTGTTGCGGCCCACTTCCTTGGCGCGGTACATGGCGGCATCGGCATTCTTCAGCAGCGTCTGCCGGTCCTCGCCGTCCTTGGGATAGGACGCGATGCCGATGCTGCAGGTGATGTGCAGCTCGCGGCCGCCGATGTCGAAAGGCGCCGACATCGCCTTGAGAATCTTTTGCGCGACCACCGGCACATCGTCGTCGTCCCTGATTTCCGACAGGATCAGGACAAACTCGTCACCCCCCTGGCGCGCCACGGTGTCGCCTTCGCGCACGTTGCCGGCAAGACGGGCGGCGACCTGGGCCAGCAGCAGGTCGCCGGCATCGTGGCCGAGGCTGTCGTTGATGTTCTTGAAATTGTCCAGGTCGATGAACAATACCGCCAGGCCGCAGTCATTGCGGCGCGCGAAGATCAGCGCCTGATTCAAGCGATCCTGCACCAGGTTGCGGTTGGCAAGCCCGGTCAGCGCATCGTAATTGGCCTGGCGCTCGAGCTGGCTTTCATGGCGCTTGCGCTCGGTGATGTCGTTCAGGGCGCCGACAAAATGCGTGACGCTGCCAGCCTCGTCGCGCACCGGCGAAAAGAACAGCTCAAACCAGAACAGACTGCCATCCTTGCGATAGCCTCTCAGCACTGCGCTGCCGTCATGTTGCTCGCGGATGGCCTGGTAGATATTCCCGATTTGCGGCTGATTCAACGCCCCGCTATCGAGCAGGCGGCAGCTCTTGCCGACCACTTCCTTGCTGGAGAAGCCAGTGGTGCGCTCATATGCGGGATTGACATAAAAGACGGGGAAATTCTCCTGCCTGGCATCGACAATGAAAATGGCGTTGACGCTGGACTCCATTGCACGCCCCCACAGCCGCAGGTTTTGCTCCGCCGCCTTGAGCTCGCTGATGTCGCTATAAATGGCAACGTAATGGGCGATTCCGCCCTGCTCGTTGCGTACCGTGCTGATCGCCATCCAGGCCGGGTAGATTTCGCCGTTCTTGCGCTTGTTCCAGATTTCGCCCTTCCAGTGACCGCTTTGGCGGATAGAGTTCATCATGCTGCGGAAAAACTCCGCATCATGGCGCCCCGATTTCAGCAAGCCCGGGCGCTGGCCAAGCACCTCGGCCCGGTCATAGCCGGTAATGTCGAGAAACGCCTGGTTGACCGAGGCGATGTTGTTTTGTGCATCGGTGATGAATATGGCTTCATGGCTGCCTTCGAACACCAGGGCGGCGAGGCGCAATTGCTGCTCGGCCTGCCTGCGCTCGGCGATGTCCATGAAGGTGATGACCGCACCTTCGACCTGTCCTGCCTGGTGAATCGGATGGGACCAGTACTCCACGGGGAAAGCGCTGCCATCCTTGCGCCAGAACACCTCATCGTCCACATGGATAACCCGGTTGCTTAAATAGGCCGCGTAAATACGACATTCTTCCACTGGATAGCGGGAGCCGTCCGCGTGGCTGTGATGGAACAGCTCGTGGGCGTTCTGGCCAAGCAGATCGTCTTCACGCTCGTAGCCAAGCATGTGCAGGCAGGCCGGGTTGGCGAAGGTGACCAATCCCTCCATGTTTACCCCGCAGATGGCCTCGGCGGCCGACTCAAGGAGCATGCGTGTTTTTCGTTCGCTGCGCTGCATCAGCGCCTGGTGCCTGAGTTTGTCCTCGTATTGTCTGGCCTGAAGCTGCGCCCTCAGCTGCCGCCACCACAGTTTGGTGACCACCCCCGCCCCGGTAACGAAGGCGAACGTCAGAACCGCTACGATCCAGGCAGTCTTGCGGACCGGGGCATAGAGTTCTTCCTTGTCCATTTTGGCGACCAGGAACCAGGGCGTGTCCGGAACTTTTCTCGCGGCGCCGATGACCGGTATGCCCCGGTAATCGGCGCCCTCTATCAGCCCTCCTTTGCCTCGCGCCATCATGGCGGCCAGCAATTTCTGTTCGGTTGCCGGAAACCGCAGCAGCAATGCCGTGTTGTCGCGATGGCGCAGGTTGTTCAGGACCACCACCTCATCGCCTTCGCGCCGAACCAGCAAGGTTTCGGCGCTCGGGCTGACCGTCGGCCAGGATTGCAGCAGCGGGAAAAGATAACGTTGCGCATCGATGCGGAAATAAATCCCCGCGATGGCACGACCGCGCGTGTCACCGCCGGCGAAGAACGGCACCACCAGATCAAGCCGGACGCGCGGGGATTCGGCGCCCGGATGAAGGTCGGTGAGGACAGCCTGCCCGGTACGCATGGCTTCCTTGACCAGCTTCACCCCATAGGCAGTGGGCGGCCTGGCATCCGGCGTGACCGGCAAGTCCCGCACGACCCCGCGCTCGTCGAGAATGAACACGCCCTGAAAATCATAAACCTGCTGCAGCGACTTCAGGCGCTGCACGATCCTTTGCGCGTCCGGGTCCAGCGGCGATCCGCGCTGCAGCCAGCGCTCGATTTCCATCGCCAGCAGGGGGTCGCTGGCCATCACCGCGGCGTTTTTCTTGTAGGCCTCGCGCCATTCGGCCACCTGATTCACCCTCAGGTCGGCGATGGTGCCCAGGGTGTCATGCGCTTCCTTTTTGACGCTTTCCTGGTAGCGATTGAAAAAGAAGAATCCGGCGCCCCCTATGGCGCAAGCCAATAGCGCGAACACCAGCACCGGAACCCAGGAAAACGTCCAGGGCATTTGCCGGCGGGCAGGCAACCTGTGCGGCTCATGCCCATCTATTGTCATGAAGGTTCTGTTCCCTGTCGGTTCGAGTACGGGACGGATCGCCAGTCAACGGCTGACAAAAGACTTATCCCAGATTGTTCATTAGACGATTTATGTCGCGTAGGGTGCACTCCATGCACCGTGCACCGATTGACACCCGAAGGTGCAGGAGTGCAGCCTGCGCAAAGCATCTCGCCCGAATGAAACATCCGGGCTTATGTATATACGGACGGCAAAAGCAAAAGTTTACAGACCATCCTGACCGCCATCAGGGCACGACGGGATCGATCGTGAAACGGTAAGGGAGAATTGCCATGCTCGAAATTGCGGCCGCGCCCCGCGGCGGTTATCCGGCTTTTTGCCGGCGCCGCCTTCCGCATCCATCCTGCTCGGGTTATTCCTGGCCGCCGGAACTGGCCGCAAGCCTGTCGGCCTCGTCAGCTGCTGCCGTAATGTTCCTGGCGGCATCCGCATCCGGCGGGAGAAGCTTGAGCAAATGCCGCCAATACGAGGCCGCCTGGGCAAAATCCTTGCGTTGATAAGCGGCGGATGCAGCAAGATTCAACGCTTTCTCATTGTCCGGATTGAGTGTGAGCGCCCTATTGATAAGCTCCAGCGGTTTGCCCTGCAGGTTCTGTCCCTGCGCCATGGCGAGCACGTCGGCATAGTCCGCCAGAAGCCTGGCATCCTCCGGCACCAGTTCGCTCAACCTGGCGAAAGCGTGCGCCGAATCGGCGTAACGCCCGGTCGTGGCATAAGACCGTGCCAGTGTGAACCAGCCTGCGGCATCCTCCGGATTGGCCTTCAGCCTGGCCTCCAGGCTTGCGATCATGGGGGCCGCATCGTGCTGGCCTTGCTGCGTCGCCACAGGCGCTTTTGCGCGCGATTCGAATAGCACTTCGGGATTGCCCAACACCATGTAAAGCGCAATTGCGGCCACCGGCAACGCCCCAGCCACCACAAACCCCGGCCAGCGATCCATCTTGTTGGCGGTTACTGGAACGGGTTCCGGCGGCATGTCCTCGCACAGGCGTTTTTCGAGTTCCCGCCGGGCATCTTCGTATTGCGCCGCATCCAGTTCGCCGCTGCCGAGATCCGCCTTTAATTCAGACAATTGATCATGATAGATGGCGACATTGGCCATTTTTCTATCCACCTCCCCCAGCCTGGCATCGCGCCGCAGCAAGGGCGGCAGCACAAAGGCCAGGGCCACCGCGAGAAAAAGGAAAAGAAGTGCCCAGAACAGCGAAATCGTCCAGAAATTGCTCATGATTTATTTCCGTTGTTAACGTGAATGTCGCACGGCGACACGACAGATCCCCCCGGCGCGGCAAACGGCAGCCATAGTGCAAATGCCATCATCCACGGCCTCATTGCTGCAACGCCCGCACCAGGGGAAGAATTTTCTTGTCCAGAATGTTCCTGGTCAGCGGGCCGGTGTGCTTGTAGTGGACGATGCCGTTTTTGTCAATGAGATAGGTCTCGGGAACGCCGTACACCCCGTAGTCGATGCCCGTCCGCCCGTCGAGATCGACCACGGTCTCCACAAAGGGATTCCCATGGCGGTTCAGCACGGCCTGCGCCTCGCCTGGCCGGTCCTTGTAGCTCATGCCATAGATCGGCACGCTGCCCTGCCTCGACAAGTCCAGCAGCAGGGGGTGTTCCTGCCGGCAGGATGCGCACCAGGAAGCCCACACATTGAACAGCCAGACTTTGCCGCGCAGATCCGCCGGGCTCAATTTCCTGGCCGGATCGGACAGCAGGGCCAGCCTGAAATCGGGTGCCGGCTTGCCGATCAGCGGCGAAGGCACTTCGCGTGGGTTGAGATTAAGGCTGACGGCGAGGAAACCCGCCATCACAATAAAAATGCCCAGGGGAATCAGGAAGCGCTTCACTCTTCAGCCCTTCCCTTCCTGCGCGAGCTGCGACAACGCCGGTCGGCGATCGTCATAAAGCCACGGGATCGTTTTCCCGGCGAGACCGCTGAAAGTCGCCGGAGAGCGTTGTCCCGGATTGTCCATTTGGCGACTTGCAGCGCGGGCGTACTTGTGCACCGATCGACGTCTGAAGGTGCACGGAGTGCACCCTGCTCCAAGCATCTCGCGCACGTATGGCACAAATCATCATGACGTCACTGCCAAAACCGGCTCCCGCGCGGAAAGATTATTCAGCCTTGACCACCTGGTTACGCCCGCCTCCCTTGGCGCGGTACAGCGCCTCATCGGCCTTGCGCACCAGATCATCCGCATTGTCCGCCTTGATGTCCGGAAATCCGGCGACCCCGATGCTGATGGTCAGGCGTTGCTCGCCCATACCCTCCACCGGCATTTCACTCACGGCCTGGCGAATTTTCTCCGCCACGTTCAGCGCCTTGTCGAGATCGGTATGCGGCAACAAAACCAAAAACTCCTCCCCACCGTAGCGCCCCACCAGGTCGGATTCCCGCACTGATTTCTGCAACACCCGCGCCACGGCGATCAAGGCATTGTCGCCAACCTGGTGGCCGAAGCCATCGTTCACGCGCTTGAAGAAATCCACATCCATGATCAGGATGGAGAGCGGCATTTCATAGCGCACCGCCTTGGAATACTCATCCTCCAGGCGCTCGCTCAGGAAGCGACGATTGTAAAGGCCGGTCAGGCCGTCCGAGATGGAAAGGCGCTCCACCTTCTCGTGTGTCAGGGCATTGTCGAGGGTAATCGCAATCTGGTTGGCCAGATATTCGATCAGGGGCTGCTCCTCGACCTGATAATGCCCGAAGGCACCGAGCAGCATGACGCCCAGCACCTTTTCCTTGTACATCAGCGGAAAGGCGGCCACCTCACTAGGCACAGCCTCGGCAAAGCCCAGATCGATGCTGATATAGCAATTTTCCGGAATATGTTCCAGCACCACCGAATGGCGCTCCAGGGCGGCAAACCCGGCAATGCCCTCGCCCAGTTTCAGCGGCGACAGGGCGGCGACATCGAAACCATGCGTAACGAATGGCGCCAGCACCCCGGTCTGTTCATTCATCAAATAGATTACGCCCAGTTTCGAGTCGGTCAGTTCCAGCACCTTGTCGAGCGCATTCTTCAACAATTCCTTCGGGTTCAGGGTGGTAATCAGCAACTTGGCCAGGGAATTGTATTTCTCGACCCGCGTCTGCTGCTCGCAGATGGCGTCGGCCATGCGATTGAAGCCTTGGCCGAGTTCTTCGAATTCGTCCTTGGTCACGATCTCGGTGCGCGCTGCCACCCTGCCCGCCGCGAAATCGTCCATCGCACCGACCAGCGCCCGCATCGGACGGATGGTATCGCGGTGGGCAAGAAAAGCGATCGCCAGCGAGAGCAGGCCGCCCATCACCATGAAGCCGTAAACAGTCATCATGTTGCGGTGGATGAAGGCATCGACGGCGCCGGTCTTGCTGCTCGCCACCAGCGAGCCGATGACGTGCTTCTGCGCGTTCAGGATCGGCTCCGCGCTGATGAAGCACAGCTCGTTATTGATCGTCGCCTCCCCTCTGAAAGCTCTGCCCTTGAGCAGGGGATCGTTCACTTCCGCCGGCAGTAGCTGCCCCTCGATCCAGAAATTGCCGGGGCGACGCGATGCCGCCACCACCCTGGATTCCTGAACCAGCGCCCCGAACAGGCGGGAATCCTCTCCCGATCCGTCATGGATCAGATTGGGCAGCCAGTCATAGCCATCGAGCAGCACCATGCCGACAAGCACGCCGATCACGCCGCCGTCCTTCATCACAGGGACGGCCACCACGCTGGCCATCACCACCCGCTCCAGGCGCAGATAGCGCTCCGGATTTTCGCGCAGGAAAATATCGCGTGAAAGGATCTCGGTCGAAACGGCCGCATAGCCGTTGCTCACCACCTGGGGCAGGATGGTGCTCAGCGCCACCTGGTCGCCGGAACTTCCGTTGCGCCGGGCAATCACATTGCCCTTGGTGTCCATTACCAGCCACGCATCCACGAACGGCAGATTGAAGGCATAGTCCTGCAGCACGTCCACCAGGGGTGCCTTTTTCTTCTCCGCCAGCGCCTCCCTGACCGCCGGAGAAGAAGCGGAATGGCTCAGAATCACGTTGATCGTGCCCAGGCGCCCGGCATGCGCCGCCTGGGCGCTATGCAGGCTGGTGGCCAGCTTGTCGTAGACATGCTGCCGCGCCACGCCGCCCAGAATGTTCTCCACCAGCAGGGTGACGCCGATCAGCGGGATAAAGGCGACGATAAAGAAGGCGATCAGCGTTTTCCAGCCGATCGACAGACGGAAACGCTGCGCCCCCCACACCACGCGGTAAGGGTTTTCTTTCTCAGGCAATCCGGAAGTCGTTTTATTCATTTCAGGTCGCAACGGAAAATCGTGCCCCCCCTTTAAATGGGGAGGATCCCGTCGCAATTGTCGCCAGAGTTCTGATAGAATTGTTCATAATTTTTACTTATAGTCGCATACATAAGACGCACATCAAATAGCATTTCTGCAGCCATCCTCAGTCAAATCACGAAATCAGAGAGAAAAATCGCATGCACTCCACTCTATCCGCCACCCGTCTCGTTTCCGCCGGCCTGATTCTAACCTGCATCGTGGCCATTGGCGGCTGCAAACAAAGCCCCCCTCCGACTGAAGAAGCCCCTCCCGCCGCGGCCCAGACCGGCATGGCGCCCGCCAGCGAGATGATCTCCAACGTCCCGGTCAAGGGCGATGAGGCGCTCCCGCCCAGCCACCCCCCGCTGCCGTCCGCCACACCGCCCCACCCGACCGGAGAAACCGGCAGCCAGCCCGACCTCAACCAGCAGCTTGCCGCCCAGCACCCCCAGTCAGACGGCAAGAAAAAACCCGCCGTTGTGGTGCCGGACAGCGTAAAAGGACAATGGGCTTCCGCCACGCTTGCCGTCACTGCCGGGAGCAGCGAAAAAGAACTCAAACTGGCCCTTGGCGACAAAATCTCCCTCGGGAAAAACCTGCAGTTGCATCTGCTCCATTACCTGCCCGCCTACACCAGCGATTTTCAGACCGTAACCAGTTCGTCCAACGAACAGATAAACCCCGCCGTTCAGGTCCGGGCCACCTCGAATGGGCAGGTGGTTGCCGAAGGCTGGGTTTTCCAGAACCTTCCCGAATTCAATTCGTTCAAAAGCGAACAGATCAAGGTGCGGCTGATTTCCGCCGAACGCACCCAGAAAAAATGAGGCCCTCCGCAGGCCAGGCTTGAGCCCGACAATTTCGGGCTGAAGCCCGACCTACGAATTACATTGTTTCACCGTGACAACTTTGTAGGTCGGGCTTGAGCCCGAAACGCCTGGCTCAAGCCCGACCTACAGTTATCGCCATTTCAAAGTGACTGAACCCACATTAGGGCGTGCTTTATGACCAAACCTCGCTTCCTCCCCCTGGTTGGCGCGCTGCTGATCTGCAACGGCGCCATGCTCGAAGCACGGGCAGCCGACGATGCGGCACAAAAAGAGCAGAAACTGAGCCAGGCCATCCAGCGCCAGATTCTGACCCTGAACGTCAATCAGGCAGACAAGTACCTGATCGATTTCTATTTTTCCGGCTTTCACGGCATGTATGCCTACCGCGAGATACTGCTATGGGCGCAGGCGGCGCCCCAGCAACAGCGCAGCGAACTCATGGCACTGACGCGTGCCGGACTGGAGGCCGTGGTGCGCGACTCCGGCATGGGTCTGCCGCTTGGCAAGGGAAATGAACAGGCGGTCGGGCTGCTGTTCAGCCGGGGGCTGCCGCGCTATACCGTCCAGCCGGATTTCGCCCAGCCGTCGACGCTCAAATGGGATCCTGCAAGTTTCGAGCGCCAGACCACCCCGGAATACGTCGGCCAGTCCCTGGCGGCCAAGGCGCTCTACGTGCAGGAGGACGCCTCGGACGACGGCAGAAAGCTCAGGGAAATATTGCTCATATCGGCCCTGCACGAATTCCGGACCATCCTTCCCCTGCTGGAACTGGGCGGCGACAAGGGCGCCAACTACATGCCCGCCCTGCTCAAGCTGGAAAACGACAACTGGTCGGCCGTCAACACCTCCAGCCAGCTCTATGGCCAGATGTCCCTGGTCCAGGGGCTCGCCCGCCTGCACGCCCTGCTCTCGCTTCCCGCGCTGGAAAACGAAACCATCGAAGGCAAGCGCGTGGCCGAGTGGCGCAAGGAAGTCCGCCACACCCTGGAAAAGATTTACCACACCACCATCAAGCTTCATCTCGACACCAAGGCCGGCAGCCTGGTCGGCAGCCATGAGCGCGCCAAAGGCGCCTCGGAGCGGCTCAGCGCGGAAGACGCGGGCTACACGCTGGAAGTGCTGGCCGGTCTTGCCGCCGCCCTGCAAAAGGGCGACCCGTTGCGCGAGGCAGCGCTCAAACAGCTGACTGCCCAGGCCGACTATGTGGTGGCGCGCATGGAAGGAAAGACCGCGGCGCCAAAAACCTTCCTGATTAAAAACGGCCGGACTTTCGACGGCATGCTGTTGCTTCTCGAAGATCAGCTGTCCGTCATAAACGGCCTGCTGGCTGCCGAACAGGCCAGTGGCCGGGAAGCTTATGGCAAAGCCGCGCTGGACATCTTCAATGCCGTGCGCCCGGCGCTCTGGTCCGCCCAGGCAGGCATCTTCCGCTCCGCCGCAGGCCAGACCGTAACCGCCTACGATGGACGCCTGTTCGGCATGGCGCTGGCCACCTGGCGGCGGCTGGAAAAAATGCTGCCGCCTGGCGAAGCCAGACAGCATGGCGAGAAACTGATCGAAGTGGTGCTCAAACAGGGCGGGCTGCAACAGGCCGAAGGCCCTGCCACGGGCGAACCGAAGCAGCCTGAAGACTTCTTCCGGGACGAACTGCCGCAACTGGCAAGCAACATCGCCGCCCTTAAAAAAGAAGAACAGCCGGAAAAAATCGCCGCCGCCATCAAAGCGCTGAGCGACCAGGATGGCGATGGCATACCGGGCATCCGCTTCGCAGGCGGACCCTTCGGCGCAGCGCCGGTCATCATCACCCAGACCAGCATCAAAACGCCGTTCGACCCGCCGCCAGCCACTGAAACCCCACCCGCCACAGCCACCCCGGCAGAAAGTACGCCATGAAATCGCCCATGATTGTCGCCCTGCTGCTTCTGTGCAGCACACCCGCCGCCCAGGCCTTCAGCGGCATGGGCAACCCGGATCGGGGGAAAATGATCTTCATCCAGCGCTGCGCCATGTGCCACGGCGAGGACGGCCGCGGCCGCGACGGCATGGCTGCGGACATGGTGGAAGAATGGCACCGCCTGACCAAATCCGACCAGGAGCTGAGCCACAACATCCGCTCCGGCGGCCTGCGCACGCCGGGCAAGATCTATACGGCCGGCCAGTGCCCTCCCCAGATGCTCAATGATCGCGACATGGACGACGTGCTGGCCCACCTGCGCAACGCCTTTGGCACGCCCCAACTTGATTTCGGCCGCTAATGTAGTGCCGCGGGCTGTCTGGAACTTATGCCAACGGTCAGGCCTGCGTTGCAGGTCGGGCTTCAGCCCGACATTTCGGGTCGCACTGGCCAGCACGGGCGCGGAGTTTTTCTGGCCTGCGTGTAGGTCGGGCTTCAGCCCGACATTTCGGGCTGAAGCCCGACCTACAAAGGTTTTTTGCATAAGTATCGCCAATTACGAAACACCACACCAACCCTCACCTTACGGAACCACCATGCCACGCCTCTCCGCCCACATCGTATTGTCCGCCCTGATCCTTTCCATCGCGCCAACCGCGCCCGCCCTCGGCGCCGAAATGACGCAATCCGCCCAGGCCACGGTAAAAATCGCTTTCCTCGGCCTCGAGGCGCACGCACCAACGGCCTGGACCATGGTGCCGCCGGCAAGCGACAAGCGCCTGGCGCAATTCAAGATCACCACGGCGGGCGAAGGCATGACCGCGGAAGTCATCGTCTTCCATTTCGGCAAGGGCGGGGGCGGATCGGCCGAGGCCAACATCGAGCGCTGGCAGGGCCAGTTCATCGGCACGGAGAACCGCCCCGTCACCCCCGTCATCAACCGATTCCAGTCGAACGGCATGGCCGTCACCACCGCCGAGCTGAATGGCGCCTACGCGCGCGGCATCGGCATCGGCCCGACGGGCGAGGCCAAGCCCGACCAGACCCTCCTCGCAGCCGTGGTGGAATCGCCCGAGGGCAATCTCATCATCCAGCTTCACGGCATGGCGGCGAGCGTAAACGCACAGAAAGAGGCCTTCCTCGCCTTCATCCGCTCCATTCGCGGCGAGACCATCTAACCGGAATTTCCCTGTCCTCAAGGAAGGCAACAAAATGCCCAGCGAAGCCAACATCAACTCCAGTGGCATGTACGGAACCAGCCCGCGCAAACCCCTCACCGCACTGCTGCTGTCCGTCTGCCCCGGACTGGGGCAGCACTACGCGGGGCACATGAAGCGCGGCATCCTGCTCTACATCGCCCTGATCATCGCTTCCTGGCTGGCGGCGATCGCCTTCATGTCGATCGGAAGCAAGTTCAGCATCGTTTTTCTCTGCCTGCCCTTCGTCGGAGTCGGGCTGATCGCGCTCGACGCCTGGGCCTGCGCCCGCCGCCAGCCGCGCGACTACCACCTGCAATGGTTCAACCGCCCCTGGATTTATGGCGCGGTATTCCTCTCCCTGCTGTTCACGGCCAACCCGCTGATGGATTATCTGGTGGGAAGGCAGGTGGTGAGAGCCTTCTTCATGACCTCCTCCAGCATGCAGCCGACCATCCTTGACCGCGACATCGTGCTGGTCAACAAGCTGGCATTCCCGAAAAGGGGAGAAATTGCGCTGGTCAAATTCGGCGAGAGCAAGTCAAGTGCAAAGCTGACCCGCCTCATCGACGACCAGCTCATCAAGCGCATCATCGCCATCCCCGGCGATACGCTGGAAATCCGCAACGACGCGGTATGGGTCAACGGCCAGAAAATCGACGAGTCCTATGCGCACTTCGATGGCACGCTGCGTTTCAGCAGCGAGCAAAGCTCGAATTTCGGCCCCGAACGGATTCCCGCCGGAACCTATTTCGTCATGGGCGACAACCGCAACGAAAGCATCGACAGCCGCATCCTCGGCGTCATCCGCGAAGACCAGATCGGCGGCACAGTCACCAAGGTATTCTGGTCGTGGAACTTCGACGAAGGCGGCATCCGCTGGGACAGAACCGCCAAAAGCCTGAAGTAATCCAGGAATACCTGGCAAGTCGGGCGGTATCCCCCCCGACGACCACCCGTTCCGTAGGGCGGGGGTCAGCCCGACGAACCCCCCACACACCGCCCAACCACCACAC
>JAUYCF010000084.1 GCA_030692355.1 Thiobacillus sp.
CTATTGATCCGGCCAGATTTATCCGTGAGTTCGTTCGTGCTGAGCCTGTCGAAGCACAGCCCTTCGACAGGCTCAGGGCGAACGGTAGTCATGTTTAATTCGTGCCGGATCAATAGTGTAGTGCTGCATTCTTGACGGCACGTATGTGCAATCCCTTGTAGGTCGGGCTTCAGCCCGACATGTCGGGTTAAAACCCGACCTACGAGGCCGTACCGTCTTGCCGCATTACCATGCTCGCGCAAGCGCCGCCTGCCAGCTATTGATCCAGCCAGATTTATCCGTGAGTTCGTTCGTGCTGAGCCTGTCGAAGCACAGCCCTTCGACAGGCTCAGGGCGAACGGTAGTCATGTTTAATTCGTGCCGGATCAATAGAGCGCTGGATTGCTTCGCTTCGCTCGCAATGACAGGGAATATTCAGCCTGCAGCTTGTCCGCGCCCGGGAAACGGAATGACGATGCCGCTTTCCGGCGCGCTTGGCTGCTGAACACGCTGGGCGGGGAAGATGGCAGAAAAGGTGCTGCCCTTGCCGGGGATGGACTGGATGTCCAGGCGTGCGCCATGGCGGGTGAGGACGTGCTTGACGATGGCGAGCCCGAGCCCGGTGCCGCCGGTTTCACGCGAACGGCTGCGGTCGACGCGGTAAAAACGCTCGGTCAGGCGCGGAATATGTTCGGCGGCGATGCCCTCGCCGCTGTCGGTCACTGAAAAGACACCCTCCCCGTTGCGCTCGCGCCAGGTCAGCGTGATTTCGCCGCCGTCGGGAGTGTAGCGCACGGCATTCGATACCAGATTGCCGAGCGCGCTGCGAATCTCCTGCAGATTGCCTTTCAGCCAGGCGCTGCTGTCGAGCTGCAGGCTGACCCGATGCCGCCCGTGACTCAGCGACTCGGCCTCGGATTTCAGTGCATGGGCCAGTTCGGCGACGTTGACGGGCTCGTCTTTTAGCGTGTGATCGGTGCTTTCCAGGCGCGACAGGGTCAGCAGGTCGTCCAGCAGGCGCTGCATGCGCCGCGTGTGATCGAGCATCAGGTCGAAGTAACGGCGCGATTCACCGGGCGGCAGATCGGGCGCATCGGCGAGGGTTTCAACGAAGCCACCGACCACGGTCAGCGGCGTGCGCAATTCATGCGAAACGTTGGCGATGAAGTCGCGCCGCATGGCGTCGACCCGCTCAAGATCGGTGATGTCGCGGGCGACCAGCAGTTTCTTGCCTTCGCCGAACGGCACCAGTTGCAGCGACAGGGTCAGCTCGCGGTTGATCGGCGACTTGCACACCAGGCGGCGCGAATAATCGGCAGCGTCGAGAAAATCCAGAAAATGCGCCTGCCGCAGCAGGTAACGCACGAACTGGCCGCGGTCGCGATCGCAGTCCAGTCCCATGTACTTGAGCGAAGCGGGGTTGCACCAGTCAATCTGCTCATTGCCGTTGAGAATGACCATGCCGTCAGGCACCGCCATCGCGGCATGCTCGAATTGTTCGAGCGCGTTGGAGAGCTCACTGCGGCTGGCGCGCTGGCGGCGCTGGAGTTTTTGCAGGCGGTAGAAAATGTCGCCCCAGGTGCCGGTGGCGTCGGGCGGATCTACCTCATCGGGGCTTTCCAGCCAGCGCGACAGGCGGTATTCCTGCCACAGGCGGCGCAGCATCACGAAGGCCTGGATGCCTGCCAGAAAACCCAGCGCAGCCACCCAGCCGGAGGCCGCCCATAAAACCAGCGCCACCAGCATGATGCCGGCCAGCACGCCGAGCGGACGCCACCAGAAACCCATATGTTCGATTCAAAGCACGCGGAGTGCGGATTATCCCACTTCGGCCGAAAATCGGTAGCCCGATCCGCGCACGGTCTGGATCAGTTCGGCGTGACCGGACGGCTCCAGCGCCAGGCGCAGGCGGCGGATGTGGACGTCGACCGTGCGCTCCTCCACGAACACATCGTCGCCCCAGACCTGATCGAGCAGCTGAGTGCGTGAATAGACACGCTCGGGGTGCGTCATGAAGAAATGCAGCAAACGAAATTCGGTCGGCCCCAGTTCCAGCGCCTGACCGCGGCCCTGCACGCGATGGCTGGCGGGGTCGAGCCGCAAGCCGTTGATTTCCACCAGCTCGTCGGTCATCTGCGGCGCGCGGCGGCGCAACACGGCCTTGATGCGCGACACCAGCTCGCGCGGGGAAAATGGCTTGGTGATGTAATCGTCGGCGCCGCTGTCCAGCCCCAGCACCTTGTCGCGCTCCTCGCCGCGCGCGGTCAGCATGATGATGGGGATCGGCTGGTAGCGTTCGTCGCTGCGCAGGCGGCGGCACAGGTCGACGCCCGACATGCCGGGCAGCATCCAGTCGAGCAGGATGACGTCGGGCAGCGTGCTCTTGAGGAACCTCATCGCATGCTCGGCATCGCCGGCGGCAGTAACCTGATGGCCGGCCTGCGTCAGGTTGAACTTGAGCAGCTCCTGAATTCCGGGTTCGTCTTCGACCAGCAAAATATTCGCAGCCATGGTGACTCCAGCCCTGTTTGAATGGTGGCCATACTATGACGGCAGTATGACTGATTTATGACACCGGCACGCCCGTGCCAAACCCGCGCCAGCCGTGCGCTGGTAGAATTCCCGGCTTATTCGTTTACCCAGACTGCCATGGATAAAACCACCCACTTCGGCTACAAGCAGGTCGCCGAGTCCGAAAAAGCCGCCAAAGTAGCCGACGTCTTCCATTCCGTCGCCGCGCAGTACGACATCATGAACGACCTCATGTCGGCCGGCCTGCACCGGTTGTGGAAGCGTTTTGCGGTGGCGCAGGCGGGCCTGCGGCCCGGGATGCGCGTGCTCGACGTCGCCGGCGGCACCGCCGATCTGACGCGGCTGTTCCTGAAGGAAGTCGGCGAAACCGGCACCGTGCTGCTCACCGATATCAACTTCTCCATGCTGCGCGAAGGCCGCGACCGCATGCTGAACGAGGGCAAAACGCCCCCCACCGTGCAGTGCGACGGCGAACGGCTGCCGTTTCCCGACAATTATTTCGATTGCGTGTCGGTCGCCTTCGGCCTGCGCAACATGACCCACAAGGACCAAGCGCTGGCCGAGATGCACCGCGTGCTCAAACCCGGCGGCCGCCTGCTGGTGCTGGAGTTTTCCAGGGTGTGGAAGCCGCTGGAACCGGCCTACGATCTGTATTCCTTCAAGCTTCTGCCCCTGATGGGCAAACTCGTCGCCAACGACGCCGGCAGCTACCAGTATCTGGCCGAGTCGATCCGCATGCATCCCGGCCAGGAGGAGCTCAAGACCATGATGGAAACGGCAGGCTTCGCCAAGGTCGGCTACCACAACCTGACGGCCGGCGTGGTGGCCCTGCACAAGGGCTTCAAGATTTGATCGCTGAAGCCCTGATCGAGCGCAGCCTGAATCATGTGCTGCGGCAGTCGCCCGGCGCGGCCGAAGCGCTGCTGCGCCACGCCGGGCGCAGCGTGCGCTTCGACCTGACGCTCGCGCAAGTCGACTTCCGCATCGACGACGACGGCTGCTTTTCCGAAGCGCAGGTCGACGCCCCCGATGCCGTCATCCGCCCCACCCCCGCGCTCGTCGCCCGCCTGCCGTTTTTCGGCCGCGAGGCGCTGCGCGACGCCGACACCAGCGGCGACCCGGCGCTGCTCGCCACGCTCGACCGCGTGTTCAAGAAGCTGGACTGGGACGTCGAAGCCGACCTCGCGCCGCTCGCCGGCGACATCGCCGCGCATCGCCTGCACGTGTTCGGGCGCGACGCCCTGGCCGGTCTCGCCCATGCGTTTTCCGCGCTGGGGCACAACGCCGGCGAATACCTGGTCGAGGAAGCCGAACTGATGGCGCGCGCAATCGACGTCGCGCGCTTCAACCGCGCCGTCGACGTGCTGGCCGATGATGTGGCGCGGCTGGAAGCCCGCCTGCGCTTGCTGGAAGCAGGCCACGCATGAAACTGCTGCGTCTCGCCCGCATCCTCACCGTTGGCCTGCGCTTCGGGCTGGAAGAGTTCTTCCTCGGCCACGAACGGGTGCGGCCGCTACGCTGGCTGGTGCGCGCCACGCTGTTCTGGCGCCCCCTTGCCGAACCGCGCGGGATGCGGCTGCGCCACGCGCTGGAGGCACTGGGTCCGATTTTCGTCAAATTCGGGCAAATGCTGTCGACCCGGCGCGATCTGGTGCCGCTCGACATCGCCGACGAACTCGCCCTGCTGCAGGACCGGGTGCCACCCTTCCCGTCCGTCGAGGCCGTCGCCACGCTGGAGAAGCTGTACAGAAAACCGCTGGCCGAAGTGTTCGCCGAATTCGATTCCACTCCGGTCGCTTCCGCCTCGGTGGCACAGGTGCATTTTGCCCGGCTGCACGACGGCACCGCCGTCGCGGTGAAGGTGCTGCGTCCCGGCATCGCACCGGTGATCGCGCACGACGTGTCGCTGCTTTATGCCGCCGCGGGTCTGGTCGAGAAGCTGTTTGCCGACGGCCGACGGCTGCGCCCGCAGGAAGTGGTGGCGGAGTTCGAAAAGCACCTGGAGGACGAGCTGGACCTGATGCGCGAAGCCGCCAATTGCTCGCAGCTGCGGCGCAACTTCAGGGATTCGCCGCTGCTCCTGGTGCCCGGAGTGTACTGGGATTATTGCGGTCACGACGTGATGGTGATGGACCGCATGGACGGCATCCCGGTGAGCCAGATCGAGCGCCTGCGCGAAGCCGGCGTCGACATTCCGAAACTCGCCGCCGCCGGAGTGGAAATCTTCTTCACCCAGGTGTTCCGCGACGGCTTCTTCCACGCCGACATGCACCCCGGCAACATCCTGGTCAAACCGGATGGTCAGTACATCGCGCTCGACTTCGGCATCATGGGCACGCTCACCGAGGTCGACAAGCAATACCTCGCGCGCAACTTCCTCGCCTTCTTCCGCCGCGACTACAAGGGGGTGGCGCTGGCGCACCTGGAATCCGGCTGGGTGCCGGCCGGCACCCGCATCGACGAGCTCGAAGCCGCGGTGCGCGCGGTGTGCGAACCGGTGTTCGACCGCCCGCTGAAGGACATTTCCTTCGGCCGCGTGCTGCTGCAGCTGTTCCAGGCGTCGCGCCGCTTCAACGTCGAAATCCAGCCACAGCTGGTGCTGCTGCAGAAAACCCTGCTCAACATCGAAGGCCTCGGCCGCCAGCTCGACCCCGAGCTCGACCTGTGGAAAACCGCCAAGCCGTTTCTGGAACGCTGGATGAACGAACAGCTCGGCTGGCGCGCGCTGGTGAAGAACCTGCAAACCGAAGCGCCAAAATGGGCCGCCCTGCTGCCGCAGCTGCCGCGCCTGGCGCATCAGGCCTTGAACGAAAACCGGCTGGCCCAGGTGGAAGCCGGCCTCACCCTCATGCTGCATCAGCAGCATGCCCGCAACCGCTGGCTCGGCGTCATCGCCGGCCTGCTTGCCATACTGGCGGCCGCCACCCTTTATTTCAACCTGCGATAAGGACTCGCCATGCTGATCGGCTTCGTCGTGCTGTACCTGGTGCTCTCCATCGGCATCGGCCTGTATGCCGCCACCAAAGTCCACAGCGCGGCCGACTACATCACCGCCGGCCGCTCGCTACCGATGATCGTCGTCATCGCCATGGTGTTCGCCACCTGGTTCGGCGCCGAAACCGTCCTCGGCATCCCCGCCACCTTCCTCGACGAGAACCTCGGTGGCACGATTTCCGATCCCTTCGGCGCCTCGCTGGCGTTGATCCTGTTCGGCCTGTTTTTCGCCCGCCCGCTCTACCGCATGAAGCTGCTCACCCTGGGCGACTTCTTCCGCCAGCGCTACAACCGCCCCGTCGAGGTGGTAATTTCGGCAGCAATCGCGCTGTCCTACCTCGGCTGGGTGTCGGCGCAGGTGGTCGCGCTGGGACTGGTGTTCAACGTGCTTTCGGACGGCCTCGTCACGCAGCCGCAGGGCATCCTCATCGGCGCGGCGGTGGTGATGCTCTACACCCTGTTCGGCGGCATGTGGTCGGTGGCGCTGACCACCCTGGTGCAGATGACCGTCATCGTCATCGGCCTGTTGTGGATTTCAAAGCTGGTGAGCGACATGCCCGAGGTCAACGGCATCGTGCCGGTGGTCGAGCACGCTGCCGCGGCCGGCAAATTTGAATTCTGGCCGCCGCTGGAATGGGCGGCAGTGGTCACCTTCATCGCCGGCCTGTTGACCATGGGGCTGGGCTCGATCCCGCAGCAGGACGTATTCCAGCGCGCCAACGCCGGCCGGTCCGAGCGCATCGCGGTGTGGGGCACCGTCATTGGCGGCACGCTGTACTTCGTCTTCGCCGCGGTGCCGATCTACCTCACCTATTCCGCCACCCTGGTCGACCCCGCCATGACCGCAGCCGTGCTGGCCGACGACGCCCAGCTGGTGCTGCCCACCTTCGTCAAGACCCATCTGCCGCTCTACGCGCAGATCGTTTTTTACGGCGCGCTGCTGTCGGTCATCATGTCGACCGCCTCCGGCACCCTGCTGGCGCCATCGGTCACCATCTCGGAAAACATCCTCAAGGAATTCATGCCGCATCGCCGCATGAGCCAGCAAAGGCTGCTGTGGGTCACCCGCGGCGTCGTCGTCGCCTTCAGCGTACTGGTGGTGTTCTATTCGCTGTGGTCGCTGCAAACCGAAACCAGCATCCACCAGATGGTCACCAATGCCTACAAGGTCACGCTGGCCTGCGCCTTCGTCCCGCTGGTGGCGGGGCTGTACTGGAAGCGCGCCACCAACCTGGGGGCGGGGCTTTCCATCGTGCTGGGGTTCGGCTGCTGGATCGCGATGGAATTCATCGCCCCGGATGCCGCATTGCCGCCGCAGTTCGCCGGCCTCATCGCCAGTACGTCAGGAATGGTGGCTGGAAGCGTATTGACAGCAAAGTGACGCGGCTGAATGTCGAAATAACTTTTGAGCGTTAAATCCAGATTGTCCATTAGGCACACGATGATGGTGCGACCGGGGGCGAGGTGGTTCAGTAGGGTGCGCCGTGCGCACCATGGAGCATGGATCGGTGCGCACGGCGCACCCTACGAGCCACAAATCGGCTAATGGACAATCTGGATTAAATCCATAATCCGGGGGCATGAAGCCAAGCGTTGAGCATTTGACTTCGGCGGCAGTGTTAAAGATCCTCCCGGAAGTACCGTAGTAGCGTTGAGTTACTTATCCTTATCCTTTATCCTTCGACGATGAAAAATTGAGAACCAGTCGTTCCCTCAGATCAAATCTTTGACTAATCCACTCCGGCCTGAACCCCGGATAACCAAAGAACCAACCCGGCAACACCACGCCAGCTCGAGAAAAATGGGGAATACAACAATGTACAACATGAAAACGATCAAAGGCCTGCTCCTTGCCGGGCTGATTGGAACAAGCGGAATACTGACGGGATGTGGCGGGGGGGGCAGCGGTACGCCCTCGTATTGGACGATCGACGTGCGGGCGGACGCCACGGCGCTGCCGATCAATATCGCGAACGTAGGGCCGAGTATTGGCGGCCGTTACACCACCACGCTGTATGTCGACGTGAAAGATTCCGCTGGCCGGCCAATTCCTGGCGGTGAAGTAGGCTGTTCTTATGTGGGCGGACTCGATACGGGGCCGCTCTACTACCTGGATGGCGACTCGGAACACGAAACGACGGAAACCATCGATGGCGTTGAAATCACCACGCCCAATGCGTATCGCTCCGTGACGCTGCCGACCAACTCGGGCCTGGCGACCTTCCATTTTCATGCCTCCGATGTGGCTGGCCCGGCTACCGTACGCTGTACCGTGACCGACGATGGCAATGTTGTTCGCTCGGATGAAGTGACGATACAGGTGGGTAGCAATACATCCAGCGGCAAGGTTTCCCAGGTCGTGTTTGACAGTTCCAGCCTAAACTACCTGTTCGTGCAGGGTTACAACGGCCCGACACAACTCCAGTTGCAGGTCAATGTGGTGGATGAGGCTGGACAGCCGATCGTCAATTTCCCCGCCGGGGTCAACAATCTGCAGCTGCGTATCGTTCCCGACCCGGCATCGCTGGCCGATGACGACGCGACTTTGCGTGGTGTCGACGCCTACGGCCAGGCGGTTGCCGGCTCGTCGATCCTTGTCCGGAGCACCAATGGCCAAGCCCAGTTCACCCTGGTCAGCGGCAGCACGGCCGGCATGATCCTGATCGAGGCGATCAGCGACCGTGCCGACAACGACGTCGGCAATGGCGTGACAGAAGCCATCTACAACCATGTCGCCATCTCGGCGGTAACGTCGGCGCCGACGCAAGCGCCGACCGCGACGCCCCTGGCGATCGGCACCACCAACCCGCCGGCAGCCGTGGCCAACATCCCTTATGGCGCGCTGCTCGAAGCCACCGGCGGCTCAGCGCCGTACACCTGGTCACTGGTGACTCCGAATACGCTTCCGATAGGACTCTCGTTGAACACAAGCGGGGTAATTTCCGGGACTCCGTATGGAGGCACGGCCGGGACCTATAACTTTGTGGTTCAAGTCAGGGATGCCCAGGGCACAACGGTGCAGAAGCAGATGGCGATTGTCTACACGGCGCCGACTCCGGTTCCCCCGGCGGAAACAGCCCCAACCGTTACGACGACTTCACTTCCGACGGGCAAGGTGGGTGTGTCATACATCACTGTGGTGACCGCTACGGGTGGAACGCCGCCTTATTCCTGGAATCAGGTTGGATTGCCTCTCGGATTGTCGATGAACACTAACGGCGTGATCAGCGGCACCCCGACTGCATCTTGTGTTCCAGGTGTTCCAGCGGGTACATTGCCCACCTGTCAGGTCGCCCTAACGGTCATAAGTGATAGTGGTTTGTATTCGACCAGATTGGTTGTGTTGCAAGTCAATCCGTAATCAAAACACGGCATTTAGCCCGCCACATTTGTGGCGGGCTTTTTTTGGTGCGCCCGGCAGTGTTAAATGGGTCAGACACCATTTCGATACGCCATTTATATACCGCGCAGTATCTTGTTATGGTTTTATACATGGTCTAGTATGAGACCATGATTACACTGAATCTGAACCAGGCCAAAGCCCACTTGTCCGAATGCATCGCCCAAGCCGAAGCTGGGGAAACGGTGGTCATCTGCAAACGGAACAAGCCCGTGGCCGAGCTCCGCGCGATTCCCCAACCGCAAAAGAAGCCACGCCCTATCGGGCTGCTCAAAGGACAGTTTTCTGTGCCGAAGGCATTTTTTGAGCCGCTGCCGGATGAGATCATCGCCGCATTCGAGGGGCGCGGGGGTTGAACCGCTACCTCCTGGATACATGCACGTTTCTCTGGCTGGTTGCAGGCAGCGACGCGCTCTCCAAAGCGGCAAGGGAAATCATCCGCAATCCCGATAACGAGGTTTTTCTCTCCGTGGTGAGCGCTTGGGAGATTGTGGTTAAACACGGCATCAACAAGCTACCGTTGCCACAAAAACCCGACCTGTTCGTGCGCCGCCAGCGCGAAGATCACATGCTGGCAAGTTTGCCCTTGCTGGAAGCGCACGTACTGACGCTGATCAAGCTGCCGGGCATTCATCACGACCCGTTTGATCGAATGCTGGTATGCCAAGCGGTGGCTGAAGGCCTGACGGTTCTGACACCGGACGAGGCGATCAGCCAATATCCCGTTCGTACGGTGTGGTAGGGCTCAGCGCATCCCTCGTGCTCCAGCTTGAGCAGGACCTGCCGCACCGCTTCGTCGATACCAGGATGGGGGGGGGGGGCGATCGTCAATTCCTGGAAAATAAATACGGGGGGCGGGCGTGTGCCGGCAACCCAACGACGACGCTGAATGTCGGAATAATTTACAGTTTGGTGTTAAAGCCCTGGGCCGGAAGCCAAAAGAAATACACTAACCCTATGTAATTAAACATATTTTATGCGCCAATAAAATTGGTGGCACGCCTGATGCTTTATTCCAAAAAAAAGAATGTGGGATCGCCTTCTCGGGTTGCCCCTCAATGTTGATTAATTTTTTTGGAGCACATCATGAAAAAAACTGCGTTGTTCTTTGCCCTCTCCGCCTTCGCAGCGGGGTCCGTGTTTGCCTCCCCCTTTACCTCTACCTCACCCACCGGTCTTGATGTCACCACGCTCGGCGCCTCCACTGTGGGCGGCATCGTGGTCGATCTGGTCGGCACCAACGGCTCCCACGTGGTCAGCCAACTGTCCGCATCCTCGCTGTTCGTGGGTTTTTACAACGGTGGCACCCCTGCAGCCTATAACGGAAATCCCGGCACCATCGGTATCCAGACCGGTTTCGACTCTGCAGTGACCAGTGCCCTGGGAGGCGGCCTACAGTCCGCCGCGTTCCGCTTCTCCCTGTATGACGGCGACACCGCTGCCGGCAATTTCGACGTAAATGATAACGACCTGCTGATCAACGGCCTCAACTTCGGCAACTGGACGGCAGTCAATGCCCAGAACACCAACAGTACCGGTACCGCCCTCGCTGCTGGCATGAGCGGTGGCGGGTTCCGTAACAACCTCCTGGACACCGGTTGGTTTTTCTCCAGCGATGCTGCGCTGATGGCCAGCCTATTCGGCACCCTGACCGGGACGCAACAAATGGTGTTCCAGCTTTGGGACAGAGATCCGTACGATAACTTTTATGACTTCACCCAAGGCATTGACGCCAGCCTGATCAATGTTGGACAAGGGCCTGGTGTCGTCCCCGGGAACCCCATTCCCGAGCCTGCCTCCCTGGCACTCATGGGCCTGGGGCTCGCCGGCCTGGCCGCCATGCGTCGCCGCAAAGCAGCCTGATTTTCACTTCGCTCCAACAAAAAGCCGACGCAGTGCGTCGGCTTTTTTTACACTTTCTTTTCAGGTCAGCGCAAATATCCCTCGTGCTCCAGCTTGAGCAGAACCTGCTGCACCGCTTCGTCGATGCCAAGATGGGTGGTGTCGATCGCCAGCTCCGGTTTTTCAGGGACTTCGTAGGGATCGGAGACGCCGGTGAATTCCGGGATCAGCCCGGCGCGCGCCTTGGCGTAGAGGCCTTTGCGGTCGCGCGATTCGCAGGTCTCGATGGGGGTGGAGACATGGATTTCGATGAAGCCGCCGGCCGCCTCGATCATGGCGCGCACGTCGCGGCGCGTCTGGCGGTACGGCGCAATCGGCGCGCAGATGGCGATGCCGCGGTTTTTCGTGATTTCGGCGGCGACAAAACCGATGCGCCGCACGTTGATGTCGCGGTGCGCCTTGGAAAATCCGAGTTCGGATGACAGGTGGCGGCGCACGATGTCGCCGTCGAGCAGGGTCACGGAGCGCCCGCCCATTTCCATCAGCCGTGCGGTCAGCGCGCGCGCCAGGGTGGACTTGCCCGAACCCGACAGGCCGGTAAAGAATACGGTGAAGCCCTGGCGTTCGCGCGGCGGGCTCTGCCGGTGCAGTTCGGCGAGCACTTCGGGGAAGCTGAACCAGTCGGGGATCTTCAGCCCGGCCCGCATGCGGCGCTGGAATTCTTCGCCGCTCAGGGTAAGCAGGCGTGCGTTTGCGGGCGCTTCGGATTCCGGCAGATGTTCGGCGCGATCCTCCACATACACCATGCGCGGGTAGGCAATGAGCCGCACGCCGATTTTGCCGGCCAGCTCGGCCACGGGCAGGTCGGCGTGGGGGGGGGCGAGGTCTTCGCCGCGGCGGCAGCTGCCGCCGGCCTGGTGTTCGCCGCCGGCAATCAGCAGGCTGCAACCGTAATTGCGCGCGACGATGGCGCGCAACAGCAGTGCGCAGGCGCTGGCTTCGCGCGGCGGCGCCGGCAGCAGCGACAACTGGGTGGTGGCCGCCGGAAAACGCTCGCGGATGGCGAGAAAGCTGCGCACCAGGCCAAAATAACCGGGCGCGTCGGTGATGTCCCCGCCCACCTGCGGATGCAGCAGCAGGTTGGCCTCGTTCTCGATCGCACTTTTCAGGCAGAACTCGAACTGCGCACGGTGCATCGGATGATGTGCCTGCCAGGCAATGACGCGGCGCCAGCCGCGGCGGGCAAACAGCGCGCGCAACTCGGCCGGGGTGGCGCGCAGGCTGGCAAAGTCCGGATGCGGCGGCAGGGACGCGCCCTCGACGCGGCCGCCCAGATGCCAGCTGTCGCCGTCCTGCCACGCGTCGCTGACGGTCAGCACCGCGAGCATGAACCCTTCGCCGTCGCGCAGCGCCACCCGGTCGCCCGGCTTCAGTTCGGCCGCGATCTTTTGACGGCTGCCGAGCGTGACCGGCAGCGGCCAGAAAGTGCCGTCATCGAGCTTCATTCCGGTTGCGACCTGCACGCATTGCGCGCGCGTCATGAAGCCGGCAAGCGGCGAGTAGGCGCCGCTCATCAGCATTTCAAGCTCGCACTGCTGTCGCCAGTCGAGATCGAGCGATGGCAGGCCCAATGCTTCCCGCTTGAGCGCCTCGCTCCCGGCAGGGTCAATCAGGTTGACGAGGGTGCCGCCGTAGGGTGCGATCAGTTGATTCATGTCAGCTCGGGGAAACCGCGTTAACCAAAAGTTTTGAAAAACAGAGCAACAAACCGGCCAAGCCCGGATTCCGGCAGGTGATTGATGCCGGCAGCGCCACGGCGACCGCCGCCGCTGTCGAACTGGCTGCACAGTTCATCCGCGCCAGACCGGGCAGCCAGCGGCGAACGCACGCTGACAAGATAACCGCCCTCCGGTTTGGCAGTGAGCACGGCATGCGCCTGCGTGGGCGACTCGACTGCCAGCTGATTGCCGAACACGCCGGAAATCCGTCGCGCCCATTTTTCTGCGGGCAACATGAAGATGCGGCCGCTGGCGCGCGCTTCCGTGACGCTGAGGGCAACGGCGCGCGCCATGTCTTCCTGGTAGCCGGCTTTCAGCGTTGTGTAGGCGGGCGACTCGGCGATGAACGCGAACGGATCGGCAAACGGGCGCAACTGGCGATATAAATCCGCCGGGTCGAAGAACAGGTCGTCGAGCGTTTCACCGTAGCCGTTGTAGTTGAGGCATTCGCCCAGCGACTGCAATTGCGCCAGTTGCCCGGCGGACAGATCGAGCGGCGCGGCGGCCTGCCGTGCGGCATCGGCGAGGTTGTCGCCGAACGCGCCGGTCACCGCCCACGCCAGATGCCTGCCCTGCACATACCGGTTCACCAGCAGGCTGGTGCAGACGTTGGCATCGGGATCGATGTGCGGTTCGAAATTCGGATGAACCGGAATGTCGCCCGGCTGATGGTGGTCGAAGTAGCGCACCTGCGCGCCCGCTTCGAGCAGCCTGTCCAGCGCGTCGCGGTTTTTCGACAGCGCGATGTCGAGCACGGTAACGCGGTCTCCCGATTGGGCTTCGACCCGCTTCAGCAGGCTGATGTCGCGCTTGGGGCCGGTGACCAGCCTGGAATCGGCGGGGTCGGCCAGGCGCAGTTGGTGCAGCGCGCAGAGGCCGTCGGCGTCTCCGTTGAAAACGTCAATCAGATTCATGGGAGATTGGGTTGTGTTGGCGCCTGGCTCGGAAGTGCGGCCATTGTATGAAGGCAAGCACCCCCATGACAAGCACATGCAGGGCAGCGTAGCGCAGCCAGATGACGGGCAGCGTTGCGTAATGCTGGCGGTCGCTGCTCAGCAGAAACTGCAAGGCTGAAAATTGCTGTCCGTATTTGTCGATTTCGCCGGCCAGCCCGAGGTGCAGGAACAAGGCCGCCAGCGGAAGCGAAGCAGCCACGCCGGCCAGACGCGCGATGCGATGCGCCGCAGGCACAGGCGAAGCAAGCCATGCCGCCGCCAGGAACAGGATATAGAGCCAAGCGCTGAGCGCGGCAAAGGCCAGCGGCTGCGGTGCGGAGATGAGCTCGGTGAGGTTGTCGGTGGCAGCCTGTGCAATCACGCCCCAATAGGCCAGCAGCAGCACCGGCAGTGCTGCCCAGAAATGCAGCGCGCCCAGCCGCCGCCCGCGCCAGCGGCGAACGGTCTGCGCGGCCAGATACAGCAACGCGCCGGGCACCGCGGCCAGCGCGACCCAGCGCAGCCCGGTCTCCCACTGCCCCGGCCAGCGCAGCACCGGGCTGCCGACCAGATCGTGCAGGCTTTCATCCGGTACGGCCGCATGCAGCAACAGAAAGGCGACCCCGCCATACATGAGCAATCCGAGCGGCAGTTGCCACAACCGGGCCAGACCGGATACGCGGCGTCGGGCCAGCCACACCGGCCAAAGCGCCAGCCATCCAACGGCCAGCGCGAGCAGCAGTGCCGACAGCCAGGCGGCATCCGGCCGGAACAACTCGCGCACGTTGTACGGCATGAAGGCGGCCTGAGAGGCGGCCCAGAACAGCAGGGTCATGCCGCCCAGCATCAGCGGAAGATGCCAGCGTGTGCCGGGGATGGGGGGCGGCTCGACGGTCTCGACGCGAGTGGATTCCCGCGCGGCGACCGCGCGACGCGGCGCACGCAGCATGTGCCGCGCTACGGCATAGCCCGCCAGGCCGCCCAACCAGGCCAGCAACCAGTCGGTCAGGTCGACAATTTTGTGCGGCAGCATCAGCTGCCCCCCTTCGATCACTGCGGGCAGTCCCGCCAGCACCAGCATCGCCAGCGCAAACAGCGGGCCGCGCCAGCGCCACGGCTGGCGCGCCACGCCCCACGCCAGCAGGCCGCCGAGCGGCGCGAAGAAAAGTGTCTTGCGCAGCACTTCGGTGATGGCGCGAAATTCTGTGCCGAAGTAATACACCTCGAACGGTACCCGCTGCACGAAATCGAGCCGGCTTTTGATGAAGGCGCCGTCGGTGCGGAAGTCGAAGGGAAACCAGAACACGAACATCAGCGCGGCCACCCATCCCGCCGCCAGCGCGAACGGCAGCCAGGCCGACCACGCGGGCATCTGACTGGCGGGCGCCACGCGCGCGGCCAGGCGGCCGCCGATCCACACCCCCAGCGCCGCCCCGGCGGCGGCCGTGAACAGGTCGGTGACATCGCTGACCCGCGAATACACGAACAGCTGCATGAATTCCAGCAAGACCGCGGTACCGAGCGTCATACCCCACACGCGCCACGCGCTGCGCGTACCGTCGAGCCGCCACAGCATTGCTAGCGGCGTCCAGATCAGGGCATCGGTGGCGATTTCATACAGCGCGTAGGCCGCATCATCCGGCAAGCGGCCAAACGGAATCAGGTTGACCTTGCCGTCCCGCCATTGATGGAAAATCTCGACCAGGCTGATGGTCAGATCAAGCGGAAGGACGTTGTAAACCAGCACCCCCGCCAGATACACCCAGGCCAGCCGCTCGGCCAGCGCGGCGCGGGCATGGGTCTGCTGCCAGGACTGCAGCCAGTCGACGAAACGGCTGCCTGCCCCCCACCAGGCCAGCACGCCGATGACGCCGCCCAGGGTTTCGGCATGGATGTCATTCTGCGACACCGTGCGCTGCGGAAAAAACAGCTGGGTGAATTCGATGCCGACGCTCAGGGCAATGGCCGCCGGAATCAGCGCCAGCGTCACAAGCGCCGTTCGCAGGGGGCCGGCGCCGGCCGACAACGCGCCCATCCACAGGAAGGTCAGCGGAATGAACAGCAGCAGGTTGGCCACCCAGTCGGCGCGCGAATCGATGCCGAGCCTGAGCCACGGGATCGCGGCGAACCGCGCCACCGCCTCGTCCCACGGGATGGCGCGGAATTCCAGCGGCACCAGGCTGCCGTAAATGACAAACGCGGTGTACACCAGCGCGGCCAGCCACAACAGGCTGCGGGGATTGCTCTTGCTGCGGCTCACGGCCGGGCGGCGTCCAGTGTGCGCAGCAACGCAGGGGCAACACGTGCGCCGGGACGCTCCGCGCCCTGCCAGCCTGGATAGGCCGCCAGTTCGCGCGCCAGCCCATCCGGCAGGCGACGCGACGGCTGGCCCGCAAGCAGCCGCGGTGTCAGTTCCGGCGCGGCGACCGCCAGCCAATCGGGCCGATAGTCCAGTGTAAGGTTGTGCACCGCCTTGCCCCCCTGCAGGGGAATTGCCGCCGCCACCACATTGGCGATCACGCGCTGGCGATACGCCGCGCCCCCGGCCTGGCGTATCTGGATGCCCGCGCCCGACGCCAGCACGGTGTTGGAAAAAATGTCCATGTCGCGCGGCACGTCGTTGTGCGGCTGGATGCGGATCGCATCGCCACCGCCGTTGATGAACACATTGTCGTACACCGCCACCCGCCCCTCTGCCTGCAGCAATGCCTCGCTGGGATTGTGCAGGAACAGGTTGCCGTAGACCAGGTAGCGATCCTCGCTACCGGGTCCCGTAAGCGGAACATGCCCCAGCAGGACGTTGGGGCGTGCCTGCGGACCGGGCAACGCGTCCTGCTTGGAGAATACGTTGTAGCGGATCACCGTGTCGTGGCGATCCGCGTGTTCGGGCGGGCGCGTTTTCTGGTGCTTGATCTGCAGGCTGTAGCCCAGAGTCTGGCTGACCCGGTTGCCCTCAATGATGCCGCCGACAAAAGGATCGCCGCCATCCGAATCGCCGAAATACATGCCGGTCCCCACCCGCTCGATGCGGTTGTTTCTGACCACCCAGCCGAATGCCGGGCACTTGGTGGAGATGCCCACATTTTGCTGCGACGCGGCATGGTCGTGGATGAAGAGATGTTCCAGCGTAATGAAATCGGCATGGCGGCTGTGGCCCTCGGCCTTGACCGCATCCACCGGCAGGTTGCGCCCGTCAAGCTGCAGATGGCGCAACACCAGGTGACGCACGTTGACCAGGCTGACCGTATTGGCGCCCGGCCGCGCGATGAAGCGCGGCGGCGCAGCCGGGTCGGCGGCTTCGATGACGATCGGCTGGCCGGCCTGCCCGGACAGATTGTGGAGCGGCAGGCCCTGGCGGTACTCCCCCGGCGCCAGCAGCACGCGGTCGCCCGGCTGCAGGCGGCGCAGATAATCGCGGTAATCTTGCGCATCCACGCGATAGTCCGCGGCTGCGGCCATGTCCGTCAGCAGGCAGAGCAGCCCCATGCAGATGGCGCGCCGCATTTGGGGCGTGTTAAGCATAGGCTCTTTCATCGATATTTATTGGCAGTGGCCAGCGCCGTAGGGTGCACTCCGTGCACCGATTGACGCCCGAAGGTGCACGGAGTGCACCCTACCCGGCATCTCACTCTTGAACAAAGCGCCTGTGGGATACCGAAGGGTAGGGGCTTCAACAACCAACAGTGACATCACCTAAACATAATTTCGCGTCCGTGGAAATTAGCCCAGATTGTCCATTGGGCATGCGAGGTGTTCAGTAGGTGTAGGGTGCGCCATGCGCACCATGGAGCATGGGTCGGTGCGCATGGCGCACCCTACGAACTTTAAATCGGCTAATGGGTAATCCGGGATTAGTGTTTAACATGCCCTAATCCGCCGGATCGGACAGCGGCATCCCGCTCTTCAGCAGGTCCAGCTTGCCGCAGAGGCTGCGGGTCATCCCCCCCACGCCCTGGCGCCCGGTATCCACCACGACGTCGGCCACTTCGCGATACAGCGGGTCGCGCTGCCGGTAAAGTTCGCGTAATTTTTCCAGCGGATTGTCCGTTTGCAGCAGCGGACGGTTGCGGTCGTGCCGCGTGCGTTCATGTAAATGCTCGGGCGTGCCGCGCAAATAAATCACCACGCCATTTTTCTTCAGGTTTTCGCGGTTCGCTGCCGACAGCACCGCGCCGCCGCCGGTGGCCAGCACGATTCCGGACCGGGTCGTCAACTCGGCGATCGCGGCCTCCTCGCGCTTGCGGAACCCCGCCTCGCCCTCGATTTCGAAAATCACCGGAATCTTGACCCCGGTGCGCGCCTCGATCTCGTGGTCGGAGTCGTAGAAGGTGCAGCCGTAATGCCTGGCCAGCAGCCGCCCCACCGTGGTCTTGCCGGCGCCCATCAGCCCGACGAGGAAAAGATTGTCTTGCTTGCTCATGGCGCCATTCTAATTGAGAGTAGCCTGTTGGAAAGCCGCGCACGGGAAGGCACGGGAAGAAAATCGGAACGAAAAAAAGCGCGGGACAAGCCCGCGCTTTTATGGATTCCGCGATCAGCGGATCGACAGGCGCTCGTCGATGATGCGCGGCGTGATGAAGATGATCAGCTCGGTCTTGCTGTTCTCCTTGGTAGTGGTCTTGAACAGATTGCCGAACACCGGCACATCGCCCAGCAGCGGCACTTTGCTTACGGTCGAGCTTTCGCCGCCGTCAAAAATACCGCCCAGAACCAGGGTTTCTCCATTGTTGACGCGCACCTGGGTCTTGATCCGCTTGGTATCGATTGCAGGATTGTCGCCAATGTTTGCGATATCGCGCACCGCATCTTTCTGCACTTCGACGGTCAGGATGATCGCGTCATTGTTGAGGATCTGCGGATCGACCAGCAGGCACAGGAAAGCATCCTTGAACGTCACCGTCGCGGGGGAGTTGGCCGTCCCGGGAGTGATGTACGGGATTTGTGTGCCATTCAGAATCACTGCCGGCTTCTGGTTGGACGTCATCACACGCGGATTGGAAATCACCTTGCCCTTGTTGTCCGCTTCGAGGGCCCGCAACTCCAGGCTCAGGAGATTGCCGTTGGCGAGATTCAGCAGGGACAAGGCCAGGTTGCCAGCGCCGACAGCATCCGACAACGCCTGACCCGAGCCAATCGCTGGCGCGCCGAGCGTCGCCCCGCCAATCTGAACGGGATCGACAAGTCCGTTGTTGATGACTTTGGACGCTTGAAAACCCAGGCGCGCGCCCAGATCGCGGCTCCAGCCATCGGTCGCCACCACTACCCGCGCCTCGATCATGACCTGGCGCGCCGGCACGTCCAGCCGTGCGAGCAGTTCGCGAACTTCCTGAATCTTGCGTGCCGTGTCGGTGATGATCAGGGTGTTGGTTTTCAGCTCATAGGTCGCACGACCCCGCTTGGTCAGGACTTTCTGATCATTCTCGCCTTTGCCCTGCTGCGAAGCCTGGGCCGCCGCTGCGCCGCCCAGCCCCTGCGCCTGCGCCGAACAGTTCACCGCGTTGTTGCCGGCGGAAGCGAGGAAGGCGCCGGATGCGAAGCCATACAGCATGGTTTGCGCTTCATCCGCCCGCATGTAGTTCATCTGGATGTATTCGGTGGTCAGAGGCTCCAGATCGGCCACCGCCGACCGGGCTTCATACTCAAGCTTCTCCTTGGCCATCAGTTCGTCCTTGGGCGCGATCCAGATGACGTTGCCGTTCTGGCGCTTGTCCAGGCCCTTGGTCTGCATGATGAGGTCGAGCGCCTGATCCCACGGCACGTCTTTCAGGCGCAGGGTGAGATTGCCGGTGACAGAGTCGCTGGCGATGATGTTGAGACCGGTGAAGTCGGCGATGACCTGCAGCACCGAGCGCACTTCGACGTTCTGGAAATTGAGCGAAAGTTTCTCGCCGGTGTATTTCACCTTGCCGTCAGCGGTTTTCTTCTGCGCATCGTCGCTCTGCTTGACTTCGACGATGAAGCTGTTGTCGGTCTGGTAGGCGGAATACTCCCAGCCGCCCTTGGGCTGGATCACCATGCGGGTGTTGTCGCCCAGGGTATAGGTTTCGACGATCTGCACCGGGGTGCCGAAATCAGCCACGTCCATACGACGCTGCAGGGCCTTGGGCAGCTCGGTGCCGATGAAATCGACCACCACGCCGTTTGCCTGCTGACGGATGTTGATGCCCGCCTGCGCGTCGGACAGGGTGGTCACGATGCGTGCCTCGCCCGCGGCGCCGCGCCGGAAATCGACATCGCGAATGCTGTGGCGCGCCGTGCCTGGCGTCGCTTCGGCAAAACGCGGGCTGACATTCACCGGCGCGGCCCCGACGCCGACATCGCCCAGCGCGACGAGCAGCGACTTGCCATCGATCCGGGCTTCGTATTCGACCGACTTGTTGAGGTTCAGCACCAGGCGCGTGCGCGTGCCGGCCTGCACCACGTTCACGCTGGACAGCGGGCCGAGATTGGCCTCAACGGTATTGCGCCCCATAGCGTTGCCGGTGTCGGGCAGGTCGAGCGCGATGCGCGGCGGGTTGCCGACGGTGAAGCCGGCCGGGGTGGCGGTCAGCGCATTCTTCAGGTTGACGCGCACCACGACCTTGCCGCCAGGCAGGGTCGTGGTCTCGACGCTTTCCACCGCGTTGCCGGTGGGCGGCGCATCGGCGGCGCGCACCGCGAACGGCAGCGCCAAACCGGCGAGCAGGGCAATCCCGAACAGATGACGGGTCATACGATCTATCACGAGCTTCAGCTCGTAGAAAGTCGGAGTCCCCTTGTGGGACATTTTCTGGGCAATGCTACGTCCAATGGTTTTGGGCAATGCGTTCATGTCAGCCTCTTTTAAATTCAGTGCTAAAGGTCATTCTTGCAAAAGCAGGGTGCTGGTGCGCTCGGACCAATCTCCGGCGCTATCCTGGACATTCTCGCGCAAGCTCACTTCAGCATCGCCGATCTGCGTGATGCGGCCGAAATTCTGCCCGGCATAATTGCCCTTTTTGACGTGGTAGATCGCATTGTCCGGCGTTTTTATCACCGCGTGGACCGTCCCTTGCCTGGACAGCATGCCCACCATTTTCAGGGTTTCCAGCGAGTAGGCCTCCAGCGGCTCTTTCGGGCGATTGAGGTCGGGCTGCATGCCGCCTCCGCCGCCGGTCGAGAGTTTTCTCGGCTTGAAGGGGTCGGGCAGGTCGAAGGCGTTGTAGGTGAACGGCTCATACACCTTGACCTCTGGCAGCGGCTCGATTTTCCCCTGCATATCCCTGCCGGTCTCGGCGACAAAGGTTTGCAGATCGTCCATGCTGCCGCCGCCGCAAGCGGTCAGGCCCAACGCAAGGAAAAGGGTGGCCAGGCGCTTCATTTCTTTTGCTCCTTGGCTTGCTGTTTACGGGCGATCACTTCTTCGTCGTCCAGATAACGGTACGTCTTGACGATGGCATCCATGTTCAGCACGCCATCCTTGGCGGGCTCCATGGCGATGTCCTGCAAGGTGACGATGCGCGACAGCTTGGACACGTCGCTGACGAAGGCCGCCACGTCGTGGTAACCGCCGGTAACCTTCACCCGGATCGGCGTTTCGGCATAGAACTCGGAAATGGTTTCGGCATCGGGCTTGAACAGGTCGAACTGCAGCCCGCGCCCCAGGCCCGCCTGGTTGACATCGGTGATCAGCGCATCCATTTCCTGCTTGTTGGGCAATTGCTTCAGCAGCGCGCCGAAGGCCTGCTCGATGTCGGCCAGCTGCTTGGTGTAGGCCTCAAGGTTGATGGCCTGATTTTTCTTGGTGGTGAACACGCTGCGCAGTTCGGTTTCCTTCTGCTTGGCCGCTTCCAGCGTTTCCATCCCGCCACGCCAGTCGAACCACCAGCCCGCCACCACCAAGGCCACGGCGAGCAGCGCAAGCGCCGCCAGCTTGGTCGGCAGCGGCCAGTCGGCCAGCGTTTTCAGGTCGAGTTTGTTGAGGTCGTCCAGGGTCATGCTTTGCCCCCCTTGTTGTTTGCGTCGTCCGTCTGCTGGCGGGTCTGCTTGACCGACAGCACAAATTCGTTAGCGCGCAGATTGTTCACGGTGGCCGACTTGATTTCGACCAGGTTGGCCGACTCGAACCAGGGCGAATCATTCAGGTTGCGCATCAGGGTGGACACGCGCGCACTCGACTGGGTATAGCCGCTGATGGTCACGACGTCGCCCGCCTGCTTGAAGGACTTGAGATAAAGGCCGTCGGGCAGCAGGCGGATCATCTGGTCGAACAGGTGAACGACTTCGGTGCGGTTGGATTGCAGGGTCTCGACGACCTGCTTGCGTTCCAGCAGCGCCTGCGTCTGTTCGCGGATTTTCTTGATCTCGCCGATCTGGACGTCGAGCTTGGCGATTTCCTGTTCGAGGAAGGCATTGCGCGCATCCTGCGCCGACTGGTTCGCAGCGATCACGCCATGCCCGAGGACGACGGCGATCACGCCCGCCGCCACGGCAATGCCGAGCAGGAGATTGAACTGGCGGCGCCGCGCGGCACGCGCCAGTTCGCGATGGGGGAGCAGGTTAATGCGGATCATTGGGGGTCGAACCTCCGCATGGCGAGGCCGCAAGCGACAAAGAGGGAAGGCGCGTCGGCGGTCAGCGCCTGGGGCCGGATTTTGGAGCCGACTGCCATGTTGGCAAACGGGTTGACGACCATGGTCGGGGTGCCGGTGCGCTGCCCGACCACCTCATCGATGCCGGGGATCATGGCGCCGCCACCGGCCAGCAGGATCTGATCGACCTTGCGATACTGGGTAGAGGTGGTGAACAGCTGCAGGGCGCGGCCGATTTCCATCGCCAGGGTTTCGCTGTAGGGCTGCAACACTTCCATGTCGTAGCTTTCGGGCAGGGTGCCTTTGCGCTTGGCGTTTTCGGCCTCTTCGCTGGTCATGCCATAGCGGCGCGAAATCTCGTTGTTGAGCTGGTTGCCGCCAAAGCCGTGTTCGCGCAGATAAACCGATTCGTTGTCGTGGAGGATATTGATATGCATGTTCTGCGCCCCCACATCGATAATCGCGACGGTTTGCCCGGCGCCGCTTTCGGGCAGCAGGTGGGCAATCTGTTCGTACGCGGTTTGCGTGGCGAAGGACTCGACATCCATGATCAGCGCCTTGAGGCCGGCCGCTTCGACCACGGCCACGCGGTCTTCGACTTTTTCCTTGCGCGCGGCGGCGAGCAGAACCTGCACGTCGTCCGGGCTGCCGGGCGCCACGCCAAGCACCTGAAAGTCGAGATTCACCTCGTCGAGCGAGAAAGGAATGACCTGATTGGCCTCGGCTTCCACCTGGTTTTCAAGATCGATGCCGCTCAGGCTGGCCGGCGCCAGGATCTTTTTGGTGATGACGGACGATGACGGCAGGGCGATCGCAACGTTCCTGACCCGCGTGCCCAGATTTCTCCAGGCGGTGCGCAGGGTGTCGGCCACCTGGTCGAGGTTGGCGATATTGCCGTCCGTCACCGCATCCTTGGGCAAAGGCTCGACGACATAGCGCTCCACTCGCAGCATGCCCTTGCCGGCATCGGACAGTTCCACCAGCTTGACCGCGGTCGTACTGATGTCGAGTCCGATGATGGGCAGGCCCTTGGCGGACAGCCAGTCCAGATTGATATTAAGGTGCAAGAGTTTTCCTTTACGCTTCTGTGGGTTGGCGCTTTTTCTTGTTGTTTTTTTTAGATGCTAGCAACAACACACGGTTTTTAACAGTTCTTTTCTCGCCGCACACCAGGAGTTGAACACCTGTGTCCAATTTCCAACACCACTAACGCCTATAATCGGCGGAAACTTTAGGCATCGCATAGTAAGGAACCGGATGTTTTCAAAATGGTGGCATTACGCACTGGCCCTGATCGTCAGCCTCGGCGTCGTCGGAACGGCGCTGGCCGGGTTGGCGGCTGCACTGATCTACCCCAACCTGCCGCCGCTTGAGGCGCTGACCGATTACCAGCCCAAGCTGCCGCTCCGCATCTACACAGCCGACGGCGCGCTGATCGGCGAATTCGGCGAGGAGCGCCGCGCCTTCATCGCCATCGACAAGGTGCCGGCCTACATGAAGCAGGCGATCATCGCCGCCGAGGACGAGCGCTTCTATACCCACGGCGGCGTCGACACCCTCGGCGTGCTGCGCGCGGCCGGCTCGAACCTGCTGTCCGGCGGCGCCAAGGAAGGCGCGTCGACCATCACCATGCAGGTGGCACGCAATTTCTTCCTGTCGAACGAAAAGACCTTCACCCGCAAATTGTCCGAAGCCATGCTGGCAATGAAGATCGAGCACAACCTGTCGAAGGACAAGATCCTCGAGCTGTACATCAACCAGATCTACCTCGGCCAGCGCGCCTACGGCTTCGAGGCCGCGGCGCGCACCTACTTCGGAAAACCCATGAAGGAATTGTCGCTGGCCGAGTTCGCCATGCTGGCGGGGCTGCCGAAAGCGCCGTCGCGCTACAACCCGGTGGTCAACTTCCCGCGTGCAAAAGCGCGCCAGGAATACGTGCTGGGACGGATGCGCACGCTCAAGTTCATCGACCAGCCGACCTGGCAGGCCGCGGTCAAACAGAAACTGGTGATCCGCCAGACGCGCCGGCAGGCCGAGGTCAGTGCCGACTACGCCGCCGAAATGGTGCGCCAGACCCTGTTCGAGAAATACGGCGAATCCATCTACAGCTCGGGCTACAAGGTCGTCACCACGCTGCGGCGCACCCAGCAATCCGCCGCCAACCGTGCGGTATGGGAGGGCATCGCCGATTACGACCAACGCCACGGCTACCGGGGACCCGAAAACCAGATCGGCCTGCCCGCCGACAAGGCGCAGCGCGAAGCGACGATCGCCGGCGCACTGGAAGACCTCGCCCCGGTAAGCGAAATGCAGCCCGCGGTGGTGTTGAGCGCCACCCCCAAACTGATCCGCGCGCAGTTGCACGACGGCACGGTCGTCGATATTTCGGGCAGTTCGCTCAAGTGGGTGGCGAACTGGGCCGCCGGCAAGAAGGGCCGGCAACTCGCCCCCGGCGCGGTGGTGCGGGTGCAGGCGGTCGGCAGCAAGCCGCAATGGCGGCTGGCGCAGCTGCCCGAGGTGGAGGCCGCGCTGGTCGCCCTGAATCCCAGGGACGGCGCCATTACCGCGCTGGTCGGCGGGTTTGACTTCCACCGCAACAAGTTCAACCGCGTGACGCAAGCCTGGCGCCAGCCGGGATCGAGCTTCAAGCCGTTCATCTATTCCGCGGCGCTGGAAAAAGGCTACACCCCGGCCACCCTGATCGACGACGCGCCGCTGTCGGTCAGCGCCCAGGAAACCGGCAGCACCGTCTGGGAGCCCAAAAACTACGACGGCAGCACCAGCGGCCCGGTGCGCATGCGCACGGCGCTGACCAGGTCGCTCAACCTGGTTTCGGTGCGCATTTTGCAGGGCATCGGCCCGAATTACGCACGCGACTATATCCGCCGCTTCGGCTTCGACCCGGCGCGCCACCCGCCTTATCTCACCATGGCGCTGGGCGCGGGCAGCGTCACCCCGCTGCAGATGGCGGCCGCCTACAGCGTGTTCGCCAATGGCGGCTTCAGCGTCAATCCCTATCTGATCGACAAGGTGTTCGACAAGGACGGGCGCCTGCTGATGCAGGCCAGCCCGCAGCAGGTCGGCGGCAGCGCGCCGCGCGTGATCGACCCGCGCAATGCCTGGCTGATGACCTCCATGATGCAGGACGTGATGCGCTACGGCACCGCCGCGCGCGCCAGTCAGCTGGGGCGCAGCGACCTTGCCGGCAAGACCGGCACCACCAACGACGCGCTTGACACCTGGTTCGCCGGTTACAACCCCGACCTGGTGACGATCACCTGGATGGGCTACGACCAGCCGCGCTCGCTCGGGCGGCGCGAGACGGGTTCGCAATCCGCGCTGCCCATCTGGATGAATTTCATGGGCGCGGCGCTCAAAGGCGTGCCGCAAAAAGGCTGGGCGATGCCCGGCGGCATTGTCAGCGTAAAAATCGACCCGACCACCGGCACCCGCCTGCCCGACACGGTGGTGGACGAATTGCTGGACGGCTTGCTGGGCGACAACGCGCCCGGCATGGTGGAACATTTCTATCAGGAGTTCCCCCCGCCCGATGCGCCCGCAGCCGGCTGGGGCGCCGACCCGAATAATCCCGTCGAGCCCCCCGCTGCGCCGGTCGAACCGGCGACTGCCATACCCGGAATGCCGCTATGAAAAATCAGGATATGCGCCGCCGCATTGCGCATGCGGCGGCGCGCATACTGGCCGAAGACGGCAGCCTCGATTACGGCAGCGCCAAGCGCAAGGCCGCGCGCCAGCTGGGCGCGCCCGACAGCGGCAGCCTGCCCGACAACCAGCAGATCGAGGAAGCCCTGCGCAGCTACCAGGCGCTCTACCAGGCGGACGAGACGCGCGCACAACTGGCATTGTTGCGGCAGGTGGCCATTGAATACATGGAACAGCTGGCCGATTTCGACCCCCACCTGACCGGCTCGGTGCTCAACGGCACGGCAGGCCGCCACACCGGCATCACCCTGCAACTGTTCACCGACCAGCAGAAGGAGGTCGAATTTCTGTTGATGCGTCTGCCCACGCCCTACCAGGCCGCCGAACATCGCGCAGCGGACGCCCCCGGACGGATCTATCCCCGCTTCGTCATCGACGATCCGCGCGCAACGGTCGAGGTCATCGTCTATCCGTCCGCCGAACTGCGCGGCATGAAACGCCTGCAGGCCGACGGCAGCCCGCGGCGCGTGCGCCTGCCGCAGGCGCGAACCCTGACTTGACCACTCACTCGCATCCTGCGCTGGCATGGAAGCTGCTAACTGGCACGGGACATGTTATCGATGAGTAAACGGTTGTGATCCGATTTTTTCGACACTACGTGCCCCTGAATTTGCTGCTGCTGGTGCTGGTCGAAGCACTCATCCTCGGTGGCGCCATCTATGCGGGGGTCAACGCGCGTTTCCTCGACGGCAATGTGATTCCGGCCGATCTCCAGCCCCTGCTGCCCAAGGCCCTGGCCTTTACCCTTGTCATGCTGGGATTGATGACGGCCAGCGGCCTCTATGATCTGGAATGGCAGGGCGGCATTCGCGCGCTGCTGCAACGTCTCGGCCTGAGTTTCATGCTCGGTCTGGTGACGATGAGCCTGCTGTTTTATTTTTTTCCCGCCCTGCTGGTCGGGCGCGGCGCCTTTCTGCTGTCGTTCGGCCTGGCGCTGCTGGGCATTTTGCTCAGCCGCGCGCTGTTCATCCGCTGGGCACGGATGGGCGCGTTCAAAACCCGCGCCCTGGTGATCGGCACCGGCAGCCGCGCCGCCCACATCGAAGCGCTGCTGGCCAAACGCGGTCAGGCCGGCAATGTCCGGGTGCTCGGCTACCTGCCGATGGGCGGCAGTCATCATTTCGTCAACCATGACCGCATTCTCGACACCAAGGAACCTCTGCCCGAACTGGTCGCGCGCCTGCAGATCAGTGAAGTCATCCTCGCCGTGCGCGACCGCCGCAGCGGCGGCCTGCCGGTGCAGGACCTGCTCCAGTGCAAACTGCGCGGGATTCGCATCCTCGAGCTTTCCAGCTTTTTCGAGCGTGAAAACGGCCACTTGCAGCTGGACTCAATGAACCCCAGCTGGATGATCCTGGCCGAGGGCTTTCATCAGGGCATGCTGCGCGACACCATCAAGCGGCTGTTCGACCTGGTGGTGAGTGCGGCCATGCTGGCGGTCTGCCTGCCCATCATGGTGCTGACCGCATTGCTGATCAAGCTGGAAAGCGCCGGTCCCGTGCTGTACCGCCAGGAGCGCGTCGGCCAGGGCAGCCGCAACTTCACCATCCTCAAGTTCCGCAGCATGTGCGTCGACGCCGAAAAAGACGGCAAACCGCGCTGGGCCCGGCAGAACGACAGCCGCGTCACGCTCACCGGGCGAGTCATCCGGCGCACCCGCATCGACGAACTGCCGCAGGTCTTCAACGTGTTCTTCGGCGACATGAGCTTCGTCGGCCCGCGCCCGGAACGCCCCTATTTCGTGCAGGACCTGACCCAGAAAATCCCCTATTACGGCGTGCGTCACACCGTCAAACCCGGCATCACCGGCTGGGCGCAGGTGCGTTACGCCTACGGCGCAACCGACGAAGACGCCATGCACAAGCTGCAATACGACCTTTATTACGTCAAGAACCACAGCCTGTTTCTCGATCTCATGATCCTGTTCCAGACCGCGCAAGTGGTGTTGTGGGGAAAGGGCGTGCGCTGAGCGCGCGCGTCTGAAGCCGGACATGCCCGACACCCTGCTTCTGCTCGCCGCAGCCGGTTATGGCCTGGCGACGCTGGCCTATCTGGGGCTGTCCGGCCTCATCGTCGCCAGCTGGCGGCAGCGCCCGCAGGGACGTCTGCTGGTGCTCGCCACCGGGCTCAGCGCCGCATGGAGCGCCGTGTCGGCGCTCACCGCGTGGGGGGTGTTGCCGCCGCGGCTGGAACTCGCCACCGAAGTCGCGCGCAATGGCGCCTGGCTGGCGCTGCTGCTCTATATCCTTCATCTGCGCCTGCCGCCTGGCACCACCCTGCCTCCGCCGCTGCGTGTTATCCGTGCCCTGGCCGGCGTGCTGGTCGTCGGCCTGCTGCTCGCCAGCATCATGCCCTTCATCGACCCCACCCAGCTGGTACTGGCTCAGTGGGCCGGCAATCTGGGACTGGTGCTGCTCACCGTGATGGGGCTGGTGCTGGTCGAGCAGGTGTATCGCAGCACCCGGCCGGAGGACCGCTGGGCGATCAAGTTTCTCTGCCTCGGGCTGGGCGGGCTGTTCATTTACGACTTTTATCTTTACGCCAATGCGGCGCTGTTCAACGCGATGGATGCCCAGGTATGGGCGGCGCGCGGCTATGTGGCGGCGCTGGTGACGCCGCTGATCGCGATCTCCGCCGCCCGCAACCCGGAATGGGCGGCGCCGGTCGGGCTGTCTCGCAGCATGGCCTTCCACACCGCCAGCCTGCTGGGGGCGGGGATTTATCTGCTGCTGATGGCCGGCGCCGGCTATTACCTGCGCCTGTTCGGCGGGGAATGGGGCGACGTGGTGCTGACCGTGTTCGTCTTTGCCGCCGCCATGGTGCTGGTGCTGCTGATGTTTTCCGGCACCCTGCGCGCGCGGTTGCGGGTGTTTCTGTCCAAGCATTTTTTCAGCTACCGCTACGACTACCGGGAAGAGTGGCTCAAATTCACCCGCGCCCTCACTGAAGGCCGGCCCGGCGAACAATTATGCGAACGCGCCGTCGAAGCGCTGGCCTGCCTGCTCGAAAGCCCCGGCGGTGCGCTGTGGATGCATGAAGGCAATAGCGGCTATCAGCGCGCCAGCCACTGGAACTGGCGCGACCTAAACGGCACCGAGCCGGCCGACTCCCCCTTCGTGCAGTGGCTCGCCGACAAGCAGTGGGTGGTGGACCTGGACGAAATGAAAACCCGGCGCGACCTCTACGGCGACCTCGACATGCCGGAATGGATCCGGCACGCCGACGATGCCTGGCTGGTGGTGCCGCTGATGCTGCACGACGAACTGCTCGGCTTTGTGGTGCTGAAGCATTCCCTGGGCAAGGTCAGCTTCAACTGGGAGGTCAGCGACCTGCTCAAGGTGGCGGCGCGCCAGGCGGCCGCGCACCTGGCGCAGATGCGTGCGGCCAACCAGCTCATCGTCGCGCGCCAGTTCGAGTCGTTCAACCGCACCACCACCTTCGTCATCCACGACCTGAAAAATCTCGTCGCCCAGCTGTCCCTGCTGCTGGCCAATGCCGAAAAGCACAAGCACAACCCCGAGTTCCAGGCCGACATGCTGGAAACCATCGAGAACGCAGTCGCCCGCATGAACAAGGTACTGGCGCAATTGCGCCGCGGCAGCGACGAGACGCGGGCCCAATCGGTGGCGCTGGCGGATATCCTGAATGAAGCGGCCGCCAGCAAGCAGGCATTCAAGCTGCGTCCTGCCCTCGACCTGCCGCCGCCCAGCCTGCGCGTGCGCGCCGAGCGCGAACGCCTCACCCGCGCCATCGGCCATCTGCTGCAAAATGCGCTGGAGGCCACCCCGCCAAGCGGCCAGGTCACGCTGCGCGGCTTCGAAGAGGCCGGACAGGCGATTATTGAAATCAGCGACAGCGGCAGCGGCATGGACGACACCTTCATCCGCACCCGGCTGTTTCAGCCGTTCGATTCGACCAAGGGCGCGGGCATGGGCATCGGCGCGTATGAATGCCGCGAAACCATTCGCGCGCTGGGCGGGCAACTGGAAGTGGACAGCGCACCGGGGCGCGGCACACGGTTCCGCCTCAGCCTGCCGCTGGATAATGATTTAGTTGCTGGAGGGGACGCCGCATGAGCGACGACAAACAGAAAATCCTGCTGGTGGAAGACGACCCGGGGCTGCAAAAGCAGCTCAAATGGAGCCTCGCCGATTACGAACTGGCGATCGCCGCCGACCGCGACAGCGCCATCGCCCAGCTGCGCCGCCACGAGCCCGCCGTGGTGCTGCTCGACCTCGGCCTGCCGCCCGATGCCGACGGCGCCACCGAAGGCCTGGCCACGCTGCAGCAAATTCTGTCGCTCGCCCCGCTCACCAAGGTCATCGTCGTCACCGGCAACCTCGACCGCGGCAATGCGGTGAAAGCCATCCAGCTCGGCGCCTACGATTTCTTCCAGAAACCCTTCGACCCCGACGTGCTGGCGCTGATGATCGCCCGCGCGCTGCACGTCCATGCGCTGGAAACCGAAAACCGCCTGCTCGCCGCCCGGCAGCCCGGCTCCGCCCTGCAGGGGCTGATCACCAGCAGCGAACCCATGCTCAAGGTATGTCACACGGTGGAAAAAGTCGCCCCGGCCAACGTCACGGTGTTGCTGCTGGGCGAATCCGGCACCGGCAAGGAAGTGCTGGCGCGCGGCGTGCACGAACTGTCGCCGCGCGCCGGCAAGCGCTTCGTCGCCATCAATTGCGCGGCGATCCCCGACACCCTCCTGGAATCCGAACTGTTCGGGTACGAAAAAGGCGCCTTCACCGGCGCCGGCAAACAGACCATCGGCCGCATCGAATACGCCAACGAAGGCACCCTGTTCCTCGATGAAATCGGCGACCTGCCGATGCCGCTGCAGGCCAAGCTGCTACGCTTCCTGCAGGAACGCGTGATCGAACGCCTCGGCGGGCGCGGCGAAATCCCGGTCGACGTGCGCGTCGTCTGCGCCACCCACCGCGACCTCGCCGGCATGATTCGCGAAGGCAGTTTCCGCGAAGACCTGTACTACCGGCTGTCCGAGATCACGGTGAAAATCCCGCCGCTGCGCGAACGCCCCGGCGACGCCATCCTGCTGGCACAGGCCTTCCTGGAGCGCTATGCGCGCGAAATGGGGCGCGCCCTGCGGGGCTTCACCGCCGATGCTCTGGGCGCGCTCGAAGCCCACGCCTGGCCCGGCAACGTGCGGGAAATGGAAAACCTGATCAAGCGCGCCACCATCATGGCCGACGGCAGCCACATCACCGCAGCCGACCTCGGGCTCGATGCCGGCTCCGCCGAGACGCAGCCCTTCAATCTGCGCCAGGCGCGCGAACATGCCGAGCGCCTGGCGGTCAGCCGCGCGCTCGCCCACAGCGAAGGCAACATCGCCGGGGCCGCCGAACTGCTCGGCGTCAGCCGGCCCACGCTGTATGACCTGATGGCGAAAATCGGGATGAAATAATCCTTGCGTAATTTGCCTACACTTTGATCCAACAGTACTGGAGACCCTCATGCCCATCTTCACCCTCGTGCCCCGGCTGCTGCCGCTGCTGATTCTCGGCACCGGCCTGCTGACCGCCTGTGGCGCAGAAGACAGCGCCGCCCTTGTGACCGAAGCCCGTGCGATGATCGCGGCGGGGGATTACAAGGCGGCGATGATCCAGCTGAAAAACGCCGTGGCGGAAGACGACAAAAACCCCGAGGCACGCTTTGAACTGGGCAAGCTCTATCTCGACCAGAACGACCTGGCCAGCGCCGAAAAGGAATTCCGGCGCGCCCGCGAGGCGGGCTATGAAGAAAACACCGTCAACCCGATGATCGCCCGTGCCCTGCTGGGCCAGCGTGAATTCCAGCGCGTGCTGGACGAACTGCCCGCCCCGGCCGCCAGCGGCCCTGATGCCGCCTCCCTGCAGGCCCTGCGCGCCACCGCCGCACTCGGCCTGGGGCACAGGGAAGAAGCGCGCAAAACGCTGCTGCACGCGCAACAGGCCGCGCCCGACAATGCCGAGGTTCATCTGGCGCTGGCGCAGCTCGCCCTCGCCGACCGCGATGCCGACAAGGCCATGCAGGCGCTCGATCAGGCCCTGCGCATCGACCCCGTGCACCGCGACAGCCTGTTGCTGAAGGGCGACCTGTTGCACGCCACCGGGAAACCGGCCGACGCCGCCGCGGTGTATCGCGAAGTCCTCAAGATCGACCCCCGGAATACCAATGCCCGGCTGGCGCTGGCCGGCATCGCCCTCGCCGACGACAAGCTGGCCGACGCGCGCAGCGAAGTCGACGCCGCCCTGAAGGCCAGCCCCAACAACCTGCAGGCGCGCTACACCCAGGCGCTGATCGACTTTCGCGAAAAGAAAACCGAACGCGCGCGCGACCATCTGGCGACCGTGCTGAAGAGCGCGCCCAATTACCTGCCCGCACTGCTGCTGGGCGGCTCGATCGAATACGCACTCGGCAACCTGCAGACCGCCGAGGCGCATTTCAACAAAGTGGTCAAGGCCGCGCCGAACAACCTGTATGCGCTGCGCCTGCTGGCCGCCACGCAACTGCGCCTGGGCCGTCCCGACGATGCAGCGAAATCGCTTGCCCCGGCGCTCAAATCGGCCAGCCAGGATCCCGGCGTGCTGGTCGTCGCCGGTGAAATCGCGCTGGCCAAAAAAGACTTCGCCCAGGCCTCGGCGTATTTCGAACAGGCCGTCCAGCACAGCCCCGACAGCGCCGCCATCCGTACCGAACTCGGCATTTCCCGGCTCGCCCAGGGCGACAGCCGTGCCATGGCCGACCTCCAGGCCGCCGCCGACATGGAAGGCAGCAGCAGCCGCGCCGATACCTTCATCATTCTCAACCAGCTGAGACAACAACAGTTCGACGCCGCACTGACCAGCATCGCCGCCCTGGAAAACAAACAGGGCGCCGATCCACTCATCTGGAACTACCGGGGCGCGGCCTACCTCGGCAAACAGGACGCCGTGCGTGCACGCGACAGTTTCAGCCAGGCGCTCAAGCTCGACCCCGCATTTTTCCCCGCCGCGGCCAATCTGGCGCAAATCGATATCAGGGACAAGCAGCCCGCTGCCGCGCGCCAGCGTTTCGAGGCCATCCTCAAGGCCGACCCCAAGCACCTCAAAGCCATGCTTGCGCTGGCCGACCTCGCCCTGCGCGACAAGGACGAAAAAACCTATGTCAACTGGGTGGAAAAGGCCGCCGCCGCCCATCCGCAGGCGCTGCCGCCACGGGTGGCGCTGGCGCGCCACCAACTCTCCAGGGGCGACAAGAACCAGGCGCTCGCCACCGCACGCGAAGCGGCCAACGCCAACCCCGACAATCCGATTGCACTCGACCTCCTCGGCGCCACCCAACTGGCGCTGGGGGACACCACCAACGCGCTGGCCAGCTACCGCAAGCTGGTCGAAAAACAACCCGGCCAGGCCGCGCCGCTGGTCAAACTCGCCAGCGCACAAGTCGCAGCCAAAGACCTGCCCGCCGCACGCAAGGCCCTGCAGGATGCCCTGCGCATCCAGCCCGATTTCCTCGACGCGCAACTGATGCTGGGCGGCATCGAGATCCAAAACAAACGGTTCGACGAAGCGCACAAACTCGCCAAACAGGTTCAGCAGCAAAAACCGGCGCTGCCGGCAGGCTTCGTTCTCGAAGGCGACACCGCGTTTGCTCGCAAAGACTACCCAGCCGCGCTTGCCGCCTTCGAGCGCGCACAAAAAGCGGCCCCATCCGGCGCACTGCTGGTCCGCCAGACGCAGGTCTTCAACGCCACCCAGCGCCCCGAGGAAGGCGAGAAACGCCTCATTGCCTGGCTGGCCGACCATCCGCAGGATGCCGGCACGCGGGCCGCGCTAGCCGACAGCCTGATCAAGCGCAAACAATACAAGGCTGCTTCCGGGCATTATTTGATATTGAACAAGAGCAACCCGAACAACCTGCTTGTCCTCAATAATCTTGCATGGACCCTGTTTGAATCGAATGACAACCGCGCGCTTGGATTTGCCGAACAGGCGCTCAAGCTCAAACCCGACAATCCCTCCGTGATGGATACGCTGGGCTGGATCCTGGTTTGGCAGGGGCAGACGGAACGTGGCATCAAGCTGCTGCAGCAGGCCTTGTCGAAGGCGCCCGATGCCGCGGAAATTCATTGGCACCTGGCGTCGGCCTACGAAAAAACAGGCGATCGCACCCGCGCGCAGAGCGAGCTTGATCGGCTGCTGGCAAGTGGCCTCGCGTTCCCCCAGGAGCAGGAGGCACGCGCCCTGCTGAAGCAGCTTCAAAGCAGAACCCGATAACCCTTGAGGAGCAGACATCAATGACCCCGCATCCCGTCGCCCTGGCCATCGCATTGGCCTTAGCCACCACACTCGCTGCCTGCGACAGCACCGCCAGGCTGACATCGGAAGAGCACATGCAGCGTGCGATGAATTACGAGACCAAGGGCGAACTCGCGAGCGCCGTAATCGAGCTGAAGAATGCTGTGGAGAAGGCGCCCCAGAACCCGCAGGCACGCTTGCAACTGGGTCAAATTTATCTGGAAATGGGAGACGGGGCCGCGGCTGAAAAGGAATTCACCAGCGCCAGGACGCATGGGGTGGGCGCAACGAGCATCGCGGTGCCGATGGCGAAAGCCCTTCAACTGCAGGGCAAGCACCCGGAAGTATTGGCCACCCTGGCGGAGGTGCCGGGCTTGAGTTCCAGCGGCATGACGGAATTGCACGTGGTCAAAGGCAAGTCCTTCCTCGGGCTGGGTGAGATGAAACAAGCCGAGGAAGCATTCAGCGCGGCCCTCAGTAGCCAGCCGGATTCACCCGTTGCATGGGAAGGGCAGGCCCTGTACGCCTACACCCAGAACCAGTGGGATGAAGCGACGAACTGGAATCAAAAAATCCTGGGCCATGACCCCAGCTCGGTGAGGGCGCTTGCCCTCAAGGGCGATATCGCCTTGGCCCGCGGCGACGCGAAAACGGCCGAAGCCGCTTATGCCCAGGCGTTCAAGCTCAGGCCGGACTACACCATGTACCGCATCGCTCTGGCGATTGCGCAAATCGGAAACGGCAAGTTCGCGGAGGCGAACAAACATCTCGATACCGTGCTGAAATCATTTCCGCTCGACCCCACCGCCAACTATTACCGATCGGTCGCAGCCTACCAGCTGAAGGAATATGAAGCCGCCAAGACTCACGCGGAAAATGCCATCAACAACCAGACCCAGGAAGATCTGCGCATCCGCATCCTGGCGGCGGCAGCGAGTTATGCCCTGGGGCAACAGGAAGCCGCCAACAAGCACATACAATTTTTTCTTGCCAAGGCGCCAGCCTATGAACCGGCCCGCAAGCTGCAGGCCGCGATTCAGCTCAAAATGGGCAAGACCACTGAAGCGGCAACCAGTCTCAAGGGCGTCACCAGCACTTCGGAAGAAGACAGAAAGCTGCTGAATGCGGTCGGCTTGGCCGCCGTTGCGCAGGGGCAGACCAGCCTGGGCCTCGATCTGCTGCAGCGCAACGCCCAGGCGCGCCCCGACGATCCCCTGGCGAGAACGCGGCTGGGCATTGCCCGCTCCTTATCGGGCGACGTGCAGGCCGGCATCGGCGATCTGGAACAATCCCTGCGCATGAACCCGCAACAGGGCGCCGCTGAAGTCGTGCTGGCCTTGAACCATCTGCGCGCCGGCGAAGCCGACAAGGCACTGCAGGCAGCCGAGCGGCTGCAGAAAAGCGTACCCACCAGCCCGGACGGCCACACCCTGGCCGGTCTGGCCTACATCATGAAAAAGCAGAATGCCGAAGCCCGGGCCGCGTTCGGCAAGGCCCTGTCGATCCAGCCCGGCAACCCGAATGCCAGCCATAACCTGGCCTCACTGGCGCTGCTGGACGGCAACCGCAACGAAGCGCGCCGGCTGTATCAGGGCGTTCTGCAAAAACATCCGGCGCACACCCAGACCCTGCTCAGGCTGGCCGACCTCGACCTGCAGGCCGGGCAAGCCAAGGCAGCCGAAAAAACGCTGAGCGACGCGCTCGACAAGCAGCCGGATCTGCTCCCCCTGAGACTTGCCCTGAGCCGGTTCCATCTTGCCCAGGGCAAGCCGGATCAGGCTCTCAAGCTCGCGGATGAGGGCCTGCCCAAATCACCCAACGATCCGGGCCTGCTTGCGCTCAAGGGCGTGGCCCAGCTACAGTTGGGGCAGCCCAATCTCGCCGTGACCGCGCTGGAAAGCGCGGTCAAGGCCGCGCCCAATGTCCCGGATGCGCATTTCCACCTCGCACGCGCCTACGAACAGCTCGGCAACCTCAACCGCGCCGCCCAGTCCCTGCAAACGGTCCTGAAACTGGCCCCCGCGCACGGGCCGGCCAAATTTGCCCAAGCCCGGCTGCTGGCCCGCGGCGGCAAGCCGGAAGCCGCACAAAAGCAACTGGCCGAACTGGCCGCCCGCTTCCCGGACGACCCCGCCATTCCCGAAACACGCGGCGATCTGGCCATGGCCCAGAACCAGCCCAAGGAAGCGGCCGGCTTCTACAAGACCGCCCTGGCCAAGGGAGAAACCAATTTCCTCAATGCCAGGCTGGCCGCCTCGCAGATGCAGTCGGGCGACCGGGAAGGCGGATTCGCCACGCTGCGCAACTGGCTCAAGCGCTATCCCGAGGACACCTACACCCGCGGCGCCCTGGCCGATGCGCTGATGGCTGCCGGACAGTCCCGCGAAGCGGGTGATCATTATGCAAAAATCCTCACGAGCCAGCCTGACAACCTATCGGTCATCAACAATCTCGCCTGGCTTTCCCTTCAGGCGGACGCCATCGACAAGGCAATGACCTATGCCCAGCGTGCCCTAAAACTGGCGCCCAAACACCCCCAGGTGCTCGATACCTACGCGCAGATCCTGCTGCGCAAGGGCAATGCGACCGAGGCTATCGGCAAATTGCGCGAAGCCCGTGACCTGGCAAGCGGCGATCCCCTGATCCAGCTTCATCTGGCGGAAGCCCTGATTGCAGGCAAGCAGCCCGATCAGGCACGGCAGGTGTTGCGGGAGTTGCTTGACAGCACCCCTCCCCAGTCCCTCCGGCAAAAAGCCGAAGAACTGCTGAAGTCCATCAGGTAGGAAATTTCACCGAAGGGGGGCGCCCTGCGGGTAGGGCGCCTTCCCGTCAATCGACCTTGCAAATACGCGATGGCATCGACCCTGGAAGTCTTCGTCCTCTCCCGTTTTCGCGGTCTTCCGCAGCGTGGCCGACCGCTCCGCATAACCTGATGAGCATGCGGAGCGGAGTCGCTGAGGGTTCGACCCGTGCGCGTCGAACTTCGTCACCCCGGCAGCACGTGCCTGCTCCGCTTTGGAGAAGCGCGTGCTTATCCGGTTAGCCCCCAAGGCCACCAGGGAAGCGCGGATTAATTCGATACGGATGTCATTGCGCATTGAGCGCAGCGAAGCAATCCAGCGTATTGATTAAGGCATGTCACTGTTGGTTGTTGAATTCATGTCTTGGCCCCCTCTGATGAAGCCAACCCGCAGGGGTAGGCTGTTGTGGGAGGCCCGCCCCGGGCCGTTGGGGTGGCGCGGTCAAGACGGTGCGACATTCGGGGCGAGGGCTAAAGCCCCTCCTGCACGTGACGGTGGCGGGAGTTTTGTGGGGGGGGGGCCACGATTGCTGGAGGTTTGTGGGAGCGGGTTCACCCGCGATCTGGGTGGGGCCCATCGGGGCTAAAGCCCCTCCTACAATGCCAGCCCGTGTTGCCGTGAGCTTTGCGAGGAACAACACTTAACGGTGAAAGAGCCCTGATTAAACAGGAATTTCTGGATTTCACGCTACAGGACTCCGATCCACTATGGGCTGAAGCCCATGTGGAATCATATGCCGCGTCGCTGCGCGCCGCGCAATGACAAATTAATCAGTGGGCTGGCAGCCTGTAACCTGGCAGCCTGTAACATTTACCATTGCGGGCAAAGGTGCGCATTCCACTGAAACTGCGCACGGATCCAGCGCAAACCCACCCACCGACTCTGAAGCAACTTGCCCAGTGTGCGACGCGAAGCGACGCCGGAGTCTGAACGATGTCTCCGTGTGTGCGGCGCAAACCGCGTGAGCGCAAGCCGTGGGGGGTAAATTTTTCCACCACGGACCGGCTTTACATTTCCCCGCATGACGGAAGTCCGGACGCAAAAAGAGGGGGCGAACCCCCTCTTTTTCCTGGTGCGGACAGTGTTCCGTCCGCTGGGTTACAGCAGGCCGATCAGGCAGCCAGCTTGCGGCGGCGGGTTAGACCCAGGCCCAGCAGGCCCATCCCAAGCAGTGCCAGCACGCCCGGCTCCGGAATCCGTCCGGCGTCGGCTTCCGAAGTGCTACGGAATGACGTCTGGTAAAGCCTTCCAGCCGTCAGGATGGGGGTCGTGGCGGAGAAAGCCACATTCGTCGCGTCACGAGTCACTTCGTACACCGGGAACATGCCGGGCAGTGGCGCATTGAGGCTCAGCGTCAAGGGTTCGCCTGCTCCAAAAAGCGCGGTGTTATAGGAAAAGACGGTGGGATTGCCACCTCCGGGCGTGATATCCACGATCGAGATCGTGAAGGACGCTGAAGCCGACGCGTAGCCCGGGAAATCCTCATCCGACGTCATCGCAACCTGCAACCACGCAGTAATGTCAAAATCGAAAGTGACGCCGGTGTCCTGCGTCAGGGCGAACACGAAGCTCGAGTTCAAATTGTTGTTGGCGGAGGTCGATCCGTCCGCGCTACCAAGATCAATCCCGACATAGGTGCCTTGCTTGACATATGCAGGCGTAGTAAAGCCGGAGATCCCGGCTACCGGCGAGCCCGTTTCGTACTGGTCTGCCGCCGCGTAGTTACCGGTAACAGGAGGCGCGGAGAGCTTCGGGAAGAGGTCATTCCCAATCGGGCTGCAGCCACTGCCCACGCAGATGGGATCGAAATTAATTGATCCCGTGGAACTGGAGGCCGTGTCCCCATCAGATCCCCCGCCCGATCCCGTCAGCGAAACGGACTGGTCCGCACTGGTTACGAAAGTCAGGAAGCTGAAATCTGTTGCAGTCAGTGGAGCACCACCGCTACCGCTAAGGGTGAAATTATTGATTTCGACCACGGAGCTTGCCATGACATAGGCGTGCGCGGCGGTGGGCAGGGCCAGTACGCCAAGGCTGGCAAGGGCGAGGGATGTGAGTTTACGGTTCATTTTGTACTCCTACTGTTTAATGATTGAAAACTAGTCGCCTCGTCTTGCCTGAGGGTGCCGACCATCTGCGTACGCCTTAAACAAAGCATGCTGCGTGCCAGGTCATATAATCACCTTACAAAACATTGGCTTGCGAATTTCAAACCACCTTGCAGGCGGCCGGGGCGCCGGCAAGTGTAAAAAAATCCGACATCGTTTTGCGCGCGGGCGGGGGGGGGGGCTGGCCCGTCTGGCCGTTTGACGCCCGGTGGGTGCCTGGGCGGCGTCCATGCGGGCGGTGGGCTAGTTCGCGTCGAAACGGGTCAGTTTTTGCAGGGGCAGGCGCAAGGAGCGCGCCGCGGGCAGGGGGGCGTGACCCAGCCTGCCCATGAACACGGTTCGGGTGAGATGCTCACCGAGCACGGCATCGAGCTGTTCTGACAGGGTGTGCGCCCGGCTTTGCGAGCCGGCATGCCGGCTGAAGGGAATGCCTTCGCGGATGTAGCGGGTGAAAATCAGCGGGGTGAGTTCGGGCTGGAATCCCAGCCCGAGGCTGGCCGCGGTGAGCCAGAAGCGCTGCACCGCCCGCCCGCCCGCAACGTAGTCGTCGACTGTCTGCGGCGCCCGCTGGGCAACGAGGGCAAAGTGCGCGGCACAGAGCAGGCCGGGCAGCAGATCCATTTCGATTCGGGGTATCAGGTGGCCAGCCAGCCAGGTGTTGAAGAAACTGACCCGTTGCCAGCTGCCCATGACCCAGCGCATGAGCTTGAGCGTCATGGCGTCCAGCCCGAGCGCCCGGTCGGGCACCTTGTCCTCGCTGAAGCGCGCGTTCCACTCGATGATGTCGCGATGCACCGGGTAGGCTTCGGGCAGGGTGAGGCGGAGCCTGGCGTTATTGAACATGAGCCGGGCGAGACGCCAGCGTTGGGCGCCGCCCTCGAACCAGCGCACAGTGTAAAGTTTTCCGACAGCGTCCTGCAGGGCCTGTTTTTCGGTGGCGGTGAGCGGGGTGGTGCGCATGGGCCGGCGCTGCACGGAACGCTGGCGGACAAACGGCAACAGCGGGTCGGGCGCCACGGCGCTGTCCGGGACCAGTGCCACCTCATAGTCGGGGTGCGTGTCCGGGGTGTCGGGATGGCGCGTGACTTCGGCCCGCAGGCCGTGCGCGCTGGCGGCAATGGCGAGGGTTTCCAGCAGCGCGCCGTGGGCGATCTGGCTGGGATGGCCGTCGAGGTCGTAGACCACGTGCTCGCGGGTATCGAAGCCGCGGACGATCAGGCGATGCGCGTCGACGACTTCAAAGCGCCAGGGCTGGGTGTTGTCGCCGGAAGGCGCCCAACGGGCGAGTTCGAGAATATCGGCAAGGGGGTGGGGGATCGGCTGCATTGGGGTTGGGGATGTCGCTGCTTTAAGGAAGCGCTGATTAATTCGTCATTGCGAGGAGCGTAGCGACGCGGAAATCCAGAAATGCCTGCTTGATCGATACGCTGGATTGCTTCGCTTCGCTCGCAATGACGGCCATATTGAATTGTTCAGCGTTTCCTTAACCGAACCCGATTATTTCAAACCGAGCTGATGCCGGGCGATGGCAAGGCCCAGGCGCTGAATCGGGTTGTTGTTGCCCCACGGGCGCCAGGTGCGGGTGACCTTGTTGCGGTAGGCATCGAACTGATAGCCGTGAGGCGCTGCCAGGACACTTCCACGCTTCAACAGGATCTTGAGTGCCTCGGTTGCCGCGGCGCCGGCGCACAACTGGCATGCCATGGGGGTGGAAGGCCCGCGTTGCCCGACAAAATCGACTTTGGACCGGTCCACCAGATAGCCTCTTTGCAACATGGCGGGGGAGAGTCCCAACAGAAAACGGAGTGCTTTTTCCTGATGGCTGACGCCCGAAAAACGGAAATACTCCTCGAACGTCATCTGTCCCGGCATGATGTTGACGATCGCGACCCCCATGCCCAGGGGAGCCGCAATGACCGCAGGTATCCTGAACCGCTCACAGGCCCGGTATACCGCCTCGCGCGCCTCGAACACAAAGAAATCCAGGCCATCCACGTACAGGTCGACATCCTTGAAGAAGTCATCCAGATTGTCTTCACTGACGCCTTGAGGGAAACACCGGATCTCCAGTTCCGGATTGATATCCAGGGCCTGCTCGGCCATGACCTCGACCTTGGCCCGGCCAAGGCTGCGCATGCCCGCACCCGCCTGACGATTGAAGTTGACCTGGTCGAAGGTGTCAAAATCGGCGATGTTGAATTTTCCGATGCCCAAACGTGCGAGCGTGATCAGGTGGATGCCACCCACACCGCCCATACCTGCTATGGCAATCCGCGTATGTCGCAGCTGTTCCTGTTCGGCGGGTGTCACCCACCCGATATTGCGCGAAAAAGCGGTATGGTAGTCAAAAGCAGGCATGCCGGCCATCATTCGCCATTCAGCAAGCGTTGCGCTATACCGGCCTCATCGGCTTTGGAAAAAAAGTACGGATAGAGAGAGCGTGTGCCGTGCGCCTGTTCGGTTTTACCGCCCCAACACTCGATTTGCTTGTCGACATATTCAATTTCCAGCCGAAGCAGAACGCCCATTGTGTTGACCCGGCTATTGAGCCGCTCTCCTCCCATCTGCTCGAACCCCAGCATCCGCCGATAAAACGGTGCATGCTTGGGCGTGACTTCAATCACCACATCGGTTTGTTTTTGCAGCACGCGGCCGTATATATAGGCAATATGAAACAGTGCGGCGAGCACGCGCTTGGAGCCGCGCGTCTGATCGACTGCAAATTTCGTGAGCTCGCAGACACGACGATTTTCCGCCCGCAGCTTATCGACTTCCGGCTTGTAATTCTCATCCGCCAGCAATCCATTGCCCGAGTCGATTCCCAATGTGATGGTTCCCACAACAATGTCGTTTTGCGACGCCATCAAAGTGATGCGGTCGGGCATTTTTTTCATTCCCGGCACGTCATACCCCTTTTTGGAATACATCCGCTGCACAAGGAGGCTGGCATGGTTTACCCGCTCGTCCGAATGGGCGAGCCGAATCTTGAAATTTTGCTGCTCGACAGTGGACTGCTCAGACTCTCCGGGGCCACTCGCTGGTGCAAGCACCAAGTCTTTCAGCACATAGGGCGATACCGCAATGATGGTTTTATCCCATTCATCGGGGCCCTTTTTCCAATTATGCCCAAAAGGGAATCTTGAATTTTCCGCCATGCTACTTTCCGGATGTGCTCCACGCAGTTCGATTCCGCCGATTGCTCATCATTCACCGCCTTGAAAACCTAATTACGACAGCCCCGAACGAGACTTAATAGCCAAGGGAAGCGCTGATTAATTCGTCTTTGCGACGCGGCAATCCAGAAATTTCTGCTTGATCGACAGGCTGGATTGCTTCGCTGCGCTCGCAATGACGTCCGTATTGAACCCGGATTATCCATTAGCCGATTTGTGGCTCGCAGGGTGCGCCATGCGCACCGCGATCCATGTTCCATGGTGCGCGCGGCGCACCCTGCTGAACCCACCTCGCCCCCGGTCGCATCATTATGCGTATGCCTGATGAACAATCCGGGTTGAATTGTTCAGCGTTTCCCAAGATGAATGAACCACCGTGGCCATCTACCTTGAAAGCCAGCGTGCCGCATCGCGCGCGAAATATGTCAACACGCCATCCGCGCCCGCCCGCTTGAACCCCAGCAGCGCTTCCAGCACGCACGCGCGCTCGTCCAGCCAGCCATTCTGCGCCGCCGCCTTCAGCATGGCGTACTCGCCGCTGACCTGATAGGCATAGGTCGGGGCGCCATACGTGTCCTTGATGCGGCGGATCACGTCGAGATACGGCATGCCGGGCTTGACCATGACCATGTCGGCGCCTTCCTGCAGGTCCATCCCGACTTCCCACAAGGCTTCATCGCTGTTGGCCGGGTCCATCTGGTACGTAAACTTGTTGCCCTTGCCCAGATTGGCGGCGGAGCCGACGGCGTCGCGGAAGGGGCCATAAAAGCTGGAAGCATATTTAGCAGCATAGGCCAGAATCCGGGTGTGGATGTGGCCGGCGCCTTCGAGCGCGGCGCGCAGGGCGGCGACCCGGCCGTCCATCATGTCGGACGGGGCAACCACATCGGCGCCGGCCTGGGCGTGAACCACCGCCTGCCTCGCCAGCACGGCGACGGTCTCGTCGTTCAGCACATAGCCGCTGTCGTCGATCAGGCCGTCCTGGCCATGGCTGGTGTAGGGGTCGAGCGCGATGTCGGTGATGATGCCGAGTTCGGGGAAGCGGCTTTTCAGCGCGGCCACGGTGCGCGGCACCAGGCCGTCGGGGTTGAGCGCCTCTTCCGCGCCCAGGGTCTTCAGGCCCGCATCGATCACCGGGAACAGCGCCAGTGCGGGGATGCCAAGCTGCATGCATTCCTCGGCCACCGGCAGCAGCAGATCGATCGACACCCGCTCGACTCCGGGCATCGATGCCACCGACTCGCGTCTGTTCCGGCCATCCAGAACAAATACCGGGTAAATCAGGTCGCCGGGCGTAAGTGTGTGCTCACACATCAGGCGGCGGGAAAAATCGTCACGGCGCATGCGGCGCATGCGCCGTGCGGGAAATTGGCCGAATGGCAGGTTCACAAACATCTCCAAAGAAGAATATGCACGGCGTTCTGGAACTTTCTTCAAACGGGGCTACTCTGTAGTAGCAGACGGTCCTGCATCGTCTCCCGCTTCTCCTCCCTGAGCGGGATGCCTTAATCCCCTTAAGGCATTTTCAGCCCCGGCCCCTCCCTTGGTCGGGGCTTTTTTTATTATGCAGCCCTCCCGATTACTCGGCAGCCTGTACCTGCCCGGCTTCCTGCTGCGGGACCCGGACGAGCCAGCCTTCCACCACAGCCGCCGCTTCCTCGACGCCCAGGCGCGAGAGGCTGGAAAACAGCTGCACGGTAACCGTCTCCAGCGCGGCAAGTTCCTGTTCGACGCGGCGCAGGGTAAGTGTTTTCTCGCTGTTGGACAATTTATCGGCCTTCGACAGCAGAATGTGCATCCGTTTGCCGGTGGGGGCGAACCAGTTGAGCATTTGCCTATCCAGCGGGGTGAGCGGATGGCGCGCATCCATGATCAGCACCATCCCGACCAGCGCCTCGCGCTCCTGCAGATACCGCGACAGCAGGCTCTCCCATTTCGCCTTCACGGCAGGCGGCACTTTTGCATAGCCGTAGCCCGGAAGGTCGACCAGGTAGGTGTCGGCATCCACTTCGAAAAAATTGATGAGCTGGGTGCGTCCGGGCGTTTTGGAGGTATACGCCAGCCTGTTTTTGCGCGTCAGCAGGTTGAGGGCGCTCGATTTTCCGGCGTTGGAACGCCCGGCAAACGCAACTTCGGCACGGCTATAGGGCAAATCGCGCAGCTGAGCGACCGAGGTATGGAATTGGGCGCGATTGAGCACGGGCTTGGCAGTCATATTGGTTACCGCTAAACTACCCGTTTTCCAAAGTTTTGCAAGCTTCAGGAGCCTTGAATGAAACTCGTCGTCTCTCTGGTAGCCACCCTGGCCGCCACATCCGCTTTTGCCGTTACCCCTGCCGCTGGCCCGGCCAGCAAAGGCGACCCCAAGGCGGCGGAAAGCATCGCCAGCCAGATGTGTGCCGCCTGCCACGCGGTGGACGGCAACAGCGCCATTGCTGCCAACCCCAAGCTGGCCGGCCTCAATGCGGAATATCTCAACAAACAGCTCACCGAGTTCAAATCTGGGGCGCGCGCCAATGCCATCATGTCGGGCATGGTCGCCGGCCTCTCGGCGCAGGACATGCTGAATCTGGCCGCGTATTACAGCGCCCAGCAGCCCAAGCCGGACACCGCCAAGGACCGCGAACTGGCGCTGCGCGGCGAGAAGATCTATCGCGGCGGGATTCAGGGCTCCGGCGTTCCGGCATGCGCCTCCTGCCACGGCCCGCAGGGCAAGGGGATTCCCGTCCAGTTCCCGCGTCTGGCCGGCCAGCATGATGAATACACCTATACGCAGTTGAATGCTTTCCGCGTCGAGGCGCGCGCCAACGACGCCGCCAAGATGATGCGCAGCATCGCCGCCAAGATGACGGATGCCGACATGAAAGCCGTGTCTGCGTATATCCAGGGCCTGCGTTGAATTAAGTCCGGCTTATCCAAGTCGTCGATTGCGGCCCGCAGGGTGCGCCATGCGCACCAATGGACGTGAAACGGTGCGCATGGCGCACCCTACACAAATGGTCTCGCAACCATTCATCATCATCGCGTACCCGACTGGATAATCCGGGTTAAACGTTTTGACCACACTTGAGCCAATCAAAGGGTGACACGCGTCACCCTTTTTTATTTACTCGTGCCCTCGGGATACCACGGCCGCCATGAACCCCAGCTCCCAGTCTTTCGGCAAATCCCTGTTCGAGCTGCTGAGCTCGATGCGATTTGCCATCAGCCTGCTGTCCATCCTCGCAATCGCGTCGATTATCGGCACGGTGCTGAAGCAGTCCGAACCGTACAGCAGCTACCTCATCCAGCTCGGCCCGTTCTGGTTCCAGGTGTTTGAGAAACTGGGCCTGTACGACGTCTATCATGCTGCCTGGTTTCTGCTCATCCTGACCTTCCTCGTCGCCTCCACCAGCGTCTGCATCACTCGCAACGCACCGAATTTCGTGCGCGAAATGAGAAGCTTTCGCGAACACGTCAGCGAACAGTCGCTAAACGCGTTCAGGCACAAGCACGAAGCGGCCACCACGCAGCAGCCCGAGGCGCTGGCCGCCAGCGCGCAGCGTTATCTCGAAGGCCAGGGCTATAAAGTCAGGAACCTGCCGCGTGAAGATGGGGTGCTGCTCGCCGCCAAGGCCGGCAGCTGGAACCGGCTCGGCTATTTTCTGGCGCACTCGGCCATCGTGATGATCTGCATCGGCGGCCTGCTGGACGGCAACCTGATATTCAAGGCGCAGCAAGTGCTGGGCGTCAAGAAGATCGAGACGCGCGACATCCCGCAAAGCCAGGTGCCGGCAATTTCGCGCCTGTCGCCGGCCAATCCGTCGTTTCGCGGCAGCGTGCAGATTCCCGAGGGCTCCAGCGCGAGCGTGGCTTTCCTCAACGTGGCCGACGGCTATCTGGTGCAGGAGCTGCCCTTCACCGTGGCGCTGAAGCAGTTCCGCATCGAGCACTACACGACGGGCCAGCCGAAGAGCTTCGAGAGCGACATCGAGCTGTTCGACCGCGCCGGCAAGAAAATCCGGGCAGCGACGATTGCCGTCAACCACCCGCTGATCCATGACGGCGTCGCCATCTATCAGGCGAGCTTTGCCGACGGCGGCACCCGCCTGACCCTGCGCGGCTGGAATCTGTTCGCCCCCGCCGCATCGTCCTTTCCCGCCGAAGGCGCGGTGCATGGGAGCGCCGCACTGACCAGCGCAGCGGGGGACTTCACGCTCGAATTCATCGACTTCCGCCCGTTCAACATCGAAGACATGGGCGGCGACACCGAAACGCCGCGCAACACCATGAGCGTGCTCGGCGGCAGCCCGGTCGGCGACAACCGGCATTTGCGCAACGTCGGCCCGAGCTTCCAGTACAAGCTGCGCGATGCGCGCGGTCAGGCGAGCGAGTTTTCCAACTACATGCTGCCGCTGCAATTCGACGGCCGCTGGTACCTGATGTCGGGGGTGCGCGAATCGCCCAACGAGGCCTTCCGCTACCTGCGCATGCCGCTCGACGCCGCGGGCGAGATCGACAGCTTCATGCGGCTGCGCGGCGCGCTGCTGAATGCGGAATTGCGTCCCGAAATCGCCGCCCGCTTCGCCCGCCAGGCGCTGCCGCAGGATGCACGGGGCACGGAGATCGAAGACAAGTTGAAATCCAGCGCCACCCAGATGCTGGGATTGTTCGCGGAAGGCGGTTTCCAGTCGCTGGGCCGCTTCATCGAGGAAAAAATCCCCGAGGCCGAACGCGAAAAGGTAATGGGCGCCTACCTGCGCATCCTGGAACTCGCCGCGTTCGAGGCGCTACAGCTTGCCAACCGGCAGGCCGGTCTGCCCGCCCCCCGGACCGACGAAGCGACCGGCTGGCTGGTGCGCGACACCCTCAACAGCATGAGCGACCTGTTCGTCTATGGCGCGCCGGTCTATCTGCAACTGATGCAGTACGACGAGGTCAAGGCCACGGGCCTGCAACTCACCCGCTCGCCCGGCAAGAACGTGGTCTACTTCGGTTCGCTCCTGCTGACACTCGGCGTATTCTTCATGCTCTATGTGCGCGAACGCCGCATATGGCTGCGCATCAAGCCGGGGCACGCGCTGCTTGCGATGTCGTCGGCCAAGCACACCATCGATTTCGAGAAGGAATTCGCCCGGCACGCGCAGGCGCTGGATACGCTGGTGAAATAAAACGCGAATAAAAAATGTCTTTTGAACATGCTTGAGCAATAACCCGGAGACAGCGCCATGGAACTCGCCCTCAACCAACCCGCCCCGCTGCTGAAGCGCCTGTCGTGGTTCGACTGGCTGTTCGCCGCCATCGTCGCGGCGGGCGGGCTGTTCGCCCTGTCGCGCTTCGGCGGCTACATGGACATTTATGAAAAGGCCATCCTGCTGGCGGCGATTCCGTCGCTGGCGGTGTCCGGCTGGCTCTGGAAGCCGTTTCGGCCGCTGTTCATCGTGGTCGGCGCCGTCAGCCTGTTCGCCTTCAGCCAGTACCAGGGCAATCTCGCGCGCATGGAAGAAGCCTTCTTCCTCAAGTACCTGATCTCCAGCCAGGCCGCCATCATGTGGATGTGCGCCTTGTTCGGACTCGCCACGCTGGCCTATTGGGCGGGCCTGCTGGCGCGTTCGGAATTCATGCTGAAATCCGGCGGCGCACTGACCTGGTCGGCGATTGCCATGGGCTTCATCGGACTGATGGTGCGCTGGTACGAGTCCTACCTCATCGGCGCCGACGTCGGCCATATCCCGGTGTCCAACCTGTACGAAGTGTTCGTGCTGTTCTGCCTCATCACCGCGATGATGTACCTGTATTACGAAGCGCGTTACCAGACGCTGCAGATGGGCGCTTTCGTGCTGCTGGTGATATCGGCAGGCGTCGGCTTCATCCTCTGGTACACCTTCGACCGCGGCGCGCATGAAATCCAGCCGCTGGTGCCCGCGCTCAAATCGTGGTGGATGAAACTGCACGTGCCGGCCAACTTCGTCGGCTACGGCGGCTTCTCCATCGCCGCCATGCTCGGCGTGGCCTACCTGCTTGCCGGGCGCGGCATCCTCGCCAGCCGCCTGCCCAGGCTGGAAGTCATCGACGACATGATGTACAAGGCGATCGCGATCGGTTTTGCCTTCTTCACCATCGCAACCATCCTCGGCGCGATGTGGGCCGCCGAAGCCTGGGGCGGCTACTGGTCGTGGGACCCGAAGGAAACCTGGGCGCTGATCGTGTGGCTGAACTACGCCGCCTGGTTGCACATCCGCCTGGTCAAGGGCCTGCGCGGCCCGATGCTGGCGTGGTGGGCGGTGGTCGGCCTGTTCGTCACCATCTTTGCCTTCATCGGCGTAAACATGTTCCTGTCGGGGCTGCACTCCTACGGCACGCTGTAAACGAATCGCCGGCCATCGCCCGTTTGCGGGGCGATGGCACTTGCAGGCAGCAACCCATGCAAAAAACTGGTTTTATCCCGGATTGTTCATTAGACGATTTATGGCGGGTAGGGTGCACTCCGTGCACCTTCGGGCGTCAATCGGTGCACGGAGTGCACCCTGCGCCACGCGCAATGCTTGGAACCGCGCCTCGCAAAATCGGCGCATAGATGTGATTTAGCGTCAATATCTGGACAATTTACCTTCTTTTACGGCAAACTCGCCGCCATGACGACTAAACGAACCAGCCGCGCAGCGGCCAAATCGGTCCCCAGTCTGCACCCACACGTGCTGGTTTTGCACGGTCCCAACCTCAATCTGCTGGGCAGCCGCGAACCCGTGCACTACGGCCTCGCCACGCTCGACGACATCAACCGCGCGCTGGTCGGCCGCGGGAAAGCTGCCGGGGCACAGGTCGAGACCTTCCAGCACAACCACGAAGGCGCCCTGATCGATCGCGTCCATCAGGCCGCGCACGATCACGTCGACTTCATCGTCATCAACCCGGCGGGCTACACCCACACCAGCGTCGCATTGCGCGATGCGTTGGCGGCCACCGCCATCCCGTTCGTCGAAATTCATCTTTCCAACATTTACGCGCGCGAAGCCTTCCGCCATCACTCGTATTTTTCCGACCTCGCCGTCGGCGTGGTGTCCGGCCTGGGCGCGCACGGTTACGAACTGGCGCTGGAATACGCGCTGCACCACCTCCAAAACAGGACTCCCCATGGATCTCAGAAAACTGAAAAAGCTCATTGACCTGGTCGAAGCCTCCGGCATCGCCGAGCTTGAAATCACCGAGGGCGAGGAAAAAGTCCGCATCGCCAAAAACATTGCGGGCGCGCCGATGATGACGCATATGCCGCAGATGCAGATGATGCACGCGCCCGCCCCGGCGGCGGTGCCCGCCTCGCCAATGGCGGCCGCCCCGGCGGAAGACGCCGTGCCCGAAGGCCACATCGTTCGCTCGCCCATGGTCGGCACCTTCTACCGGGCGCCGTCCCCCGGCTCCAAGAACTTTTCCGAAGTCGGCCAGAGCGTGAACGCCGGCGATACGCTGTGCATCATCGAAGCGATGAAGCTCCTGAACGAAATCGAATCGGACCAGAGCGGCATCATCAAGGCCATCCTGGTCGAAAACGGCCAGCCGGTTGAATACGGCGAACCCTTGTTTGTGATTGCCTGAGGAGCTGTAGGGGTTAGGGGCTAGGATTTAGGAATTAGGGGAGGTCGCGCTTCGCGCGGCATTTTCCCTAGCCCCTAGCCCCCAGCCCCTAGCCCCTAACCAAACCATGTTCGAAAAAATACTCATCGCCAACCGCGGCGAAATCGCCCTGCGCATCCAGCGTGCCTGCCGCGAAATGGGCATCAAGACGGTCGCCGTGTATTCCGAGGCCGACCGCGACGCCAAGTATGTGAAGCTGGCCGACGAATCGGTGTGCATCGGCCCGGCGCCGTCGGCGCAGAGCTATCTGCACGTGCCGTCGATCATCGCCGCGGCCGAAGTCACCGACGCCGAGGCGATCCATCCCGGCTACGGCTTTCTGTCCGAAAACGCCAACTTTGCCGAGCGCGTCGAGTCGTCCGGCTTCGCCTTCATCGGCCCGCGCCCCGACAACATCCGCCTGATGGGCGACAAGGTGGCGGCCAAGCAGGCGATGCTGGAAGCCAAGGTGCCCTGCGTGCCTGGCTCAGAGGGCGCCCTGACGGACGACCCCGACGAGATCGTCAGGACCGCCGCGCGCGTCGGCTACCCGGTCATCATCAAGGCGGCAGGCGGCGGCGGCGGGCGCGGCATGCGCGTGGTGCACACCGAAGCCGCGCTGCTGAACGCGGTGTCCATGACCAAAACCGAAGCCGGCACCGCTTTCGGCAACCCCATGGTGTACCTGGAAAAATTCCTGCAGACGCCGCGTCATATCGAGATCCAGATCCTCGCCGACGAACACGGCAACGCGGTGCACTTGGGCGAACGCGACTGCTCGATGCAGCGACGCCACCAGAAAGTTCTGGAAGAAGCGCCAGCGCCCGGACTCGACCCAAAACTGCGCGACAAGATCGGCGAACGCTGCGCCGAGGCCTGCCGCAAAATCGGCTATCGCGGCGCCGGCACCTTTGAATTCCTCTTCGAAAACGGCGAGTTCTACTTCATCGAAATGAATACGCGGGTGCAGGTCGAACACCCGGTCACCGAATTCATCACCGGCATCGACATCGTACAGACGCAAATCCGCGTCGCCGCCGGCGAAAAGCTGCCGTGGAAGCAGAAGGACATCGAGTTTCGCGGCCACGCCATCGAGTGCCGCATCAACGCCGAGCACCCGACCACCTTTGTCCCGAGTCCCGGCAAACTGACCAACTACCATGCGCCCGGCGGCCCCGGCATCCGCGTCGACTCGCACGTCTACCACGGCTATTACGTGCCGCCGCACTACGACTCGATGATCGGCAAGGTGATCGCCTACGGCGACACCCGCGGACAGGCCATCGCCCGCATGCGCGGTGCGCTGGTGGAAATGGTGATCGAAGGCATCCAGAGCAACATCCCGCTGCACCAGGACCTGCTGAACGACGCCGCCTTCATCGCCGGCGGCACCAGCATTCATTATCTGGAACACAAGCTGGCGGGGGAAAAGGTTTGAGGGGATAGGATTTAGGAGCTAGGGGTTAGGGGATGAGCGGCCGGTGGCCGCGAAATTTACGAGCCCCTAGCCCCTAGCCCCTGGTTTTTAGCCCCTAGCCCCTAATATGCCCTGGCAATCCGTCCGCCTCCTCGTCGATTCCAAGCAGGCCGAACTGCTGTCCGACGCGCTGATGGAAGCCGGCGCGCTATCGGTGTCGCTGGAAGACGCCGACGCCGGCACGGCGAATGAAACACCGCTGTTCGGCGAGCCGGATTACCCGACTGCCGAACTGTGGCCGCACAGCATTGCGCTGGTGTTGCTGGATGAACGCACCGATGTGACGGCAACACTGGCAGCCGCGGCGAAACAAGCGGGTATTCCCGTTCCCGCCGAGTACACGATCGAAACCGTGGCCGAGCAGGACTGGGTGCGCCTCACCCAGTCGCAGTTCGACCCCATTCCGATCTCGCCGCGTTTGTGGATCGTGCCGACCTGGCACGAGGCGCCGGACAGCGACGCGATCAACCTCAAGCTCGATCCCGGTCTTGCCTTCGGCACCGGCAGCCACCCCACCACGCGGCTGTGCCTGCGCTGGCTCGACGAACAGATCGCCGGCGGCGAAACGCTGCTGGACTACGGCTGCGGCTCCGGCATCCTCGCCATTGCCGCCGCCAGGCTCGGCACGGCACGGGTCGACGGCGTCGATATCGATGAACAGGCGGTCACCGCCTCGCGCGACAACGCCGCGCTGAACGGCGTGGCCGCGCACTTCTACCTGCCCGGCGAACTTGCGCCGGGGCAGTACGATGTCGTCGTCGCCAACATCCTCACCAATCCGCTCAAGGGCATGGCGCCGCTGCTGGCGGGTCGGGTCCGCGCGGGCGGCAAGCTGGTGCTGTCCGGCATTCTGGCCGAGCAGGCCGATGAGGTGATGACGGTTTACCGCGACTGGTTTGTTTTCGATCCGCCCGCAATCGACGACGGCTGGGTGCGCCTGGCCGGCACCAAAAAGTGACGTACCGCACCACCTGCCCGCAATGCGCCAGCGCGTTCCGCCTCGGGGCGGACAAGCTCGATGCCGCGCAGGGCTGGGTGCAATGCAGCGTGTGCGGCGCCGCCTTCGATGCGTATCTGAGCCTGCTGATGGAGGACGGTTCGCCGCTTTCCATCGAGGCCGAGCCCATTGCAGCGCCCGCGTCGCCGGACGCCGCGCCGCCTGCCGGGCTTGAGGCAGCGGGGGCCGAGCCCGCCATGGCCGCGCAGACGCCAGCGGCCGTTCCTGACACGGAAGACGTCGAGATCACCGACATCCCGCGCGGGATCGCCCAGCGCGAAGTGTCGCTCGACCTGCCGTCGATCATCCTCATCGATCCCGATGTTGAGGTGTCGGACGATCCCGGACCCTTGCCGCAATTCCACCCGGCGCCCGCCTACCCCTCCGCGTCGGAGGCACCTGCGTATCCCTTCATCCCGGTCGCCCCCGTGGCGGCCCGCCCGCCTGCGGCACGCATCGAATACGCAACCCCGCTGCCCGGCGCGGCGCACCTCCCGGCAGCGCCGCGCCGCATCAAACCCTGGGCATGGGGCGTGGCCAGCGCGCTGCTGCTGGTGCTGGTGCTGACGCAGTCCGCCTACTTCCTGCGCGACACCCTGGTCAGCCGGCTGCCGCAAACCCGTCCCGCATTCGAGCAGGCCTGCGCCGTGCTGGGCTGCACCCTTTCCCTGCCGAAAAACCTGGCGCTGCTGCAGATCGTCGGCTCCGACCTGAAAACCGAAGCCGGCGGCCGCCTGAGCCTTACCCTCACCCTCGGCAATCGCGCCGGTCATGCCCAGGCCTGGCCGATATTCGAGCTCACGCTCACCGATCTGCGGGATCGCCCCATCGCGCGGCGCAGCTTCGCCCCCAGCGAGTATCTTGACGACGCGCGCCGCATCGAGGCCGGCATTCCGGCACAAAGCGAACAGACGCTGAAACTTGAACTCGCCACGCGCGATCTCGCAGCCGCCGGCTTCAAGATCAGGCCGCACTATTGATCTTGACGGGGGGCTGGCCGCCCCGGGGCTTCTTCGGTATAGTCCGCGTTCCCGTTGCGGGAGAGCGCATGCACCGCATGCCGCCGAAGGCGTAACCCACCCGGAATCGCTCAGGCAAAAAGGACCGCAACGCCGGGGCGCGTTTTAGTCGACACGCCCCAAGAACACTCTGGAGAGCGCGGTTAAAACCGCCACCGAAGGGGCAGCGGCGCACCACCCAGCGCGCCGTAATCTCTCAGGTACCAAGGACAGAGGGGTGAAGCGAATCCGCGCTTCACCCTTTTTATTTTTGGTTGCCCCCATGCTCAAGCAAACTCCGCTCAATGCCACCCACCGCGAACTCGGCGCCAAAATGGTCGACTTCGGCGGCTGGGACATGCCGGTCAACTACGGCTCGCAGATCGAAGAACACCACGCCGTTCGCTCCGGATGCGGCCTGTTCGACGTCTCCCACATGCTGCCGCTCGACATCCGCGGCGCCAACGTGCGCGCCTTCCTGCGCCGGCTGGTGGCGAACAACGTCGACAAGCTGCAGGTGTCCGGCAAGGCGCTGTATTCGTGCATGCTGAACGAGGCCGGCGGCGTGATCGACGACCTCATCCTCTATTTCATGGACGAATCCTGGTTCCGCCTGGTGGTCAACGCCGGCACCGCGGAGAAGGACCTCGCCTGGATGGAGAAAATGAACGCCGACTGGGGCATGGGGCTCATGCTCACGCCGCGCCGGGATCTGGCGATGATCGCGATTCAGGGGCCGAACGCGGTGCAGGCGCTCAACGAGGCGCTGCCCGGCGTCGACAGCATCACCGCGAACCTCAAGCCCTTCAACGCCGCCGCCATGGGCGAGATGTTCATCGCCCGCACCGGCTACACCGGCGAGGACGGCTTCGAGGTGATGGTGCCGGCGAAAGCCGCGCCCTTCTTCTGGAAGGCGCTGATGGAAGCCGGCGGCACGCCGATCGGCCTCGGCGCGCGCGACACCCTGCGGCTCGAAGCCGGGATGAACCTCTACGGCCAGGACATGGACGAAACCACCAGCCCGCTGGAATCCGGCCTCGCGTGGACGGTGGATCTGAAGACCGACCGCGACTTCGTCGGCCGCGCCGCGCTGGAAAAAAGCGAAGTGACGAAGCAGCTCGCCGGCCTGTTGCTGCTCGACCGCGGCGTCTTGCGCAGCCACCAGAAAGTCCACACCCAATACGGCGAGGGCGAAATCACCTCCGGCACGTTTTCGCCTACCATGCAGCAATCCATCGCGCTCGCCCGCATCCCGCTCGGCATCGCCCCGGGCGCGGAAGTCGAGGTCGAGATCCGCGACAAGAAGCTGCGCGCGAAGGTGGTGAAGTACCCGTTCGTGCGCAATGGCAAGGTATTGATTTGATTTTTTGAGGAGCTAGGAACTAGGGGTTAGGAACTAGGGAATGAGCGGCTGCGCCGCGCCTCCCGAAGGGACTCGCCACCCTAGCCCCTAGATCCTAGATCCTAATTCCTAGATAGATCCTGGAGAAACCATGAACATCCCCGCAGACCTCAAATACACCCCCAGCCACGAATGGGTGCGCGTCGAAGCCGACGGCACGCTGACCGTGGGCATCACCCACCACGCGCAGGACCTGCTCGGCGACATGGTGTTCATCGAAACTCCCGCCACCGGCCGCACGCTGGCAAAGGGCGAGGAATGTGCGGTGGTCGAGTCGGTGAAGGCCGCGTCCGACGTCTACGCCCCGGTCGCCGGCGAGGTCATCGCCGCCAACGCCGACGTCGAGGCCAGCCCCGAATCGGTGAACCGGGACGCCTACAGTGCATGGATGTTCAAGATGAAGCCCTCCAATCCGGCCGACGTCGCCGGACTGCTGGATGCGGCGGCGTACCGGAAGCTGGTCGAATCGGAAGTGCACTGAGGATCTAGGATCTAGGATCTAGGGGCCAGGATTTAGGGAATGTGCGGCTTCGCCGCGCCCCTTGATTCAGCCCCGCCTCCCCTAGCCCCTAGCCCCTAGCCCCTAGCCCCTCCCTAGCCCCTAAGCAAAATGCCCTTCATTCCCCACACCCCTGAAGACGTCTCCGCCATGCTCGGTGCCATCGGTGCCGCCAGCATCGAGGAGTTGTTCGATGAAATCCCGCCCGCGCTGAAAACCGGCCAGCTCAAGGGTGTGCCCGACGGCATGTCCGAAATGGCGGTGGCGCGGCTGATGCAGGAACGCGCATCACAAGACGGCTTCTGGTCCGGCTTCATCGGCGCCGGCGTCTACGAGCACCACATCCCGGCGGCGATCTGGCAGATCGTCACGCGCGGCGAGTTCTATTCCGCCTACACGCCCTACCAGGCCGAGGCGAGCCAGGGCACGCTGCAGCTGATCTACGAATACCAGAGCATGATGACCCGGCTGACCGGGCTCGACGTCTCCAACGCGTCGCTGTACGACGGCGCCTCGGCCCTGGCCGAAGCGGTGTTGATGGCGGTGCGCTCGCATAAAACCTCGCGCCGCGTGCTGGTGCCGAAGACCGTGCACCCGATCTACCGCAGCGTGGCCCGCACCACGGTGAAGAACCAGAACATCGAGCTGGTCGAGCTCGACTACGATCCTGCGACCGGAAAAACCGTGCTGCCCGCCAATGCCGGCAGCTTCGCCGGACTGGTGATTCCGCAGCCCAGCTTCTTCGGCGTGCTGGAAGACGTGCATGCGATGACCGACTGGGCGCACGAGCAGGGCGCGCTGGCGATCGCGCTGGTCAATCCCACCACGCTGGCGGTGCTGGAAGCACCCGGCCAATGGGGACAGACCGGCGCCGATATCGCGGTAGGCGAAGGCCAGCCGCTGGGGGCGCCGATGGCCTCGGGCGGGCCCTACTTCGGCTTCATGTGCTGCCGCCAGGCGTTTGTGCGGCAGATGCCGGGACGCATCGTCGGCCGCACCGTCGACCTCGACGGCAAGCCGGGCTTCGCGCTGACGCTGCAGGCGCGCGAGCAGCATATCCGCCGCTCCAAGGCCACCTCGAACATCTGTACCAACCAGGGCCTGGTGGTCACCGCGGCGACCCAGTACATGGCGCTGCTGGGGCCGCAGGGCCTGGCCAAGGTTGCTTCCGCCAGTCACGCCGGTACCGTTCTGCTAGCCGAAAAACTGGCGGCAATACCCGGCGTGACGCGCGCATTCGCCAGCCCCTTTTTCCACGAAGTCGTGCTGAAGCTCAACGACAGCGCGAAGGACGTGCTGCGCGCGCTGCGCGCCCAGGGCATCCTCGGCGGACTGGATATTTCCGGCTGGTATCCCGAACTCGGCCAGGCGATCCTGGTGTGCGTCACCGAAACCAAGACCGCCGCCGACCTCGACCACTACGTGCAACAAATGGAACGTATCCTGTCGAAGCGGCGCGAGGCGCCGCCGTGCGCGTATAAAACCACCCCCAGCATTTAACCCAAGGAGACCCAACCATGGCCGACGTTCTGTTTAAAGGCACCCCTTCCCACACCAGCGGCGACCTGCCCAAAGTCGGCAGCCAGGCGCCGGATTTCAAACTGACCGCCGGCGACCTCAGCGAAGTCTCGCTGGCCAACTTCAAGGGCAAGAAAAAACTGTTGAGCATCGTGCATTCCCTCGACACCGGCGTCTGCGCGGCCAGCACCAAGCGCTTCAACGATTTTGCGAAGAACCGCGATGATGTGGTGGTGCTCGTGGTGTCCTGCGATCTGCCATTCGCCCAGGCGCGCTTCTGCACCGGCGAGAAGATCGAGAATGTGGTCACGCTCTCGATGATGCGCGATCGCAACTTCGCCAAGGATTACGGCGTGCTGCTGCTTGACAGCCCGCTCGCGGGTCTCACGGCGCGTGCGACCATGGTGCTCGACGAGAACGACAAGGTACTGTACACGCAGCTAGGGCCGGAGCTGACTGTCGAGCCCGACTACGAACCCGCGTTCGCTGTTTTGTGAGGGACTAGGAGCTAGTGTAGTGTTGCATTCTGTTTGGAACTTATAGCCATGTAATAACGGCCTCGTAGGTCGGGTTTAAACCCGACATGTCGGGCTGAAGCCCGACCTACAAGGGATTGCACATAAGTGCCGTCAAGAATGCAGCACTACACTAGGGGCTAGGATTTAGGGAAAGTGCGGCTTCGCCGCGCCCCTAAATTTCGCCCTGGCTCCCCCTAGCCCCTAGATCCCATATCCTAGTCCCTAAAAAATGCTGATATTCGACCATTCCCGCCCCGGCCGCACCGCCGCCGCCCAGTTTCCCGCCGCCGGCGGCAGTCTCGACGATCTGCCCGCTGAATTGCGACGCAAGGGCGCGCCGGCGCTGCCTGAAGTCTCCGAACTCGACGTGGTGCGCCACTACACGCGGCTTTCGCAGAAGAACTTCTCCATCGACACGCAGTTCTACCCGCTCGGTTCGTGCACCATGAAGTACAACCCGCGCGCGTGCAATTCGCTGGCGATGCTGCCGCAGTTCCTGGCGCGCCACCCGGCGAGCCCGGACGAGACGGGGCAGGGCTTTCTCGCGACCATGTTCGAACTGCAGGAAATGCTGAAGGACGTCACCGGCATGGCGGGCGTATCGATGGCGCCGATGGCCGGCGCCCACGGCGAGTTCGCCGGGGTGGCGATGATCCGCGCCTACCATGATGCGCACGGCGACACGGCGCGACGCGAGATCATCGTGCCGGACGCTGCGCACGGCACCAACCCGGCGACCGCGACCATGTGCGGCTACACGGTGAAGGAAATCCCCACCGATGCGAGCGGCAGCGTCGACCTCGCCGCCCTGCGCGCCGCGGTCGGCCCGCACACCGCCGGGCTGATGCTGACCAACCCGTCGACGCTGGGCGTGTTCGAGAAAACCATCGCCGACATCCAGAAGATCGTGCACGACGCCGGCGGCCTGCTCTATTACGACGGCGCCAACCTCAACGCCATTCTCGGCAAGGTGCGCCCCGGCGACATGGGCTTCGACGTCATCCACGTGAATTTGCACAAGACCTTTTCCACCCCGCACGGCGGCGGCGGGCCGGGCGCGGGGCCGGTGGGCGTGGCCGGGCGCCTGCTGCCCTTCATGCCGATTCCGCTGGTGCTGAACGAGAACGGTTTTTACCGGCTGGCAAACGAGGCTGACCTGCCGCAGTCGATCGGCCGCATGTCGGCCAACATGGGCAACGCCGGCGTGCTGATGCGCGCTTATATCTATGCTCGGATGCTGGGCGGTGAAGGCATGCACCGCGTCGCCGAATACGCCACGCTCAACGCCAACTACCTGATGGCCAGGCTGCGCGAGGCCGGCTTCGATCTCGCCTTCCCCGAGCGCCGCGCCAGCCACGAATTCATCGTCACGCTGAAAAAACTGAAGGACGCCACCGGGGTTTCCGCGATGGACTTCGCCAAGCGCCTGCTCGACTACGGCTACCACGCACCGACCACCTACTTCCCGATGCTGGTGCCCGAATGCCTGCTGATCGAGCCGACCGAGACCGAGAGCCGCGAGACAATCGACGGCTTTGTCGAGGCGATGATCGCGATCAAGCGCGAGGCCGAAACCAGCCCCGATCTGGTCAAGGGCGCGCCCTACAGCCTGCCGGTGCGGCGGCTGGATGACGTCCGGGCCGCACGCGAACTCGATCTCGCCTGCAAGCCCGCGGCATGAGCGATCCCGTCAGCCCATTCAAGGGCAAGACCGGCCTGCAGCGCGTGCTGAACGCGGCGGGCTATTCGTGGGCCGGGCTCACGGCGGCCTTCCGGCACGAAGACGCGTTCCGCCAGGAAGTGTTTCTGGCGCTGCTGCTGATTCCGCTGGCGCTCTACCTGGGAGAAACCGGAATCGAACGCGCGCTGATGATCGGCGCCGTGCTGGGCGTGCTGATCGTCGAATTGCTGAATTCGGCGGTCGAGGCCGCGGTCGACCGCATCTCGCTGGAGCACCACCTTCTCATCAAGCGCGCCAAGGACATGGGCAGCGCGGCGGTGATGATCGCGCTCGTCAACGTTGTGGTCGTCTGGGCGCTGGTGCTGCTGGGCTGAGTCCCAACAAAAATCGTGCCAAATTTGCGCCGCGCCCTAAAGTTGCAGCGCGCTTAGCCGGAATAGGTAGGGTCACCCATTTAAAACGACCCCGTGAACCTCAAACCCGCCTTCCTCCTGCTCGGTCTGTGCCATGCCGCCTCCACAGCGGCCCTCGGGCTGGGCGACATCACTGTGCGGTCGCACCTGGGTGAACCTTTGCATGCCACCGTCACGCTCCTGGGCGCCCCGGCGGAAACAACGGCGGCCTGCTTCAGCCTTGAGGCAAGCGAGGACGGCATCGTGCCGCCCCCGCGCGCGCAGCTGAACATCGAACAGTCCGGCGGCCAGGCCCTGCTGCATATCCGCACTCTCCAGCCGGTCAATGACCCCGTTGCGCAGTTTGTGCTGGTTTCCGGCTGCGAGGTGAGCTTGCGGCGCGAGTACGTGGTGTTGCTCGATCCGCCTGTGCTGGTCACGCCCGCCATCAGCCAGGACGTGCCCGCTGCCGTCACGCCGACGGCCGCAGCCCCCCTTGCGACACCTGCGCCGCGCGCCAGCCGGCCCCAGCGCAAGACCCAACGCGCGCCTGCCGCCTCGCGTCCGTCCGCCGCTCGCGCGCCCCAACCTGCCGCGGCGCCGCTCGCCCAGGCCGGCACCGCGCCGCGACTGGTGCTGTCCGGAAAACGCAGCATCCCCCAGCCTGCCGACGCGCCCGCGGCCCAGCACCCCGACGCCCATCGTCCGGACCTGGCGCGCCCGCAGCCCGCAAGCCTGACCGCCACCGAACTGTCGGACGAAAACACCGCGCTTTTCCGCAAGCTTGCGCACCTGGAGATGCAGCTGGCCGCATTGCAGCAGCGCTATGCGGAACTCGAAACCCGGCAGGCCGCCACACCCGTGATGGTCGCGCCGCCACCCGAACAGCCCGCGCAATGGCCCCTGTACCTCCTGATCACCGGATTGCTCACCGCAGGGATTGCACTGGTCGCCTGGCTGCTGCGCCGCAATCGTTCCCGCCAGTCGTCTATCCCGATGGATGGCATGGCACGGTCGGATGCGATGCCGATGACGCTGTCCGATATCACGGCCTGGCCCCAGGCCGAGCCGCTTTTCGCGCCCCAGCGGATGCCTGAAATCGCCCCGCCGCCTCCGCATAGCGAAGGCACCGAGGTCAAGGAAGACATTCTCGACCAGGCCGAAGTGTTCATGGCCCATGGCCATGGCGATCTCGCGATTCACCTGCTGCAGGAACACCTGCGCGAAGCGCCGACCGAATCGCCCGTGCCCTGGCTGCTGCTGCTCGACCTGCTGCACCGTGGCGGAGATACGGAGGGGTACACCGCCGCCAGCGCCGAGTGCCGCCGCTATTTCAACATCAATCTCACGGGCCATCCGATCTCCCAGGACAGTGAAACCGGTCTGGGGCTGGAAGCCTACCCGCATCTGCTGGAACAGCTGGTGAAGGTGTGGAACACGCCGGAGGTCACCGCATTCTTCCATGACCTGATCTACGACGATCGCGGGGGCACGCGGGTGGGCTTCGAACCGGGCGCCTACCGCGACATCCTGCTGTTGCGGGAAATCGCGCAGGACACGCTGCCACTCGCCGCCTGAGCAGAGGGTTCACCAAACCGTCACCCCGGCTTCATCTTTTTGTCGCGCGGCGGGCACATGCTCCGCGTCATGGATGCTGTCGAATTCACCTGCCAGACCCTGCCGTCGATGCGCCCGCAGTTGCGCATCGCGGTGGTGACCGAGACCTATCCGCCCGAAGTCAATGGCGTGGCGATGACGCTGGGCCGTCTGGTCAACGGCCTCCTGGTGCGCAATCACCAGGTGCAGCTGATTCGTCCGCGCCAGAATGCCGACGACCAGCCGCAGCCCACCGCCACTCTCAGCGAGCACCTGCAACGCGGCATCGCCCTGCCGCGCTACGACGGCCTGAAAATGGGACTTCCAGCAAAAGCCGCGCTGACCCGGCTGTGGACCCGGCAGCGCCCGGATGTGGTGCAGATCGCCACCGAAGGCCCGCTCGGCTGGTCGGCGCTGACGGCGGCCAACAAGCTGCGCCTGCCGGTGGCGAGCGACTTCCACACCAATTTCCACAGCTACAGCAGCCACTACGGCTTCGGCCTTTTGCGCCGCGCCATCGTCGCCTACCTGCGAAAATTCCATAACAAGGCCGCCGTCACCCTGGTGCCGACCGAGGGCATCCGCCGCGAACTGGTCGCATCGGGTTACGAGAACATCGAGATCATCGGGCGCGGAGTGGACACCAGGCAGTTTCATCCAGGCCGCCGCGATTGCGCCCTGCGCGCGCGCTGGGGGGTGGGCGAAAACGAGACCGTGGCGCTGTACGTGGGACGCCTGGCGGCCGAAAAAAACCTGGCGCAGGTATTCCGCGCCTTCGACGCCATGCGCGCAGCGAACCCCGCCACGCGCCTGGTGCTGGTGGGCGACGGCCCGGAACGCGCCAGCTGGCAGGCGAAACGCCCGGACGCCGTTTTTTGCGGCACCCGGGTCGGCGAGGCGCTGGCGGCCCATTACGCGTCGGGCGATGTGTTCCTGTTTCCCAGCCTGACCGAAACCTGGGGCAACGTGACTATCGAGGCGATGGCATCCGGCCTCGCGGTGGTGGCCTACGACTGCGCCGCCGCCGAGGAAATCATCCGCCATGGCGAAAACGGCCTCAAGGCGCTGCCCGGGGACGAGGCCGCATTCATCGCCGAGGCCGTGTCGCTCGTCCAGGCCACCGCGCTGCAACGGCGCCTCGGCACCGCAGCCGCCGCGCGCGCGGCGCAGTTGTCGTGGGACGCCATCATCGACAGCTTCGAGCGGGTACTGCTGCGTCTCGCCCAGCCGGAGCCTGCGGACGACAGTCAAACCGGGGCGATTTAGCCGCGGTGGGGGGCCGCGCAGGCACGCGTCCCGTTCCTGCCCGTGCGTTCGCTGTCGGGCCGTGAATTTCCCGTGAATCGCTGCCGTGGCGGCCTGCGTATAATCCCCGCTGTCCTTCCGAACCCAAACCCCATCATGCGCACCCTCATCTGCGGTTCCCTCGCCTTCGACTCCATCATGGTGTTCCAGGATCACTTCAAGCATCACATCCTGCCCGACAAGATCCACATGCTGAACGTGTCCTTCCTGGTGCCGGAAATGCGGCGCGAGTTCGGCGGCTGCGCCGGCAATATCGCCTACAACCTCAAGCTGCTGGGCGGCGAACCGCTGATCATGGCAACCGTCGGCGACGACTTCGGCGCCTACGCCGAACGCCTCGACGATCATGCGATTTCGCGCGACTACATCCGCCATGTTGCCGGCACCTACACCGCGCAGGCCTTCATCACCACCGACCTCGCCGACAACCAGATCACCGCCTTCCACCCCGGCGCGATGAATTACGCGCACGAGAACGACGTGCGCCAGGTGCCCGACGTCAAGCTCGGCATCGTCTCGCCGGACGGCCGCGACGGCATGCTGCGGCACGTGCGCGGCTTCCACGAGGCCAACGTACCGTGCGTGTTCGACCCCGGCCAGGGCATGCCGCTGTTCACCGGCGAGGAACTGCTGGAGTGCGTCCACAAGTCCCGCTACGTCATCCTCAACGACTACGAGGCCGAGCTGCTGCAGGCCCGCACCGGAGAAACCCTGGCCACGCTGGCGCGCCACGTCGAGGCGCTGATCGTGACGCGCGGCGCCGAAGGCTCGGTGATCCACACGGCGGGCGGCCAGATCGACATCCCGGCGGCGCGCCCCGCCGCGATCCTCGACCCCACCGGCTGCGGCGATGCCTATCGCAGCGGCATCCTGTACGGCATCGCCCGCGGGCTCGACTGGGAAACCTCCGGGCGTCTGGGCAGTCTCATGGGAGCGATCAAGATCGCCCAGCGCGGCGGGCAGAACCACCGCCCCGGCCGTGACGAAATCGCCAGCGAATTCCATATCCAGTTTGGCTATCATTATGAATAGATAGAGGAGCCCGCCATGAACAAACCCTTCGCAGTCGCACTCATTGCCGCCGGCAGCCTGCTGCTGGCCGGTTGCCCGGCGGGCCTGGGCGGCAAGGATTACAGCCGCAGCCAGGCGCGCAGCGTGCAGGAAGTGCAGATGGGCGTCGTGGAGTCGGTGCGCGAAGTGAGCATTGAGGGCACCAGGACGCCGATCGGCGCGGGTGCGGGCGCGGTGGTCGGCGGCGTGGCCGGCAGCACGGTCGGCGGAGGCCGCGGCAGCGTGGTCGGCACGACGGTCGGCGCGGTGCTGGGCGGACTCGGCGGCGCGGCGGCGGAAGAGGCCGTGACCCGCCAGAAAGGCGTGGAAATCACCGTCAAGCTCGATTCGGGACGGCTGCTCGCCATTACCCAGGCCGCCGACGAGGAATTCCGCGTGGGCGACCGGGTGCGCGTGCTGTCGGGCGGCGGCGTGACGCGCGTCTCGCATTGAAGGGACGGCCGGCACGAAAAGTTTCCGGTCATCGTTTCGCAACCCGAACGTCACGCCGGGTTAACACCCTCCCTCTAAGCTGGGCGCATTCCATCAATGTGAGTGCACCATGCTCGACGTCCGCAGCCATGTCCAATCCGCCCCCGCCAGCCGCTATCACGTGTCGCTGGCGGTGGACGACAGCGAGATCCGCGAAGCGCAGCGCCTGCGCCACAAGGTGTTTGCCGAGGAAATGGGCGCACGCCTGTCGTCTGCCCTGCCGGGGCACGATATCGACCTGTACGACCCGTTCTGCGACCACCTGCTGGTGCGCGAACTCGCCGGCGGCGAAGTCGTCGGCACCTATCGCATCCTTCCGCCCGACGCCGCCAGGCGTGTCGGCAGCTATTACTCCGAACAGGAATTCGACCTCACCCGGCTGAATTTCCTGCGCCCGCGCATGGCCGAAATCGGGCGTTCGTGCGTGCACCCGGCGCATCGCAGCGGTGCCGTCATCGCCCGCCTGTGGATCGGGCTGGCCGACTACATGACGCGCTATGGCTACGAGTACATCGTCGGCTGCGCCAGCATCGGCATGGCCGACGGCGGGCACATCGCCGCCAGCGTGCATCGCCAGATCGTCGAACGCCACCTCGCGCCGGTCGAATGGCGCGCCACGCCGCGTACTCGCCTGCCGGTCGAATCGCTCGACGATGGCCGGGCCGCAGCGCTGCCGACGCTGATCAAGGGCTACACCCGGCTGGGCGCGATGGTGTGCGGCGAACCGGCATGGGACCCCGACTTCAACACCGCCGACCTGCTGATGCTGCTGCCGATGGCGCAACTCAACCGCGGCTATGCCCGCCGCTTCATCGGATGAGTTTTACAATGCGGGGGTGAATTTTTCCCACCCGCCCGTTTTTCTTCGCCGCACCCTCCGCATCGGCCGACTGGTGCCACACCTTGCGTGGGGGATAATGGCGGCCGGACTGGCGTTTCCCCTGTTCAGCCCCGCGCAACGCGACCGCTTCATCATGGCCTGGTCGCGGCGCCTGCTCAGGGTGCTCGGGGTGCGGGTGCGGACGACGCCTGCGCCCAGCCTGCCGGGCGGCGCGCTGCTGGTGTGCAACCACGTATCGTGGCTGGATATTTATCTGATCTACGCCGCCCAGCGCGTGCATTTCGTGTCGAAATCCGAAGTGCGCGCGTGGCCGGTGGCGGGCTGGCTGGCGCACAAGACCGGCACCCTGTTTCTCGAACGCGGCCGCCGCGCCGACACCGCGCGCGTCAACGCCGAGATGCGCGCGCTGATGCAGTCCGGCGCCTGGGTGGCGGTGTTCCCCGAAGGCACCACCAGCGACGGGCGCGGGTTGCGGCGCTTTCTGCCGTCGCTGCTGCAGCCGGCGGTCGAACTCAACTGCCCGATCGTGCCGGCCGCCCTGCATTACCGCTCGCTGGACAACGCCTACAGCGCCGCCCCCGCCTACATCGACGAAATGAGCCTGTGGCAGAGCCTCATGCGGATCGTCAGCGAACCCGGCCTCATCGCCGAACTGCAGTTCGGCGAGCCCATTCTGCCGAACGGCCACCGGCGCGATCTCGCCGCGCAAGCCGAACGGGCGGTAACCGTTCTGCTGGGACTCAGGCCTTCGGAGTCCGAGCCTGCGGACACTGCACCGCGAACACCCGCCGGTCCTCCAGCCTGATTGCGGTGAGGCGGCCGCCCCACAGGCAGCCGGTATCCAGCGCGATCAAGTCGCTGCGGTTGATCAACCCGAGCGTCGACCAGTGGCCGATGATGATCGTCGCGCCCGCACTCTTGCGCCCCGGCACCGCGAACCACGGCAGCCAGCCGGCCGACTGCGTGCCGGGCGCGCCCTTGTGGTGGAATTCCATCTCGCCTTCGACCGAGCAGTAGCGCAGCCGGGTGAAGGCGTTGACGATCACGCGCAGGCGCTCGACGCCCTGCAGACTGTCGTCCCACGTGATCGGCGCGTTGCCGTACATGTGGGCGAAAAAATCGCGGTAATGCGCGCCCTGCAGCATCGCCTCGGCTTCCGCCGCCCGCTGCATGACGTCGTCGGGGGTCCAGTCCGGCAGCACGCCCGCATGCACCATCAGCCAGTCGCCCTCGCGCCAGGCCAGCTTCTGCCGGCGCAGCCATGCCAGCAGTTCGTCGCGGTCGGGGGCGTTCAGGATGTCATCCAGCGTGTCGCCCTTGTGCACGCGGCCGAACCCCTCGGCCAGCGCCAGCAAGTGCAGATCGTGGTTGCCGAGCACGCTGATGGCGGCATTCCCCAGGCTTTTGACAAATCGCAGCAGTGCCAGCGATTCCGGCCCGCGGTTGACCAGATCGCCGACAAGCCACAGCCGGTCGGCCGCCGGGTCAAAATGAATCTCATCCAGCAGGCGCAACAGGGAAGTCTGGCACCCCTGAAGATCGCCAATGGCATAGGTAGGCATATAAAATACGGGGCTTCGTGTGCTGTGTTGCCCGCATCATAGCGCTCCCGCCTGAACCCCACGTGACACCCCCTCATGAAACCCGTTATCCGAATGTTTTTCAAAACCCTGCGCGTCATCCTTGGCCCGTTCCTGCTGCTGGGCGACTGGCTCACCCGTCCCAAGGGCATCGTGCGCCCGGAAGCCGAGCAGCTGGCCATCGACGCGCGCACGCGAAATCTCGCGCTGTACCATTTCCCCACCTGCCCGTTCTGCCTCAAAACCCGGCGCACGATCCGGCGGCTGTCGCTCAAGATCGAGCTGCGCGACGCCAAACACAGCGCCGCCCATCGCGATGCCCTGATCGCCGGCGGCGGCAAGCCGCAGGTGCCCTGCCTGCAGATCACCGACGCCAACGGCCAGCAAACCTGGCTGTACGAATCGGACGCCATCAGCGCATATCTCAACCGCGAATTCGGTGACGCCTCCGCCGCATGAGCCTGGTTGCCGCATTGAATCCGCCGCAGCGCGAAGCGGCGAAGTACCTCGACGGCCCGCTGCTGGTGCTGGCCGGCGCCGGCTCCGGCAAGACGCGCGTGATCACCCACAAGATCGCCTACCTGATCGGCGAATGCGGCTACCGGCCCAGCTCGATCGCCGCCATCACCTTCACCAACAAGGCTGCGCGCGAAATGCAGGATCGCGCCGCCAAGCTGACGCAGGGGGTGAACACCAAGGGACTGATTGTCACCACCTTCCATTCGATGGGCTTGCGCATGCTGCGCGAGGACGCGAAATTCGCCGAGCTGAAACCGGCTTTTTCCATCCTCGATTCGGCCGACGCGGCGGGGATCGTTTCTGAAATCATCAAGACCACCGACAAGCAGGAAATCCGCCGCGCGGTGAGCCGCATCTCGCTGTGGAAGAATGAGCTGAAATCGCCCGCCGCCGCGCTCGCCACCGCCGAGGACGACAACGCGCGCGCCTACGCCAAGATCTACGACCGCTACGACGCCACCCTGCGCGCGTATCAGGCGGTCGATTTCGACGACCTGATCCGCCTGCCCGCCGAGCTGCTGGACACCCACCATGAGCTGCGCGAGAAGTGGCAGAACCGGCTGCGCCACGTCCTGGTCGACGAATACCAGGACACCAACATCGCGCAATACCGGCTGCTGCAGAAGCTCACCGGCGTGCGTGCGGCGTTCACCGCGGTGGGCGACGACGACCAGGCGATCTACGGCTGGCGCGGCGCCTCGGCCGACAACCTGCGGCAACTGCGCGAGGACTATCCGCATCTGCACCTGGTGAAGCTGGAGCAGAATTACCGCTCGACCATCCGCATCCTGAAGGCCGCCAACAGCCTGATCGCCAACAACCCCAAGCTGTTCGAAAAGCGCCTGTGGAGCGATCTCGGCCTGGGTGACGCCATCCAGGTGATGCCGACGCGCGACGACGAACACGAGGCCGAATCGGTGGTGATGCGCCTCCTGTCGCACAAATTCCAGCATCGCACCGAGTGGCGCGACTACGCCATCCTGTATCGCGGCAACTATCAGGCGCGCGTATTCGAGAAGGCGCTGCGCAACGAAAAGGTGCCCTACCAGCTCTCCGGCGGGCAGTCGTTTTTCGACCGTGCCGAAATCAAGGACGTGATCGCCTACCTGCGCCTGATCGCCAACAGCGACGACGACCCCGCCTTCATCCGCGCGGTCACCACGCCCAAGCGCGGCATCGGCGCGGCGACGCTGGAAAAACTCGGCCAGGTCGCCGCCACCCTGCATGTCAGCCTGTTTGAAGCCGTCTTTTCGGCCGCCGCCGTGTCGCAAATCGGCGAGCGCCAGCTGGCGCCGCTGCTTGAATTCTGCAACTTCATCAACCGCTTCGAGGAACGGGTGGCCCGCGAACCGGCCGGCGAGGTGCTGAACGACCTGCTGAAATCAATCGACTACGAGATTTATGTGTTCGACCAGGACGACGCGCGCGCGGCCCAGAACAAGTGGAACAACGTGCTCGAATTTGCCGCCTGGATCGCCAAGAAGGGTGAAGAAGATGACAAAAATTTATTGCAGCTGACCCAGACCATCGCGCTGATCACCCTGCTCGAAGGCCGCGAGGAAGCCGAACCCGACGCGGTGCGGCTGTCCACCCTGCACGCCGCCAAGGGCCTGGAATTCGGCCATGTGTTCCTGGTCGGCGTCGAGGAAAACATCCTGCCGCACCGCGATGCGGTCGACGAAGGCCGCCTGGAAGAGGAGCGCCGCCTGATGTACGTCGGCGTCACCCGCGCGAAAAAATCGCTCACGCTGTCCTACTGCGCGCGGCGCAAACGCGCACGCGAATCGGTCGCCTGCGACCCCTCGCGCTTCATCGACGAACTCGGCGACGACGTGCGCCAACCCGAGAAACCCTCCGACGCGGCAGCCAAGGCCAACGGCAGTGACCGGCTGGCCGCGCTGAAGGCGATGCTGGGGTAAAACCTGGCTTTCCATCTATTAACAGTGTGGGGAAATCGCTGTGGAACATTGCATAGACGGTCAAAATTAGGGCTCGCTGGCTGCAAGTGATTACAGGCATCAGGTGTTGAAACGGTGATGCGGTGATCGGCGCTGAATCCCCCTGCCAAGCCGAGCGGATTGCCCGTCCCCCATGTTCCCCGCGCCGGCCGATGGCGCGGCCCTTCGGATCCGGAGCCGCCCACAACCCCCACGCCAGGCCACGCGTCACCGGCGCCGGTGGTGGCTATTCGCCGCTGAAAGGGCTGGCAACTGGAAGCCGTTGAGGTGCTACAGGTTAAAGCTTGACCCGGTACGGGCATCCCGTACAATCTAACCCATGCGCACCGTGATCGAAACCCCGACATTTCAGAAGCAGGCCGAGAAGGTGTGGACGGAAGCCGAGCGACTGGGGTTTATCGACTGGATCGCGGCCAACCCGGAAGCGGGCGACGTAATACCCGGCGCGGAGGGGGCGCGCAAAGTGCGCTGGGCGCGCGCGGGCGCAGGCAAAAGCGGCGGCGTGCGAGTGATCTATTTCAATCTTAATGAGCGGGAAGTCGTGCTGCTGGTAATGCTGTATGCCAAATCAGAACGCGGCAACGTGACGACCGCCGAAATCGAAAAGGTGCTGTGACATGAACATCGAGAAAATCGCAAAAGCCATCGAGACCGATGCCGGCTGCGTGCTGCCGGACTTGCGACAGGCGCTGGATGAGGCCGCTGCCGGCATGGGACGCGTGACCACGCCGGAACAAGTCTTGGTGCGGTCTGCCCGCGCCAGGACGGGGCTGTCTCAGGCCGCGTTCGCCGAGCGCATCAATACGCCGGTGGCAACGCTGCGCGACTGGGAACAGGGGCGTTTTGCGCCTCCAGGGGGAGTGCTGTGCCTGATGCGGCTGATCGAGCGCCACCCGGAACTGAGCGGCGAACTGGCGGCTTGATTATCATTTATCATAAAAAATGTGAGCCTGGCCCCTTTGATTCCAGCAAGGTTCTCGCCTCGACGCTGAGCTGGTTGCTTTGCGCGACAGCCCAAAGCAGGATGTGCGTGTCCAGCAGGACGCGCATCAGCCGATGCCTTCAAATGCAGCAAGCACCTCATCGGGCAACGGCGCATTGAAGTCCTCTGGAATTTTGAAGCGGCCATCGAGTATACCCAGCTTGCGTTTTTTGGCTTTGGGCTGGATGCGACACAGGCGCGCAATCGGTTTGCCGGCACGCGCGATGACAATATCAGCGCCCTGCGCGGCTTCATCAGCCAAACGCGACAAATGGGTTTTGGCTTCGTAGATGTTGATGACTTGTTTCATGTGGACTCCAACTGCCCGATGACGACTTAGTCTAGTTGGTCTAAATTCTATTGGCAAGCGAGTGTGCGCAGCCATCTACGGCAGATCCAGATGGCCATAAAAATGGGACGCCGCAGCGTCCCATTTAATTTCAGCGTCTGGCTTCGGCAAGCCGACGATCAGTTGACCTTGGGATCCAGCTCGCCCTTGTCGTAGCGCTTCTGCATGTCTTCCAGGCTGAAGACTTTGCCGATCTTGCTGGCCTGGCCCGCTGCACCGAAGGCTTCATAGCGATTCCGGCAAATGTCGCTCATGCCCTTGGTGGCTTCCTTGAGGAATTTGCGCGGGTCGAAGTTGGACTTGTTTTCCGCCAGATGCTTGCGGATGGCGCCGGTGGAGGCCATGCGCAGGTCGGTGTCGATATTGACCTTGCGCACGCCGTTCTTGATACCTTCGACGATTTCGCTGACCGGCACGCCGTAGGTCTGGCCCATGTCGCCGCCGTAGCTGTTGATGATTTCGAGCCATTCTTCCGGCACGGAAGAGGAGCCGTGCATGACCAGGTGCACGTTGGGGATGCGCTCGTGGATTTCCTTGACGCGGTCGATGCGCAGCACCTTGCCGGTAGGCTTCTGGGTGAATTTGTAGGCGCCGTGCGAGGTGCCGATGGCGATGGCCAGGGCGTCGACCTTGGTCTTGGCGACAAAATCGGCAGCTTCATCGGGGTCGGTCAGCAGTGCGGAGTGATCCAGCACGCCCTCGGCGCCATGGCCGTCCTCTTCGCCCATCTTGCCGGTCTCCAGCGAGCCCAGGCAGCCCAGTTCGCCTTCGACGGACACGCCGCATGCGTGGGCCAGTTCGGCAACGTGGGCGGTGGTGTTGACGTTGTACTCGTAGCTGGATGGGGTCTTAGCGTCGCTCATCAGCGAGCCGTCCATCATCACCGAACTGAAGCCGGACTGGATGGAGCGGAAACAGATGCTGGGGGAAGCGCCGTGGTCCTGGTGCATGCAGACCGGGATATGTGGATACATTTCGATGGCGGCCAGGATCAGGTGGCGCAGGAAAGGTTCGCCGGCATAGGAACGGGCGCCGGCGGAGCCTTGCAGAATCACCGGGGAATCGACGGCGGCGGCGGCCTGCATGATGGCCTGAACCTGTTCCATGTTGTTGACGTTGAACGCGGGCAAGCCATAGCCGTTTTCGGCGGCATGGTCGAGCAGTTGACGAAGGGAAATCAGGGCCATTTACACTCTCCTAGGTTAAGAATTTACAGCACGCTACTTATGCAAAATCAGGTTTTTTTCGAATCGCCCACGCGGACGATCTTCATGGTGTTGGTGCCGCCCGACTGGCCGATCGGCTCGCCGATGGTCAGCAGGATCAGGTCGCCGTCGCGCACCGCGCCGCGCCGTCGCAGCTCTTCTTCAGCCTCCGCCAGCAACGCATCGCGCTCCTTGGTGGCTGTCTTCAGATTGATCGGATACACGCCGCGGAAAAGCGTGACTTTTCTACGGGTTTGCACCTCGGGTGTCAAGGCATAGATCGGCACCCGGGTGGACAGGCGGCTCATCCACAAACAGGTGTTGCCGGACTCGGTCAATGCGGCAATCGCCTTGATGTTGAGGTGCACCGAGGTGAACACCGCCGACATCGCAATCGCCTCATCCGGGCGCAAAAAGCTGTGGTCGAGCCGCGCACCGGAAAAAACGGTTTCGGCTTCCTTTTCCGCTTCCAGACAGACGCGGTGCATCGCCTGAACCGCCTCGACCGGGAACAGGCCCGCCGCCGTTTCGGCCGACAGCATCACCGCGTCGGTGCCGTCGAGCACCGCGTTGGCGACGTCGGAGACTTCGGCGCGGGTGGGAATCGGGCTGGAAATCATCGACTCCATCATCTGCGTGGCGGTGATGACGACCTTGTTGCGCTCGATCGCCATGCGGATCATGCGCTTCTGCAGCGCGGGCACCGCGGCGTCGCCAACTTCCACCCCGAGGTCGCCGCGCGCCACCATGATGGCGTCGGAGGCATCGAGGATCTCTTCCAGATTTTCGATCGCTTCGGTGCGCTCGATCTTGGCCACCAGCTGGCTCTTGCCGCCGGCCGCGCGCAGCAGCTCGCGCGCCTGGCGCATGTCGGCGCCGCAACGCGGAAACGACACCGCCAGGTAATCCGCATTCAGCACCACGGCGGTCTTGATGTCCTCGATGTCCTTTTCGGTCAGGGCGGCCGCCGACAGCCCGCCGCCCTTGCGGTTGATGCCCTTGTTGTTGGACAGCACCCCGCCCTGCACCACCTTGCAGATGATTTCCGTGCCGCGAACCTCTTCGACCCAGAATTCGATACGTCCGTCATCCAGCAGCAGGGTCACGCCGCGCGTCACATCATTCGGCAATTCCTTGTAGTCGAGGCCGACGCGGGTCTGGTCACCCAGGGTGCAGGCGGCGTCGAGAATAAAATTGTCGCCCTTGGCCAGCGTGATCTTGCCGTCCTTGAACTTGCCGATGCGGATTTTCGGGCCCTGCAGATCGACCAGCACGCCAACCGCGCGGCCGCGTGCGCGCGCCAGCGAGCGCACCAGCTCGGCGCGATCGATATGGTCCTGCGCCGTGCCATGGGAAAAGTTGAGGCGCACCACATCAATGCCGGCCTCCATCATCCGGTCCAGGGTTTTGGCATCGGAGCAGGCGGGCCCAAGGGTGGCGACGATTTTAGTTCTGCGGATCATGGGATGGAGTATGTTAGAGGTAGGCGTTGATCGAGGGACTAGGATCTAGGATTTAGGGGCTAGGGGTGGAGCGGGCTGCGCCCGCGCTTTTCCCCCTGAATCCTGGCCCCTAGCTCCTAATCCCTTACTGCGCGCGCTCCTCCAGAATCGCCACGGCGGGCAGGACCTTGCCTTCCAGGTATTCGAGGAAGGCGCCGCCGGCGGTGGAGATATAGCTCACCTTGTCGTAGATGTCGTACTTCTGGATCGCGGCGATGGTGTCGCCGCCGCCGGCCAGGGTGAAGGCGCTGGTGTTGGCGATCGCCATGGCGATGGTCTTGGTGCCTTCGCCGAACTGGTCGAACTCGAACACGCCGACCGGGCCGTTCCACACCACGGTGCCGGCCTTCATGATGATGTCGGCGAGTTCCTGCGCGCTCTTCGGGCCGATGTCGTAGATCATGTCGTCGTCGGCGACGTCATCGGCATCCTTCAGCACAGCGGGGGCATCGGGATTGCCATCCGCGCCAAACGGCGACTCATTGCTGACCACCACGTCGACGGCAATCGGAATGGTTGCGCCACGCGCGGTCATTTTCTCGATCAATGACTGCGCGGTGGGGATGAGGTCATGTTCGCACAGCGACTTGCCGACGTTCTTGCCCATTGCAGCGAGGAAGGTGTTGGCGATGCCGCCGCCGACCACCAGTTGCTCGCATTTCTCGGCCAGCGCTTCCAGCACGGTCAGCTTGGTGGAAACCTTGGAGCCGCCGACGATGGCGACCATCGGCCGCGCCGGGTTGGCCAGCGCTTTCTCCAGCGCCTCAAGCTCTTCGGTCAGCAGGATGCCGGCCGCGGCGGTCGGCGCGAATTTGGCGATGCCGTGGGTCGAGGCTTCGGCGCGGTGCGCGGTGCCGAAGGCGTCCATCACGAAGACGTCGCACAACGCGGCGTATTTTTTGGCGGTCTCGTCGACGTTTTTCTTTTCGCCCTTATTGACGCGGCAGTTTTCCAGCACGACCAGTTCGCCCTCGGCAACGTCGAAGCCGCCCCCGGTCCATTCGCGGATCAGGCGGATGTTCTTGCCGAGCTTCTGTGCGATGACGTCGACCACCGGCTTCAGCGAATCCGCTTCCTTGAACTCGCCTTCGGTGGGGCGACCGAGGTGGGACGTGACCATCACCCTGGCACCCGCCTTGAGGCAGTGCTCGATGGTGCGCATCGATGCAGTGATGCGGGCATCCGAGGTGACCTTGCCGTCCTTGACCGGCACGTTCATGTCGGCGCGGATGAACACCCGCTTGCCAGCCAGATCGAGATCGGTAACGCGAATGAATGCCATGGTTATTTCTCCTGAGGGTAAGGTTTAAGGGTTGGCGCGGGGTTGGCCGCGCCAGGCCTTAAGGCTCACTTTTAGGGGTTAGGAACTGGGATCTAGGAACTAGGGGCGGTGCGGGCTATGCCCGCGCTTTTCCCTAACCCCTAGTTCCTAGCCCCTAGCTCCTCACTTAGCCACGTGCTCGACCAGACGCAGCATGTTGCAGGTGTAGCCGTACTCGTTGTCGTACCAGGACACGACCTTGACGAAGGTGTCGTCCAGGGCGATGCCGGCGTCGACGTCGAAGGTGGAGGGGGCGCTGTTGCCGACGAAATCGGTGGAGACCACCTTCTCTTCGGTGTAACCCAGCACGCCCTTCATGGCGCCGGTGGAGGCGGCCTTCATGGCTGCGCAGATGTCGGCGTAGGTGGCCGGTTTGTTCAGCTCGACGGTCAGGTCGACGACCGACACGTCGGAGGTGGGGACGCGGAAAGCCATGCCGGTCAGCTTGCCCTTCAGTTCCGGCAGCACCACGCCGACGGCCTTGGCGGCGCCGGTGGAGGACGGAATGATGTTTTCCAGAATGCCGCGGCCGCCGCGCCAGTCTTTGGCAGACGGGCCGTCGACGGTTTTCTGGGTGGCGGTGGCTGCGTGAACGGTGGTCATCAGGCCGCGCTTGATGCCCCAGTTGTCGTTCAGCACCTTGGCCACCGGAGCCAGGCAGTTGGTGGTGCAGGAAGCCGCCGAAACGATGGCCTCACCGGCGTAGGTGGTGTGGTTCACGCCGTAGACGAACATCGGGGTGGAATCCTTGGCGGGGGCCGATTGAACCACTTTCTTCGCGCCGGCCTTGATGTGCGCTTCGCAGGATTCGGTGGTGAGGAAGAAGCCGGTGCAGTCGATGACGATATCGGCGCCTGCTTCGCTCCACTTCAGGTTGGAGGGGTCGCGCTCGGCGGTCAGGCGGATGGTCTTGCCGTTCACAACCATATTGCCGCCGTCCACCGCGATGTCGCCGTTGAAACGGCCGTGCACGGAATCGTACTTCAGCATGTAAGCCAGATAGTCGGGGTCAAGCAGGTCGTTAATCGCCACGATCTCGATGCCGGGAAAGTCCTTCGCCACAGCGCGGAACACCATGCGGCCGATGCGGCCAAAACCGTTAATACCAACTTTGATTGCCATTTGCAGTCTCCAGTGAGGTGAAAAATTTTTAGGGGCTAGGAGCTAGGATTTAGGGGCTAGAAAGACCGCGCGTAGCGCGACCACCCCTAGTCCCTAGCTCCTAATTCCTAGCCCCTCACAACTTAAAGAACGCCCTTGACCGCGGCCACGACGGCCTCGGTGGTGATGCCGAAGTGCTTGTACAGCGCCGGTGCCGGGGCGGATTCGCCGAAGCTGTCGATGCCGATCACGGCGCCTTCGAGGCCCACGTACTTGCGCCAGAAGTCGGTGACGCCGGCTTCCACCGCGACACGCGGCAGGCCTTTCGGCAGCACGCCCACCTTGTAGGCAGCGTCCTGACGGTCGAAGGTGTTGGTCGACGGCATCGACACCACGCGCACGGCGATGCCTTCAGCGGCCAGGGTTTCCTGTGCCTTCATCGCCAGTTCGACTTCAGAGCCGGTGGCGATGATGATCGCCTTGGCTGCGGCGGCGTCTTTCAGCACGTAGCCGCCCTTGGCGATATTGGCCAGGGTGGCGGCGTCGCGCGCCATGAACGGCAGGTTCTGGCGGGAAAGGATGTGGCAGGTGGGGCCGGTGGTGCGCTCGACCGAGGCCACCCAGCCGACCAGCGTCTCCACGGTGTCGCACGGGCGCCAGACGTCGATGTTGGGAATCATGCGCAGGGTGGCGGTCTGCTCGACCGGCTGGTGGGTCGGGCCGTCTTCGCCGAGGCCGATGGAGTCGTGCGTGAACACGTGGATCACGCGCTGCTTCATCAGCGCAGCCATGCGGATGGCGTTGCGCGAGTATTCCGAGAACATCAGGAAGGTGCCGCCGAACGGCAGCAGGCCGCCGTGCAGCGCCATGCCGTTCATGATCGCGGCCATGCCGAACTCACGCACGCCGTAGCTGATGTAGTTGCCGGGGTTGCCATGGCGCACCGGGTGACAGCCTTCCCAGTTGGTCAGGTTGGAACCGGTGAGGTCGGCAGAGCCGCCGAGGAATTCCGGCAGCGCAGAAGCCAGCGCGTTGATCGCGATCTGGCTGGCCTTGCGGGTGGCGACGGTTTCAGCCTTGGTGTTGATCGCGGCCAGCTTGTCGGCGACGTGCGCCTTCCAGTTGACGGGCAGATCGCCCTTCATGCGGCGCTCGAATTCGGCGGCCTCAACCGGGTAGGCGGCCTTGTACTCGGCAAACTTGTTGTTCCACAGCGTTTCCAGCCCCTGGCCCTTGGTCTTGGCGTCCCAGCCGGCGTAGATGTCGGCGGGGATTTCGAATGCGGGGTGGGTCCAGCCGATGTGCTTGCGGGTTGCCTCGATTTCGTCGTGGCCCAGCGCCGCGCCGTGCACGTCGTGGGTGCCTTCCTTGTTCGGCGAACCCTTGCCGATGACGGTCTTGCAGCAGATCAGGGTGGGCTTGCCGGTCTCGGCCTTGGCTTTCTGGATCGCCGCTTCGAGCGCGACGACATCGTGACCGTCGACATTCGGGATGACCTGCCAGCCGTAAGCCTCAAAGCGCTTGGCGGTGTCGTCGGTAAACCAGTTCTCGACATGACCGTCGATCGAGATGCCGTTATCGTCCCAGAACGCGATCAGCTTGCCGAGCTTCCAGGTGCCGGCCAACGCGCAGGCTTCGTGCGAAATGCCCTCCATCATGCAGCCGTCGCCCATGAACGCGTAAGTGTGGTGGTCGACGATGGTGTGGTCGGGCTTGTTGAATTCGGCGGCGAGAACCTTTTCTGCCATCGCCATGCCGACGGCGTTGGTGATGCCCTGGCCGAGCGGGCCGGTGGTGGTCTCGACGCCGGGCGCGTAGCCGTACTCGGGGTGGCCCGGGGTCTTGGAGTGCAACTGGCGGAACTGCTTCAAATCGTCCATCGACAGGTCGTAGCCGGTCAGGTGCAGCAGCGCGTAGATCAGCATCGAGCCGTGGCCGTTCGACAGCACGAAACGGTCGCGGTCCGCCCACTTGGGGTTGGTCGGGTTGTGGCGCATATGGTGATTCCACAGCGTTTCAGCGATTTCCGCCATGCCCATGGGGGCGCCGGGGTGGCCGGATTTGGCTTTTTCGACTGCATCCATCGCAAGCGCGCGGATGGCATTGGACAGGTCGGTACGGGTTGGCATTGCGTTCCCTTCAGCTAAGTAAAAAAAGCACCGCATTCCCGCCCCGAAAAGCCGCACAGCGGCAGCTTGGGCAGAATATGCAAAAACCCTGATTATCCGCCAGGAGGGCGGGCTTCCGCAAGCCGGAGAAAAGGCCAGGAAAAGAGCCGCCACAACAATGACTTAAGGCACACAACTCAGGCATTGCCCGAGGGTTGCCTTCTGGAAATCTTTCAATTTGCCCGATGGCGTGGCTTATGCGCCGGCTGCTTTCAGCCAGTTGCGCCAGAGTTCGAACAGTTCTGGACTGGCCGAGGCCACCACCGATCGCTCCCATATGTTGGCGATGTCGAAATTGCCCGACAGGCTGGCCAGGCGCCCGCCCGCCTCTTCCAGGATCAGCGCGCCGGCGGCGTAGTCCCACAGCTTCTGCCCGCCGTGGACATAGATGTCGAAGCGACCGGCGGCGGTGTAGCACCAGTCCAGCGTGGAGGCGCCGAAATTGCGTTGCGAGGCGTACGGCGGCCACGCTGCCAGCCGGCCGGCAAGCTCGCGGTCGATGCGCTTCATCTCGACCCCGGCCAGCGCCCGGCGCAGTTCGGTGACGGGTGTCCGCAGGGGCAGCGGTTCGCCATTCAGATGCGCGCCGCATCCGCGCTCGGCGCTGAACATTTCATCTGCAATGGGATCGTAGACCACGCCAAGCTGGCGCTCGCCCTTGTAGAGATAGGCCACCGACACGGCGAAATACGGCACGCCGGCGACGAAGTTGGAGGTGCCGTCGATCGGATCGACGCACCACAGCCCGTCGCGTCCGGCGTCCCAGGCGTCGTGCTGCTGCTGCTCGGTCATTTCCTCGCCCAGCACCGGCATATCCTTGATTTGCGGTAGCGCCGCTTCCAGCGCGGCCTGTGTTTCGGCGTCCGCCTCGGTGAACAGGCTGCCGTCCACCTTGTGGCTATGCGCCACCTTGAGGAAGCGAGGTGTCACTTCGCGCTGTGCGATCTCACGCACCACCGCCTTGACCTGTTCAAGCATGATTAGATGCGCCGGCAATAACAATAGACAAATTCCTGCTCCTGGCCCGTAGGCGTATGGTGGATTTCGGTTTGATGGCCCACGATCATGTCACGCTTCCTTCCACTTGATTGAACAGCCCATGCTGGGAATTTGCTCCGCGGGCCCGCGCTGACTAGCGGCGATTTCCTTCATCGCCTCGAACAGGTCGCGGCGCACGCCCTCGGGCGCGGTGTCCTTGCGCGATTCGTCGAAGCGACCGCGGTACTGCAGTTCGAAATTCCGGTTGAAGCCGAAAAAGTCCGGCGTGCACACCGCGCCGTAGGCCTTCGCCACGGCCTGCGTCGCGTCGATCACGTAGGGAAAGGGGAAGCCGAACTCCGCCGCCGCTTTTTTCATGTTGTCGAACGAGTCCTCCTCGTAGTCGGTCGGGTCGTTCGACATGATGGCGATGGCGTGGATGCCATGCTGCCTGAGTTCGGCCAGATCGCGCACCAGCCGCGGGCGGATCGCCTTCACATACGGGCAATGGTTGCAGATGAACATCACCAGCAGGCCGTTCGACCCCATCGCGTCGGACAGCGTCCACATTTTTCCATCGACGCCGGGCAGGCTGAATTCGGGGGCTTTCCAGCCAAAATCACATACGGGGGTGGTGAGGGAAACCATGGCGCGCTCCACAGAATTTCTTTTCAATCCCGGCATAATAGCAAGATGTCCACGCCGCGTTTTCATCTCGATCAGCCGCTCGCCCCGGGCGCCCGTTTCAGCCTGCCGCCCGGCCCGGCCCGCCACGCCGCGCGCGCGCTGCGGCTGGCGGCGGACGATACCGTCATCCTGTTCAACGGGCTGGGCGGCGAATACAGCGCGCGCATCGAGCGCGTCAACAAGGACGAAGTGGCCGTCAGCGTCACCGGTTTTACCGCCATCGAGCGCGAATCGCGGCTGCGCGTGATGCTGGCGCAGGGGATTTCCAGCGGCGAGCGCATGGATTACACCCTGCAGAAGGCGGTCGAACTCGGGGTGGCGACGATCCAGCCGATCGCCGCCAGGCGCAGCGTGGTGAAACTCACGGGCGAGCGCGCTGACAAACGCGTCGCGCACTGGCAGGGCGTGGTGGCGAGCGCCTGCGAGCAGTGCGGGCGCAACCAGGTGCCTGTGGTGGCGCCACCGCTGACGCTGGCCCACTGGCTCGGACAAAGACAAGACGGGCGACTGCTTTTCCTGTCGCCGCTGGCCGAGGCGCGGCTGGCCGACCTGCCGTCGCCGGGCGCGATGGATTGCCTGGTCGCCGGCCCCGAAGGCGGGTTCGATGCCGACGAGATCGCCGCGCTGCACGCGGCGGGCGCCATCCCGGTGCGGCTGGGACCGCGCGTGCTGCGCACCGAGACGGCCGCGCTGGCGGCGCTGGCGGCGATGCAGACGCTATGGGGCGATTTTTGAGCAGGATAAAGTCCGACCCGTGCTTATCCGGTTGTCACAGACAGCCATGGCAGCCTGTCGTTGCGACCGCGAGCGTAGCGCGGCGGGAAGCAATCCAGCGCTTTGATTCAGCGGGCCTTTCTGGGTTGCCGCGTCGCTACGCTCCTCGCAACGACAGC
>JAUYCF010000050.1 GCA_030692355.1 Thiobacillus sp.
TATCTTACCAATAACTCAGAAATGAGTTAAATTGCTCTTACGCGAAGAGCCGGGAGAAGGGATGCCGAGCGTGCCCCTTAGGCCTTTGAGCCAGTAATTAAGATTGGTGGCCTTCTCCCTACCTGCATTCATTAAGATCGGACGGTATCTTAGGACTGACATGACGTCGTGATCCTGCATTCACAAGGTTGATCTGAATTGGGATGTGTTGTTCGCTTAGAGTGTTTATTTCTCTGATTGGTAAGGAGCGGAATCATGAGTATTATCGAATTGCCGATACTCGGTATTGATATTTCCAAAGCGAAGTTTGATGTGGCGTTACTTGTGGATGGCAAAGTGAAGAAGACCCGTGTATTTGAGAATAACCTGACGGGGTTTAACGCCTTATCACTCTGGATAATTAAGCACGACATCACGCATCTGCAAGCCTGCATGGAAGCCACCGGCACTTACGGTGACGAATTGGCGACTTATCTGTATGACCAAGGATTTGAAGTGAGCGTTGTGAATCCTGCGCAAATAAAAAGCTTTAGTGGCGCACAGTTAAATCGTGCCAAAACCGACAAAGCCGATGCGAAGCTGATCGCACAATTCTGTGCCAGTATGCATCCAACGGCTTGGATGCCTCCGCCAGTTCATGTACGGGAATTACAAGCCTTGGTACAACGACTTGCCGCTTTGCTACAAATGGAGCGTCAGGAACAGAATCGTTTTGGTACAGCTGCACCTGTGATTCAGCCTTCTATCAAGTCGGTATTAGCTACGATTAAAGCTGAGATTAAGGCCGTTGAACGCATGATTCGTGATCATATTGACCGTCATCCTGATTTGAAAGATCAATCTATCCTGCTGGACAGTATCCCAGGCATAGGTGTCGCCACCATTGCGCGCTTATTGGCTTTTGTTGGTGATGTGCAACGTTTTAACGATGCCAAGGCTTTGGCAGCATTTGTGGGTTTGAATCCTACTGTGCATCAATCGGGTAGTTCGGTAAGGGGTAAATCACGCTTATCAAAGAAAGGCAATGCGACGATCAGAAAAGCGTTGTATATGCCTGCAATTGTGGCAAAACGTTATAACCCGATTATTAAAGAGTTTGCACAACGATTGAAGAAAGCGGGTAAATCGAATATGCTGATTATTGGCGCGGTAATGCGTAAGTTG
>JAUYCF010000014.1 GCA_030692355.1 Thiobacillus sp.
GACGTAGCCCAACGACCAGCCCCAGCCCGAGACCCGGCCGAGCGCGCGCGGCCGCGCCAGTTCGGGCAGGAACGCGGCAATGAGGTTTTCGCCGGTGCCGAAAAAATAGTTGGACAGCACCAGCGCCGCGATCGCCAGCCCAAGCGCGCCCGGCACGGCGAAATACAGCGCCGCGGTAAACCCGACGCAGCCCAGCGTGGTCAGCCACAGCAGCTTTTTCTTGCTGGCGTGCGCGTCGGCCCAGGCGCCGACCAGCGGCGCGGTCAGCATGATCAGCGCGTAAGACACCGATAGCGCCAGGGTCCAGGCGAAGGTCGCCCACGGCGCGTTGCCTGCGACGACGGCGACAAAGTACGCGCCGAACACCGCGGTGATGACGACCGTGGTGTAGCCCGAATTGGCGAAGTCGTACATCGCCCAGGCCCACACTTCGCGGCGCGGCACGCCGGGTTGAAGCAAAGCATTCATTTATAAAATGGCATCCGGAGTCTGATGTTAAAAATCGAGGCCGCAGACCTCATGGCATTGAACACAAGGCCATGTCACTGTTGGTTGTTGAAGTCATGTCTTGCCCCCTCTGACGAAGCCCCTCCACAGGGTGTGCTGTTGTGGGAGCACCCGCCGCAAAACTGCATGCCGCCACGCTCGTGCGGCCTGAGCGCATCACGCCCGAGGGTGCCGACGAGGTGCGCCACCTCGTGCTTCGCCATGCCGATGCGATTGTGCCAGACTGGTCTGTGTGTGCATCATGGCACCCCGCCAGAACGGCAACAAGCGGCATCCGCGCATGTATCTCGTCGCCGATCCGGACACCGACCGCGATGGCGATACGGAATTCGCCATTTGCGTGAAGCGGCACAGCTACATCGATGATTTCAATGGCGAGCGCTATCCGGGGGGCGCCTCGAACTACCTGTGCGACCTGAAAATCGGCAGCAGCGTCGGGTTTGTCGGCCCGATCGGCGACCCATTCGAGCTGCTCACCGACCGCCAGGCCGGCATCCTCATGATCAGCATGGGTGGGCATTGCGCCCTTCCGCGCGATGATCCGCCACATCCACGAAAAACTCGGCAGTTGGGAAGGCAAGGCACGCGGTTCTACGGCGCGAAGACCGGCCTCGACATGCTCTACATGAACGACGCCAACCAGGACTTGCGCAGTACGGCTATCAGCCGACCTCAAGGCCTTCCAGGCGATCAGCCCGCGCCCGACGCACCGGTAGAACCGGACAAGGCGTTGGCGCAGGACGCTGCCAAGGTGTGGGAGATGGTGCAGGCACCCGGCACTCACATCCATCTGGCCGGCGCGGACGACTTGCTGCACCGCGTGGAGGATGACCTGGCCGGAATGGCCGGCTCCATTGCCGCGTGGCGGCAGGTGAAGGGCACGCTGCGTGGCAGCGACCGCTGGCACGAAGTTCTCTACTGAGGGCCGTTCCGCCAGCGCCGGCTTTCGCGGTCGGCGTGGCGGATGGCTGCGTCAGCGTGCCTTGATGCTGTACTGGTTGCCGCCTGAGAAGGTAATGTCGGCGTCGACGAAGTAGGCTTTGACACCGCCATCGAGCATCATCACCGTGTCGTAGGCTTCGCCGGAGCGAGCGCCGGTCGGACAGACGAAGATGACGGGTTTATCCTTCGGCAGTTCGCCCATCTTCTTCTCGATGTCGCCGACGGGAACATTGATCGCGCCGGGCATGCTGCCCTTCTTGAATTCGCGGTCGTCGCGGACGTCTACGACGACGATCTGCGAAGGGTTTTCTTTCATGATGCGTTCGAAGGTGGGGATGCTGATCGTGCCCTTTTCCTTGCCCGGCTCGATGGCGATGTCGGCAGCCGACGCGAGCGGAGCAAAGGCGAGAGCGGCGGCGCATAGCGTGATGTTCAGGAAACGCTTGTTCATTGGGTTCTCCGTGAATTGATGGCGACGGAGGCGGCCGTCCGCCTCCGCGCGCGGGAATTACTTGCTCTCGGTGGCCGCCTTCCAGGCGGGATAGCCGGCGGCGTAGGTACGGACCTTCTTGTAGCCGAGCGCCATCGCCTTCTTGGCCGACTTGTCGGACAGGTCGCAGGCGAAGCCCTGGCAGAAGAAGATGATTTCCTTCTGCTTGTCCTGCGGCAGCTTGTCGGTTTCCTTGTCGAAGTTGGTGTCGGAGATGTTGATGGCGCCGGGAATGGTGCCATCGCTTTGGACGCGGCGGGCCGGCCGCGAGTCGATCAGCACGATGTCGGCCTTTTCGGCGACGATCTTCTGCATGAATGCCGTGCTGACGGAGGCGGGTTCGCCCTTGGCTTCCCAGTCCGGGATGCCGGCTTCATAGACCTTGATGTTCGTGTAGCCAAGCTTCTCGGCCTTCAGCGCCGATTTCGCCGAGAGGTCACAGGTCGGGCCCTGGCAGTAGAGGATGATCTCGGCGTTCTTGTCGGCGGGCAGCATGGTCGGGGCCAGCTTGTCGAACTGCGATTCGGGAATGTTGATGGCGCCCGGGATGTGACCGATGTCGTAGCGACGGGCAGCGGGGCGCGAATCGACGATCAGCGAGGCTTTCTGGTCGCGCGGCAATGTGGCGTGTGGCTTGATGTAGGCATAGTCGACGACGTGCTTGTAGCGGATCAGTCCTTCCGCCGATTCGGTGGCCTTGGCACCCGCAGAGCCTGGCGGTGTCTGGGCACAGCCAGAAACAAGAGCGATGGACGCGACGATAGCAAACAGTTTGAGTTTCAACATGATTTAATCCTCCTTGGATCGTGGTGATTAGAGTACGGTGAATCTTTCTGTGGATTCGTTGTACCGCACGAAGGCATACCAAATGGCCAGCAGCAGACCGCCGACGATCAGCGTCCAGCCCCAGCCAGGTATCAGGTCGGGCCAGTAGGCCTGGTAGCCCACGGCGGTGATTTCAAAATCCTCGAGGTTATCGGGATCGAGCGAGGTCCAGCCGGCTTTCTTGAACAGTGCGCTGGCGACGGAACCCATCCAGGCGAAGAAGAACATGGCGACCCACAGCTTGAAGTGGCCTTCGCCCATGCGCCACAGCGAGCCGGAGGCACAGCCGCCGGCGAAGATCATGCCGATGCCAAAGATCAGGCCGCCGGCGAGCGAGCCGATCCAGAAGGTCGGCGGAATGGCAATGTAGGGATCGATCACCCTTTTCTCGAAGAGGAAGGCGGCGAGCGGGATGCCGATGGCAAGCGCGAGGATCACCGCCTTGGTCATGTCGCCCTCGGCGGTCATGAAGGGTTCGCGGAAGGCGCGCGCGAAGCACAGGCGCGCGCGGTGCATGACGAAGCCGATCAGGAAACCGAGCAGCACGATGACGGCGCGCGTCGCCAGCACGGTGTCGGCGGAACCGTACCAGCCCGCCGCCCAGAACAGCACGGCGACGATGACGGCGAGGCCGATGAAGGGAAAGACCTTGGTCAAGCCGGCAGGCAGGTTGATCGTCGGCGGTGCGGTCATGCCCCACTCGATGTGTTCCAGCGTCCACAGCAGCAGCTTGAGGCCGATCACCGCGCCGGCGAGCAGACCGGCCCACATTACCCAGCCGGCAGGCGAGGAGTGCAGCACCGGATTGAAGAAGCCGCCGGTGGTGCAGCCGCCGGCGAGCGAGGCACCAGCGCCCATGAACGTGCCGCCGAGCGCAGCCCAGACCAGTTCGAGCTTCGGCGGGCGGTTGGGCTTGAATTGCCGCGACAGCAAAGCCGCGCTGAAGGCACCCAGCAGCAACATGATGTTCATCAGCGACATGCGATGGGTGAGGAAGCCCTCGTCGGGCTTGGGTACGCCCAGCAGGGGTGCCAGGCCGATCAGGTGGTTCATCTGGTCGCCCCAGTAGCGCACGCCGCCGAAGACGCCCCAGAACAACCCGTTGATCATCAACGCGGTGACGACCATGACGAGCAGGATGGCTCCGATGTAAGGCGACCATTCCTCGACAAAAATCTTTTCGTAATCGGCCTTGAGGCCGTCAGTCCAACTCATGCGCAAGCTCTCTGGGTTTTGCAAAGAAAACTTGCCCGCCGTGCGACCGGCGGGCGGGGGGTGTAGCTACGGACGATCAGTTGCAGCTGGCGGGTGCTTCGCCGTCCTTGGCGCCACGCTGGAGGAACAGCTTGACGTCCTCTAACAGCTCCTGCTCGGGTACGTCGGCGAACTTTTCGGCGGCCTTGTTACCGGACTTGATCTTGGCGCGATAGTCCTTGCTGACGTACTGCTTCACAGTTTCCTTGCCCTTGGCGTGCTTGTCGGCCTGGAAATAGGCGGCCCATTCGGCCTTTACCCTGGTGCTCGGATTGATCTGGCCGATCGGCGCGGCGACGTGGCAGGAGGTGCATATGCTGCGGTAATAAATGCGACCGCGTTTCCAGTCGGCGTCATAGGCGAAAAGCGGTGCGGAGGTGAGTGTCGTGACGGCGGCGAGCGAAATGACGACAGCGAGTTTCATGAAGTTTTCCTAGACGAGGTTACAGGAACAGGCCTGGAGTCTAGGTGGGGCCGGCCTGGCTGGAAATACCCCGTTTCAGCCATTTCGATAATTGAAATCGGTTAACTGCCGCCACACTCCGATAGCGTAGCCGACCGCGTCGAGTGCCGGCAGGGTGCGTGGTTCAGTCCAGCCCGCTGGGATCAACGCGCAGGATCAGGCACGCCAGTTCGGCCGCGCTGCCGGTGTCGGTCTTGTCCATGATGTGCTGGCGATGGACATGCACGGTGTTGTCGCTGATCGACAGTTCCCGGGCGATTTCCTTGTTGGAGAATCCAAGTGCGAGATAGCGGGCGATCTCTGCCTCGCGCGGGCTGAGACGCGTGAGTTGGTCGCGGGCCTGGTTGCAGCGCCGATTGGCTTCCTGGCGAATCAGGCTGAGGCAGACGGCGCGCTCGACTGCATTGAGGATCTGCTGATCCTTGAAGGGCTTTTGCAGGAAGTCCGCCGCGCCGTCCTTCATGGCCTGCACTGCGAGATCGACATCGCCGTGGCCGGTTATGAACACGATTGGCCAGGCGGAACCTGCGGTGGTCAGCCGCCGTTGCAGTTCAAGCCCGCTGATGCGTGGCATGCGGATATCCAGCACCAGGCAGCCGCCGTCCGGGGTCAGGAGCGGATTGGCGCCGAGGAAGGCCTCAGCCGATTCATGTTCCACGGCCATCCAGCCGGCGGATTCGAGCAGGAAGGCGAGCGAGCGGCGAAAGGCGGCTTCGTCGTCGATGATGTGAATGACGGATGCGGGGGCGGTGGCAGTCATGGGCTGGCGGACGGAAGCGTGAATGAAAAGCGCAGACCGGGACCGTCGGTGCAGTTGGTGGCCTCAAGCTGGCCGGCATGTGCCTCGACGATGCCTTTGCAGATCGACAGGCCGAGCCCCATGCCATCGGGTTTGGTCGTGAAGAACGGCTCGAACAGATGTTCCTGTATTTCTGCAGCCAGCCCGGGGCCGCGGTCGCGCACGGCGACGCGGATACGGTCACCTTCCGTATCGAGTTCGATGTCGATCGGCTGCCCGACCCGCTCAGCGAGGCGATGTGCATCGAAGGCGTTTTTGAGCAGGTTGAGCAGGATCTGCTGGATTTGCAGACGGTCAACATGCACTGAGCGACGCTCCGGCGGTAGGTGCTGAACGATATTGACTTCCGGGCCGCGTGTCATCATGCCGAGAAACAGGGCGACGGCTTCGTCGACAAGCAGCGCGATGTCGCAGTCCTCGCGTCGCCGCACGCGTTTGCGGGCGAAATTGCGGATGCCATCGAGAATGCCGGCGGCGCGCTCCGACTGGCTGGCGATTTCTTCGGCTGCCTGGGCAACGGCGGCGTCGGAAAGCTTGCCGGCCTGCAGGCGGCGCGTCAGGCTGCGCGCGTAGTTGCCGATGGTTGCGAGCGGCTGGTTGAGTTCGTGCGCCAGCGTACCGGACAACTGCCCGAGGATGGACAGGCGTGACAGATGATCCATCTGCTGGCGGTGCGCCTGCACGCTTTCCTCCAGTGCGTCGCGCGCCGCCATTGCGGCCGAGAGTTCACGCGTACGGCGCTGGACGATGGCCTCGACGCGCAGGGTATAGGCGAACCAGAATGCCAGCAGGGCGACAAAGACGGCGGCGACCGGCCAGTAACGGCGGATTTGCACTTCCAGGCGGTGTTCGCGCAGGAATTCGTAGGGTGCCACCTGCAATTCGCGCAGCATGGCATGCACGGGATGGTAGTCGGCGGGAACGCCCCAGCGCAGTACGCTGTCGCGGCTGTCGAGCGAGAGCAAGGCGACCAGCGTAGCGCGCGCCAGTGCGTCGGGGGTGTGCGAGGCCGCCGCGAATGCCCAGCCCGGATAGGTCGGCGTCGAGCGCAGGCAGGGCGCGGAAGCTCCCTGGGGCGATAGCACGCGATAGCGCCCGGCCGGCAGTCTGCCCTGGCGGATGAGATGTTCCAGCAGGCAAACGCGCAGGATGCCCGCATCGGCTTCGCCGCGTTCCATGAGGTCGAAGATCTGCGACATCGGAAATCCGGAGAACACTGGCATCAGGTCGCGCAGTTCGGGATCAAGGCCACGCCGCTTCAGTTCGGCCCAGACGACCTGCCAGCCGCTGAATCCGTCCGGCACGGTGGCGGCGATCCGTTTGCCGCGCAGGTCTTCGAGAATTTGCAGATCGTGCCGTTCTGTCGGCACGATGACCGCCGAGCCGACGGCATGTTCGGAATCCTGCCCGGGTTCGAGCGTCTGCGTCGCGATACGGGTAATGCCATGATGTGCTTCGAGGACAACATAATGGCCGGGGTTGGTCACGACGAAATCGAGTTCGCCAGCGGCCACCGCCGCTTCCAGCCCGACCATGTCGAAATAGCGCAGGCTGACCTTTTCGACCGGCAGCAGGCGTTGCAACGTTGTGCCGAGCGGCTGCCACTGCTTCCGGGCCGTCTCCTCACCGAACCAGGCGAGGATGCCGATACGCACTTCTGCGGCCAGGCCGGCCATGGGCAGGCAGAGAAGGAGGAGCGCGACCAGTAGAGCTGTAATTTTTTTGCGCGTTTGATGCCGATTGGATTTATCTTGCATTTCAAGAGGGAGGGATAGGAAATCCAACGGGCCTTCGAGAAGTATGGCTGACGCCGGGTGCCGCAGTCAAACGCCGATATCGGGTCGGCATGCGTCACGGTTCGCTGAAATTCCCCCTGAATAGCACCCCGAGCACTGCCTGATGCCGGGCGCGTGGCCTCAGGTGGTTACACGCCGGGCATCAGGCACGAGCTCCCCCTGACGAGCGACGGCTTGTCTTGATTTGGCTTTAATCATGCCGCTTCAAGCCTGATCACGCTGTCATCCAGATTACACGCGACAAAATCCAGCGCCTGACGGACATCCTTCGCTAGGGAAACGCTGAACAATTCAATATGGCCATTGCGAGCGCAGCGAAGCAATCCAGCGTATTGATCAAGCAGGCATTCTGGATTGCCCTAAAGGACTCCGATCCACTATGGGCTGAAGCCCATGTGGAATCGTATGCCACGTCGCTACGCTCCTCGCAATAACGAATTAATCAGCGCTTCCCTGGGGTTGGGGCCGACAGACCGCAATAACTCGCCTTGCAGCCATTCATGTGCGTGAATTTTTCATTGAGCATAACGGCTTATGGCCGAACCCAGCCGATTAACCGGCCACCCAGCACCCATTCAAAATCGGGTTCGCCGCGACTCTGCGGTGAAAAAACCGCATCACTTACCACCGCCCTCCTCGGCCTGCTGCTGCAGCGCCCACATGTGGGCGTACACGCCATTCTTCGCCAGCAGTTCGGGATGCCGCCCGCGCTCGACGATGCGGCCGTTTTCCATCACCAGGATCTCGTCGGCTTCGTCCACGGTCGACAGGCGGTGGGCGATGATGAGGGTGGTGCGGTCGCGGGCGATTTCCAGCAGTTCGGCCTGGATGGCATTTTCGGTCCTGGTGTCGAGCGCCGAGGTGGCTTCGTCCAGGATCAGGATCGCGGGGTTTTTCAGCAGGGTGCGCGCGATGGCCACGCGCTGCTTCTCGCCGCCGGAGAGCTTGAGTCCGCGCTCGCCCACTACGGTGTCCCAGCCCTGCGGCAGGCTTTCGATGAAGTCCAGGATGTGCGCGGCGCGCGCGGCTTCGACTACCTCGTCGCGGCCGGCGCCGGGGCGGCCGTAGGCGATGTTGTAGTAGATGCTGTCGTTGAACAGCACGGTGTCCTGCGGCACCACGCCGATGGCGGCGCGCAAGCTGTCCTGCGTGACCTGGCGGATGTCCTGGCCGTCGATGGCGATGCTGCCGGCGCCGACGTCGTAGAAGCGGAACAGCAGGCGGGCCAGGGTCGACTTGCCGGCGCCGCTCGACCCCACCACCGCCAGCGTCTTGCCGGCCGGGATGGTGAAGCTGACGTCGTGCAGGATCGGGCGGTCGGGGTTGTAGGCAAAATCCACGTGCTCGAATTTCACCGCGCCGGCCGCCACATCGAGCGGCCGCGCATCCTTCGCGTCCTCGATCTCGCGCGGCCGCTTCAGCAACGCAAACATGCGCTCGACGTCGGTGATCGACTCCTTGATCTGGCGGTACATCACGCCGAGAAAATTCAGCGGCTGGAACATCTGCAGCAGGAAGGCGTTGACCATCACCAGGTCGCCCAGGGTCAGCGTGCCCTCGACCACGCCGGCGGCGGCGCGCAGCACCATCAGGGTGACGCCGATGGCGATGACGCCGGCCTGCGCGGCATTGAGCATCCCCAGCGAACGCTGCGATTTGAGCGCCATCCGCTCCCACTCGACGAGGCTGTTGTCGTAGCGCTCGGCTTCGTATTTCTCGTTGCCGAAATATTTGACCGTCTCGTAGTTCAGCAGGCTGTCGATGGCGCGGCCATAGGCTTCGGAATCGAGCGTGTTGGCGCGGCGCACGAACTGGGTGCGCCATTCGGTGATGGTGATGGTGAAGCCGATGTAGGCTGCCAGGGTGATCAGCGTGATCAGCCCGAACACCCAGTCGAGCTTGACGAACAGGATGCCCGCGACCATCAGGATTTCCAGAATGGTCGGCGTGATGCGAAACAGCAGAAAGCCGACCAGGCTCGACACCGCCTTGGCGCCGCGCTCGATGTCGCGGGTGATGCCGCCGGTCTGGCGTTCCAGGTGGAAGCGTAGCGACAGCGCGTGCAGGTGTTGCAGCACCGCCATGCTGATGCGCCGCATTGCGCGTTGCGTGACCTTGGCGAAAATCACGTCGCGCAGGTCGGAAAAGGTGGCGCTGGCAAAGCGCAACAGGCCGTAGCCGAGAATAAAGGCCAGCGGCAGCACCAGTTCCGGGCGCGGCCGGTCGAGCGCGTCGATGATTTCCTTCAGCACCAGCGGCACCGCCACCGAGGCCAGCTTGGCGCCGACCAGCAACGCCAGCGACAGCAGCACACGGCCGCGAAATTCCCACAGGTACGGAAACAGATGGCTGATGGAACGCAGGCTGGGTTCGCCAAGCGGCGGTGGCGCGGAATGGGAATGAACGGGATGGGGCATCAGGTCGGTTAGAATCGCAGCTTGTTTTTCTGATTTTACGTCCATGCGCAGCAGATTCAGGCGCGGACGACTGAACGGCATGAAGCTCTACGGCATTCCCAACTGCTCCACGGTGAAAAAAGCGCGCGCCTGGCTCGCCGGGCACGCGCTTGAGGTCGCCTTTCACGACTTCAAAAAACAGGGCGTCGACGCCGCGTGGCTGCACAAGGTCGCGGCGCAAACCGGCTGGCAGGCGCTGCTCAACACGCGCGGTACCACCTGGCGCAAGCTGCCGGATGCGGAAAAAGCCGCCGTCGCCGACGAGGCCAGCGCGATTGCATTCATGATTTCGCAGCCCAGCGTGATCAAACGGCCGGTGCTGGAGCGCGATGGCCGTTATCATCTCGGCTTTGCCGAAGACCACTATCAAGCCATTTTTGGAGCATGACCCGGCATGGCCAATGAAACGCCCGATGACGCAATCCTCGCCAATGAGACCCTGGCGCTGGCAGTCGAACTGCTCAAGCGCCGCTCGCTGACGCCCGACGATGCCGGTTGCCAGGACCTGATCGCCGCGCGCCTGCAAAAGCTCGGTTTCCACATCGAGCGCCATCACCACAACGGCGTCAACAACCTGTGGGCGCGCAAGGGCACGGCTTCCCCTGTGGTCTGTTTCGCCGGCCACACCGACGTGGTGTCGGCCGGTCCGCTCGACCAGTGGCTGTCCGATCCGTTCGAGCCGACCGTGCGCGACGGCCAGCTCTATGCGCGCGGCGCCGCCGACATGAAAACCTCGAATGCGGCCTTCGTCACCGCCACCGAACGCTTCGTCGCCGCGCACCCAGATCACCCCGGTTCGATCGCGTTTCTCATCACCTCGGACGAGGAAGGCCCCGCCACCGACGGCACGGTGAAAGTGGTCGAGGCCCTGAAGGCGCGCGGCGAGACGCTCGACTACTGCGTCGTCGGCGAACCCACCAGCGCCGCCGAATTCGGCGATGCCATCAAGAACGGGCGGCGCGGTTCGCTGTCCGGCACGCTGCGCGTCAAGGGCGTGCAGGGCCATATCGCCTATCCGCATCTGGCCAAGAATCCCATCCACCTCGCCGCGCCGGCAATCGCCGAACTCGCCGACACCATGTGGGACGAGGGCAATGCCTGGTTCCCGCCGACCACCTGGCAGGTTTCCAATATCCATGGCGGCACCGGCGCCAGCAACGTCATTCCCGGCGTGGTCGAGATCCAGTTCAATTTCCGCTTCTCCACCGCCAGCACCGCGGAAGGCCTGATGGATGCGATGAACGAAATCCTCGACAGCCACGGCCTCGATTACGAAATCGACTGGCATCTCTCGGGCAAGCCCTTCCTCACCCCGCGCGGCCCGCTGTGCGACACGCTTTCCGAAGCGATCCGCGAAGTCACCGGCCTCACCCCCGAGCTGTCGACCTCCGGCGGCACCTCGGACGGCCGCTTCATCGCCGACATCTGCCGCGAGGTGGTCGAATTCGGCCCGCTCAACACCAGCATCCACAAGATCAACGAACACATCGCGGTGGAGAACATCGGGCAGCTGGCGGCGATTTACCAGAAGACGCTGGAAAAGCTGCTGGGCTGAAATCTGATAAACGGTTTTTTATCCGCGTTAACTCCGGATTGTTCATTCGGCGAGATGCTTTGCGTAGGGTGCACTCCGTGCACCTTCGGGCGTCAATCGGTGCACGGAGTGCACCCTACGCACCATAAATCGTCCAATGATCTACCCGGGTTGAATCATTGGGTTTTACTTCGCGTATCTTCGCGTCCTTCGCGGATCATTTTTTGAAAAGTACATGAAACACTTCGACGACACCGAATCCCTCATCACCGTTCGCGACTGGCTGCGTTTCGCGGTGTCGCGCTTCAACGAGTCCAAGCTGTTTTTCGGCCACGGCTCGGACAACGCCTTCGACGAGGCCGCTTATCTGATCCTGCATACCCTGCATCTGCCGCTCGACCGGCTGGAGCCCTTCCTCGACGCCAGCCTGACGCATGGCGAATCGGAGGAGGTTCAGGCGGTGATCGAGCGCCGGGTGCGAGAGCGCCTGCCGGCGGCGTATCTCACCCACGAGGCCTGGCTGGGCGAGCACCGTTTCTATGTCGACGAACGGGTGATCGTGCCGCGTTCCTTCATCGCCGAACTGCTGCGTGAGCAGCTGGCGCCGTGGGTTGAAGCGCCGGATGAAGTCACGCGCGCGCTGGATCTGTGCACCGGATCGGGCTGCCTTGCCATCCTGGCGGCACTGGCCTTCCCGAACGCCGAAATCGATGCGGTGGATTTGTCGGCCGATGCGCTGGAAGTCGCCGCGAAAAACGTCGCCGAGTACGGCCTCGCGGACCGCATCGAGCTGATCGGGTCGGACCTGTTCGCGGCGCTGGACGGCCGCACCTACGACGTCATCCTCAGCAACCCGCCCTACGTGAACGCCGAATCGGTGGCGGCGCTGCCGCCGGAATATCTGGCGGAGCCGGCGCTGGCGCTGGGCTCGGGCGAAGACGGCCTGGATGCCACGCGGCAGATTCTCGCCAAAGCCAAATCCCATCTCAACCCCGGCGGCCTGCTGGTGGTCGAAATCGGCCACAACCGCGACGTCCTCGAAGCCGCCTACCCCGCCCTGCCCTTCACCTGGCTCGACACCGAAAGCGGCGACCAGTTCGTGTTCATGCTGCGGCGCGAGGACCTGTAAGCCGGATCGTTCCATCAACCCGCGCAGCTTGGGCTGCAACGCCCAAGCTCTTTGGCGATTGCCCAGGTATGTGCGGACACGCCAGCGTGTGCGATGAACGCAAGCTGAACAGCGGATTCAGCCTCTATTCAGGTCGGCTCCGGCAAAGTGATATTCGTCACCCCCAAGCCGGAGCCCCTAATGCTCAAATACATCAAACACAACTACTTTCCTGTCATCGGGTTGCTCGGGCTGTTGGCCGTCAATGCCCATGCCGCAGCCCCCCAAGCCGAGTCCTGCGAACAAATCAGGCTGCAAATCAAGGCGCAGACTGGCGTGCTGCCCAAGCCGGACACCACCATGCTGGCAAAGCTGGACGCACAGCCGGAATGTCGTTTTTCGACGGCCGAGATGTATCAGGCCGCCTTTGGAGACAAACCGATGCCGAAAAAAGAGCATCGCGACGACAATGACGATTGAGATGCGGACGCGGCAACCTCACGGAAAATCGACCTTGGCGGGGCGGCGGACAGTGGTTGTTTCTGCAACGGCACGTTGCAGAAGAAGTCCCCCGCAAACCGGTCTTGGTCTGTTGTAGACTGAAACATGACCTCGTTCTCCCTATTGCTTTGGATCGCATCCGGTATCGTGCTGCAGCTGGCGCTGTGGCTCGGCATCAGCTTCTGGCGCCATTGGCTGGATTACCTGGCCTTGCGCGGTCGTGGGCCGGCGTTGCACGTGCCCGCGGGGCAGGACGCACTCCGGGCGCCCGAAGCAATGGACAACGGCCCCAGGCAGGGTTTCCGGACATTCAGGGTCGAGCGCAAGGTCGTCGAAGATGCCGCACACTCGGTCTGCTCGTTTTACCTTGTGCCCGATGATGGGCAACCATTGCCCGCATTCCTGCCAGGACAATTTCTGACGTTTCGCCTCGACGCTCCCGCGTCGGCGGGAGACAGCGAGCAGATCATCCGCTGCTATTCGCTGTCGGATGCGCCCTGCCCCGATTACTACCGCATATCGATCAAGCGGGTGCCTGCCCCCCTGGGCAGCGATGTTCCGCCGGGACGTTCATCGAACTACTTCCATGACCGGGTTACGGCCGGCAGTCTTTTGCAGGTACGCGCACCGTCCGGTCACTTTCACATCGACCGCGGCGATACCCCGGTGGTGCTGGTCGCCGGCGGCATCGGCATCACGCCGATGCTGAGCATGCTGAACTGGTGCCTGGCCAACCAGCCGGGGCGCGAGCTGTGGCTGTTCTATGGGGTGCGCGATGGCAGGGAGCTGGTGATGAAGGCCCATCTCGAAGCACTGGCGGCTGAACATCCGGATTTTCATCTGCGGCTGTGCTTCAGCAATCCGCTGCCGGAAGAGATCGTTGGGCGCGATTATCAACACCGGGGCCGCATCGACGTCAACCTGTTGCGCATGCAGTTGCCGTTCAAGCCCTATCACTTCTATATCTGCGGTCCCACCCCGATGATGGAAACCCTGGTGCCGGCGCTTGAGGAGTGGGGGGTGGCGGATTCGCACATCCACTTCGAGGCGTTCGGTCCGGCATCGATCAAGCGCAAGCAGGCCCAGACGGCCCCGGTTGCCGAAGCGGCGGACACCGGCATCGTCGTGACCTTCGCCAGGTCGGGCAAACAGTTGCCGTGGCGGCCCGATGCAGGCAACCTGCTCGAATTTGCCGAGGCCAATGGCATCTCCGCCAGTTACGGCTGCCGGGCGGGGAGCTGCGGAACCTGCCAGACGGCGATCCGGGCCGGCGAGGTGTCCTACCGCGAGCCGCCGGATTTCGATCCCGAGCCAGGCAGCTGCCTGCTCTGTGTTGGCGTTCCCCGCACGAGTGTGACCCTGGAGGCATAAATGACATCCTCGCTCTGGCGCCAACATGTTCTGCCCTTCACCGTGCTGCTGGGTCTGCTCGCCGTGGGCACCCTGGCCGGCGATTACCTGCTGCATCGACTGAATCTCGTCTGGGTCGGCCGCTACCTCGGCATCCCGGGCACGCTGCTGATCATCGGCTCGCTGGTTTATTCGCTGCGCAAGCGCAAGTTCATCACGGCGGGCAATCCGAAAACCTTGCTGACCCTGCACGAGATCGGCACCTGGCTTGGATCCCTGATGGTGCTGCTCCATGCCGGCGTGCATTTCAATGCCATCCTGCCCTGGCTGGCCACCGTCGCCATGGGGGTGAATGTGATCAGCGGCATGGTCGGCAAGCTGCTGCTTGCCCGATCGCGCAGCCATGTGCAGACACAGCGTGAGCAATATCAGCTGGATGGCCTGTCGCGTCCCGAGGTGGAGCGGGCCGTGTTCTGGAATGCGGTGACACTCGATGCCATGACCAAATGGCGGAAGGTGCATATTCCGATCTTCATCGTTTTTGCAGTGCTGGCGCTGGGACACATCATCAGCATCTTCCTGTTCTGGGGCTGGATATGAGCCGAATCATCAAAATCATTCTGGCCGCCAACCTGATCGTGATCGCGGTTCTGGCGTTCGCCTGGCCGCACCTGATGGTTAGTCCAGGCAAGCTGATTCCCGGCCACGCGAAACTGGAGACGGATTGCTTTGCCTGCCACACACCCTTGCTTGGAGCGAAGTCTGAACGCTGCATTTCCTGCCATGAGCCAGATCAGATCGGGCGTCTGACATCAGCAGGCCTGCCCATCAAGAAGCCGCTCACCTCTGTGCCTTTCCACCAGGAGCTGGCCACCCGGGATTGTGTGGTCTGCCATAGCGATCACTCAGGCGTGAGGCGCTACCGCCAGCATGGGCAGTTCAAGCATGCCCTGTTGAAGAAGGCAACGCTTGATCAGTGCCAATCGTGCCACAAAGCGCCAGTCGACCCATTGCACGAGCAAATCAGCGGAACCTGCAGCCAGTGCCACAGCCAGGAAAAGTGGACGCCGGCGACCTTCGATCACGACCAGTATTTCGAGCTCGACCGCGATCACAATACCCGCTGCGTGGTCTGTCATGAGCGCAACGATTATCGACGCTATACCTGTTACGGTTGCCACGAGCACACACCGGCCAAGATCCGCCGCGAGCACATCGAGGAAGGCATTCGCGATTTCAAGAATTGCGTCGAGTGCCACCGCAACGCAAATGAGGATGACATTCGCGGTGAATTTGGAAGGTTCAGAAAAGGCGGCGACAAGGGTGACGACGATTGAGCGTGTTGGCCTTGATTCATTCCGCCATGCGGGTGGCAGGGGGCGGACCCGGATTGCCGGGTGACGCCCGCCTCAACCGTTAGCCGGGAAGCGCGCCCTGACCCCGAGCCCCCTGCCTTCCAGGCCGAAGGCCGGTTCGGCGCCATGCGGTTCCACGATGCGCAGCGCGATGGACAGGCCGAGGCCGACGCCCTCGACAGCGAAGCAGACAGCGCCAGGCGCGGCGCTACGCGCCCGTGCCTGGCGCACCAATAAAAAAAGCCCCTGCCAAACCGGCAGGGGCTTTGGCGTGAGGGGCGGTTCAACACCCCTGCACAGCCGTCGTCGTATTACTTGTTGCCTTGATGCTGCCTGGTGATGGCCATGGTCTTGTCGTTGCCGGTGCCCGAATGCTGCACGTTGACGTACAGGGTGTGCGGGTCCTTGCCGAAGTAGATGCCGGAGCCTTCGGCCGGCTTGTCCTTCAGCGAGGCGAACAGATGCACGCCATCCTTGTAGCCGTCGCCGTTGGTGTCTTTGGAGCGCGGGTCGTACACCCAGATGTCGCTGTAGTCGTTGTCTTCGACCATCCACAGCTTGCCGTCCGGGCCGTTGGCCAGGTTGTCGACCTTGGCGAAGCCGGTCGTGGCGGCCGCATGGTTCTCGTACGGCGTGTTCTTGCCGGACGCGACGACGTACTTGGCAGAAGTTTTCTCGCCCAACTCGACGGCCAGCACGGCGCCGACGTTGTAGCCGGCGGCATTCTTGCCGCTGGTGTTGGCAGGATTGTCGACGTCTTCGCAGGTCAGCGCCACATACAGGGTGCTGTCGATGCGCTCGATGTCTTCGGGACGGCAGTACTCGGTGGCGCCAACAGCGCTGGCAGCGACGTTTGCGCGGATCTGGGCCTGCGTCATGTCGAGTGCAACCCATTCAGCAGCACCGGTCTTGGCGCCATTCATCACCTTCAAGGCATAAAGCTGGCCGCTGGAAAGGTCGCCGTAGTTGGTCGGCACGAACTTGTAGATCGCGCCCTTGCGGTTTTCGTCGATGACGTAGACGTTGCCTTTGGCGTCGATCTCGATGCCTTCGTGGGCCAATGCGCCGAGCATCGGACGCACGGTCACGCTCTCGGCGGACATCGGGTCATGCTTGTCCAGCTTGAGCTCATACACCAGGCCAGCCTGGGCTTGGGGCGCATCGGGATCGGGGCGCGCAGCGGTGCCGACTTCCTCGGCGAACAGCACGGTCTGCCACGGGGTCCAGACGATGCCGTCCAGGGCTTCCCAGTCGGCACGGCCGGCGATTTCCCTGGCCACACCCGTCTTCAGGTCGACCACCGACACGGCACCGCCGCTGCCGCCGCCATTGCGTGCGGAGTTGCCGTCGATGCCGATGGCGCCGCCGCGCACTTCGTGCGTGCGGTACAGGTAACGGCCGGCGTGCTTGCCGGTTTCGTTGACGGTCAGCATGTCGGTCCAGTCATGGGCGACATAGATATCCAGATCGGTCTCGTCGGAAACGATGGATTGGACATAACCCTCGGGGATGACCCAGGGCTCACTGTTCAGAATGACGGCGTCGGTGGTCGCCTGGCCATAGGCGGAAGCGGCGATGGGGTTGAACGACATGGGGCCATTCACGACGCTGGCGTCGGCATGGGCATTGACGGCGAAGGCGGCGGCCAGGGTGAGGGCAAGCGCGGAAACTTTCATTGAATATCTCCTGAAACGACCATGATAAAGGGGGTTGCGGCACGGTCATGCCGCGCCCCGCATTGTTCTGGGAGTGTGTTACTTGCGGATGATCGTTTTGTGAAATGTAGCGTTTCCATCACCCCCGGAACCCGCTGCCGCAGGCCGGGCTTGCAAGATGAAACGTAGTTCGTCCGCAATGATGTCGGCCAGTTTCCGCGTTGCGGCCCGGACCTCGGTGCAGGGATTCCCACCCGGCATCGCACCGCCGATCTCGATGCCATAAAGATCCATCCGGGGCGGCAGACTGCCGAGTTCGCGCGCCAGCGACAAGGCATTGAGCACGCCGAATCCATGGCTGGAGAGCCCCTGGCAGTAAGCCGGCCAGTCGTTCACCCCATAACGCTGGATCCACCCGGGCTGGCCGCCGCTTTGCATGGCGTCAACCAGAATGATCCAGCTGGCGTTGTCCAGAAGCGGGATCAGGCCGGCGCCGGGCCGATCCAGCTTTTCGATGACGAGTTCGTCGCCGGCCTTCACGCCGCCGGCCAGCAAGGCATCGACGGTGAGCCAGCCGGCCTGGTCGTCGCCCGACGGCGAGCCGATGCCGAGGATGCGCACCCGGTTCATCCGCGCTCGACCTTCATCCGCAGAAAATGGGTGGCGCAGGAGATGCAGGGGTCGTAGTTGCGGATGACTTTTTCGCAGTGCAGGCGCAGCGCGTCGTCCGCATGATCAAGCCCGAAGTTGAGCAGCGACAGCCGCAAATCCTCCTCGATGCGCGCCTGGTTCTGGCTGGTCGGCGGCACGATGCGGGCGTTGACCACGCGGCCGTCGTCATCCATTTCGTAGCGATGCCACAAAAGGCCGCGCGGCGCCTCGGTGCAGCTGGTGGCCACGCCGGCGCGCGGGCTGACCGGCACCGCGGGCGAATCCGGCACGCGGTAGGCGTCGAGCAGGCGCAGCGCTTCGTGCAGGGCGAGCAGGACTTCCACCGCGCGCGCGACCAGGCTGTGGAACAGGTTGCGGCTGGGCAGCACCAGACCGGTCTCGTCCAGCAGCGCTTTGACCCGTGCGGGCAGGCGCTCGTGATTCAGATTGATACGCGCCAGCGGCCCGACCAGATAGGGCTGGCCGCGATAGCTGCTGAACAGCGCGGTGGAATGCGCCTGCTGCTGCTCGGCGAAGTGTTCATCGTAGTCTTCCGGTTCAATGAACAGGCCATCGCTGGCGGCAATCGCGCCGGCCTCGATGGCGTAGTCGTGCGCGTGCCGCATCGCGACCGAGACAAAGGCCTGGTCGTCCTGCGGCACATGGATGCTGGCCGTCCAGCGGATCAGCGCTTCAGCCTCGGGCAAGGCGGCACGCAATTTTTCGCGGATCTCGCGGATGCGGGCGAGCGGCGGCGCGCCATGGAAGCCGCCGATGCGCACCCCCACCGGATGCACCGAGCGCGCGCCGAACAGCTCCATCAGTTCGTTGCCCAGCGCCTGAATGCGCAGGCCGCGCCGCACTTCGTCCGGCGCGATCTTCGCCAGTTCGATGGCGCTGTTGCAGCCGAAGAAATCCGGTGCGGCCAGCAGATGGATGTGCAGGCTGTGGCTCTGGATCCACTCGCCGCAGTAGAACACCCGGCGCATGGCGCGCGCCCACGGATCGAGTTCGACGCCGAACAGTTTTTCCAGCGCCTGCGCCGCGGTCACCTGGTAGGCCACCGGGCAGATGCCGCAGATGCGCGCCACCATGTCGGGAATTTCCGTGTAGTGGCGGCCCTCCAGAAATTTCTCGAAGAAGCGCGGCGGCTCGAAGATGCGCAGGCGCAATTCGGTGATGTCGCCGTCTTCGATGCGCAGGTCGAGCGCGCCCTCGCCTTCCACCCGCGCGAGTACCGGAACGTGAATCGAAACCGTTCGTTTCTGGTCACCCATCGCCGTGCATCCTGATCTTGTCGGCGGCCGCCAGAAACACCGGCGCCTGGCTGTTGATCGACTGGAAGCGCTGCACGATGGCCTGGGGCGTCAGTCCCAGGCTGGCGAACTGCGCCGCCAGCGCGTCGGTGTTGGCGTTTTCCGCCGGCCCGTAGCAGCCGTAGCAGTCGCGGCCGAGGCCGGGACACAGCGCACCGCAGCCCACCCGCGTCACCGGCCCCATGCAGGCGACGCCGCGGCTCACCATCACGCAGGGATAACCGTTGCGCTTGCATTCGGTGCACACCTTGTCGGCATTGTCGCGCGGCGCCACGCCGAGCAGCAGGGAATTCACCACCGCCAGCATCTGCGCGCCGCTGACCGGGCAGCCCCACAGTTCGAAGTCCACTTTCACGTGGCTGGAAATCGGCGTCGACTGCGCCAGACTGCTGATCGCTTCGGGATGGCTGTAGATCTGCGCCACCCATTGCGCGCCGTCGGCGCCGTTGCGCAGGGCCTGGATGCCGCCGGCGGTGGCGCAGGCGCCGATGGCAATCAGCAGGCGGCTGTGGGCGCGGATGTGCCGGATGCGCTCGACGTCTTCCGGCGTCGACACGCTGCCTTCGACGAAAGCGACATCCACGTCGGCATCCGGATCGAGCGGCCCGGCTTCGGCGAAGTGCACCAGATCGACCCGCCCGGCCAGCGTCAGCAGATCCTCGCCAAGATTGAGCAGGGCCAGCTGACAGCCATCGCAGGAGCTGAACTTGTGCACCGCCACGCGCGGTTTGACTGGATTTTTCATCGGCGCATTCATCCTGGATATCCATACGCAACGAAGAAGGTGCACCGTGCCATGGAGGTGACCCATCGGGGCTGAAGCCCCTCCCACAGGTGACGGCGGCCGCGCGCACGGCGCACGCTTCGATCCACAAACCGGCCAAATGGATAATCCGAATTCATCAGAAGCCCCGGTGCGCCAGCAAGGTCTTGGCCTCACCCCAGTTGAACACCGGGCCGTCGCGGCAGACGAAGGCGCCGCCGAACTGGCAATGGCCGCAGCGCCCCACCGCGCACTGCATGTTGCGTTCCATGCTCAGGTACAGGCTCGATTCGGGCAGGCCGCGCGCCAAGAGGTGTTCGGCGGTGACGCGCATCATGCCTTCCGGCCCGCACATCATCGCCACCGCGCGCGTCGGGTTGAAGCGGGCGAGATCGAACAATTCCGTCACGCGTCCGACATGCCAGGGCCACAGCGCGGCGCCCTCGTCGGCCGCCACCAGCACCTGGGTGTCCGGCAGTTTCGCCCAGCGGCCATATTGCTCGCGCCAGATCAGGTCGTCGGCGTGCTTCACCCCCTGGATGATGACCAGCTTGCCGAAGCGCTCGCGCCGCCGCAGCACGTAATGGATCACCGACACCGCCGGCGCGCAGCCTAGGCCGCCGGTTACCAGCACGACGTCGCGCCCGCCCATTTCCTGCAGCGGCCAGCCGCGTCCGAATGGCCCGCGCAATCCCACCCTGTCGCCCGGTTGCAGCGCCGCCAGTCCCCGTGTGACGCGCCCCACCGCGCGGATGGTGTGACCGATGCCATCGCGCTCCTCCGGGTCGGACATGATGGAAATCGGCACCTCGCCAACGCCATAGAGATACAGCATGTTGAACTGGCCAGGTGCGAAGCGGTAAGCCGCCTGCGCCGCCGCATCGTCGAGACGCAACTGCAAAGTGAAGATGGTCGGCGACTCCTGGGTGCGCGCCACCACGCTGGCGGTGTGCGGAGGGCCGGCGTCCATGGCGTACGGCGTACTCATGACCGAACCTCGGCAGTCAGGGCGGCGACTTCTTCGGTCAGGTCGATGCCCACCGGGCACCAGGCGATGCAGCGGCCGCAGCCGACGCAGCCGCTGCGACCGAACTGGTCATGCCAGGTGGCCAGCTTGTGGGTCAGCCACTGGCGGTAGCGGGTGCGGATGTCGGACCGCACGTTGAAGCCGTGCAGGTAGCCGTGGCTCTCGCCGAAGCACGAATCCCACACCCGCTCGTGACGGCTGCTGTGCCCATCAAGCGCAGGTTCGTCGGCCTCGGCATGGCAGAAACAGGTGGGGCACACCGCGGTGCAGTTGCCGCAGGCAAGGCAGCGCGCCGCCACCTCGTCCCAACGCGGATGTTCCAGCCGGCTCATCAAGGCCTCGCGCAGATTGCGCCCGGGCAGAGTGCGTGTCTGGGCGGCTGCGGCGGCCTGTCCCTGCTGGCGGGCGGCGTCGATCTGCTGCGGCGTGGCCGGCGACAGGTTCAATGCGTCCAGCACGGCACCCCCCTTCGCGCTGCCCGCCACCGCGACGAAGCCCTCCGCCAGTTCCGCCAGCGCCAGATCGTAGCCCGCGGTCGGGGTCGGACCGTCGCCGGTCGATGCGCAAAAGCAGGTCGCCCCCGGTTCCGCGCATTGCACGGCAACCAGAAACAATTGTTCGCGCCGCGCGGCGTAGTGTGCATCGCGTCGGCCTGCGGGCAGGAAATGCGCATCCTGCAGGGCCAGCGCCGCCAGGTCGCAGGCGCGCACACCGATGATGGCCTGCGCCGGCGCGGCCGGCTCCACTGCGGCGAACTGCAGGGCGCCCGCATCGTCCCGTTCCACGCGCCACAGCGATTCCTTCGGCGCAAACGCCTGCGGCTTGATGGCCTGCGGCCCGTTGGCCCAGGCGAAATAGCGGTTAAGCGGATCGCGCGTCAGCCGGTAGCGGCCTGCTGCCTGCTCGGCCTGCAAGCCGCGCGGCAGGCCATCGGGCGCATCCAGTTCGCGCATGACGATGGCGCCGTTTTCCACCGCCGGCCCCAGGCATTGATAGCCCAGCTGCATGAGCTGGGCCACCAGCGCATGCAACTGGGCGAGCGGCAGAAATCGGGCGCGATCAGGCTGGGAAAACATGGATTGTAGATGTCGTGGTTTTTTATCAGTGTATGCATAAAGCCTTGCTTGTAACAGGCTTGTGTCATTGTCGGCCTGTCGATGTCGGGAAGCCGGGAAAGCCATTCCGATCGATTCGCTATAATCCCTTTTTTTCAAGCAGTAGAAGGAGCGTGCCATGCAGCAACAATTCGACGTGTTCGTCGCCTCCCTGACCACCTTCTGGACGCAACTGGCAGGTTTCGTCCCGCAATTGCTGGCAGCGCTGCTGCTGCTGTTCGTTGGCTGGCTGCTCGCCAACCTTGCCCGCACCGGGGTCACCAAGCTGCTGGATCTGCTGCGCTTCGACCGGCTGGCCGAAAAGACCGGCATCGAAGCCTTTCTCAAGCAGGGCAATCTGGACCTGTCGCTGTCGCGTCTGCTCGCCAAACTGGCCTACTGGATTGTCATCTTCATCGTCGTCGTCACCGTGGCCAACAGCCTGGGCCTGCACATGGTGGCCGAACTGTTCAACAAGGTCGTGCTCTACATCCCCAACATCATCGTCGCCATTCTGGTACTGGTGTTCGGCGTACTGGTGGCGCGCTTCATCAACAGCATGGTGTTCGCCTACCTCAACAACATCGGCGTGCAGGGCGCGCTCACCATCAGCACGCTGGCGGAATACGCGACCATCATCTTCGTCGTGTTCGTGGCGCTGGAACAGCTGGCGATCGGCACCACCCTGCTGACCGCCGCCTTCCAGATCGGCTTCGGTGCGATCGGCCTGGCGCTTGCGCTGGCGTTCGGGCTGGGCGGCCGCGAATGGGCCGCCGGGGTGATCAAGAAACTGACCGAGAAATAAGACAAACCGGCCCCCGGCCGTTGCCTCGCCGGAGACAGACGCGTAAAACGCCTGGCCGGGTTTCAAATCAGGAAAACAATATGGCGTGGAAATTCCACGCCATATTTGGTTGTGCATCGAGAGCCCGGCTAAAAAGAATCAACCGAACGCGAGCAGACGGATAGCTTGAAGTTTCTCCTCGCCCAGGCCTTCTAGATCTTGTTCTTCAATCCACTTCTCCCGCAACAGGCTCGCAAATACGAAGACCAGTTGCGAATAGCGGTAATCGTATTTTGCATCGATTGCTTTCCGCTGTTCGGTGAGGTAATCGTGGATTGCCCAAATGTTTTCAGGTTTGCTCGCGCTGGCGGCAAGTTTCTTGAGCATCGCCATCATTGCCGTGCACTCTCTGCTTAATGCAGCATCGAATGCACGCCGTGCAATTTTCTTTTCGGCATCCGACCACTTGAGACCTGTCATTGCTTCGTCCTTGGTAAAGCCCCAACGTCCAAATTGCTGGGGGATTTGGCATAAGCGCGCTCGACCTTTGCGATCCTGAGTTCATAATGTTCGTACCAAGCGCGCTTTCCCATCTCTTGCGCAGCGAGGTGCTCGACATCGGCCTTCCAGGCTGCAATGGCCCCGGCTGATTTCCAATACGAGACGGTAATGCCAAAACCATCGTCGCCCCGAACGCTTTCGACACCGATAAAGCCGGGTTGGCGGGCCGCGAGTTCGACCATTCTTGCAGCCATTTGGCCGTATCCGTTATCGCCATCGGTGCGCTGCGACGAAAAAACTACGGCGTAATACGGTGGCTCGGGGGTATTGGCGAACGTGGGCAATGTGCTCATTGCCGCGGCCTGACGTTACGCTTGAGGAATGCGGAGACAGCGAACGAAGCTTGCATGAAGTGGCTCAAGCTTTTCTATCTCCGGGTCCGGCCTGCACGGCTTTTCGCACAGCGTCCGGTTGACCCCGGCTTCGGCCCCTGGAATGCTGTCACGCTATGCAGCCTGTAACAGGAACTCGACTTTCACCGCTTCAAAAGGGAAAACGATGCGACCGTCGTCCGTGCGGTCAAGGATCCCAGCGTTAAGGAGCGCAGTAACATCGCCGTGGACGGCCTTAACATCGCGCCCGACACGACGCGCAGTTTCGCGGATTGACACCGGACCCGCCCCACAGAGCGCCTTAAGCAATTCCCACCGTTTTTGGGTTAGCACTCGCCAAAGCAATTCCGGGGTGGCGAAGCTGATGTGCGCGGACTTCTGAGGCTTGCCTGTCTTCCAGGCACGTGCGAAATCCGCCATCGAATCGGCAGGCGTTCGCACATCAAGGGTTACGGTTTTCATGGTTCCACCTCGCTATGTCATTCTGGAAATCGGCGACCAATTGCTCCGGTGTCGTGAACACGTAGGCACTTTCCTTTCCACCGAAATGCTGGTGATCGCCCTTCCCAACTTCGTTGTCGTAGCGCAAAACGAATTCTCCACGCACGACATACGCCAGCCTGTACTTGAACCTGTGTAACGATCTTTCGACTGGCTTTGGAAGGCGCCACAGTACCAATTCCGCGAACGCCAACTCAGAGTAGGCGATGCGCGTGGAAATGAGTTCAACAGCTTTCATGTTGGAGATCGTGCCAACATTCGCAACCGTTGTCAAAAACTCCAACGATCACATGCTGCCACAAGGGGCCGAACGCAGCGCTAACCGGCAGCACTTTAGCGCCGTCCAGCGACCGAAGGGAGCGAGATTGAAGGTCGTGCAAGGCATCGAGCCATTGCACGAAAAAAACTGTTTTGCGAACTTCAATCAATGAGGCCATTGTAGCCGCGCGGCTACACATTGTCAGTGCCATGGGGCCGTTCTCAGGGACGGGTGGTAATGCCGATCATCGGGTTGAAGCGCTCAACTTAATCGGCGAGCGGCCGTGGCGTAGTTGGTTGCTGGCTGAAACGGGCAACTTGCCTTATCTCTATTTTGATCCCTGATATTGCACGATTTACCTGATTGTGCGGAATAATGGCAGCGGCGCCAAAAGCGTTCAAATACAGTCACATCACCATCATCTCTCAGGGGGAAACATGAAAACGTCTTCACGAACGATAGCGCTAACGGCCACACTGATCGCCGCCTTTCTGGCCACGGGCTGCAGCACGATACCGGGCAGCAAATCCGAATCGGCAAGCGGCACCAAAACGACAGCTGCAACAGCCGCCCCAGTCAGCAAGGTCGGCCCGGGCATGAATGCGCGCGGGGAGGTCGTCGATCCGAAGCTGGTTGAAGCCGGATACGGTCAGGAAATCAAGGGTATCAACGACTACGAGGGCGAGATCACCGGCAAGCCCGCGCCCGGCAGCAAGTTCACCAAGCTCAAGATCGGAATGAGCCTCAAGCAGGTGACCGACATTGCGGGTCAGCCCACGGATCAGGGTGCGCACATCACCGGCAAGGCGTTCATCCCGTTCTACTTTGGCTCTGACCGCTACCGCTACGAGACGGTTTACAAAGGCATGGGACGGCTGATTTTTGCCGGCGCGGCGGGCTTCGATTCAAACGCCCATCTCATCTGGATTATTCATAGCGCCAACGAAGCCGGCTACCGTTGATGTTGCGCCGCCGGACCACGGCTCACGCCGTGGCGCTGGCGAGCGTCGCGGTCAAACTTATACGCCGCACCGACTTCAGCCTGACAAACCCTGTTTTCCAAGCGTCGGCACAGGCCGCAAGCGCTTTCTGCGCTGCGGTTTTCGCATAAAGATGTGTTGGGGGAAGCCGCTACGCGGAGGAGTCGCCTGCTGTGGCGTCGCGAATTATTCTGCACCTTCATCCCCTCAATGCCGAGGATGGTTCTGCAATATTTCGTGAGGACAAACCAGCATAAAGACCCCCGCCGCCGATCACTTTGAGCGGCAATACCAGACGCATCTCAAGTACCTCAAACTCAAGGGGCTACAACCCAAGACCATTGAGGCCTATTCTTGAGGCCTATTCCCGCGCCATTCGTCGAATCGGCGAGCGCTTTGATCGACAGATCGACCATCTCACCGAGCCGCTGCCACCCACCTGATCGTGGCCGGTGTCGATCTGATCGGGGTGCAGAAGTTCCTGGGCCATCACTCCATTCTCACCACCGCCCGTTATACCCATCTGACCGACCAGACCAAGCATCACGCCATCGACAGGATCAACGGCCTGATCGATGGCTTCGGCATCTCCTGGGGCAAAGTCAAATGATCCGCCTGGCGAGCGTCGTCGCTTCCTTCGAGGCGGATTTCCTGGCGAAGTATCGGCACCAACTCCGGTCCGAGCACTATCAAGCCCTGGCGGCGATGAAACAGTGCCGCACCAAGGACTGCCCGCACTGATGAAACTACTGGCTATTCCACTAGGCGACCAAAAGACGGTCGCCTAGTGGCTGGTTATGTCAGCATCATGAGAGTCCGCAATGGCTGGAACGGCAACTGAAGAAGCAGGTCCCCGCCGAATTCAGGGCGCTGACCGTACTCACGTGAAGTTGAGGGGCGCGCGGCTTTTCGCGCAGGTCGCCTCGAATGCAGGGTTATGCGGCGCGCTCAAGTGGAACTTCCCAGCCGGGGAATACGAGTACGGCGGGATGGCATTGGAGAGCACGGGCAAAAACCTTCGCACGCTCAACACCCAAATTCACTCGACCGTTCTCAATGGCGGAGATGGTGGCTTGCGGAATGCCCGTGAGTTCAGACAGTTGGCTTTGGCTCAGTTCTTGGAGTTCGCGCAGGATACGGACGGACTCTCCCACCGAGACCTCAACTCGCTTTTTCGCAGGACGAAACTCTTTCATTTCATGGCCTCCTGTAATCGTGGACGGTGACATGGACAACTTGAATCTGCAACACTGTGGACTGCCTGGTAGGGAACATAGCGCCAAGTTGCCGCCGCAGGGCGCATGGAACCCCAAAGGGCAGTTCTATGATCAGGCATGGGTCGGGCACGATAATGAGGAAGCACTGATTTATCCGTTATTACCCTCATTGCGGAAAGCGCAGCGACGCGGCAATCCAGGAATGTCCGTTTAATCAATACGCTGGATTGCCGCGCGAGTTTTGCCCCCTGGGTACTCGCGATTGCGGCCGTATCGAATCGATCAGCGCCTCAACGCATGCGTGGCTTGCGGGTGTGCTTGTCGGGCACGCCGCGCGTATGCCGGCGCGGGCTGGGCGCCATCTCGGCCCATTCCAGTACGCGTGCGACCAGTTCGTCGTCGAGTTCCATTTTCTGCCCGCGGCGCAGTTGCGGCGGCAGCGCGATCGGGCCGAAGCGGATGCGGGTGAGGCGCGACACCGTGAGGCCAAAGTGTTCGAACAGCCGCCGCACCTCGCGCTTGCGGCCTTCCTTGATCACCACGCGATACCAGCGGTTGGCGCCCTCGCCGCCTGCGGCGAAGCAGCTTTGCAGCTGCGCCATGCCGTCGTCGAGCTCGACCCCTGCCAGCAGTTGCGCAATCATGTCCTCGGTCAGTTCGCCCAGCACCCGCACCGCGTATTCGCGCTCGACTTCGAAGCGCGGGTGCATCAGGTTGTTGGCGAGTTCGCCCGAGGTGGTAAAGATCATCAGGCCGTCGGTGTTGTAGTCGAGCCGGCCGATAGCGATCCACTTGGCGCCGCGCAGCTTGGGCAGCGCATCGAACACGGTGTCGCGGCCTTCGGGGTCGTCACGGGTGACGATTTCGCCTTCCGACTTGTGGTAGATCAGGATGCGCGTGCGCTTGTCCTCGAAGCGCAGGTACACGCGCCGGCCGCTGACCTTGACCACGTCGCCCGCCCCGACCTTGCTGCCGATCAAGGCCGTTTCGCCGTTGACCTGCACGCGGCCCTGGGCAATCCACTCCTCCATCTCGCGGCGCGAACCCAGCCCGGCTGAAGCCAGCGCTTTTTGCAGGCGCTCGCTGGACGCCTCGGGTGCGGTCGCCTGTTGCAGGCGGCTCGCTGCGCGCCCCATGGGGGCGGTGGGCGAACGACGGATGGGGGTTGGGCGGCGCATAGTCAATCAATCTCGGTTGCTGCTCGAACGGGAGCGGTGCCGGCGGCGGCAGTTTCGATCACTGCGCCAAACATCCGGGGGACGCCATTGTCCAGCAATTCCCCGCGCAATTCAGGAATTAATGCAGTTTCATCCGGAGTAACGAGGTGGCCGAGCTCTTCCAGCGGCGGCAATTCCGACAGCGTGACCAGGCCCAGATCGCTGAGGAAATGCCCGGTGGTGCCGAACAGCGCGGGACGCCCCGGTACGTCGCGATGGCCGATGGCCTCGATCCAGCCGCGCTCTTCCAGCGTCTTGATGATGTGGGGATTGACCGATACGCCGCGGATGTCCTCGATGTCGCCGCGCGTCACCGGCTGGCGGTAGGCGATGATGGCGAGTGTTTCCAGCACCGCGCGCGAATAGCGCGGCGGCTTCTCGTTCTTCAGCCGCGACAGCCAGGGCTGCATCTCGGCGCGCGTCTGGAAGCGCCAGCCGTCGGCCACCTGCACCAGCTCGACGCCGCGGCCGTGCCACTCGCCGCGCAATTCATCGAGCGCGCGGCGCAGTACGTCGTTGGACAGGCCCTGATTGGGGGCATCCTGTTCGAACATGCGCTTGAGTTCGGCAAGCGTGAGCGGCTCGACGGCCGCCAGCAAGGCGGCTTCCAGCACCAGTTTCAAATCGTCGGGATGGTCACTCGGTTGCAGATTCATGGAGCTTCACGTAAATGGGGTCAAACGGCTCGGCCTGGGTCACGTCGAGCAGGGTTTCCTTGGTCAGTTCCAGCACCGCGAGGAAGGTGACCACGAGTTCGTGCACGGTCGAGGCTTCCGGGAACAGGTCCTTGAATTCCACGAACTCGCCCGGCGTAAGCCGGCGCAGGATCCGGCTCATGTGCTCGCGGATCGACAGCTCCTGACGGCCGATGCGGTGGTGAGTGCGGTTTTTCGCGCGCGACAGGATCGCCAGCCAGGCCGCGGCGAGCTCTTCCGGGTGCAGGCTCGGCAGGCGCCTGGCCGCCGCCGGCAGAAACACGCTGACCGTGTCGAAGTCGCGCCCCGCCTGCGGCATGGCATCGAGATGCTGGCCGGCAAGCTTCATCTGCTCGTATTCCAGCAGGCGCCGCACCAGTTCGGCGCGCGGATCGTCGCCCTCGTTCGCCTCCTCGCTCTGCTCGCGCCGCGGCAGCAGCATGCGCGACTTGATGTCGATCAGCATCGCCGCCATCAGCAGGTATTCCGCCGCCAGTTCCAGCCGGGTGGCGCGCGCGGCTTCGACGTAGGCCATGTACTGCCGGGTCAGCGCTGCCATCGGAATGTCCAGCACGTCGAGATTCTGGCGACGGATCAGGTAGAGCAGGAGGTCGAGCGGGCCCTCGAAAGCATCGAGAAAGATTTCGAGCGCATCGGGCGGAATATAGAGATCCTGCGGCAGTTCGGTCAGCAGCTCGCCGCGCACCTTGATGACGGGCGCAGGCGGTGCGGACGGCGTATCGAGAAGCTCGGGGGCGTTCATAGGCGGCATTTTACCCGAGGGCGGGGGAAGCCGGCTTTTGCTGCAAGGCCAGGCAACCTGCTGGCGGCATCCACGGCCGAAAAACGCTTGGAGTAAGGGCCATCCGGCCGTTTCGGCACCGAACCCGGTTTTCAGGGACGCTTTTTCAGTGTGGGCGCCTGCGCTTTCTCGCGCGCAGCGACCCTCGACGGGCGCAGCAACTGTTCCGACCGCATCACATAAAGGATGTAGACCCGCCCGCCGTCGTAACGGTAGAACACCCGGCATGGCGGCTCGACAATCTGGCGGTAGCGCGAACGTTTCAACTCGGGCGGACGACTGCCGCTTTCGGGATAGGCCTGCAGATGCTCGACATGCTCGAATACCCGCTTGACCAGCGCGGACGCCGCATCGGGTTTGTCGAGCGCGATGTAATCGGCAATGGCGTCCAGATCGGCGAGCGCCGGCTCCGTCCAGATTATTTCAGCCATCGGGCCATGCGGGCCTTGGCCTCCGCGTGCGGCACCGCCCTGCCCTCGGCGACCGCCATTTCGCCGCGTGCGATCCCCTCAAGCACCGCCATGCGCCGCTGGAGCAGTTCAAAGGTTTCGACATCCACCAGATAGGCGCTCGGCAGCCCGTGCTGGGTAATGAGAATGGGCTGCCTGTCCCGCTCGATGTCCGAGAGGAGTTCGGTCGCCTGGCGTTTGAGGGTGGTGACGAGTTCGGTTCGCATGAGTGGCACTATAGTGGCACTTTCAGCGTGGAGCAAGGCTTGCGAAGCTGGCCTTTTATCGCCCTCCGCGCGGCCGAGCCCGCTGTCAGCCGTCATCAATTGACACATTCCCAACGAAATGTTTAGACTCCGTTTAAACATTCCTTTCGAAGGAGCATGAAATGGCCGAGGTTTTTCTGGATATCAAACAGTGGGGCAATAACCTGGGCGTGCGTTTACCCGCTGCGGTGGCGCGCGCGGCACACTTGCGAGCCGATCAACGGGTGCGTGTATCGGTGGAAGACGGGCATATCGTGATTCGCCCGGCAGATGAATCCGCGCTTACGCTGGAACAGCGGCTGGCACGATTCGACCCCGAGCGGCACGGCGGCGAGGTGATGGCCAGCGAACCCGTCGGCGCAGAGCGGTGGTAGCCGCATCGAAACCCGCCCGGCGCGAAGCCTGGGCGCCCGACCGCCAGCAGGTCATCTGGATAGATTGCAACCCGCAAGCCGGGCGGGAAATGAAAGACGTCCACCCCTTTCTGGTGTTGTCGCCGCGCATCTTCAACGCCCGAACCTCGCTGGTGATCGGTCTGCCCATGACCACGGCGGAATACAACGCCGACAACCCGTTCGCGGTGGCGGTCGGGCTTGCCAAAGGCCGTGGCAGAGCTGGCAAGATCAGCTACGTGCTGTGCCACCAGCCCAAGTCGTTCGACTGGCGCATACGGGGTGCCAAGGCTCATCCGCTGGGCACATTGCCCGATGCGCTGTTTACCGACGTGTGCGAGCGCCTGAACCAGATTATCTGTTTGGCGTGAGCGGCATTCCTGGTTCGTTAGCCTCAATTCGACCCTTTAAAGGCATACGAATCTCGGCCTGACATATGTCCGAAATCAGCGG
>JAUYCF010000056.1 GCA_030692355.1 Thiobacillus sp.
GCCCGTGCCGATGTGTTCGACTACATCGAGCGTTTCTACAACCCGACGCGTCGGCATTCAACACTCGGATACGTCAGTCCGGTACAGTTCGAGGAAGCTTCAAAAGCTTAAAGGCGTGTCCACGGAACCGGCAGCAGCTCAGACATTTGATCACCCGGAATGGGTGTTCGACCTTGGCCCGGATCCCGGCTTTGATCTTCTCGACCTGTTCGACCAGTTGATGACTGCCCCGGCTCTTGTCCAGCACCCGGCGCTTGCCGGGCCGCATGGCCACATGCCACGCCACGCCGGTGGCCTCAGGCCGCTTCATCGCGCCCTGGTAGCCCGCATCGGCGAACACGTCGGTTTCCTCGCCGTGCAGCAAGCCATGGCCCTGGGTGACGTCGTTGACGTTGGCTGCGGTGCCGATGACGGTGTGGACCAGGCCCGAGTCGGCATCAACCCCAATGTGCGCCTTCATGCCAAAGTGCCACTGGTTGCCTTTTTTGGTCTGGTGCATCTCGGGATCCCGTTCACCCGTCCGGTTCTTGGTCGAGGGCGGCGCGGCAATGAGGGTGGCGTCGACCACGGTGCCGCTCTTGAGCAACAGGCCTTTGGTCGCCAGCGTGGCGTTGATGGCGGCCAGCAGTTGGAGACTCAGGTTGTTGGCTTCCAGCAGGTGACGAAACCGCAGGATGGTGGTTTCGTCGGGCATGCGGGTGACGCCAGCATCCAGTCCGGCGAACTCCCGGTACAGCGGTACATCGTGCAGGGCCTCTTCCATGGCCGGGTCGGACAGGCCGAACCACTGCTGCAAGAAGTGAATGCGCAGCATGGTGGCAACAGCGAAGGGCGGGCGACCGGTCTTGCCTGCCGGGGCGTGCGGTTCAATCAGGGCAATCAACTCCACCCACGGAACGACCTGGTTCATCTCATCCAGAAACTCACGCTTGCGCGTTCGCTTGGTCACAATCTCGAATCCGGTGGCAGCAAGGCTGATCTGTTTCATGTCGCTACTGTCTCAGATTCCGGGATGGTTGGGGGAGTTATGCAGACCTTCCT
>JAUYCF010000101.1 GCA_030692355.1 Thiobacillus sp.
ACCCGTCTTTTACCCGCTTGACCGCCAGCGCTTTGAACTCGGCGGTGTACTCTTGTTTCGGTATCTTCTTCATCTTTCCTCTTCCCAAGTTAACGTCAATACTACGTCACCCTTGGAAGACGAAATTTCGGGGGAAGGTCAATGCACCAGATGCGAAGCCCAAATAGTAATCGAAACGCCCAGTCATTTCCGCCCTGGTTTTGACTTTCCTCCCCCTCTCAGCCCCGCCGGAAATCGAGTCTGGCGGGTGGATCAGCGGCAAAGGTGTCTGAAGCCCCGCTCACAAAAAACAAATTAAAACAGCAAAAGCGGGGCGAGTTCTTTGCCGCCCACCCGGCAGGCTCGATTTTCGGGAATTCGGGGCTGTCGGGGTCGCCTTTTCTTTGGTTACTTTCTTTTGGCGAGACAAAAGAAAGTGACTAGCCGCCGGGCTACCCCCGGCCAACGGCAGCCCGCCTAGCGAAAACCCGACTACTTGGCGGTGCTTTCGCGCTTATCTCAACCGGATTGCTTCGCTGCGCTCGCAATGACAGGCGAAGCTTCATGCGAAGCAAAAAACCGCTCCACCACCCCCAGCTTCCGTGTCCGCGTCATCGCCGGCAGCGCATTCAGCAACAATCGCCCATACGGCTTGTCCGCCAGCCGCGTATCGCAAATCATCAACACCCCCCGATCGGTCTCGGTGCGGATCAGCCGTCCGGCGCCCTGCTTCAGGCTGATCGCCGCATGCGGCAGCTGGTAGTCCATGAACGGCTTGCCGCCATTTTTCTCGGCCTGGGCGATGCGCGCGGCAACCACCGGGTCGTCGGGCGGCTGAAAGGGCAGCTTGTCGATGATGACCACCGACAGCGCGTCACCGGGCATGTCGACCCCCTCCCAGAAACTCTGGCTGCCGAGCAGCACGGCGTTGCCGGCTTTCTGGAAGCGTGCGAGGAGTTCGTTTTTCGGCGCGTCGCCCTGCACCAGCAGCGGATAATCCCAGCCGCGAAACTTGAAGGCATCGATCAGCAGGCCGCGTGCCTTGTCCAGCGCGCGCAGGCTGGTGAACAGGATGAAGGCGCGACCGCGGCTGACTTCCAGCACCGGCAGGGCGGCTTTGACGACGGCGTCGGTGAACTCGGGGGTGTTCGGTGCGGGCAGGCCCTGCGGCACGTAGAGCACGCCCTGGCGCGGGTAGTCGAAAGGACTGTCGACGCACAGGGTTTCCGCGTCCTCGATGCCCAGGCGCGTTTTCAGGTGGGTGAAGTCGCCGCCGACGGCGAGCGTGGCCGAGGTGAGGATCCACGCCTGCGCGCGCTCGGTGAGCTTGGCGCCGAACATCGCGCCGACGGACAGCGGCGTGGCGTGCAGCAGCAGCGAACTCAGGGTGGTTTCCAGCCAGCGCACGCGGGGGTTCTCGGGATCGTCGGCACGCTGCCAGCTGGCCAGGGTGGCCTGCACACCTTGCGCGCGCTCGAAACAGTTTTTCAGGTCGGCGTCGCGCTCGGCCTGGGTTTCCAGCAGCTTCGCCATTTCATCCAGCGCTGCCGACAGGGTTTTCAGCGCATCCGGCCATTTGTCGTAGCGCGTCAGCTCCGCGATGGTCGATTTGACCGGATTTTGCGGAAACGCCAGGCGCAGGTCGCGCGCGGCCTTGGAAAGATCCTCCGCGGCGCGGCGCAAGGCGGGAAAATCGCCCGCCTTCACCGCGGCCAGCCGTTTGGTGTCGCCCGCCAGATCCAGCAACTGCGCAACGGACAGGGTTTCGCCGAAGAACTGCGCGGCGGTTTCGGCCAGCTGGTGCGCCTCGTCGAGGATCACGGTATTGCAGGCTGGCAGGAGTTCGGCGACGCCTTCGTCCTTCAGCCACAGATCGGCGAAAAAAAGATGGTGATTGACCACGACCACCTCGGCGTCGAGCGCGGCCTTGCGCGCGGCCATCACGAAGCAGTCCTTGAAATGGCTGCATTCGCTGCCGAGGCAGGTGTCGCGGCTGGAGATGGCGTAGTGCCAGGCGGTGGCGTCCTCGGGAATGCCTTCGGCTTCGGCCCGGTCGCCACTGGCACTGGTTTCGGCGAAGCGGGCGATTTTCTGCAGCCAGGCGGCATCGTCGCGGTTCGCGAACCGGCCGTCGGCGAGGTTGCGCTGCAGGTGATGGTGGCAGACGTAGTTGGCGCGGCCTTTCAGCAAGGCCACCTTGACCGGCGATTTGAGCGCGCGGCGCGCGGCCGGCAGGTCGCGGTGAAACAGCTGGTCCTGCAGCGCCTTGGTGCCGGTGGAGATCACGACTTTTCCACCCGACAGCAGGGCGGGAATCAGATAGGCCAGCGTCTTGCCGGTGCCGGTGCCGGCTTCGGCCAGCAGCACGCGGTTGCCGGCGATCGCCCGCTCGACCGCCTCGGCCATGGCGAGCTGCTGCGGACGCGAGCGCCAGCCGGGCAGCACCGCGGCACACGCGCCTTCAGGGGAAAAAATGGTGTTCAGATCAAACATGCCGGGAACCTGATTTCGAGCCGGAGTGTACCATCCGGCCGTGGCCGAACCGATCGCATCCCGCTCCCGCTCAGTTCCCGCTTCAGTTTCACTGGTTTGCTGCCGTAAGCAACACGGATACCGTCTACCCGGCCCCGCCATGCGCATTGTTTTGTTCTGCTTGCTGATATCGGTATTCCCGGCTGCCGCCCATGCGCTGATTGTCCAGCAGGAGATGCGCCCCGGCATCACTGCCGGCGCCGAATACCTGATCGGCGAACGCAGCAAACCTGCCGTGCTGCTGCTGCACGGCTTTTTGCAAACGCGCGATTTCCCCACCGTGGCCACCCTGGCCCGCGGCCTGCAGGACGCGGGCTATCCGGTATTGGTGCCCACGCTCAGCCTGAACATTCCCAACCGCGCGCAAAGTCTGGCGTGCGAAGCGGTGCACAGGCACAGTCTGGATGACGACGTAGCCGAAATCGGGCGCTGGGTGGGCTGGCTGAAATCACAGGGCCACCATTCCATCGTGCTGGTCGGCCACAGCTTTGGCAGCCTGCAGCTGCTCGCCTATTTGTCGCTCAAACCGGATGCGGCCGTAAAAGCCTATATCGGCGCTTCGTTGATCGAAGCCCAGATCGGCACGACTGAGCGCCCTGCCCTGATCGCGCAACTGGAAGAGCGCGTACGCGGAAAACAGCGTGCGCTGGTCAACCAGACCTTGTCATTCTGCGGAAAATATCCCTCCACGCCTGAAGGCCTGCTGTCATACGTGCACTGGGATCAAACGCGTCTGCTAACTGCATTGAAGCACTCGCCGGTCGGCGTGAAACTCATTATGGGCAGCGCGGACAATATGCTGGAAGTGGGGTGGATCAAGGCACTGCTGAATATGCGGACGCCGATGGCGATCGTGAAAGGCGCCAGCCATTTCATGGATGGCGCGCATGAATTTGACCTGCTGGATCACACGCTCAGGCATCTTGAAACGATCAAGGCGCCATTATCCAGATGAAATGGCCTGCCTCCATCTCCATCAAGCAGATCGCGCTCGCTTTCATCGCCGGCCTGCTGGTGCTGGTGAGCCTGACCGGATACTTTGCCGCCTATCAAACGCGTGCCGTCACGAACAGTCTGGCGCAGCATAACCGGAGCGCGGCACAGTCCGAGCTGGCTGCCGCCGTTCAGCGGCTGTTGAGCCAGACTGAAGAACAGGCCATCAATCTGGCGCACTGGGATGAGACCCGGCAACAACTGGTGCTGCCCGAATATTACACATACTGGCGGGATCAGCGGGTATACGAAAGCGGCATGCTGAACAGCCGTTTTGCCCGGGCGGCGTTGTACGCCCAGTCAGGCATGTTGCTTGCGCCCAGCCCGGCAAACAACAGCTTCCCGGCCAGGCTGCCGCCGTTTCAGGCCTCCAGCTGGCTGGTCAACGAGGCGGGCGCAATTGCGTTGTATTACGCGTTCCCGGTATACGACAATGAACAGCGACAGGCCCTGCTTGGTCATGGGCTGATCAAGCTGGATTTCATGCCGGCCCTGTTGCAACAGGAAGTACTCCACTTCTCCGACACCTCCAGCGTCAGCCTGGCACTCAAGCCGGGCGAAATACTGGCCGCGCAGGAACTGTTTTCGCGCCTGAGCTTCAGCGCCCACCCCGATCTTAACCAACTCCGGTTCCAGACCATCCTGTCGCGCACCCTGCTCGGGCTTTTTGTGCTGCTGGCAGCCACTACGCTGCTGGGTTTCCTGGCATACGACCGTCTGCTGATGCGTCCCTTGGGGCAGCTTTCGCAGGACATCGACGCCATGCAGCACGGCCGCTTCAATCCCAATCCACCGCGTTCGCCGGCCCTGCGCATCAGCGAACTGGAGAATATCCGCCGCTCGCTGCACGACTACCAGCTGCAATTGCGGGAGCTGCACGGTTCGATGGAAAACCAGAACCGCGAATTTCACTCGCAGGCGCGCCAGGATGCGCTCACCGGCTGCCACAACCGGCGCGCCTACGAAGAAGACTGGGATGATTTCCGCAAGAAACTGGAAACTTCGCCGCAGGGCGTGGCTTTCCTGCTGTTCGACTGCGACCGCTTCAAGACCATCAACGACACCTATGGCCACGCCAAGGGCGATCGCGTATTGAGCATCATCGCCGATGCGCTGGTGATGGCGCTGCGCGCCAACGACCGCCTGTATCGCCTGGGGGGCGACGAATTCGCCACCTTCCTGTCGCGCACCACGCCGGCGCAGGCCAAGCAGGTCGCGCAGCGCTGCCAGAGCCTGATCGATGCCGCCGGGTTTACCGAGCTTGGCATCGTCGAGCCGGTCGGCCTCAGCATCGGCATCGCCTTCTGCGCGGCCGACCAGCTTGAGCATATCGACGAACTGCCCAAGCAGGCCGACATTGCCATGTATACCGCCAAGCAGCCCGGGCGCAACCGCATTGCGCTGTACGGGGAAGACACCGAGCGTGCCTCGCAGACACTGGTGGCCAGCCGCGAAACCAGCGCCCTGTTCCAGGCGCTGGCCGCCCCCGGCATGATCGAAATGCACTACCAGGCCATTCATGGCCTGCCGGGACGCCAGGTGGATTATTACGAGGCGCTGGCTCGCATCCGCTATCACGGCGACCTCATGCTGCCGGAAGCGTTCCTGCCGGTGGTCAGCAGCCGCCGGCTGGAAACCGAATTCGACATGGCGGTGCTGCACCAGGTCGATGCCGACCTGTCGTCAGGCCTGTTGCCGACCGGGGCAGGCATCTCGGTCAACCTGTCGGCGCAGAGCATTTCGCGCCCTGAAGTCGTCTCGCACCTGCTGGAATTGTCACGCCACGGTGCGCGCCACCCTTTGATGCTGGAAATCACCGAAACCTCGCTCATTACGCAAATGGTCGAAGTAAGCACCTATCTCGAATTGCTGCGCACGGTGAACTACCGCATTGCCATGGACGACTTCGGCACCGGATATTCGCCGTTGCGCTACCTGGTGGACTTGCCGGTCGATGTGGTCAAGTTCGACATCTCGCTGGTGAACAAGCTGGGAAAGGACAACCGCGCCGGCCAGGTGGTGGCGGATTTTGCACGCATGATGAGCGAAGCGGGTTACTCGCTGGTGGCCGAGGGCGTGGAAACAGAAACCGTGCTGTGCAAGGTCGAAAGCCTGGGCATTGCCCATGCGCAGGGTTATTTGCTGGGGCGGCCCGTTCCGCTGGCGGAGCTGGCCGCCAGTCTCGCCAGGGTTCCGGCACCCAATGCATTGCCTGATGCCGGAAGCTCAGTGCTTGCCCGAACGCCAGATGGAAAAAATGATCCACAGGCTGTTGAAAAACGCGATCAGGAATCCCAGCAGACCAAACAAGGGCAGGCCGAATAGCTGAGGCCCCCCCTCCACCGTCATGATGATGCTGGAGCCCACCACCAGCGAGGCGGTCAGAATGCCCATGGTCAGACGGTTGCTGGCACCGTCCAGCTGGTGGCCGAAATGATCCAGCCGCTTCAGGTCGAGGTCGACCCGCACGCGTCCCCGCCGCATATCCCGCACCAGATGCCGCACGTCGCGCGGCAAATCGGCCAGAACCTCCAGCGTCTCGCGCACGCTCTTGCGCCCGCGCGCCAGCAGCGCCTGCGGCGTGTAGCGCTGCTGGATGACGCGCTCCACGAACGGCGTCACGTGGTCGATCATGTGGAATTCCGGGTTGAGCTGCAGCCCCAGGCCTTCCAGCGTGATCAGCGTCTTGAACAGCAAGGTCAGGTCGGCCGGCAACACCAGGTTGTTGTCGCGCATCAGGGCGGTGACGTCATTCAGCAGCGCGCCGATCTTCACGTCCTTGAGCTGCAGGTCGTCGTAATTTTGCAGCAGCTCCGTGACGTCGTAGGCCAGGCGGTCTTCATCGCTCACCGATTCGCCGCTCCAGTCGAGCAGCACCTGCAGCATGGCCTGTTCGTCCTTGAGCGTCAGGGCATGCAGCATGTCGACAATCTGGTTGCGCCGGTGATGGGTCAGCATCCCCACCATGCCGAAATCGATAATGCCGATGCGGTTATCGGGCAAGAACAGGATGTTTCCGGGGTGCGGATCGGCATGAAAATAACCGTGCTCCAGCACCATGCGCAGCACCGTATCGGCGCCGCGCGCCGCCAACAGCACGGGGTCGAGTCCGCTGGCGCGCAGCTTGTCCGGGACCACCCCCGCCATGCCGACAATTTCCTCCTGCACATTGACGCGGTTGTTGGTGAATTCCCAATACACCCTGGGAATTTTCACCAGCGGGTCGTCGGCGAAGTGGCGCGCGAACTGGTCGATGTTGCGCGCCTCCTTGGCCAGGTCGAGTTCGCGATTCAGCGAGCGGCGGAACTGCGAGACGATATGCACCGGATCGTAGCGCCGGGCTTCCGGCATTTCACTTTCCAGCAATTTGGCGGCGTGCTCCAGAATTCGCAGATCGGCCCGGACCACATCCTCGATACCGGGGCGGCGGATCTTGACGACCACCGGCGTGCCGTCCTTGAGCGTGGCGCGATGCACCTGCGCAATGGATGCAGCCGCCAGCGGCAGCGGGTTGAATTCGGCAAACACCTCCCCGGGCTCGCCCTTGATGGCGGCCACCAGGTCGGGGTAAAGAACGTCATAGGGCACCGCCGGCACCTGGCTGTGCAACTTTTCGAATTCGACAATCCAATGCGGCGGAAACATGTCGACCCGCGTTGCCAGCAATTGGCCCAGCTTGACGAAAGTCGGTCCCAGCTCTTCCAGGGCACGGCGGATACGCACCGGCGTGTCGAGCTGGCTGATTTCACTGGTGCTGTGCCAGTGCAGAACCCGCCCGGTGCGTTCCAGCACGCTGCCGATGCCCAGGACACGCACCAGATCGCCCCAGCCATAACGAATCATCACCGAAGCGATTTCATGCAATCGCGGCAGGTCGCGCACGACCGAAATGGTTTCCCAGAGCATCGTTGATTTTTTGGGATTAGTAATGTCGAGAGTGTACCCGCAAGGGGCACGCCGGATTCGTAAGCCGCTGAAGCAGCAACGACTCCGCAGTACCCGCAAGGGGCGCAGCGAGGACGCTGTTCCCGTGCCGGTGATGCACGGAAGCGTGGCGCACCAAGGAGGGGGGGATCAGGAACGCAGGCGTTCGCTCTGCCGTTTGAGCGAGTCGGACAGCGCGTCCAGAACGCCGCTTGCCACCTGGGACAGACGCTCGGTGGCCGTGCTGGCCGATTCGCTCAAGCCGGCGCGTCCCGCCTTGCTGCCGGCTTTGACGCCACCCGCCAACTGCTGCAGCGCTTCCCGCGCCTGCTCGCCGGTGCGGGAACCGCTGTGCTTGAGGTGGTCGATCAGATAGCCAAGCTCCTCTTTCAGCTTGTCGCCGGACTGGCTGGCGGTCTGCTTGAGGCTGTCGACAAGCTGCGCCTCAAGGTCGCGCAGTTGCTCCAGGCTGGCTTTCAGTTCGTTGTCCCTGAACGCCTTCCCTTCTGCGGCGGCTTCCTGCAGGGCGTAGGAAGCCGCCTGCGCAGCACTGCCGACGGCCGCATCGATGCCGGTCATGGCCTGCTTGAGGCCGTCCTTCATCTCGCCGCCGCGCGCGGCCAGCCCGCTGCCTACGCCTGAGGTGATGGCGCCGACGATTTCACCGATGTTTTGCAGCGCCAGGCGGCGTTCGTGCAGCGCACGCGCGGTCAGTTCGCGCACCCGCTCATACAGGTCGGGCTCGGACACCGCTGCCGCGGCGTCGTCGTGCAATTGCTTGAGCTGCGCTTTTTCGAGCATACTGGTTTCACTGTCAGGAAGAGATGGGGCGTCATGCATGATGCAATCCTCAGGGTCAAGATTCGCCGGATTTGGCCGTTTTCCCTGCTTAACTATAGAGCAGATCGTTAGCCCATGAAGCCTGTCGTGCTGCTATCCCTGTTGGCGTTGCTGTTGGCGTTGCCCGCCCGCGCCAACACCCCGCCCGAAGACATCCCGATGTACGCCGTCAGCCTGATAGGCAGCCCGTATCGTCTTGGCGGAATTTCGCCCGAAACCGGACTCGATTGCAGCGGCTTCGTCGGCCATGTATTCAGGCAGACAACCGGCATCGTGCTGCCGCGCGACAGCCATGCGATCAGCAAAGCCGCGCAGCCATTGGCTAAAACCGAACTCTTGCCGGGCGATCTGGTCTTCTTCAACACCCTCAATCGCGCATTTTCCCATGTCGGCATTTATCTGGGCGATGACCGTTTTGTGCATGCCGCGAGCAGCCGCTCGGGCGCGGTCATGGTCTCCAGTCTCAATGACCGCTACTGGCGCGAACGCTTTGACGGCGCACGGCGCGTCACGCCCCCGGACAATGCCCAATCCCCCGAAGTGGTGTCCGACTAGTTCCGGCCCACGCCCGATCCGGTACGGCCTGCTGGGGGCCGCGATTCTGTGCGCGGGCCTGGCGCATGCCGCGCAGGATCCCGATTTTGAAAGCGCAGATGCCGTCAACGAGGGGGCCTTGCACTTCCTTGAAACGCTGCCCGCCAAACCCGTTCACCACCATCAGAACCACATCCGCATCGAGACCGACAGCCTGGCTTCCGGCTGGGTCGGCCTGTCGCAATGCCACGACCATCTCGACGCCGTACCCAGCGCGCAGATCACCTTCCGCGAGGGTTTCGTGCGCGACCTCCGGGTGGATGCCTTTACCCATATCAAGGATGCATGGATCGAAGGCGCCAGCGTGCAATTGCGTCATGTCGAGCCGGGTGCGCGCCTGTGTCTCTCCGCGCAAATCCACGCGCTGCGCAACACCGGCAATGGTTATTTCAACCTGATCAACGGCCCTTATATGCGCAAGTTTCTGGATGGCTATTACCCCATGCGGGTCACGCTGGCGGTTGACTATCCGGCACAGTCGCTGACCCTGATCGACATCTCGCCACCGGCGCAGGCCGGATTGGACATCGTCGAGCGGCCAGGCGCCATCCGGGTGGAGGCGGTGTTCGAGGGCGAACTGCAAACCATGATCCAGTTCGAGCGGAACTGAAGACGCAGGAAGATATTTTTTTGCCAAGGTATTGATAACGGTTATCATTAGCAGTACGATTACCAACACCTAATACCTTGAGGACCTACCGAACATGAAACCGACCAAACGGCTTTCCGCCCTGGCTCTCCTCTTCGTTGCCCTGCCCGCGCTGGCGGAAGAGGTGGTGGTGTATTCCGCGCGCAACGAACAGCTCATCAAGCCGCTGTTCGACGCCTATACCCGCGACACCGGGGTGCAGGTCAAATTCATCACCGACAAGGAAGGCCCACTGATGGTGCGCCTCAAAGCCGAAGGCAGGAACACCCCGGCCGACATGCTGCTGACGGTGGACGCAGGCAACCTGTGGCAGGCATCGGAAGAAGGCCTGCTGCGCCCGATCCAGTCGAAGACGCTGGAAGCCAACGTGCCGGCCCACCTGCGCGACCCCGGCAACGAATGGTTCGGCCTGTCGGTGCGCGCCAGAACGCTGGTCTACAACACCGGCAAGGTCAAACCCGCGGACCTGTCGACCTACGAGGATCTGGCCAGCCCGAAATGGAAGGGCCGCCTCTGCCTCCGCACCTCGAAGAAGGTTTACAACCAGAGCCTGGTGGCGATGATGATCCACGAATACGGCGATGAGAAAGCCGAAGACATCGTCCGTGGCTGGGTCGGCAATCTGGCCACCTCGCCCTTCCCCGACGACACCAAGGCGATGGAAGCCGTGGCCGCCGGCCAGTGCGACGCGACGCTGGTCAACACGTATTATTTCGGTCGTTTGATGGAGAAGAAGCCGAACCTGCCGCTGGCGATCTTCTGGCCCAACCAGAATCTGAAAAACAAGGCGGGCGGCGTACACGTCAACATCTCCGGGGCGGGTGTCACGCGCCATGCCAGGAACCCGGCCGGCGCGCAGAAGCTGATCGAATGGCTGTCGTCCGACAAGGCGCAGAATCTGTTCGCCGACGTCAACCTGGAATACCCGGCCAACCCCAAGGTCGCGCCGGACAAGACCGTGGCTGCCTGGGGCAGCTTCAGGCAGAGTCTGATCAACGTGAAAGAGGCTGGCAGCCTGCAGACCAAGGCCGTAAGATTGACGGACCGCGCCGGCTACAAATAATCACGTGATTCATCTTGTCTGATAACGCTGCTGTTCCAGCAAAAACGCCCGCCATGGGCGTTTTTGCCTGGCCCCGCCCCAGCGGCTGGATGCTGCTCGCTCTGGCAGTCGCCGCGCTGGTGCTGGCGCCGGTCGTGGTCACCTTCTCGTCGTTTGCCCGGGTCGAGGGCGACATCCTTGCCCACCTGATCGAATTTTCCCTGCCCGAACTGGTGGCCAACACGCTGTGGCTGGTGTTCGGGGTGGGGCTCGGCGTCAGCGTGCTGGGCGTCTCGCTGGCCTGGCTCACGGCGATGTGCGAATTTCCCGGCCGCCGCCTGTTTGGCTGGGCGCTGCTGCTGCCGCTCGCGCTGCCCGCCTACGTCACCGCCTTCGTCGCGATCGGCCTGCTGGATTTCACCGGCCCGCTGCAAACCTGGCTGCGCGAGAGCTGGGGCATCACCGGGCTGCCGGAAATCCGCTCGCGCGGCGGCGTCATCCTGGTGATGTCGCTGGCGCTCTACCCCTATGTCTACCTGATCGCGAAAAATGCCTTCGCGACGCAGGGCGCGATCGCGCTGGAAGCGGCGCAGTCGCTCGGCCTGTCGCGCACGCAGGGCTTCTTCCGGGTGGCGCTGCCGATGGCGCGACCGTGGATCGCCGCCGGGCTGATGCTGGCGCTGATGGAAACCCTGGCCGATTTCGGCACCATGGCCATCTTCAACTACGACACCTTCACCACCGCCATCTACAAGGCGTGGTACAGCCTGTTCTCGCTGGCCGCGGCAGCGCAGCTGGCGTCGATCCTGATCCTGTTCGTGCTGATCGCGGTGGTGTTCGAGCAGCGCTCGCGCAGCCGGATGCGTTACGGCGCGGTGGGCCGCAGCGCCGCGCAGCGCCGCATCCAGCTGTCGCCGGCGCTGGGCGGGCTGGCCTTCGTGTACGCCGGGACGGTACTGGCGGTCGCCTTCCTGATTCCGGTCACGCAACTGGCGCTGTGGACGCGCGAGGTCATTGCCATCGACCTCGACGCCCGCTACTGGACGTTTGCCTGGCATTCGGTGCTGCTGGCCGGTCTCGGCGCGCTGATGGTGGTGGCGGTGGCCCTGCTGCTCGCCTACGCCGGGCGCCAGCGCCCCGGGACCGCGATGATGTGGACGCAGCGCCTGGCCACCATCGGCTACGCCTTCCCCGGCGCGGTGCTGGCGGTGGGGCTGTTCATCCCGGTGGCGGCGCTGGACAACTGGCTGATCGATGCCGGGCGCGCCTGGTTCGGCTTCGAAGGCACCGAAATCCTCAAGGGCACGCTGCTGGTGATGTTGCTGGCCTATCTGGTGCGCTTTCTCGCGGTCGGCTTCGGCCCCATCGACAGCGGCCTGCACCGCATCACCCGCAACGTCGACGAGGCCGCGAAAAACCTCGGCACCGGCGCCGCCGGGCTGCTGGGGCGGGTGCACCTGCCGCTGCTGCGCGCCAGCCTGCTGACCGCGGCGGCGTTCGCCTTCGTCGACATCATGAAGGAAATGCCGATCACCCTGATGACCCGCCCGTTCGGCTGGGACACGCTGGCGGTGCGGGTGTTCGAGATGACCTCGGAAGGCGAATGGGAGCGCGCCGCGCTGCCTTCGCTCGCCATTGTCATTGCCGGTATCATCCCCATCATCCTCCTGACCTGGCGCGGCGCGCATTCCGATGGCTGAACTGATCCTCGATTCCGTCTCGCAGTCGTACGCCGAACGGCAAATCATTGCCGACTTGACCTTCACTCTGCCCGAAGGCGCGATCGGCTGCCTGCTCGGCCCCTCCGGCTGCGGCAAGACCACGGCGCTGCGCTGCATTTCCGGCTTCGAACCAATCCAGAACGGCGAAATCCGCATCGGCGGCGAGGTCGTCAGCCGCCCCGGCTGGATGCTGCCCGCCGAAAAGCGCCGCGTCGGCATGGTGTTCCAGGACTACGCCCTGTTCCCGCACCTGACGGTGGCGAAGAACGTCGGCTTCGGCCTGCGCGGCAAGCCGGCCGCCGAAAAACAGGCGCGCATCGACGAACTGCTTGAGCTGGTCGGCCTCGCCGGCCATGCCGGGCAGTATCCGCACCAGCTCTCCGGCGGCCAGCAGCAGCGCGT